>CAMYKK010000100.1 GCA_947258975.1 uncultured Gammaproteobacteria bacterium
ACTTCATCCCAACTGCGCCATCTTATCTACAGGCCCGACTTCCGTCGTTTGCCACAACGCCGCGCGCGCAGAGAGTCCAGCGGCGATATCCATACCGGATCGCATGGCGTGGTCCATGTTGTAGTAACTAAACGTGCCGCCGCGTCCCGCCACATGGAGATTGTCGAACTGGTCGAGATAATCCTGGATATGCTCGCAATGCTGTTTAAAACCCACCTCGAACAACGGATAGGCGTTGGGTATGCGCAGCACCACACTGTTGAGCACATCACGTTTGTCGATCAGCCCCAGCCGTTCCAAGCCATCGACCGTGAGCCGTGTCGCCTCTGAGGTGGTGCGGTTCCAAATGGTGTCACCGCGGAAACAAAAATACTCGGCCACCAGCAATGTCTTGCCGGCGGGCGCCATCTGCGGGCTCCAATTGGTAGGTTCGTGGACGCGGCCGAACGGAATCTTGCTCTCCGGCAAATAGATCCAGGTGTGCTCGGTCACGCGGGGTCTATCGAGCATGACCGCCACCACCACCAGGTCCCGGCTGCGCAGCCGCGATGCGGCGGCCAACACCGAAGCCGGTGGACGCGGTTGCAGCGCGGTGATCAATGATTGCAGGGGTATCGTGGAGACATAATTCTCGCCAGACAGGATACTCGTTTGATCCCCGTTACGGACGGTAACCTGCCGTATTCGGTCAGCGGCATGATCCAGCCGCACCACGGTGGTGTTGTTCAATACGCGGCTGGTTGCGTGCATCCCTTGACGCAAGCGCTCGGCAATCTGGCCGATGCCCAACGGCGGGTAAAGGAAGCGGGTCGCCAAAGTGGATCGCGCGGCGCCGAACCGCGGCATAATCGCGTTAACTATGGCGACGCCCAAGGACAGGCCTTGAACCCGTTGCTCGATCCATTCGGTGGCAATGTTGCGGCAATCGATGCCCCACACTTTTTCGCTGTAATCCTTGAAGTAGAGCAAAAACAGGCGGCGCCCGTAGTGACGCACTACCCAGTCTTCCAGGGACACCGGCGGCGTAGAGTGAATACAGGCCTTCGCCCGTTCCGTAGCGTAGTCGCATAGAATCTTCACCGCCGTGGAAACTCCAAAACCTGACAACGCGTTCAGGGGCCGCAACGGATAATGAAACCAATTATTTCCGAGCAGGATGCGGCTCGATCGATCCACCTCCAGATATTCACCCGCTAACAGGTCGCGTACGAATGCGTCGAGCGTGGCATCACAAGTGATAAAACGGTGCCCGCCGAGATCGAAACGGAAACCCTTTGTCTCAACGGTACGCGCCAGGCCCCCGACGCTGGCCTGCCGCTCGATCAAGGCAACGGATCGGCGCGCCTGGCAGAGCAGGTAACCTGCGGTAAGGCCGGCGAGCCCGCCGCCGAGAATCACTGCATCGCAATTGTCGCCGGTTCCGCCGTGCATGGATGGGACGCTGTTGTCGTGTATGGTAGGTGGACGAACGCTAATCAGAGCGTTCCGATCTACTCTGCCAGCTTCTTGTAGTACTCTTCCATTTCGCTGTTGACGCCTTCACTGGCTTGGCCCGCACCTGGTCCGGCGCCATAGCCGCCGGCCTCGGGGCGTTCAAAAAATCCTGGTTCTACGCCGGTTTGCGACGACAAATTATAGCCAAACAAAAAGCCAACGATCGCGACTCCCGCGGTGAGCACAACCCAAACGCTGTTCTTCAATTTAATCTCCCCCTGCCATCAATTCGTCCCAAAGCGCGGTATATGGATCGTGGTTTGCTCATCCACGCTGCGGATCGGACGGGCATGAATTATTCTTGCCCGGTCAACTTGGAGTAGTATTCCTGCATGTCCGAATCGACTTCATCCTGGATACCCACTTGGTCCGGCTGGCCTCCGATCAGACCGACCTCGATCATGGGGGATAGGCTGTAGCCGGCCATGAACCCGATGAATCCCGCTACCATAACGATCACTGACCACAGTCCGGTTTTCATTGTTACCCCGCTTTCGATAATTTAAATCCGCTACCGGTAATAAATTCTTACATCGATAACGAAAGATGCTGGGACTGAACGCTCGTTAAGCCTTTTCGATATCCCATACAAATTGCCCGCCCTCGTGTTTCTTGGTCACGATCTCGTCACCGGTGGTGTCACACATCGCCGCAATCGATTCACCGGATGACGGGTTGTCGAAGAGAACTTCCACTACATCACCGCTTTGCACCTTCGAAAGCGCCTTCTTGGTGTAGATCTGCGGATGCGGACACACGTAGCCTTTCACGTCCAGCACATACACGCCGTCGTCTCGCTTTTCAAACTTCATACCAAATCTCCTCGCAATCGCATTGCGCGTTATAAATCACAGGCAGCAAATTCCTTCGCCATACGCCGCTCCGTCCACCAGTTAAAGAATTTGACGCCGATGTAAGCGCCGCCGATCATCCCTAACCCGAACAACCACCCCGAGGTATCGCCCTGGGCTACGCGAACGAAGAATGCGCCCACGTTACACCCAAGTCCGAGGCGCGAACCGATGCCCATCAACGCACCGCCAATAACCGCCCACGTCGCCAACTCAAGTGTCGGCTTCTTGAATTTGAATTCGTTGTGCAACAGCGCCATCACCGCTGCGCCTCCGATCAGCGCCAGGGACATCCAATCCGCAGGATTAATCGCCGGATTGGGAATTCCATTGACAAAGCCGAAGTAGATATTATCCATATTGTTCGCGCCCAACTTATTAAACACCCAACCGACCCACTGCGCTTCCTGGGTGGTCACGTACCAATAACCGGGGTCGAACACCGTCCCGTTGACCGAAATTCCGTAATCGAATCCGATGCGTTCCAGCAGCGTGCCGGCATTCTGCACACCGAACTTGACCCGCAGTCCCTGGGTCACCAACATCTGCAGGCCGCAGAAGATGCCCAGCAACAAGCCGGCGATGGCGGTGCGCTTGTTGGCGGTGATCATGGCCCAATAGCCATCGAGCTCATCGCGAAACGTCGTATGCCCTTTTTCCTTGATGCGCTTTTTGAGGAAAGCGCGGCGCGACCAGCCGATGTAAACCACAATCAGCAACAACGCCGCCGGGATCACCACACCCATGAGCATATTGCCAAAGAACGCGCCGGCGACCGATTCATCCAACATTCCAAACAGGTTGGCGAAGGTCAGAACCGGTTGGTTCCAAACATATCCGGCCAGATATTGATCCACCCAACCGTCCCCGGCATTGATAACGTCCGGCAGGCCTTTGGCCACCGCAGACGCATGCCAGGATTCGGGCACCAGTGCATTGGTCCAGCCAGCGGCATCCGCAAACAGCGCCTGGGTGACGCTGATAGACAGTATCACCAGCGCCGCGCTCATGTTGCCTTCGCCGGTCTTGTACAACGAACCGGACGCACAACCGCCCGCGAACACCATTCCAACACCGAAGATCGTCCCGGCAATCACTGCGTGGCTGCCGGTCGGCGCGGCGTGAAAAGTGCTCAAGCCGGTGGCGGTGACAAGGGCGCTCACGGCGGCAAACAAAACCGTGGCAATCATGATGCCCACCGCCATGCGCGGTACACCTACCGCAAACAAGTCCCGGAACGCCGAGGAAAAGCAGAACCTTCCGTATTGCAGGCACATGCCGTAAATGAACCCGAACCACAGATATACAGAGAGATAGATGTAATACTCGCTGTACAGGTAAGTGCCGATACTGATAGCCGCGAACGTTGCCGCGATACCATAGGCCCAAAGACGTTTTTTCCGCAGGTCATTTTCGATCTTGGTGCCGTCCGTGGCGGCCATTTCCAGTGCTGACGTACTCATAAATCCATCCCCTCAGATGCTTTTGGTCGGCTGATAAATCTGCACAATGGTGCGGTATCGAAACACCCCGCTTTGCTCGCGAAATTCTTTCATGAGCGTAAATCCTGCCAGATCACGGGCTAGGCTCGCGGGCAGCGTCTGCCGTGGGTCACTCAGAATAACAACAATTACCTTGTCGGAATATGCCGGTATTTGTGAATCGTCAAAAAATCTCCAATCCGGCAGTTCCCAGGTAAATCGCAACGGCGAGGTGGCAATCTTGGACGGAATCCTGACGTGCTCAGCACCGCCATCGCGGCGATAAACGATGGTTTTGTTCGTATATAAATCCATGATCGGCACGGATATCGCCGGATTGATCACCGAGTTGATCTGCGGCAGGGTGTACACTTCGATCAGCTTCTGATCCACGGCATCGAGATAATGCCCAGCCTGTTGGAGATTCGCGGCACTGGTTGTTTGCAGAAAATTCAGGTGCCCGTAGACCGCGATAACCAGCGATGACGCAATCGCCGCCAGCACCGTAAAGCGGCGCGTGATCTGATCTTTAATCAGGTGCAGGCCATAGGCGGCCATCAGCGCCAGCATTGGCAAAGTAATCATCGTATAGCGGATGCGCTTGATCTCGAACAGCACAATCAGGCACAGCATCCAACTAATAATCAGATATTTTGGATCTTTTCTAAACGCTGCAGCGAAGATCGAGACCATCGCCATGAGTGCAACGAACGGATGCAGCTGAAACAAGAAGGTCGAGATATAACTCTCGCCCCAGCGGTACAATCCGGGATACTGATAATCGCGTAGAAAACTCAGCTGATGCGCGAACAGGTCATGGCGCCACAGCAGGATCGGCAGCAACAAAAGCCCTACCCACGCGATGATGCCCGCCGTTCGACCGAAAACCGGCCTGCCCTGATGAACATACTCCACCACCGCGATGACCGGAACGACGGTGAGCATCAACCAGGTGGAATATTTCGCCAACATCGCAAGCACAATCGCAGCTGCGGCCAGGGCGAGGCGAAACGGGCCTCCGGCCTGCAGTGCACGTATCGATGCCAGCACCGCCACGGTCAGAAAGAACATGCTCGGCACATCAGACATGGTCAACGGTACCTGGGTCAGCAGGTATGGCATCGCCAGCAACAACATACCGGCACTCAGGCCGAGCGCGGGTGACCATAGTTGCCTCCCAATGAAATACGTCATCAAGACAGTGCCGGAGAAAAGCAGCGTGGTCAGAGCTTGAATGGCGTAACGGGATTCCCCGAGCAACTTCAATACAATGCCATATAAGAAGGGAACCAGGGGAAGATCCGTCCATGCCGGGATTTCCTTCCCCCACTCCCGCAAAAAATAGGCAATTCCATACTGCTCGATATGTTTGGCCTGGGCGAAATATCGCGCGCTGTCGACAATGACCTCGGGTTCTCTCCAGAAAATGGTGGCGACGGCATACGACACCACAAAAAGCGTCATTGGGTGCTCCTGGATGCGGTCCACGCTGCCAGCCAACCAATATGCAATGAGCAACCCGGCGCAAAGTTGCAAGAGCAACGCCGGCAGGTTGGCGTTGGCGAACACCCATTGCCAACTGGTGAGCCGGTTATCATCTAGCTCGCGAAATAGAAACAACGCCAAGAATACGGCCAACGCCAGCAGTGCGATGAAGGCGCAACGTGAGGCGCGATCAGGCGCCGCCAACCGGCTCTCACCCAACGCCGCGCGATCCGCGCCGGCCGCCCGCCGAGCAACGTTCATCTGCACTATCACTGCGCCCCGCTCATTACCTATGCTTCCCGCTTCCGTCTTGCTTACCAACATATGACCTGGTCATGATGCTCAATTTTGTCCACTAATTCAGGATACGAAACAGCGCCCACAGACAGGTCTATGACTTCCACTTCATGTCGTTTCATGTGGGCGGTTATGATCTGATCCGCTTCATCGCGGGGGCCGTCTTTCAGAATATGCAGAATTCTCACGTCATTGGCTCGCTTGTCTCGATACTCTTTTTTCCACCAGCGCGCCGCCGCTCACCACCGTCAAAGCACGATGATGCGATCGGCCTCATGGCTCATCACTGCGTTGTTGAACTGGCTGCCGCGTGTAATCCCTTCCGGGATGTCATCGAGTTCGATGTTGTGTTCTTCGGCGCTGTGACGGCACAGGCTCATGCTTACGCCATCCAGTTCACCAAGAGCGTTGAACGCAGGCTTCTGCAACAAGTGTGTACCATCGTCCATGGAAAAGATGATCACCTCATGGCCCTTCGCACCGGCGGCCTGCGTAATGGCGATGATATGTTCGAGATGCCTATCGGTGTTGACCAGGATGCCAAGCTTCACTTTGTTCTCCTCTCATTACAGCTGCCAACGCAGGGCTGGCAAATTCTCATCGCAAATAACATGACAGACAGCTCGTCCGCTCCGCTAGTATGGTAAGACATGATCATAGTCAGCGATGGAATCGGCGATGTGGTCAATCGAAACATGTTCGGCGTAAGTCTGATCCGCATAATTCGAGTACATGTTCAGCTCCAGATCTTGGATCGTCTCCAAGTTTGCGGCCAAGCTTTTGCTGCCCTCGAGCTTGCGATTGAGCACATAGATGTCGACCACGTCATCCATCAGTGTCAACCCTATGGACATCCTTAGCGCCTCCTCCTGCCGCTCGGTAATAATCACGGCGATTTTCCTGCTCATTAGAAACTCCGGCTATGTTTTTGCAATGGACATCTTGCGCGCCCGCATGTCATCTTGATTTCTCATCAAACCAGATTATGCCGGTACGCGTAGGCGACCGCCTCGATCTGGCTGTGCACACCCAACTTCCGCTGAATGTGCTGCAGGTGATTACGCGCGGTGGTAATACTAATGGTAAGCCGCTTGGCGATAACGGCCCCGGTTAAGCCTTCGGCCAATAATGCCAACACCTGTTGTTCGCGCGTCGTTAAACATGAAGCGGGGCTGCTGCGTTTGGTTGTGGCACCATGGCGTCGATGCACGGGTGCCTGTGGATGCTTGTCCAGGGCGTAACTCAACGACGTTAATACGTCAGGTTTCCCCGCTACGTGTAGTAAGTGGGCCGCATTCCACGTGTTTTTACAGTGCGATGGAATGAGCACAATATTGATGGACAACCGCATTAACTGATTGTCATGGGTGCTAACGTGGATGGAAAAGCTGTTGGGCGTGCTGCCGTTGTTTCCCGGTTGCGCGACACCACACCCGCGGCAACAAAACGATGCGCCGGTCGCCGGATCACAACCCTGTAGCACATCACAACAGGGCTGGCCGAGCGCAGTCTCGGAGGGATGTCCCAGCAGATCTTCACAACCTTGATCCCAATAGATGATGCGCTGCCTGGAATCGACAGCGAAGGTACCATCAACCGCGCGATGGAATACCTGGCCTAGTGTCGGCATGCTCGGGTGCCCTCAATTGTTTCACAGATGCAGGCGATGACAGCTCAACACCGCCGTGTTTCGATTGGGTTCTTGAGTCCGTTTCGCAATGAGACGCAAAGAGTTCCTGATCCCATAGTAAAAACGTACAAATTTAAAGTTTTATTCCTCACAAAGTTGTAAAACAGCTTTTCCTTCTATTAGATTGAGTCTAAGTCGAGCATCGAGCACTCGTTGATTGGGGCGCCAAAACGAATATCTCTTTTGCAAGTAACGGCCGTATAATCGAGATCGACGTTGCAATGAAGGTTGCAGAGATGAACCCTGATTGTTCCGCAAATAATCTACCCAAGCGGCAACGTATCGAGGCCTATCTCGATCGCTTATTCGGCTACGCGTTCAGTCTTACCAAAGACCGCGACAGCGCACAGGATCTGGTTCAAACCTGTGTTCTCAAAGCCCTGTGTGCGGAACGCATCCCGGTGGATGAGCCGGCGTACCGCGCGTGGTTGTTCAAGATACTGCGCAACGCCTTCCACGACGACATTCGCCGGCGACGCATTGGGACGCAGGCATTTGAGGAACTGGACGAAGGTGATGACGGCAATCGGAATAATACCTCTGATTCGGACGTTTCCTCTATAGATCAAAGGCTAATCAACACCCTGACGGTTAGGAGGGGCTTGCTGCAGATGAGCCTGGAGCACCGTGAGGTGTTGGTGGCGGTTGACTTGGCGGGATTCAGCTACAAGGAAGCGGCGTGCCTGCTGCAAGTACCGGTGGGTACGGTAATGAGCAGACTGAGCCGTGCCCGTACGGCGCTGTTGCAGGCACTAAGCAAACGTCATGTGCGTAGATTTCCGCTGAGGATTGTGAGAAGTGGCAAATGAAGGATAGCATCAGTTGGGAAACCATTAATCAGTACGTCGACGGGGAGTTGTCGCCCCGGGGTGCGGCTGAAGTCGCCAAAGCGGTGGCGATCGATCCGGAGTACGCGGAACAAGTTGCCGTCTTGAGTTCCTTGAAGGCCGCGGTTGCACATTCCACCGATGGGCTGGCCGCCAAGATCGATGTGGGGCGGCCCAAGAATACAAAACCAACAAATACCTGGCTTCCCTTAGCGGCAAGCCTGGCAACGGTCCTATTGTTGGGTTCATTGATGTCGGTTCTGGTCTTGAAGACGGACTTCATCTATCCCGTATCCGGCATGCATCTCGCGGACGCCCTTCACACCGAGTGGCTGGATTCCCATGCCCAGCGGCCAGATACCCATCACGAGGCGTTGCTCAAGACAACTCTCGACGGACTGTACCTGGATGCCTACGTCCCGGACCTTTCAAAGGTGGAACTGACCTTTAGCGGCATACGAAAAGTCTCGGCCCGTGGCGTTGATGGTGTCCACATCGGCTACGTTGGTCCCAGCGGATGCATGGTCAGCCTGGTAGTGTTCAGGAACCACACCCGCTTGCCGGAAGATGTCGCTTATTTCAAGACCAGCGGCCAACCGGTGTACGGATGGCGGGTTGGCAAGGCTGGTTTTTATCTGCTCGCACACAAGATGGACGCGGGCCGCTTGTATGAAATTGCGAAGGTCGTCCACCGCTTGACACGCATCCGCCTGCCGCTGGACCCGCAATCCGTCATCACCTTAAAAGATGCCCGTGCCTCCAGCGAGCCCTGCATTACCTGACTTTACACCACACCGATAAGGCTTTGAGGCCGCAGTGGTATCGTGGAAACGGTCCCGTAAACCGGTTCGCGTACCACCCGTCTCCGCATTCGTTTTCTCAATAATCTCCAATTACAGACGGCGTGATGGGGGTTTTTGCTGCCCGCCGTAACCGCTAGCCCGCATATTGCACCAGTCGGCCGCCGGCCTTGAGGTAACTGATTGAGAAACCGTTTGTATATATCAAATCGGGAACACTTGGACCGGATACGTTTTGTATACGGCCGGTGTCCTATCCAGGCTCTGGCTGGTCCAGGCACGCCTGGACTTGGACTTCACTCAAGCCATAGCTACGGCTATGACTTTCGCTCCAGTCCGGCGTTCAGCCGCCCCTGTCCTGCGCCAGCTTCCCGGATACTGGTGCA
>CAMYKK010000101.1 GCA_947258975.1 uncultured Gammaproteobacteria bacterium
CAGCAAAACACATCCTCGAAGATGGTATGTCCTTGCTATTGAACCACGGAAGCGAAAAAATCCATTCATGCAACAGATTCATGAATAATCCGGGCTAGGCATATAGCGACCCTCTTTTGTTGAGTATTTTTAGAAATTTACCCAAAGTAGAAGTATCAACAGGTTAAAAAAAGTGAGTTGATTGATAAAAACAAATCCGCTCTTTTCTCTCTTATTTAAATACCTATAACTGGCATCTAAAGTGAACAGATGAATATTGTTGTCTTTGTAATTCACTATCAACGGCGCGATCCGCCTCATCCAATGACGTAAATCAAACTTACCTGTCTTTGCTTACCAATGGCCGGTTTACGATCCGAAAGCCGACAATTGAAATTCCTGGATCGAAAGTCTCTTGAGGGTCGTAAGCACCAGTTCGTCCAGATTCTGCGAACGTCGGCATAAAGCGTATTCTGGAGCCTATCGCCTTGCAACATTGTTGCATCACACAGAATCAACTTCAGATGCCTGCACCGTGCCCATTGCTGTCATTAGCGGTATTTTCTTGAGCTGGCGCTTTCGGCCACGAACCGCCGTTGAAATGGAACCTTAAATACAACTTCGATCGACGGCTCGCTGCCTCCTTCCGGACGTTTATTTATAACGCCGTAACCATGGTGATGTGGGGGGTTCTAACCGCGAAAGTACGTTAAGACATGACCCCCCACAACCCAACGCTGCCATTACGCAGGTCACTGAAACAACCCCACCTGGAGGGCGTGGGCTTTCGCAAACGCCATGCGCTGGAAATAACAAATCAGCCTGGTATCACCATCGGCTAGCTATGTGATTCCTGAAACCGCACACTGAAACGATGAATGGCATTGGCGATAACGAGTGCAAGGACGCCAAGCATGATTGCAACCGCTGCCATCAACCAAATCAGAACCTTCGGCTCAAGCAGGATAAAAAATCCCACCAGGATGAGCACGAGCCCAGGAATCATCAACAGCAGACGCGACGGGGGCTTTGCAACGATCCCCCGGCACATGGATGCCATTGGGCACATCGTCATCGGTTCTTTCGCATGCGTGTCGGTCATGTTCACCTCCTGGTTCCGCTTAGGCCTTCATCAATCTCGTGGGGCGGGACCTGTCTTGCGAGCAGATCGGACTGTTGGTAACGACGGATAGAGTTCGCCAACCAAGCGTCTCTACGCAGTCTAACACTGCTCATTGTATGAGCGTCTGATGCAGTTGGTGATCGCATCCAAAGATCGCATGGCAAATAGGAATCACGTCGTGGAACACACAGGATGTCGCCACAAAACCTATCGCCACTATGAGTGCCAAGATAATGAGTCGGTGGTGACGCTCTATTGATTCATTCAGCGTACTCATAACGATGGTCTCCTCCGGTCATTTGGGTAGCCTCATTGAGGTCGCACCATTTCCAGGATCTTATTCGCGACGTTCTGAGCTACTGCGTTTCGTTCCGCTTCGGGGACGTCGGTGTACAAAAAAACGTCAGAATATTTCTTGTACAGTGGAAGTGCATCGATGTGGACCATTTTTCCATCGTCGATCAGGTTCTTAAGGACCCTGCCGTGGCATTTCAAGAAACAGCCGTCGATCATGATGGCCCGGTCCGCTTGTTTTACCCAGCGCGCTATCGACGAGTGGGGCACAAAAAACGTTTCCGCGTGGCAACAGCGCGCAAACGACGGTTCTTCCTGGGCGACTAAATTAGCGGCGAGTCGGGCAATTTCACCACGGATACAAGGCCCCTCGCAGGAAAAAACGGGGACTTTGTTCGCGTCAATGTTTTGTTGTGCATAGGCTTCCCCCGCAGGGCAGGCTCCGTGCACGCCGGCCACCTTTAGGGAAAAATCGGGCGTGGCTTCATTCATAACATCCTCCTCACTGCGACGCCCCAGATCGCGATCCGGGGGTACATCGCCGGAGCTGTGGATCACTGTAGATTTTCATCCAATATCACACAGTGGGCTCGCGTTCATTGATCTGTATCAGCGGCACATCGATTTGATCACGCGCGCGCCAGCGTCGCGCACGATGTCGCACTCACTTGGTCACTGGAGGGAAATGAGTGTGCTGTAACACTTTTTCATCCGCGGTCGTCTAAGGATATGAATACATCTTTATCAATGACACAGTCAGGAGCATGGTTATGACGACGAAAACGACGCAAGATCCCGATCGGGCTTCGAAGCCCGCCCAAGCACCGATTCCAACACCGGAGGAAATGGCGCAAATGTTGGAAAATTGCCGTTGTGGCCCCATGATGAGGCAGATGATGGAACACTGCCTGTGTACGAACGATCGAGAGAAAAATGAATCTGCTCGTTGCTGAATCGTGGCGGTCATGGCGCACATTGTCCACCCTACACCGCCATGCTAGGCTGCGCTAGCGGTGCAGATCCTTTGCACGCGACGAGGCACAGCATGATGAAAGACGATGACCAAATGATGATTGCGCATCAAACTGCGGTGCACGGTTTCGTGCTGAAGCTCGTTAGAGATGAGGCTCTGGCCGAGGATCTGGCACAAGAGGTGTTTGTGCGTGCCCAACGCACCGCCAGCGCCTATCGCGGCGAGGCGAGCCACCGTAGTTGGTTGTGTGCCATTGCCCTCAACGTCGTCCGCGATCATTTCCGTTCCCGAGCACGTACTCCCGAATTAACATGCGATACAAAGGACATACAGGAAATGGCCGGGCAAAGTGTGGATGTAGAACTCGGCACGCTCAAGAAAGAGATGTCGGGCTGCATCGGGGAATACCTGATCAGGTTGCCACAGCCTCAGCGAGAGGTGGTCGCCCTGCACGACATGGCTGGTCTCACCCACAAGGAGATTGCCGCCCAGCTCGATCTGTCGGAGGCCAACGCGCGGGTATTGCTGCATCGGGGCCGCGCCGCGTTTCGCAAGATTCTAGAGGAACACTGCGTCCTCACGCTGGGGGAAGATGCTATTCCCTGTGAACGCCGACCGCCCAAGACAAACTCGGCTTGATTCAGCAATCTTTCGCCCTGTGAATTCGTCCCAACCACGCAAGACCCCCTTCTTCGACGTCCGTGAAGCAGGAAATCCAGCATGAACAATACCCCAGACATGAAACAAACCGTTAAACGGAAATACACTCAAGCAGCCAAGCGCGTCTCCAGCGGCGAAAACGCCTGCTGTGGCCACGTGCCTTCGCACGGCGGGGGCTGCGATCCCATCACCTCTAATCTCTACACATCCGGCGAAACTTCTGCGATACCTGAGGATGCCCTTGCCGCATCCCTAGGCTGCGGTAATCCGTCCGCGCTGGCGGAACTCCGTCCCGGGGAGACCGTGCTCGACCTCGGCTCCGGCGGAGGCATTGATGTGCTCCTCTCGGCCCGGCGGGTGGGTCCGACCGGTAAGGCCTACGGACTCGATATGACCGATGAGATGCTGGCCCTGGCGCGCGAAAATCAGAAGCAGGGCGGGGTCGAGAACGTCGAGTTTCTCAAAGGAGAGATCGAGAACGTACCGCTCCCAGACAACTCGGTCGATGTCATCATTTCCAACTGCGTGATCAACCTCTCCAGCGACAAGCAACGGGTTCTAAGGGAGGCTTATCGTGTACTTAAACCCGGCGGCCGTCTCGCCGTGTCCGATATCGTGGTGCGAGGGAAAGTGCCCGCTGAGATCCGACGCAACGTGGAGCTGTGGATCGGCTGTGTCGCCGGTGCGCTGGAGGAATCGGAGTATCGGAGCAAGCTCACGGAAGCGGGGTTCGAGGCCATCGAGGTCGAACCCACGCGGATCTACGAGGCGAGCGATGCACGTGAGTTTCTGACCGCTGCGGGTCTCGACGCCGATGCAATCGCCCCGAACATCGAGGGCAGGTTCATGAGTGCCTTCATTCGTGCCCGTAAGGCTCATTAGACAAGGCGACGAGCACCCAGGCGTGACTATTTCGGGTGGCTTGCACCCATCAATATTCAACTGCCGGGTTCGGCCAAAAGCGGTTGTTGTAATCGACCAGAAGCTATTTTTTGAGTGGCCGGTGTACACCTCATTACCGACGTCCATAAGTTTTGCATAATGGATTACAATGATAGTGGTTAGCGATTCTGTAATGCCCATTACGGACATACATCAACGGGGAAAAGCTTGGACGGGCATAGGGTATTTACACGCTATGTGACAACTACGCGTATTCTTTTTAAGTTGCCGTTCGCCTTTCCACAACCTATCATTATTACCCATTAAAATTACGTCCTAATTGTACGGATTCAATCGAAGATGAAGACCGCCCCACTGCCGGAAAACGAAGCGGCGCGGCTTGAAGCCTTGAGGGATTTTGCCGTTCTGGACACTCCGCCGGAACCCGCCTTCGATGACATCACGACGCTCGCTGCCCAGATTTGCAAGTGTCCCATGGCGCTTGTGTCACTCGTCGACGCCGACCGGCAATGGTTCAAGTCGAGGCGGGGTCTGGATGCGGCCGAGACATCGCGTGATGTGGCTTTCTGCGCGCACGCGATTTTGAATCCTGAAGAAGTCATGGTTGTTCCCGATACGCACAAGGATGAGCGATTCGCCGGTAATTCACTGGTGACGCACGAGCCCAAGTTAAGGTTCTATGCCGGCGCACCACTCGTGACCGAGAGTGGGGAAGCGTTGGGCACCGTTTGCGTCCTCGACCGGGCGCCCGGTGAGTTGAACTCAGGGGAGATCAAGGCCTTGCAGGCACTCGCCCGCCAAACTATGGCGCAGTTGGAGTCACGCCGAACCGACATTACATTACTCCGGACCGAGCTTGAGGAGGCGCGGTGCCAAATCAAGGCCCTCGAAGGAAGAATTGCTCTTCAGGAGAAAATACAGAAAGCACTTCGTATGGAGCACTCTTTTCGCGAGGCGGTAATCGAGCGTGCTGCCGAGGGAGTTTGCGTTTGCCACAGCATCCCTGAGTATCCGTTCGTGCGCTTTTCGGTGTGGAACCAGCGGATGACCGAGATCACCGGTTACACGATGGACGAGATCAACCGCCGCGGCTGGTATCAGACGGTCTACCCTGACGCGCACGTTCAAGAGATGGCGGTCGAGCGAATGAACCGTATGAGAGAAGGCAACGATCTTCGCCACGAACGCTGGGAAATAACGTGCGCGGATGGGAGTAAGCGTGTGGTGCGTATATCGACGTCCCTATTGATTTCTGCGAATGATTTTCAGCATGTACTCGCATTGATGTATGACTGCACCGAGGAAGAGACCCTCAAACAGGAGGCGAAGTTCGGCCGAATAGACGCGTTAACAGGGGTTGGGACCCGACGCGCCTTTAGAGAGGAGACTTCATTACTATTAAGGTTGGCCTCCCGCACGGGTACGCCAAGCGCATTGGGGTTCTTGGATCTAGACGATCTAAAGGTGCTCAATGACACGATGGGACATGCCGAAGGAGATCGCGTGCTTGCGTGTTTAGGAGCAACGCTGGCGGAATGGACGCGATCCACGGACGTTGTAGGCCGCCTCGGGGGCGACGAGTTCGGAGTATTCCTGCCCGAGACCGATGGCGCGAGTGCAAAGATTTTCTTTGACCGATTTCATAAGCGGCTCCTAGATGTGATTCGGGATCACGATTGGCCGATCGGCGCGAGCGTGGGAGTCGCCATCTTTCCCTCCGCACCTCCAAGCGATAGCGATGCCCTCAAGTATGCTGACAGTCTAATGTACAGGGCAAAAAAGAATGGGAAGAATCGCGTAATCTACGCGGAATTTTCCGGCGACGAAGACAACATCGAGCACGCTTCCCGGCACGGCTTACCATCGAAAACTCCGTAACGCGCCAAGTCGGTATCACTTCTTTATATGTAGTCGACTGCCTTTATCAAATTTCTCTGCGCTTCTTTTATTAAGCGGCAATGCGATAATGTTGATGACGACATCTAGATTTATATTATTTAGAAATGGCCGCTATGAGACCTGACATCGGACAATCAAGAAAATAGGATCGAATGGCAGCATCGGGTCGGTTTTTGCCTATCGATCTCCAACGGCTGTAACAGGAAAAACCGGGTCAGAGAACAATTTTTGCTTATATTCGGCGGTCGGTTTGCAAACGCCGTCGTGCCGGAGTGGATAGAAGGTGAGGGTGGCGCCTTGAGCCGATCAAACGGGGCGAAAATCAGCAGAAATCATTCTCTGACCCGGATTTTCTCAACTGGGATACAGGTAGCGTCGTCGACAAGAATCCGATCGCAACCGATTGAACCATCTGAGTTATTCTCGCGGAAAAAGGGGGCCAGAAGTCGGCGGGACCGCGCGCAAGCCGGATTGGGGTCGGTACCCGCAACGGGTAAACATAGCTCTGGCGAATAGGCGAGTATTAGCGAAATTTGTTCTCTGCCCCGGATTTTTCTAGAGACCAAGTAGTATTTTCATCCTGAAAAATTCAAATTGATTTCCACTTCGTCTCTGTACGACCACATGAACCGGACATTCGGAGATTGTGGAGCGTCGTATCTGTTAGACAACTATCGGAGCATTGTCTGTGTTCGAATTAGTCTCACCGATGTCACTATCATTAAACCCTAGGCTTGAGTATCCCAGGCCCTTTTCTTTAGCAGTTTCTATCCATTCGTTACGCTCCTTTATAAAGGCAGCAGTAGATTCCAAATCGAGCCTAGGCTCAATCGAGATGAACGGAAACAGTGCATGAACCACGAATGCCGCCACACTACTTAACAAACGATAGGCAATACCCATGGCAAAACACCAATGCTCGAAGTAGGTGATACCTTGCTGCTGTGGGTGAGTGGTGAATGGATTCATTATCGGATTCCCGCAAAGGGGTCGTCTCCTTCGAACTCGCGCTGTTGAAAAAACGGGCCGGATTTGTGTTCGAATCAATGAATCCGGCACCGTTGATTCAACTCATTTTTCTCAGAACGTCGTCAGCGCGAATTCTACGGGCAACGACCGCGAGACCATCTCGTAGACCGGGGAGTACAGCGCCAGTTCGGTGAGCTCCTCTACGCTCGCCTCGCTCTTGACACGCATGTTGACCGTAACCTTGTTGAACCCCTTGCGCACGTCGTCGGCAAGGCCAAACAGGCCGCGGACATCCATGTCGCCCGTGTACGACGATTCGACGGTTTCGATCCGAATCCTGCGCACAGCCGCGTGATAGACGAGCGTTCCTGTCAGGCAAGTGGCCAGCGCGTGCAACACATACTCCATCGAATTCGGCGCGCTGTTTTGTCCCGCAGCAATCGCCGGTTCATCGGCATCGAGCGTGAAGGCCTCTTTGCGCGTCGTGTCCTCGGCGTTGCCGGCGAAAAAGTCCTTGATCCGGCTGCGGCTCACGCCGCCGTCGATCCACTGGTTGGTGGCCCGCCACTGAAATCTTGCGTAGCCGGGGTCTGCCTCGATTGCGCCGATCACGTCCATGATCTGGCCGACGTCGACGCCATTTGTCATCTCACTCGTCTGTTCAATTGCATGACTGGTTGTCATTTCATCTCTCCTGGAAAGTTGATGTTGGTGACGGATTGCGACCGTCGGAGAGTATGTTAGGGAACTCGCCGCCTTGCCCGATACTGTAGGAAGTGTAGTATTCAGCTACATATTCTGTAGTTAGAAACAGCAGACGGAGGTGGTGTAGTGAGCGGATACGGGCAATTCTGCCCGGTGGCGAAGGCCACCGAACTCATCGGCGAAAAGTGGACGCTGCTGGTTTTACGTGAGCTCTTGTTGGGCACGACGCGATTCAATGATTTCCAGCGCGCGATGTCGCGCATGTCACCGACGCTGCTCGCCAAAAGGCTCAGGCAGCTTGAGGAATGCGGTATCATCATTCGCAAGAAACTTTCCGGTCAGAGAGGCTATGAATACCGCTTGACCGCGGCCGGCAAGGAACTCAGCCCGTTGCTCGAAGTCCTCGCAGTCTGGGGTATGCGCTGGGCACGCGGTCAACTGACGGATGACGAACTCGATGTGGAATTCCTGATGCGGGAACTGCAACGGCGGCTACAGACCAAGCATCTGCCCGATGGCGAGACCGTCATCTGCTTGATGTTCGATGAACTCGCGAAGCACAACACCTGGTGGCTCCTCATCGACGGCGATGTGGTTGACCTGTGTACCGAGGACCCGGGCAAAGACGTCGATCTCTATATCAATTCGAGCGTGCGCACGATCGTCGAAGTCTGGGAAGGCGACCTCGACATGCGCACAGCGCTCCGCAACGAGTCGATCAAGGCCCACGGATCGCGCCATCTTGTTCGCACGATGCCGGACTGGTTCGGCGTTTGCCTGTACAAGGAAGTTCGGCGGGGTGACCCGAAGCTCATGCGGCAAGCCGCTGAATAGAATCCGTTACGCTAATCCGAATGGTAGAAATCCGCCGAATTGTTTCGGCTTTTTGCCGACAATCTGAACGGGGTGGCCGTCTGCTTTGGCCGGCAGCGGCGGTTCGGCATTGCAGCGATCTAAACCAGTTAGTCAAACTTCAACGGTCCGCAACAGGTCGGGAACACGCATTTAGCACCCGCTGTGAGAGCAGGTTTTTGCGGCACCGCAGCGAAGCTCCGGGTTCGACCATGACCGACCAATTGCGGTCAAACAAGATTTACACAGCGGACGTTCGGGTTGACGTCGCAAACCCCGGTGGTAAGAAAAACGGCAAGTGAAATATTCAACGTTACTAACGTCGATTTGAGTAAGCTTATCGATAAGCGACAAAGAATACTTTTTAACATGCAAGTAAACGAAGTGCTATTACTACAAGTGCCACTTAACGCGCATTTGCACTATCTATTCGTACGTCGACTTTCAGCCCAGATTCAAAAACGATGAGAAACTTGTCTTCTGTATCTGCCCACTCTTGTATTTTGATTGCGTTATCATCCACTTCCTCCTGTTGATTTTCTACCCAAAGGTAATATCGTCCTTCAACACCGATGGTGTATTCAATAGACGAACCATTACTATAGTTCCCCCACAACATCACTGTTTCCGCGGTGTCGCATTCCTCACCGCAACGATGAAGTCTAATAACACCGCCACCGGCTCGATCTATTACCTTGACCCTTATAGTAGCGTTCTTTTTCAATACCTCTTCTGAATAGAACGTTTTCCTTTCTTTAGGCTCAACAAAGACTCTCAAAAGATCAGATCTGGCGGGCTCTAGCGAGAACAGTAAAAGCAGCGAAGTAAGTGCAATCCAAAGGGAACCACGATAACGTCGAGCATCTTTTAAAGTACTCTTCATTTCTGTGCGCCGTTGAAATCCATATTTAGCACATCCGCCCAGGTAAGTACGTTCTGTCACGGCTGCGCCAACACGAACGGCAACGCTTTAAGCTTGGCTTCGAGTAGTGGTAACCGGTCGTTAAAATCCCCAAGGATCATCTGGATGACGTTCCGATTGTCTTGCTGCGTTACCACGTCAAAGGCAAGGTCGAGTTTCTCTCTTACGTATTGAGTCGTCAGTGTTGACCTCAGAAACTCAATATTCTCTGCGCAGGTCGCTTTCTCAAAGATATGTCCATCGACTTCCCACAACGACGGTGGCCCACCGCCTTCCGTCTTTGTCCAAGGTGCAAATACTGGATTGTCATTGTCTCCATATAGAAGGCACGATAGGTACTGGACAGCGCATAGCGCATACGCCTCGTTATTGAGTTGCCACCACGTTTCCCAAAGAAGCTTCAGGTAAGGAAATACGACTGTGAAGGAACCAAGCGCGTAAAACCACTTGTACGGTGACGCGTGCGTACCACGGTGGCGCAATGATCTTTCCTGGAGCTTGCGCTCACGAATGAGGGAGGCAACATAGTCCGCGGTGGCCTTAAACTCGTTTTCATCCAGGTAGGCTGGACGCAGAGATTTCTTCGCGAAAGCTGCCAAGCAATGTTCCGCATAACCACCGTAGTCTGGAGCGAGGTCGAGCAGTTCCTCGCCCCAAGCCTTTAGCAGGCGAGGTAGCAGAAACCTAAGCAAGTCCACCTGCGTGTTCGGCATGTACTCGTAGTCATTTACGTAATCTATTAAATCCGAGTTCGAAGGGCGTTTTGTTAGATCGCAGAGACGTCGATAGTGGCCAGAGTCATAATCAAACGGCTTCTGCCAGATAGTCTCGGGTTTCCTCGGGTTGCCGAGGGCGCGCATCAAATCAGTGGGTTCAATCATCTAGGATGGTACCAACGTGCTCTACCATATGGACCCAGGGGTCCGAGCTAAGTCTTGAAGTAATCGGATAACTGTAGCAGTCCGTCTACGAATACCATTCCAGCAAATGCGGATCGCACTACCGGGAGTAACAAAACCACCTTGTGAACGTCGGCTTTGCGGCGCCTCTGTAATTGACCCGTTAGGGTCGAAAGCACCAGTTCGTCCAGATTCTGCGAACGTCGGCATGAGTATTCTTCAGCCTATCGCGTTGCAGCATTGTTGCATTAAACAGAATCAGCGTCAGATGCCCGCACCGTGTCCATTGCTGTCATTAACGGTATTTTCTTGAGCTGGCCCTTTCGGCCAGGAAGAGCCGTTCGGGCGGATGCGAAAACAGAGATCTGAACGGCTGCTGAGCTTAGCCTTTGCAGACGTTCACCAGTATGGTTCGTACGCGCGGACGGTTTCGGTATTTGAATCGCGGAACGTTAGCTTCGCTGCACCAGACCATCACGCAAATGGAAAAAGCGAAAGTAGATGCCGACTCTTCACATGCCGGAGTTGAACTCAGATCGATGGCACAGTCGAGCTGAGTCTGTAGGACTGGTCCTCAAACATAGGCATCGCTCCCATTCCATATTCGGACAATACCTGAGAAGCCTCAGCCAGAGAGATATTCAATTTGGTGACACGCTCTTTGGGTACGTGTTGCACCGAACCTGCCATCACCGCGGGCGCATTAGGAACCAGCACCACACAATGGGTCTCACCCTCCTCGATGATGAAAGCCAACACCTGAGCATCCATGGGATTAGCCAGGAGCGCAGGTTGCAGTTGCTGCGCTTGTGAGCCCGTCATAGCGCGGGTGTACGCCTTGAACATCTTGTAACCCGGTAGCCGTATGAGACGGGCTTCCGCCCACTTCCCCAGTGTCGCCCCGGCACCAGTGAGCGCGGCAAGACCGGCCGCAAAACACAATCCAAGCACACACAGCAACGCCACGATGGCGGTCACGTTAACCCCGGCAATCGTCGTCACTGGAAGCATGGCCACAACTGGATCAATGATTCCGGAGACCAGCTGCACGACCTCCCAAAGAACCATCAACAACAGGGCAACCGGCGTAATCACCACCAGTCCGCCGATGAGGGTGGTTTTGGCAAATCGAAGAAATCGTTTCATGGATCTTCTTTTAAGTTTCTGTTCCGGCGACGCCTGCCGGCAATGACAAACGTCTCGGCCATGTATGGCATCGTGAACGCGTGCTGGTTACCGATGATCGTGTGGCGCGACTCAAACTACTTATCCACATCGATATTGTGCAGCGGATAGTTATCGCAGCCTGCATTTCATCAATTGTCGGCAATGTCCGCACGTCAGTTATCGCCCGTCCTTGCCCAAGCAGCCTCGCAGGCCTCTCTCCCGTCTTCGGGGGCATCCTTTGAAAAGATTCTACGAAACGGAACGGTAACGGGACTGGTCACGAAAGAGATCACCGAGCCGGTGAGACCGCCCGGCCTGATGCCCAGGCCAAAATCATCGAAGCTACCCTTGATCTGGATTGGCGTCGCGAGGCTGAAAAATTGGGGTTTTTTGGCCTTCGGGGCCATTGTGATATCGATCCTCCGGGTCTTGAAGTTGATCTCGGCGTTTCCGGCTACGCGCATCTTCGTGGTATCCATGTAAATGGCCTTCTCCTTCATCACTCCGTCTTCTATCCCGAAACGCACGACCACGCAGTTGATCACGGATTCATCCTTTTTTGTGACCCCCGACATGACGGCAGACAGCAGATTGACTGCCCACAGATCGATGATCCCGGCGGAAAAGTTCTCCGGGTTGAGTCCGAAATCGAAATGACCCTGTGCATTGACCATCATCGTCTCCAGATCCGGGGCGCGCGAACTCAGCATAACGTCGAGCGTGACCTGTCCTCCCATGTCGGTTTCCGGTTTGACCCGCCGGGCCAGCATTCCCAGGTCGAACTTTTCGACATTCATCTTCAGGTCGACGATGACATCGGACGGGGTCGGTTGGTAGACGAAATCGGCCTGTATCCCTCCACCTGGAACATCAACGCGCAGCGGCTCCATCGCCAGCCGAGCGTCATCAAGTGCTATTTTTACGCTGCCAGCGCCGAGCTGATCCTCGCCCGACAGGATCTTCTTGGCCTCGACGGAAAGCTTGCCATCGATAGCGCTGAGTATCTCGTAAGACAGTAGCCGCCTGCTCCTAGCGCCTTTTTCGGAAGTCTCTCCCTTTTGCTCTGGTGATTCGGCCGACTTCTTTTCTTCCGCGACCGCTTCTGACGCTTTCTCAGGCTCGACGGGTCTCGCGGCATCCTTCCTGGCGGTAACAAAATCGTTGATCTGGATCAACGGTGAGCCCAGCACGATTTCGAGCTTCGGCTTGTCGAGCGACGTGTTGAGATTCATTTGGCCTTGCAACCGGCTTTCACCGACCTGCAAGACCAAACTGGACAAGTCGTAGCCCGCCTGCGTCAGGGCCAGATCCGCTTCCAGTCCCAGCGGGCCAACCGGCGGCAGATCAAGCGCGAATAAGTCATTCAAGGCATCCAGCCGCTCGCCATGGAACTCGAGCTTGAATCGTAAATCTCGCTCTGAGATCGGTAACGCCACGGTGCTGGCCAGGTTGACGCGCGACTGGGCGAGTGCCACCTCGATGGTCAGTGGGATCTCGTCGGTGGGCGTCACGTAATCGGCAAGCGGCGCACCGATGATCCCAATCCCCACCGGGGTTGCATTAATCTTACCGTTGAGTTTGATGGTGGTGGCGCTGCCTTTCTCCAGCAGCACATCTCCGGACAGCGCAGTGATGTCAAAGCTCGCCTGTGTGTTCGGGTCGCGCACCGTCCACTGTCCGTCGCGCAGCTGGAACCCGATTGTCGAGTCGCTGACCAGTGCCTTGAGGCTGTTACCGGTCAGTGAGAGTTTCATGTTCAAGCTCCCGACCTTCGCTTCCAGATTCTCGACCACGCCAAACCAGGCCAGGGCAGCGCCGATGTCGACGCCGCCGAGACCCGCTTCGAGTTGCAGCGTACGAATCCTGTCACCGGGTACGAGTCCACCCTTCACATCAACTGGGGTGCCAGCGATCTCTCCGCGCAGTGACAACTTCCATGGCTCGCGGGGCTGTGCAAGCTTCGCCAACGCATCGGCGTTTAGGCTGAGATCGAAGGGCTGATCCTGCAACGTACCTCTAATATCGAACCTGACCAATTTTCCCGGTGCCGCCGCCCCCCGAGGCTGTCCAGGGCAAATTGGACGCTCTTGTTGAGCGCTGCGTCATGGTAATTGACCGCAACGCGCTGCAGGGACAACTGATCCAATCCGGTCAACCGCCAGCGGCGCTCTTCAGTCTTCACCGCTGACGTGGCATCCGTCTCCTTGGGTGAGGGCGCCGGTTCGCGATCACCGTTGTCGTGGGCCCCGAAGATCCAGTTGCCCCGGCCATTTGCATCGCTTTCTAGATTCAGGATCACATCCTGCGCCGTGACCTCGCCGAGTTGAATATTGCCTCTCAGCAACGGCGATAAGCCAATGCTCAGCCGCACCAATCCGGCGGTAAGGAGCTGATCTGCCTTGGCACCGGATACGTTACCGATACTCACCTCGTTCGCCTCTATGCCTGGTGTACCGGAGAAGTGCAGGGTAACGGGGCCGTTGATCTGCACATCCCGATCGAGCGCCGCACCGGCCGACGCTTCGACACCACCACGCATCCAGCTCAGATCCAGGCTCACGCCGATCATCATCAGCAGGGTGATCGCCGCCACTAAGGCAACGATCAACCCGCCGATGATCACGGCCATCCGCTTTATGAATTTCTTCATGATATGTTTCTTTGCGCCTCCGTGTGGTCACGGACAAGTTGATTCGCTATCTAATTAGCAACGGCACGGTGCACGCCGCTGACGGTGATTGTACCGTTCAATCCTCTTTGAGGACTCCGTGTACGGAAATCAACGTAATCTCCTCGGGCATGGCCAACACTACCCGCTCCGCTTCCGTGAACAGCGGCGACTCCCGCCAAGCCGAAAGCGCATATATCCGCTGCTCGGCCTCTCCTTGCTTTCGGGCCTGTTCAGTGTGCATCTGAATGCAGAACGCGCAACCATTGATCTGTGATGCTCGGATCTTGATCAACTCTTTTGAGGACGGATCGATATCGGTACCACCCAGATACTTGTCCAGGCCGAATATCGCTTTGTATGCCTGCGATTCCAGAACGGTGATATTGATTCTCTCGTTCATGGTTTTTTGGTCGTTCAAACGAAAGCCAGAGATAGTTCGGCTGGTGACAGCCTTGGCGGGAAGGCTTGTGAGCAGATGCATGCTCTCCCCGGGTTTTCATTGCCATGTGGGCGTGGGCCCTCAAGGTGTTCTGCCGACCGGAATAGTGAGCACAGGTTGACTGCCCGGTACGGTACCGGCCGTAACCGCGAACTGCGCATTGAGCCGGCCGAATGTCAACTTCGACTTTAGGTCGTCCGCCCGGATGTAAAACCAATGATCCTTGAACTCGACGGCAACTGCAGCGTTCTGCGGCCGCTCCTTCGAGTACAGGATCGTGAGCAGCTCGCCCATGGCGCTGCTCTCGTCGGTCGTGAGCCCGGCATCCACGTCCTCCTGCGGAACCTGAACGCTCTTCGACGCATACAACATGATCTCACCCATTGAACGGTTCTGTAGGGCAACTTCCGTCCAGGTGGTATCGGGGTCGAGGCCCGCCGCATAACCTCTTTTGACTACTCGATCCATTTCGGTGGAGGCGATGTCGACATCGACAATTGGAAAAATGTGCTGCTCTGGGCTGAGACTCAATAGCTCACGCAGGCGCAACGCCTTGGGCGAATCCATGGCAGCGGGGCCAAAGCGAAGGTGTGGCGCTTTCTTGAGCGCATAAGCAACCCACTTACCTTCTTCGTTCTTATAAAACTCCAACCCTATCCTCTCTCCGTCCGGTATTGCTCGAGTGGTACTTCCGTCGTTAGCTGTTGGTCTAGTTCTAAAAACACTCACGCCTTCAATACGTTGGATATACTTTAGCATGTCTAACGTGTGGAGCACGTGATGAACAAACCGTCCTGTCCCAACAAGC
>CAMYKK010000102.1 GCA_947258975.1 uncultured Gammaproteobacteria bacterium
CAGCAGCGAAGGTAGACCCAATGTAATTTTGGAGGCCATGGCAGCGGGACTCCCAATTATTGCAACCGATATCGATGGTGTCAGGGAGATTGTGCACGATGATGAGACCGGTTTTCTTTATACGTGGGGCGATATTGATCAATTAGCGGGAATGATTGTTCGCGTTTACAAGGATGCCGAAACCCGGGAGAAACTGGGAAAGCAAGCACATAAATACATCATTGATAACAAACTGTCATGGAACGAGACGGCAAAAAAGTATCTCGACTTATATCAGCCCGAGTTGTAGTTACAACAATGATCGAGCAGTCAATGAACCAAGTAGTATGTGCGGCATAGTATTTTTCTATCAGCCTGCGAAGAGCGATGCCGAACGGATCTGGAAGGTGGAACGAGCGTTGGAGAGGTTGGTGCATCGAGGGCCTGATGATTCTGGAACTCATATCAACGGGTCAGTGGTCCTTGGACACAGACGTCTTTCAATCATCGATCTGGTCGCGAGTCACCAACCTATGCAGGACCCAGCAGAGCGCTACTCGCTGGTATTCAATGGTGAGATATACAACTATCGAGAGCTGAGAACCGAGTTGCGATCAAAGTGGAATTTCGTAACCCATGGCGACACCGAGGTAGTTCTTGCGGGTCTTATCATTTACGGAGAGTCATTTGTAGAGAAAATGGAAGGCATGTGGGCGCTGGCTCTTTGGGATACGGACGAAGAACTATTGTTATTGAGCCGCGACCGAATGGGCAAAAAACCTTTGTATTATCAATGCAACTCGGACGAATTCCTCTGCGCGTCCGAACTGCCTGCGCTCGCATGCTTGGCCGATAATCCTTGGGCGGAAGACGAAGATAGTACATTCGATTATTTGAAATACGGTTTCTATTTGCCCGGGACAACAGCGTATCGCCGCGTTCGCGAAGTATTGCCAGGAAATTGCTTGCGCTGGACACCCGGGCGAAAACCAAGTGTGCGGCAGTACTGGTCTCTTTCGCTCGACGAATTCCCTGGCACGAAAAAAGAGGCCCAGCTTTTATTAATGGACAAAGTAATTGCAGCGGTCACGAAACGGTTGGTCGCTGACGTAGAAGTCGGCGCTTTTCTCTCAGGAGGAGTCGATTCCTCGTTGGTGTGCTCCATCATCCGCAGGGATCTGAAGCGTCCTCTAAAGACTTTTACTATTGGTTTTGAAGATGCGTCGTTCGATGAGCGCGCTTATGCTCGACTCGCTGCTGAAGAGTTTGGGACCGAACATCATGAAGAAGTACTCCATGGGTGGGACCAGAGGGAACTGGAGAGATTGCTGCTCGATCATGTGGGCCAGCCGTTCGCCGATTCGTCGTTATTACCCACGGCATTGGTTTCACGTGTCGCTGCTAAAGAAGTTAAGGTGGCGCTTTCTGGGGACGGCGGAGATGAACTGTTTTGCGGTTACCAGCGCTATCAGGCGCGTAACGTTCTCCGTTGGTATTCCCGATTACCCGATGGCCTGCGGCATCTTGCTGCTAAGATTATTCGGGCATTGCCTGAGCCCGGTGCACATCACAGCCGAAGTATGCTGAAAAAAGCGCATCTGTTTCTTGACGTAGTTGCGCGTCAGCAGGCGGAAACTCCTTATGTCGCACCACTGATGTTTGAGCCGTCGCATTTGCGTCGACTCGCCCCGGCTCTGGAGGGGATGGGCCATGTACCACCTCAGATCCCGGAACAGACGTCATTGGACGATATTACTCATATGATGACGGCCGACGCACTTATATATCTGCCGCAAGACATTCTGGTGAAAGTCGATCGCGCCAGCATGGCGCATTCGCTTGAAACCCGTGCGCCGTTTCTGGATCGGGCCGTGGTTGAATTCGCTTTTTCGCTACCACGTAGCTGGCATAGGGGTCACTTCAAAGGCAAGCGTATGCTGAGCGCGACTTTTTCGAACCACCTCCCCAATGAAATCTGGCGTCGGCGTAAACAGGGTTTTGGTGTGCCTATCCACGCCTGGTTCCGCGACGCGCTTGGTGACCGGCTGCTCGTAATGGTGAGCGAAGATAAAACGAGTCCTTTGTCCGCAAAAGCTGTATCGACGTTGCTAGCGGAACACAGAGAACGCGGGCGTGACCACGGATACAGATTATGGGTTTTGTACGCGTATTTGGTATGGAGAAGCCGGAACGCATGACGCATGTTGCGTTGCTGTTGCCGGAGCTCGAAGCGGGGGGCGCACAACGTGTAATGCTCATACTTGCCCGAGAATTCAGAGAGCGCGGCCATCGGGTGGATCTTGTTCTAATACGCGCCACAGGCGCGCTAATCGCATCAGTTCCCGATGGAGTAAACTTGGTTAATCTTGCGGCGAAGAGTAATTGTCTTGGCCTGCTGGGGCTGGGTCTATCCGCTATAGGGCGTCTAGTGAAGTGGGTAAACACAGAGCGACCGGACGTGTTATTGAGCACGATCACCGGCGCCAACCTGGTGGCGCTGATTGCACGCGAAATCGCAGGTGTCAGGTTTCGCGTGGTGGTTCGCGAGGCTGTTAGTCTAAAAAACGTATCCGGCACTTTTCGTTTTCGACTCATGAAGTGGGCCTACCCCCGCGCCGACGCCGTTATAGCGCTCAGTACGTTCATGAAAGAGGAATTGATCAAATATATTGGTGTGGAGGCATCTCGCGTTCACTATGTTTCCAATCCCATAGATGTGCCTTTTATTCGTGAACAGAGTAAGGTCGCTCTTGAGCACCCCTGGCTCGACGATCGAGAAATCAGAGTGATAATTTCCGTGGGGCGGCTAACTCCTCAGAAAGGATTCGACACTTTGATGCGTGCTTTTGCTTTATTGCCCGAGGCGCTCAACGCGCGACTTATCATTGTTGGCGAAGGAATTGAGCGGGCCAGGCTCGAGCGGTTGGCGAAGGAACTGGGGATCATAATTCGAATGCAACTGGTCGGCTTCGACGCCAATCCGTGGCGGTGGATGCGTCGTGCCGATTTGTTCGTTCTATCGTCCAATTGGGAGGGACAGCCTAATGCGCTGCGCGAAGCACTGGTGCTTGGCGTCCCGGTCGTCGCAACGGATTACGATCTCTCGGTACGTGACTTGGTATCCAACGCCGGAGTCGAGATCGTGCCGGTGGGCGACAGTAGCGCACTTGCGCTGGCCATTGAAAACGAGCTCGGCTCCGAGTCGGGACAAACACATCAAGCGATAGACGCCGAGGAAGCGGTTGGTCGTTATCTTCATGTGCTGGTTGGTAATGGTTCGTCTCCCGGATGGCACAGGTCTCAAGCGTAACTCTTCCGCCGTCGCCGAGTGAGTCTTTCTTTTAATCGATGACGTCCAACAACAATTCATGTGATTTGCATCGCAAATCCATATTGGCCGGTTGCAGTCAATACTAAACAATATGAAAACATCTTTACCCGAAAACAAATAGTCATGTTTGTCGGAATGTCCGAACGCGTGACCGAATTTCTACTCAGTGCCTGCACCAGGATAGTCGGGAAGCCTATCACGATAACCGCGGAGCGTACCGTTCAACAGTTTCTGTTCTACGGTATCGGCATGTTGGCTGCAAAATTCTTGTCTTTGGCGACCCAGGTATACATTGGACGAACCCTGGGTCCTGAAATATACGGAGAAATCACCATTATACTTGTGATCGCGGGTTTTCTTTACCTTCCAATAAGCAATGGTTGGGGTATTGCTTTCGTAAGATTGGCGACCACCGAAACGGAGGAGAAAAGAAAGTATCAAATAGTGTACGCCACACTGATCATCACGACTGTTGCGACTGTTTTATATCTGCCGCTGCTGTACGTACTTTCGCCGTGGTTAAAAACAATATTCGGAGTGTCGCATCGTGAGACAATAGCCATCATTGCGGCATGTGCGGCTATCGGCTGGTGGACGTTGGGTAAAATGATATTCCAGGGATTCCAGGACTGGCGTGGCTATGTCACGCTGGAGAACTTGTGGGCGATATGGAGTCTGGCGCTTGTCGTATTCGCAATCCATGTCCTTGACTCGCAGAACCATCAGATGGTCTGGGCGCTGATCGCGGGCTATTTTCTGGCATTGCCGGTCGCCGGCAGGCGAATCATTTCAGGCATCCGGTCACCATTTGATCGTGATCTATTGCCGCAAGTGTTTAATCGGGGGGGTATATTGCTGTCCACAGCTGTTGTCGGCCTCCTCGCATTCAGCATTGATCGAATGTTAATCCATCGTATTCTGGGCGCTGCAGACGTAGGGGTTTATCAAGCTCATTTTCTTGCCACTTATGGTCTCATGTCCACATTCATCGCCTTATTGGTGGTCTACGTATTCCCGCTGTTTTGTCAATACGACACCATTGAAATTGGGCGGGTTATTCGAAGAGTATCCGGCTTTGGCTATCCTGTCGTCTTCGTGGCAACATTCTTGTTTGGCGCGGGCATTGTATGGATATATCGCTATCCGCTCTCGTTCTGGATGCTAATGACCCTGAGTATTCTATGTTCGGTTCAATTTCACAGTCAGCTGAAGGCATGGCACCTCGTCAGCCGCGGGTTGGCATCGACACGGATAAATTTGCTGTCACAGGTCATATTTCTCGTGGTAAACGTGCTGGTGTTGCTAAGCCTGATTGGAAACATGGGAATTTTGGCCGGCGCCATTGCACTACTCTCGGGCTCCGTGTGTTCGTTAACCTTTGTTTTATATACGGAATCCAGGGTATTGGAGTATGAACGGAATTCAGAAGACATATCATAAGCACTACCTCTCCCGGGACGCGAGCCAGAAATTGGACCTGGAAACTCTCGCGCGTCAGCGCAGAAAATTCGATTGGAATTATCGCAAGTTTTTCAAAGGCCTGGAGAAGGATTCATCAATCTTGGATCTAGGCTGCGGATTCGGTCAGTTCCTTCACTATTTAAAAGGTGCAGGTTTTACGAATATCAGGGGAATCGATCTATCCGAAGATTGTGCAAGAGCGGCAAATCAGTTGGATCCGGAATTGGATATCGGAACTGTAACCGATTCCGCTACTTATCTGAACGAACACAAGGAAGCTTTTGACGTAGTCGTTCTGAATGATGTCCTGGAGCATGTGGCTGTTGAACGTCTTGTTGACTTCATGCGGGCCGTACATGCCTCTCTAAGAGATGGCGGTATGGTGATAATAAAAACGCCGAATTCGTCCTATCCATTGGGCTATTTCGCAAGATACATCGACCTGACCCATACGACCGCCTTTCATGAAAACTCATTGCGGCACTTACTGCTTACCGCAGAGTTTTCTGACATAGAATGTTATCAGGAGGAAATCGGAATCTATAATCCCATGTTCGCCGTAAAGAAGTTGATCGTAAGCGCCGTTCGGTTTTTCCTACGACTACTGATCTATTTCTCAGAAGGCGGTTGGGCGCGCATTATTTCCGTAAATATGATTTGTGTCGGCCATAAACGGCCTCTTGGCCGGTAACTCTCAGTATGGTGGAAGTGGCTGCGCTCACCACGGGGTGTAATGTACCGGCGGCAAGATTCCGAGTCCGGCAATATATCGGGCACCTCGAGAAACTTGGCGTGAACGTCCAGGAATACTGCCCGTCGATCGACGCGTATTCCGATATGCCGGGTCGATTGGCTCGATTAAACACACGTAAATATTTCCCCCCGTTGTACGGCGTATGGGCCGCTCTCAGGTTGGGCACACGAATTCCGGGAATAATCAAAAGTTACGGGAAAGACGTCATCTGGCTACAGAGGGAGTTTCAGGCTGGGGTACCAACGTTTGAGTTGGTTATAAGATCCCCTTTCGTATTCGATGTCGATGATGCGATATGGCTAAAGCCACCGTTTGGAAAGGCCCTGGCTGCGTCTGCGGCCAGGCGTGCTGATTTGACCATTGTTGGCAATGAGTATCTCGCGGACTGGTTTTCGCAATACGCAAGAGATATCGAGATAGTACCCACCGCGGTCGATACGAACCGATTCGTGCCCGTTCGCCGCGAGTCAAACGGCGGTAGCAGTGGCTTTGTCTTTGGTTGGATTGGCACCTCGTCGGGGTTCCCCTTCCTCTATATGATAGAGTCGGCGTTAGATCGCATCTTCAAGAAATATGACGATGTGGTTCTACTGGTAGTAGCCGATAAACCGCCGAGAATGGAACACGTGCCCGCTGATCGCGTTTTGTTCAAGCGATGGTCGAAGGATAACGAGGTATCGGATATCCAATCTTTTGATGCCGGAATCATGCCACTCACTGATGATGAGTGGTCGCGGGGTAAGTGCGCATTCAAAGTGCTTCAATATATGGCAACCGGTATCCCGTTCATTGCGTCACCCGTGGGTATGAACGTAAACGTAGCACAACATCTTGGAGGCAGATGCTATTTGCCTAGAGACATTGACGAGTGGTTCGAGGCAATGGAGGCTTGTATCGTTGACCGTGACAAGTTCGCTGGATGGGGAAATTACGCGAGGAAGATCGCAGTGAGTAAATACAGCACTGCGGTCATTTCCCGGCAGCTTGCGGACATTTTCCAACGATTCGGATAATTTAACAATGATACTTTTCGTTCGAATGGAATAAATAAGTTCGACTAAGGTTTCGTGATTGATGATCCGTTTCCAACACCTTTTTTTTGTAAGGAGAGACTGCACACTCTCTTTGTCGTCTCACCACAGTTGTTGTTCTGTTGGCCGTTGGAGCGCGGTTACAATTCGTGTCGTTTCGGCTAGTGCATCACGCTGATCATAAGATGTATCGCCGAGACTGAAACCTAACAAACATGCTTAGGAACCAGCGACCCAAATGCCGGGCAGATCTTGCGGCAAAACAATACAAAAATTAGGAACAAATTTTTGGTATTTCGGTTTTCTTACCTGCCATCAAGATAATTTAAAAACTTTTGTACAAACGAAATCTTTCTATTTACCAATACGACGTAAGATGTTCCTGCCTTAGTGCGGTCACCTTTGCCGGTCGCCGCTACTAGCCTGGATTTCTCACCGGAACGTGTGAAATTGCCGGATCAGGCCTCGAACGGGAAGTGGAATCGATTTGTGTAACCGCGTTGGTTGGGTTGGTCGCAAAATCGCACGTTGTGTTGCCGATTATGTTCGTCGAGACGGCGATTTATCGCGTTTGAAAGAAGCGTGGACATAGCGGTCCCTGCGCTGAGTGGACCAGCGTGCCAACAGAGCATTGCGCCGGTACGGACTTAACAGCGCAACGGTATACGATGAAGATGTCGCAGTATTTCTCGGAACAGATCCGCGTACGGATAACTTTCCGAGAACGCGATCCGGACCCGGCGGACGCTGATACGGATGTGGGCGCCGATCTTGAATAGCTTCAAACGAATGGTGTCACACTGGGCCTTAGCCAGGGCGGTGTCTCTCAGACCCAAACGCCGCAATGTTTGTATCAGCACATAAGCGAAGGAAGAAAAATACAGCCGCAGTTGGTTGGAACCCATCGCATGGGTGGAGGTGCGATCGGCAAATAACGCCAGCTGCTGTTCCTTGATCCGGTTCTCCATATCGCCGCGACCACAATACAGTTGTTCATATAAAGTTCGCGCATCGATGTGCTCGGCGGGCAAGGAGGTCACGATGAAACGGGGATTCTCGCCCTTGGCCAAATATTCGGCCTTGCCAATCACGCGCCGTTCCCGGGACCAGCTCTTACGGGTGCGATAGCGAAAGTCTCGGAACACCCGAGCGGCCTGCTCAGTGGCTTCATACTGCGCTTTGGCGGTCTCCATCTGCGAGGCAATAGCCGCTTTCAAGCGCTCGTTCTTGGCAAATCCCACCACATAATCAATGCCATGGGCCTCGCACCAACCCATAAGATTCTCTCGGCAAAAGCCCGAATCCCCGCGCACAATCATCCGCGTGTTTGGCCAGCGCACACGAATCCGCCCGATAATACGCTCCAACTCCTCTACCGTACCCGCCGCCCCATCCCGATCGGCGGGACGCAACCGCGCACACAACAAATGCTCGCCACAAAAGATATACAGTGGCAAGTAGCAATAACTGCGATAGTAGCCGTGGAAGAAACGCCCCTCCTGATGCCCGTGCAACGGATCGTCGGTGGCATCCACATCGAGAACAATCTCCTCCGGAGGTGTGCCATGCGCCTCCAGAAAAAGATCCACCAGCAAATCGTCCATCGCCCCAGGGCACGCCACAATCTTCTTATAACGACTCGCCGCATCGGCGTCCTGCGGCGTTAACTCCAGACGGTTCAACGTGCTCTTGCCCGCCAGCGCACAGCCTTTATCCATATCCCGCTTGCGCTTCACTCCCAAAGGATCCGGCTTGTCGCTCAGCACCGCCAGTAACGGATCGTGACGTAAGGCATCGTGATCATTGAGATCCTCATACCCCAACGCCAAACCCATCACCCGTTGCTTGATCAACGACTCCACCGAATGCTCAATCTGATCCGCATCCCGATGATCGACAAAACATTCGGCCAAGCGCTTCAGAACGTGCGTGCGCCGCTCGACTTCCCGCAGCAACAACCCACCACCATCCGAACTGATCCGACCTCCGTCAAATCCACCCACCACACGACGACGTTTTAAACCGTGAAATTCTAATTGCTCTGCAGTACACTCTGTGCTCATAAGGCTGCTGCTCCTCGCGCGCATAACTGTTTGTTCGCACAACCTTTATGCCAGAGTATGCAGCCTTTTTCTATGGGGGCGGTGAGAAATCCAGGCTAGTGATAAGGGGGAAATGAGTAGGGCGCGCTGGTAATCGCGGTGCGGCGGGCGACGCGAGGCGGTTCGGTTAGGTTGGTGGAAGAATCCCGAGTTCGGCGGCTTTTGTCACCGCCTGCCGGCGGTCGCCGACGCCGAGTTTCTGGTAGATGTGTTTGAGGTGGTAATTGACGGTGTGGGTCGAGATGAACAGCTTGGTTGCGATCTCCTTGTTTTGCAGACGCTGCGCCAGCATCTCCAAGATGTCGAGCTCTCGGTTGGTGAGATCATGAGGCGTTGCGCCCGCCGGTGGCCTCGGTGTTGTCGCCGCGATTTCTTGGGATGGTGCGGACGCACCACCGAGATCGGTCCGCGCCAGTACGGCATGGATAAAGGCCAAGTCAGTGTCTGTAC
>CAMYKK010000103.1 GCA_947258975.1 uncultured Gammaproteobacteria bacterium
CGCGGCGGAACCTGCCGCCATCGGCATGGATATCTAATTGATCCAGTGCGATACCGTCGTAGACGACCGTAATTTTTTCAGTCGACACGCCCACCGCTTTTATACCCTCGGCGATCCAGTGCGACACCGATATGAAATGACGCGGTATCTTGTATAGCCACCGCATCATCATCGAACCGCTCTGGCTGCCGCGGACATGGCAGACGACCGGAACTCGTAGAACCTTTCCGACCAATAGCGCGGCACGATTACATAATGGTTCATTATTCGCGTGCACCAGATCCGTATGAAACCGCCACGCCGTCCACAAAAGTCTGATAAAAAACGGCACGAAGTTGACCACATCATCCGCACGGGCGACGACTTGATTCAACAGGGTTGGTAAGCCGGGTACCTTTCGAATCCAGAGTGTACTCGACACGATCGTCTTGGCCCTCGAGACGTCCCAAATTTGGTCACGAATGGGCTTCCACGGCGCATCATCCGGGATAGTGCGGTATTCGGTTGAATTTCGACCCGTGACTACTAAGGGTACATATTTGCTTCGATCTAAATTGCGTACGAGATGTCGGAGGCAAATCACCGCACCCCCATACCCAATGCCGTTTTCAACGTATAAAACACGCCTTGGGTGGGCATTAGACATCCTTAGTTTCTGTTGATTTATGCCAGTGCTGCTTCCAGCCTCGGAGTTTGTACAGCAGGCTTGGTGGCAACAGGCATGATGGATAATAAATCAGCGCTCTAAACGACGGATATTCTTTGAGGCTCGCTCGGAACGCGGACCGCGCGAGCACACTTTCGTGTTCACTGAACAGCCAATAGCCTAGATTCGACCAAGCTTGCGCGACCTGCGCATCCATATTTACACCTTGCGCTTTGAGGGTATCGGTACCGTAATGACGTATCCTTTGCATCACTTCAACCAAATCTTGAAACATTTCCGTATTTGCGTTGACCAGGTTAGATCCATGCCTTGTGCGGAGTAAGTGTACCTTCGGCACGCACACGATCGCATGGCGCATGGATACCCGCACCCAAAGTTCCAAATCCTCGCCGAAGTGAAGCTGTTCATCAAATCGGCCGACCTGATCCAAAACCGCTTTGTTGACTAAGACGGCCCCTGTAGGGATAAAATTTTTTTGTACCAGGGCGGCCATGGCGTGCGGAATCGGGGCACCGTTGAGGCTTTTCAGCCAATCGAGCAGATGATGTTTGTTCAGAACAGATGGAACAAGAACGTTACCGGAGGGATCCACTTCCGCCATGTCTGAGGCGACCAGCGCGACCTCCGGATGTCTCCGGACGATCTCGATTTGTTCCTGGGTTTTATCCTCCGTCCACTGATCGTCGGCATCCAAGAACGCGATCCAATCCCCTTCGGCCAAGTCGATGCCGCGATTCCTCGCGGCCGAGGGGCCCTGATTCTCCTGATGAACATATTGGACGGCCGATCCAAATTGCTCCAAGACGCCCCGGGTATCATCGGTCGACCCATCGTCCACGACGATAATCTCAGAAATCGACTCAGATTGGGCGAGCACGCTGGTGATTGCTTGCGGTAGAAACGTTGCGCTGTTGTAAGCCGGGATGACTGCGCTGATTTTCATTGCATCAGCAATCATTCCTGTCCCACTACACCGCAGTGCCAGCAAGTCATGTCATTCCTAGCCACGCGAGGAATCTCGCCGTGTTGGATGACGGCGGCACGTGCGGCAGGGTGAGATTCCTCCGCGCTGCGCTAGTCGGGATGACAACATTAAGACCTTGCCTTGAGCGCATTGCGAACCGCGTTCTCTCGCGGTGATACACGCGCTGGGGTTGCGTTGTCAGGCCGCAACATGACTGACGACATATCGGTATTTGCCTGATGCCTCGGGGAGTATCTCGTCCACTAACTCGGTTGTCACATTCACCGATGCGCCCAGGCGCTGCATGACCGCAGTTCGAATATTTTCAAGCTGGGACTGGTCGAAGGTATTATCTATTACCAGCAGGATTCGCGTTTGATCCAAGGATTCCTGTATGACCTTGAATTCCTTTACGCCAGTTATGCCTCGAACGATATAGATCAATGCCAGTCCATGCATCACCGTTCCGTCCTGGGCGACGATAAAATCGGTGGCACGGCCTTTAATCTCGTCCATGAGCGGAAGGCCTCGACCGCAACTGCAGGACTCTTCTTTGCGTACCGCGATGTCGCCAGTTCGATATCTGATAAACGGAAAATCTGCCGTCGCCAGATGCGTAACCGCGACCTCTCCAGCACATCCAGGAGAAACGACTTTGTTATTAGCGTCAACAATCTCGACAATGACACTCTCTGCCGTGATATGCAGTCCGCCCGCAGGACACTGGTGGGCTATGAAGCCGGCGTCACGGCCCCCGTAGCCATTGGCGACCGGGCAACCAAAGACCTCCTCGATCAACTCCCGTTGGTGCGGGTAAAGACATTCCGATGTCACAAATACCACCTCGATCCCAAGAGCGTCCATATCTTGTCCCATATCCCGCGCGTGTTGAGCGAGGTATGCAAACGCAGACGGGTAGCCAAAGAGCATCTTCGGGCGAACGCGTACGATCTGATCAATAAATTCACCAAGCTTGGTCTTAGACATTTCAAAGGCCGGGAGCAGCTGGGTGCGCAGTACACGATCACGGACACTACGCACCCGGTCTTGGGCGCCGATTTCGATGGGCGATCCCCACACCACGAGCTCTCGATCTCCGATGTCGACGTTCCACCAACGCGTAGCCCGCCACTTGGCGGCAACATCGTGACTGAAACGCTGTTTACCCATAAAAAAAATAAGGGGTTCGCCAGTTGACCCACCGGTATTGAATCGCGTCAGATCTCGAGCACGATCGGCCTTCATGCTTTCTAAATTCATCCGAATATCTTGCTTCGAAAGCAACGGGAGTCGTTGCAGATCATCGATTGATTGGACGGAGTGCGGAGAAAAATTAATACGATGAAACAGCTCTCGATAATAGGGCACGTGGTCACGCGCATGCTCGAGTAATCCGCGCAGCCTTCGCACTTGCAAGTCCTGTAGTTTGTCGAGCGGCCACCATTGACTGGCTTCCATCTCCTTAAGTACTCGCGCTGTGTGGTGCCCCTTGAAGCGCTCGTGCACGGGAAATAAAAACTTGGAAACGAATGTCGTGTACAGGTCCTTCACCGGGGGTCAGCCTTCAAGACGTAACAGTTGAGGAAATGTTCAAGCACGATTTGAGTTTACTAAGTTCCCATCTCGTGTAATTCTGAGACCAACACTTTAACTCGTTTGTCCCAGGTATTGGCTCGAGCATAATCAACCATCAATCTTGCATCCCAGTCGCGCGTCAGCGCGTCAACCAGCGCCCGATAGAGCGATTCCGTATTGCCGAAAGGCACGATGAACCCCAACGCGGCGCTGGAGACGATTTCCCTATTGCCGCCCACATCCGTCGCAACCACTGGTGTAGCGCAAGCCATCGATTCCAAAATCACATTGGCCCAACCTTCATTGGTAGTAGGAAGCACAAACACATCGGCGGCAGACAATGGCACTTTGAGTTTTTCCGGAGCAATCGTCCCTAAAAAGCGCACGTGTCCTTCGACATTGAGATCATAGGCAATCTGCTGCAGCCGTTCGCGCCAATCTCCCGCCGCCGAGCCGCCACCCACGATCAGATACATAATATTCGGAAATAACTCGCGCAGGCGGGGCAATAACTCGATAACACGATGAAATCCTTTGCGTTCGGTGAGACCGCCTACGGTGATCAGGACCTTGGCGTCGTTATCGATCCCCAGTGCCTGCCGGGCTTCGTGCCGGGGGACGGGTTGAAACTTTTCCGTATCAACGCCGTTGGCAACGACCGCGATCTTGAATACATCCGCGCCCAGGTCTACCGCCAACTCGCGCAGCGAATTGGAGACCGCGAATACGCGGGATGCTTGTTGCAACGCCACGCAAATCGGTTTTCGACGCGACGTACGCGACATGGGTACCTCGGTTCCGCGTAACGTAATGCTCACCGGTGTCTGCAACCATCGCCCGAGCAATGTCGCCGCGTAGCCTTCCGGATAGGCAAAGTGCGCGTCGATGATCGAGTAGCGAAATTGGCGCTTGAGCCGCCGCATTGCCGGGTAACACCCAAGCGCCATGAGCAAACCGTCTAGCCCACGGAACAATCCCGGGACGGCAAGAAATCGCGGGCGGTACACGTCGAAGCCCTGCTGCATCTCCCATTTCGGTGCCGGCGGCCGGTAATGCGGCCACCAGAATCGGATCAATCTCTGGGCCGGAAACCACGGTCGCGGGGCGACGACCACGAGCGGTATCTTCTGGCCGACGCGAAACATGCGCTCACGGACGAACAACCCCGCTGTGGGTTCGCCCGCATGCGGGAATAGCGTGGTAAATACGGCCAACCTAGGCTGCTCCGCGCTCGGTAAAGCGTCTTTTTGGACGCTAGGCGGTGCGTCGCCGCTGGCTGCTTTCGTCGAGCAGGCTTCGATAGATGGGTTCATAGCGTGAGGCACCGGTGCGCCAATTGCGTTCGTTCTCCACGAACGCGCGTGCCGCATCGCGATAGGCCGGCCACGTCTCCCGCGCGTTTAGCAAGGCGATGACTGTATTCGCCAGGCTCGACGCGTCGCCAGCACGAAACAGTGCACCGGTTTCGCCGTGCCGGATTAATTCCCGGTGACCGCCGACATCCGAGGCGACGACCAGCCTTCCCTGGGCCATGGCCTCTAACGGTTTGAGCGGCGTCACCAGATCGGTGAGACGGGTAGCGTATCGGGGGTAGACACAGATATCGACCAGGTCGTAGTACTGATGGATACTTTCATGGGGAACGCGCCCGGTAAACACGACAAACTTCTGTAGCGAGAGTGCCGCCACCCGCTGCTGAATTCGTTCTTTGTCGGGGCCGCCGCCGACGAGCAGCACGCGGACATTGGGTTTGTGCGCGATGATCTCCGGCATCGCTTCAATCAGCAGCGGAAGTCCTTCGTAGGTGTAAAAAGACCCGACAAAACCCAAGACCTCGGCATTATTGAGGCCAAGCTCCGACGCGAGAGCGGCACTGGAAGAGTCTTCGATGGTAAAGCGATCGGCGTCAACGGCGTTAGGAACTACCGTTATTTTCCCGGGGCTGATTCCTCTGTCTAGCATTTCCGTTCTCAGGCCTTCGCAGATGGTCGTGATCGCATCCACTCTTCGTAAGACCCGTGTCTCGAGCGCGCGCGTCACGCGGTATCGAGCGCCTCCCTTTCGGCTGTTGCCGTGATCAATGGCTGCGTCTTCCCAGAACGCCCGCACTTCGTAAACGACCGGTATACCAAATCGTCTGGCCACATCGAGGGCCGCCGCGCCATTAAGCGCGGGCGAATGCGCATGCAAGATGTCCGGTTTGATGGCGGGAACGATCTGATTCAACCGGCGGACGGTCGCGTGCACCAATGACCATTGTCCCAGCACCGGCAACTTGGCCACGGTACCCTGCGGCCGGGGTGTGCGATAAAAATGCAGGCCATTGACGTCTTCTTCCAATGGTGTATCGCCGGCGGACTCATTGTGCTTCGGGGTAGTGATGTGAAACGTGTCCCAACCGAGCGATCGCTGCTGGTCCACGATGGCGCAGGTGCGAAAGGAGTAGCCGCTGTGCAACGGAATGGAATGATCGAGGATGTGAAGAATTCGCATCAGAATTCGTGCACAAAAGGCAGTTTAGCCATGGGCATACCCGGTTCCCGCGCGCATGTTCCCGGAAATATTTCCATTGTCTCGCCGCGTCTTTCCGGTCACGGTATTCCGATAGAAAGATTCGAACATCAGCAGCGCCCAGATGGCTGCACTGTAGTCGCGCGCGCGCGACTGGTGCCGCTCGACCAGTTCTCTCAGCGCGCCCATTTCAAAAATGCCGCTTTCCTGCATGATTTCTCCCAGCAGGGCCTCGCGCACTCGCGTCCGCAGCGGCCCCCGGAACCATTTGGCGAGCGGTACGGCAAATCCCATTTTAGGACGATAGAGCAGATCTTTTGGCAGGTGAGGTTCGAGCGCTTGTTTGAAAACGTACTTACCCTCCCGGCCCCGCAGCTTCCATTCGGGCGGCAGACCGGAGACCCAGTCCACGAATTCGTGGTCCAGTATCGGAACCCGCACCTCCAAAGAATGCGCCATGCTGGCGCGATCGACTTTGGTCAGGATATCGCCCGGCAGATAGGTCTTGAAGTCGAGATACTGAACGCGGGACAGTGGGTGATCGGGGGCTTCGGATTGATAACGAGTAAATACGTCGACGGCGTTATAACCGCTCAAATCCCGGTCGAAGCTGCGGGTGAATAGCCGCGATCGAATGTCGTCCGGTAGCATCGAGAAATTGTGGAAATAACCCATCATCGAGTCCCTCGCCACCGCCTGCAACGTCGACTTGGCACGAAAGATCTTCGGCGCCCAATCGGCTTTTGGATACAGCGCGCCGAGCATGCCGAACAACGGCCGCCGAAGTGCAAACGGGAGCAGATTACGCAACCGCTCCTCATACATATGCCACCGGTACCGGCGGTACCCAGCGAAATTTTCATCGCCGCCATCCCCCGACAATGCTACGGTCACTCGCTTTCTCGCAAGCTCACATACCCGGTAGGTGGGGATTGCGGAGCTGTCGGCGTAGGGCTCGTCGTACAGTGCCGCCAACTGATCGACAAGGTCGAAATCATCGGGATCGACCTGTTGCACTTGATGATTCGTGCGGTAGCGCTGCACTACCTGCTCCGCGTACGCGGATTCGTTGAACTCCGGATCCCCGAAGGAGATGGAGCATGTGTTGACCGGATCGTCGGACGCCCGCGCCATCATCGCAACCACGCCGCTCGAATCGACCCCCCCGGAGAGAAAAGCGCCGAGCGGCACCTCGGCGATCAACCGCATGCGTACCGCTTCCGACAACCGGTCAAGGAGTTCCTCCTGGGCCTCGCCGATTGACTTGACGCCGTTGGGCTGAAACGATACGTCCCAATACCTGCGGGGCTCGCCCGGTGGCTGTCCGCGACGCACAGCCAAGGTGTGGCCCGCCGGCAACTTGTGCACGTCTTTGAAGATGGTGCGCGGATCCGGGATGTAGCCCAGCGCCAGATACTCCTCCACCGCGCGCGGTTCGATGTCTTTGCGTAACGCGGGATGCAGCACGAGCGCTTTGAGTTCGGAGCCGAAGATGATCACACCGTCCGGCAACAAGGCGTAGTGCAACGGCTTGATACCAATACGGTCGCGGGCAAGAAACAACGTCTCGCAATTGCGGTCCCACAACGCGAACGCGAACATGCCGCGAAAGCGCTCAACGCACGCCGCTCCCCATTGTTCCCATGCATGGACAATCACCTCGGTGTCGCAGCGCGTGCGAAACACGTGACCCGCCGCTTTCAGTTCTTTTTCCAGGTCCTGGAAGTTGTAGATCTCGCCGTTGTAAACAACGACTACGCTGTGATCCTCGTTAGAAAGGGGCTGTGACCCGTTGGACAGATCGATGATAGATAAGCGTCGATGCCCCAGTCCAAGACCAGGTTCGACATGCAACCCATCGGCATCGGGCCCGCGGTGGATCTGCGACTCATTCATCCGCGAGAGCAACCGCTCGTCGATCGGCCGGCGTTCGCGGGAATCAAAGATGCCTACCAGACCGCACATGTTCAGCGTCGCTGCTGGCGGACCACGGAGCTGTTCAAAACTACGCCACAGATACCGTATTTCATGGGGCCGGTGAGCGTGCGGCGCTGCTCGCGGTGAGTGGATCAAGACAACCTTTGGTTTTTAGAAGGCGGTCGTAGAGATCGGTATAGCGATGCACCATCTCGTTGATGCTGAAGTTTTCCTCTGTGCGTTTCCGCGCTTGCCATCCATGCCGCGAAACGAGCTGCGGATCCTCGAGGTAACGTTCGATTGCTCCGGCCATGGAAGTTGGATCGCCTCGCGGAACCAGGAATCCCGACTCGCCTTCGACCACTAGTTCACTGTTGCCGCCCACCTGGGTGGCGACCACCGGCAGACCGCTCGCCATCGCTTCCAGGATCGTATTCGATATACCTTCCGCAAGCGAAGGCAACACAAAAATATCCAAGTAACGCATGAGTTCCGGAATGTCCTCTCGCTCACCCGGCAACCAGGCGATATCGGCGCAGCCCGCCTGTTCGAGTAATGTTTGCATCTGATGCCGCAGCGTACCTTCCCCGATCATAACCAGCCGCAAACGTTGCCGTCGTTCCGGAACGCGTTCGAGTAACTCGATAAACGCCCGCGCTAACGTCATCTGATCCTTTATTGACTCCAATCGCCCAACCGTACCGATAACGACACTGTCCGCTTGCACGAATCCCGCTTTGTTGAGTTGCGGTCGTGGGCCCGCGCGCGGATAGAAAGATTCCGTGTCCACGCCATTACAAATATGCGAGAGCTTTTCTCCCGGCACTCTTATGGCCTCACTCAGGTACGTTTCCAATTCCTGTGATACCGCTACGTATTGGTGAACCAGTGGACGGAACATCCGTCTGAGCAGGCGGTATTTGCGGCTGGTTCCGTCGACATCGTGCACATCGCGGCCATGCTCCCCGTGCACCCGGCATTTGACACCGGCAAGAAATGCCGGCAATTGTGCCTCCAATGTCGCGAGATTACGGGTGTGCACGATCGCGGGACGGTGTTTACGCAACAGCGACCACAGCCGCAGAAACAACAGCGGATCGTTTCTGTCGCGCTTGTGCAGCGCGACTATGGGGACATCCCGCTGAAGGCGCATACGAAAATCCGTGTAGTCGGTGAGACAAACGATGGCGTGCCGATACCGATCGGTATGTAAGCCATTAATCAGGTTGACGATACCATTTTGCAGCGTTTGCGGATCAATTACCAGCCTCTGGTATATCATGATATTCGATACTCAAATATCTAGACCTCTAACAAATGAGACTCTAAGTTCGTATGTATTGATAGTTACAACGCATATGATAAAGAAATCGTCTTGGACAGAACTTGGACTATCCACTGGTCTTTTTGTCGACCGCTTGAATCGCGATAAGTGTACGCTCCCACAGGTTTACCAACTTCTGAAAGGTCTTTTTGTCAGCTTCAGATAGATCATCAGTTTTGTGCCATGTGCCGTCGGTCGTTTGAAACAGGCCGTTTCTAAAATCGTAGATGTTGCGCCCGTCCATTCGTGTCACCGCTATCTGACGTGGGCGTTGAAAATTACCCAGGTACTGAAACACCTGTCCCTCCGGGTCGTCTCGCAGTGTTGGATTCCGATCGAAGTCAGACCCCGTTTCCAACGCACGCCACAGGGTATCGCGTAGCTGCACATGTCCAAAGGGCTGCACAATCTCCATGGCGAGATTATTGATGATCAATGGGACCCGGGTTTGATTATCGTTGACCATCGTACCGTGCCCGAGTTTGCCGTCGTCGTACAGGCTTTCGCCAGAGTCCGATGTCACGATAATGCCCGGCGCCGGATCTCTCAACAGGCGTTTGGCGGCTTCCACGATATCACCCACACCGGCGTCAACATTGGCAACGGTGTTGACGTACGTCGACCACAGGTCCGCCGCCCGATTTGGCGCGATCTTAGACCGCGTCAGCGCGGTATCGCTGACGATGTTTCGCACATAGCGATGATGATAAGGAAAATGCGAGTCCTGCAGATTTACGTATAAGAACAGCGGCCGTTCGTCTTGGCGCCGTTCCAAAAAATCGGTCACTTTCTGCACCATCACCTGATATGGCAAGCCGATGCTGCCCGGCGTAGCAAACATCGTAAACCGGCGATGGGGCTCTACGCGGGCATCGAAGGCCACGTCCGCACGCGAGAAACCGACGTCGAACCGTGCCCCCCCGAAAGACGCATCCTGGGCCGAGAAGTACGCAACCTGGTAACCGTTATTCTTAAAGTCGTCAATTAGCGTACTTTTGCCTCGCAGATGCGCAAGACTGCCTGCGAATAGATGATAGCGCGACGGCGCAGTATAACCGCTGTGCGAATATGCCAGCGGTGCGGATACACCATTTTTTTTAGCGAGACTGTTGAGTACCGGTGTGATGTATTGTCCGCGATGTGTTGCCCCTACTAGGTCGGCACGCACGCTCTCCAGGAGAATAAACAAGACATTAGGCCGATGGGTCCAGCGTTCACCCTGCTCCGGCCCCTCGGTATACACTGTGAGATCAGCCGGGAGATCCCCTGCTACACCGTTCTCATCAATTCCGTTCCCGGGGGTCTCCACTGCGAAGGGAAAAACACTGGAGTTCAACGGCTTGGGATCAGCGGGACGATGCAGCAAACCGTAACCATCACCGTCCACGTCTGAAACCCGCTCTCCTAATCTAGCGTACATTGCCGCCGTCTGTTTGTGTTTGAGGGCATTCTCCAAAGAATCCAAGTTCGCCCACGCCACACAAGTCAAAATCGAGGCCAGGCTTACAATCACCGTTGTTCGAAGCACCAGGCGTCCAAACGGAGGCGAAGGCGGAAGACGAGTCCAGGACGCCAAAAAATGTTTGAACAACCATATGGCGCCCATAACAAAGACCGCGGCGCCGACTATTAGCAGCAAGACCCGGATCAGGTGTGGCGCCGCCACCGCCAGGATTTCAATGAAACTTTCCCCTGCGATTTCATAACTGAGGGCATAATCGAAGGCCTGACCGAGGTATGTCTGTAGTTGATAGTCAATGTAGTTGACCGCCATCACCGGAACGATCGCTATCGCAAGTACGGCGAGCACCGCTGGCTTGGCGTTGAAATCCGCTTTCGTGAAAACCCACAGTGATATGCCCACCAGTAGAACAGTGATCCCAAAGTCCGCGATGAGCGATAGCAACAAGAAAAGTGCGGTCTCGACGGGTCCGCTGAGGTGGTGTAATGAGAGAAATCCACCGGTGAATATGTCGAACTTGCGTTGAATCAGCGCCGCTTCCACAGTTGTGATTATCAGCGCCGCAAACGCCGCAAGGCCCAACCAGAGACGGCGCCAGATTGCAAACGAAACTGACTCCGAGTCGTACAGGCCCGTCTCCGGTTGCGCTTTCGATAGTGGCCGGTTTCTCCGGACGATGGCTGTCACCCGCTTAAGCGTTAAGAAGGCGCGTTGCTCGTCTGCGATAGAAAGCTCTTTATCGCCGCGGTGAGCACCCGTGCGGCTGCCGATCTATCGAGCGGCGCAGTGGACTGCGAGTGTCGATCGTAGGCCAAGAATAAGGTCATGGGTTTTCTCGGGCTGAACAAAAGCCACCAGGAAGATTTTAGCTGGAAGGAAATGGGATTCTCGATGAAACGCCTTTCGTACAACAACCCATATAGCGCCACCCCGCTTCCACTTTGGCTCTGTAAAACATGCACCGGCGCACCGGCCAGTTTGGCGGGCTGCGGCCGCGTAAAATCGTTTCCTCTCAGTACACCCAACTCTGGATGATGGTACAAGCGCTTCAGATCGTAAGAACGAGCGACGAACAGCAATACATCTTCGCCGTTTGGGCCAAGATAGCGGCGTTCGATCCAATCCTCGCTGTCGTAGATGTCTTTGACCCAAGCCCCACGCCGCTCTGTAGGTTTGGATGTCAGTCCGGCGAGCGTTGCACCGATGGCGCTGGTAATTCGTCCGTCGTCCGTTTTAGCACCAAGATAGCTATGAATGACGGTTGGCACTAGCGCAATGGCTAGTATTATGCTCACGACCGGAGCAAAGCGCGTTGAAAATACGACTATGCGTTCCTCCTGGCGGGCGTATGGCCCAGCCAAAAGATGACGGGTAGCGCGATCGCGAACGTCAGCAAGCCGGATGTAGTGTGCCAATGGGTGCCCAAGACATCGACCCCATACCAGTGCACCAGCACTACCAGTAGTACGACGCGGATAATATTTGCCGCAATCGCTACCGGTGTCGCGGCCAGGAGAACGAGTGCACGGCGCGGCCAGTGTGGACACATATATGCCGTGAGACAGGCAATTGCAAGCGACGCATACAATGTAGAAAAACCACTGCACGCATCGGCGACTAACAACAATCCGTTCGGTATGTGCAGCGTAAACCCTTCAACATACAATGGAATGCCGAGCCGCGGGATGATGATGGCGGAAACCATTGTAGCGACCTCTCGCAACGCCAGATGAATAGGCTCGGTCATGACCAATGGGATGGGCAATGTAAAGAACAAAAACACGAGCGGAAACAAAATCGCGCCCGTTCTCTTCACGCCAAGTAATAATAAAGACAGACCGGGTAAAGCTACATACAGTGAAACCGCTGACAACAATTGCGTATGCATACCCGTATCCAGCACTAGTAGCACTAGCGCAGGAACAAGGAGGATAAATCCCCAGGCACTTGAACTCTCAGACCCTCCCCGATGGTCCTCGAGTTCCGTCCAGATCAGGTAACCCACAACGGGTAAGATCAGGAGTCCGTGCGCGTGTTGCCACACGCTCAATGTCCAACGGTCCCACAACCAAGCCGCCGTAGGGGCGTACAGAATCAAGAACTGCGCCGCTACTAACCATAAGAACCAGTGTTGAACCCTGTTAGGCCGGAACGCGGACATCACGCTCGTCCCTTCGGAGCGTATATTTTCCACGTGCGCATCGCACATAACGGCAGGTTTTTGGCGGTCCACGGAAGATAAATCCCAATTCATACTAGATAGTGCGGCGGTTGCTTAACGCGTCGAGCATATTGGCACATATGTCGATCCATGGATCCTAGTGTTCCTGACGACCAAATCAAACAATGTCGGCATGCGCAACGCTCGCAGCCGATGCTTTAGCGCCACAGCCCGAAATCGATTTCCGGAGATGCCTGGCTACAACTTGACCCATGACACGATGCGCTTGGGAATCGTAATGGCCATCAAAAGGGATGATGGGTAATCGATCGTGTGTCTGGTAATAGTCGCGAAGTGGATTTAGTAAATCTATGTAAGCTATTCCACGATTCTCTGCGAACCGACGCAAAATCGTTTGAAATTGGTTGTTTGGGTAGCTGTCAATCAGCTGATTAGCGACCGGAATCGCCGCTAATTCAAAAGTCAGGTTGTGGTTTTTGGACAACACATGAAATTTTTCTAGATGATTCACTGCCACGGAAAGTTGATGATGGTCTGCATTGTCTAATCTACCAAGCAAAATCAGCTCCTCAAAATTTCCGCGCGACTTCCAGGCGTTGAACCGGTCATAAACCCATCCTAAGAACGCGCTCTTTCTAAACAGCTGTCGACGATTCCATTTATGAAGCGCTTCACCTCCCGGTTTAGCTGAAATATCGAACATGTACCAATCCATATGCTTGAATCTCTCGTACCTGTCCTTAATATTTACATCCTGGAAGTCGTTAATGTATGGAAACAAAACTACGTGATCGGGTTGTAGGCTGAGGCCAATTTCCTCGAATAATGCGACTTCCTGGTTAAGGTTATAGGCGCGGACGCCGAGGTTAATTACACGAAAGGTGCAGTTACTATTCTCTGTGTTAAGTATCTGTTCAATCCGGCGGGTGATGAGTTCATCATCCAAAATGCCTTGGCCATATATGTGTGAATCACCAATAGCAAGAATTCGGTATTCCCCCGCTACTTTTTGCGTAACCTCCGATCCTCGAAATCCAAGACTATTCAACTCAACGCGGTGTAGATAGGTGTAGTGGACATCACTCGGAAGCATTCGCCAACCCAGATTTTGGTCAGGCTGCACTCTCAACAGGGGCATTTTCTCCGGCCACGGAGCACCTACAACGACTCGCGTGATCAATTCAAGCGCACCGAACGTTATGCTAAGACTGACAAGAACCAGTACTGCCGCAGTGACGAGGTTTGTTTTAGCCAATGTGTAATGCTCTCCGCAATAAATGCCTATGCATCATTCATCCATTAAGCCTCGTGCAAATGCCGCCGGAAAGACTCGCCATTTATGGGGGACCAAATCGTAGCGCTGTGGTCACGAACCACGGACTGATGCTTATCGACCATTCGCCTTGAGAAAACCATTACTAAAAAGCCCGGTGTCATTCAACACAGGGCTGAGCACAGCATGCGGCATACTCTGTGAGCGGTCCACGAAATTACCTGGCGAACGTTCCAATAGCGTGCAATCTTTGGGCCGGTTCGCATCGGTATCGAAGATGCCGACCATTGCGCACATTTGCTTCCAGCCCACCAGGCCGTGTCGCTATGTCATGCGCTCAAGCGCACAACCCGTCGTTCATGGTGCAAGCCACGCAGCAGCGTATCTAACCGCTGCCAGGCGCGTTCCCAGGAATAGGTTTGTTCGACGAATTCACGGCCTCTTCGCCCCAATTCGCTTCGGTCACCTCTTGTCAGCACCGCAACGGCACGCTCGGCCAAGGTCGCCGGATCGTCGCTAACCAATTCCGTAAACGCCAGCGGTAACATCAAACCCTCCATCGCCGCCGGCGTCGCCAGCACGGGTTTAGCCATCGCCATCGCTTCGAGTACCTTGTTCTGAAGACCACGTGCAATTCTCAAAGGCGCGACCGCGAGCCGAGCGTGGAACAGATAGGGGCGAATATCTTCAACCGTGCCGGTCACGTTCACGCCCTCCAGTTTGCCCAGCCGGCGCACTTGCTCAGTGGGTTGGGCGCCGACGACAAACAAACGTGCCCTCGCTGCCTGGGCGCGGATCGCCGGAAAGACTTCCCGCGCAAACCACGTCGCCGCATCGCCGTTGGCCCAATAATCCATTGCTCCGGTGAACACCACCGGCAACTCGCCGTCGGGGTAGGGATTCTCGTACCGCCGTTCCGGGGAGAAAAATTCCGTGTCTACGCCGTTACTGAGATAACTGACCTTTTCGGCCACTTCGGGCGCCAGTTGATTGAAAAGCGCCGCTTCGCTCTGGCTGACAAAAACGCTGGCGTCAAATCGTCTGGCCACTTCCCGCTCGAACTTTAGGAGCTGAGTCCCCTCCCTTTGGTACAGCCAGCTCATGGGCCATTTGTGCTGCTCGCCGTACTGTCGCCACTTCTGCGAGTCGACGTCGACGAAATCCGCTATCCGCCGCAAGGATTGGTAGCGCTCATCGAGGACGTATTGCGCCATCGGCGAAGAAAAAACAAATACATGATTAATCGCGTCCGACGCCAGTTTCTCCTCGACCCACGCGAACAGACGCCGGTGACTGTAGTAAGGGACGCTCAAGGCCACCCGCTGGAACAGGCCCCTCAGGCTGGCCAGCTTGCGCAGTTTCGGCTTAATCTTTTCGACGCGGACTTCGTGACACAGTTGCTGCAAGGTCGGCAAGTAACGCAGGTCCTCCCGGTTTTCGACAAACGTGCCTAGATATACCTGGTAGTGTATGGAAAGATATTTAAGTAAATTGAACGAACGAATCTTATCGCCCTTGTTCGGGGGATAAGGTATTCGGTGGGCAAGAAAAAGCAGTTTATCCAAGACTTATCCGAGGTCCCTGGCAAGATACGGACCCAGGACGCGGCTTAAGCCGAGTGGCAAGTGCTGCCATAGACGAATGTAGCGCTGGTATTTTGGATTAAGGGGGTTTTTCGCTTCCGGCATGCGGTGTGCTTTCACGAAGTAGTACTCGTAGTACAAGGGTTCGGGTTCGAAGCCCCAGTTTCTTTTGAAGTCGTAGCAGCCTGTGTCGCGCTTGCTGCGACCATAGTCAAACGTGCGATATCCTCTCTCGCAGGCGCGGCGCATCAGTTCCCAGTACATAAAGTCATTGGCGCCTCTAAGCTCATGTCCGTTTGTGGTACTCCCACCATAATAGGGCAATACCTGATCGCGGAAATAGAAGCTGAGTACGCTGGCCAGCGCCTGCCGGTCCTTGGTGACCGTCAAGATCTCGCAACGATCGCCGAATTTGGCCTTCAATAGTCTGAAGTATTTGCTAGAGAACACTGGCGTGCCCAAATTGCGCACGCTCTCCGAGTACACCGCATAGAATCGATCGACATCCGGGGTAATTTCACTGGTCAAACCCGCCTGCATGCCCTTGCGGACCATTGCCCGTTGTTTGCGCGGGATGTTGAGTAGATTCGCGTTTGGTTCGGGATCTATTGTCTTACGAAACGTGACATACAGATCTTTGGTTGGCCAGGATGCATATCGCGGCGACAGGTTGCGCATCTCGAGATAGTCGACCTGCAGTTGCTCAGCAAGCTTACATGCCGCTTGTTCCAGGGTCTGCCGGGCTATCTCAGTTTTGGCGACCGCGCTGCCATAAACGCAGAACGGTGTCGAGATCAACGCATTACCAAATAGGCGGCTGTTGACCTGCGCTAACGGCAGGATGCCTTGGATGTCACTTTCCGCTTCGACGTACAAATAATAGGTGCGGTGCCTGAACGCTTGTTCGATGACATCCTTCCACTCGGCAAGGTGAAAGAATGTCGCCTGGGGACAGTCATCTACAAACGCGTTCCATCGATCGTGGTCCATCGGTTCGAGCGTCTTGACTTCCAACGGCGCTAACGCCAGACGCAACGCTTCCTGCGTTGGACCGGGATCTAATAGCTGAACGTCGTTCATCTTAGACACGTTTCATCTACCCTTCCCCAGCGAAAGTCGGCAAGCAGCTGCCGCAGGCGATGTTCCGTTTTGTGCAGGTTTACGTAATGACGAAAACGGGACTTGAGCCCGACATTGGGCGGCCGCGGTTGATCTGGATCAATCTCCCACGGGTGAAAGTAGAAAATCACCGGCTGTCCCTCATCACGATTGACCCGGCGCAA
>CAMYKK010000104.1 GCA_947258975.1 uncultured Gammaproteobacteria bacterium
CATCGCGGCGTCGATCTATACAGCAATACCTCATTTCGACTCCTTGGCGAAGTACACCACCGCATCCTTTAAAAAATCCCGCTCCTGCTTCACTTTCGCCAGCTCTCGCTTCAACCGCGTCAGTTCTTCGTTTCGGCTTTGTCCCTTACCTAAAAACGCATCATCACCCAACAACCTCAACTCATCACGCCAACGAGCCAGCTGACGCGCACTGATCCCTAGCTCCTCACAGACTACCTTGTCTGTCATCCCATCTTCGCTCGCTCGCTTTAACGCTTCCCGCTTGAATTCCGCACCGTAGCGCTTATAGCCCCTTCTTCTACTCATCACACACCTCCTGCCATAGATTCCTACGACATTCTAATGTGTCCATCTAACCAGGGCAGGTCCTCGTTGCTGTCATTGGCACTAATTTGTTGAGCTGGCGCTTTCGGCCAAAAGGAGGCGTTCATACCCTCATATCGCAATGTCTGTTATCTGGAAGCAGAAGGTTCAATCCTGTGAACACGTCACCCGCGGCTCAGACGGCAATCATTTGTCACTTTACTGGAACCATGCGCTTAAACACTCGCCAACTTCGTCTGAAGATATTTGATCTGCTACTCCCGTCGCTAGGCGGGACTGCCAGCATAGTCAAAAACCCCCAAAAGGAGTTTTACCACCCAGCGATATCTTGAGAATTTTAGTGCGTTGACGTGTAGGTCTAATATGCGTATAGGAGCACAAAAGGCTCATTGAATTTTGGCCTACTGTCCCAACATGCTGGGTAAATTTATCGACATGATCAGCGATTTGGTGCTCATCAACAACAAGGACTCGAAGAAGAACCTCCTGGGACAGAAGGCTGCTACTCGCGATTTCTGCACTCCAGACACCACCCACGTAGCGTTAATGGTAGGCACATATAAGGCCATCCATGCCATGCCCGCCCCGGAACATGTAGGCCTCACATTGACGCATGACCTTCTATCGCCAGACGTGGAATGGAATGTATGGCGTCACCAGACACTATCCGAAAGAATCAATAGCAGCCCAAACGAGCAAGCCGAATTTATTTGGCATGCCGAGTGGCATATTGGAGAGCGCTATAACAAGCGTGTGATACGAAGGCAGAGGCAGCAGCACCATTCGTTCTGCTCAGAACTCATCGGAAAAGTCTACTCGAAGTTTGGGATAGACTTTTCGAGTGAGCCAGAGAAACTGCTTCCGATTCAAATCACTAAGTATATTTTGGATCATCGCGAAACTTGGGGCGAGGTCACAAGAGAATACCAAGCAATCCGGTCGGAGCCGCTCTACCAGCGACTTCACGACAAAAAGAATTCGGAGGTTGCAAAAAAGACGAAGGACGATTTTCTTTCGGCCCAAGCCGAAGCCAACGAGCGTAATGCGTTGGTTGTGGAGGCCATCGAAAGATTGGATCGGTTCAATGACTGGACCGTCGAAAAAGGAAGTAATGGCTGGGAGGTGTGGACGAAGAGTCTCTCGCCTAAGAGCTCACGGCTTTCTTATGAAGCTAGTGAATGGCTATCATTTTTCGAGCGTGACAAATATGACGAACATTTTCTTGAGATTTTCGGTTCCGCGCATGACTACCACATATAACCGGCGTAATAATACCTCCGGCGTTTTGCGCAGCTGAGGTGGGACTTGGCAACGTCTGCTTTTTTAATCTGTGCGCGTTGCAGCCCATAGCCGCCAATGTCGGCAACGGGTGTGCGCCGTGCTAAGGCGGCGTTTCTCAGTGGGTGCAAATCCCACCCGGCAACTTTTGCTCCAGCCGGTAGCAATCGGAGCAGTTATGGAGGTAACGAAGTGGCTGAAGCCTTCGATGTAACGGATCACGTTAGGTGATTCAGCGAGTGTGCAGGCCGTAACGTGAGTGAACGCTGAGCAATCCTCGAAAAGGACGTTGCACGGGCCGACCCGAACACCCGTACGGGGAAGGCTGGTACGGTTGGGGAAGAGAGCAGAAGGTGCACCCAATCGCTGTGCCGGGGTAGTGGCGACAGCATGTACACAAGGGAGACGCACGCAACACGGGAAGCCCGATAGCGTGGTCGGTCGTGGCGACCAACCTGAGACCGGTGACGGTCAGAGAGGGCGCTATGGGATGGCGGAAAGGCCCGTAGTACCTAGGAAGCCGGGTAATGCCGGTGGAGGAAAGGGGCCTTAGTTCAAGACTGGCGTTGAAAGTGGCAAAGCACGGGAGATTGGGGCAACCCTAGTCAACTCCGCTAATGTGCGGGAGCTGCGGAAGGTGCCACATGCCAAAGCGAAGGAAGAATCCGGATTGCAATCCGGAAAGCTAATGACCGCCCAGGTGGTGGCATTGGCGGTGGTGTGCAGAACGCTCGGTCGGTGCACGCCGGGGTTACACGGCCCTGTGCTGTAGGTCGGGTGAACTGCGGATGACCTTTCGTGTGCAAACGCATGTGTCTTGTCCGTAAGCCGGATGCGTTATGTGGCGCCGGGCATTATGTGGTGCCGAAAGCGTAACTCTTTGTTTACGTTGTATCGCGATAGTAGAAACGCCACATAACCGCCGAACGTCTACACGCGCGGAGTCCGCTGAATTGGAGCGTAAAGACAACAACAAACAAGGTTCTCAGGCCTTTTCCCCTGGAAAAGGACGGAGAGATAATTCCACGATCCTGTAATTTATGTGGTGCCCAGTCTACCGCCACTCTAATTTGGATAAGCACTTAGACGCTCAGCGCCACATAACAGTGGGCGCCACATAACGCATCTTATGTGGTGCACCACATAAGATGCGGGAAATCTGCATGTCCGGTTTGACGAGCGGGATGTGGAAACGGAGTCATGGTTCGGCTATTGGGGCGCAACAGCAGGCTGCGCCTAACGCCACCGCGCCACATCTCGACTCTACCGTAAGCACCAGTTGGTCCAGATTCTCCGAACGTCCGTAATGAGTATTGAGCCGAAGGTCAGTTGGCGTTGTTGAAGGTCCGGTTTCTCGCCTTGGACATTCGGGTGATTTGCAAGGTCAAACCTAAATTTCTTCTTTGTAGGCTACAATCATAATTTATAGGTGATGTTTCGACTAAGGTACGTAAACTCTCATAGGAAGAGCGTATTTTCTTGGGCTGACAAATCTCTCTCAACTCCATATTGCCCAGCCGTAGGAACGTCACACATCGTCGCTTCGGTCATGGATCTCCAGCTTGAACTGGAAGCCTTCAAACGACATCAGCATGCGTCCAAACTCATCCCACGCAATCTCGCGGCCATCGATGATCAGCGCTGGCGTGTTGATATCACTAGTTTCATCCCACTCGATACGACCACGGACGATACCATTGTCGCCTGCGATCTGCACGCCGAGATCCGTGTCCTCGAGATACATGACGGAGAGACTGCGTCGCATTTTCTCGATGAGCCGTCCAAGCAACGACAGCAGCTCACCTTGTGGATCCCCGATGACGCTGAATTGATAACCCCCAGGCACGCCGTCGCGAATCTCGAACGCATCGATGCCCACACCAGTGCCAAAGAGCCGTGTCCGAAAATGGAAGACGTGCTCTACCCCTTTCTTATCGAGCATCATCACCGGCTCGAGCTCAATGTGCTCAAAGTCATCGAGTTCACATCGCGCGGCCACTTCGGCGTTGTAACAGCGGGTGCAAAGCTGTCTATAGCCGTCTTCCATAGAGCCATAGTGGATGATTTCGTAACTGGGTGTCAGTTCACGACACTCCTCACATTGAATCTGGTGCATCTGCGATCCCGTGTTCTTTTGATGATGACGCTGGTTTGCTGCGCGCCGCTCTTTGAGCGGTGACGCAACGTGAGTTTCGCCGCTCGCGGGACGAGTGGGGACCTTGATTACTCCGGCGGATAACTTTATAAACTTTCATTAAAATTTAACTCAAACGCAACAACCAACCCGCAATGGCTTGAGTTTTCGGGTCTTTCGTATAATTTGTGCGAAAAACTATTATCTGCCGTTGTCATTGACGGCTCCTCTTTAAGCCATGGGACCTAGATCGTCGGTGGCGTTCGCGCTGGTCATCGTGTAAGTATATTTCCGTCGTGACTACCGAGGCGTGGCCGAGGTTATCGCGCACATCCGTGAGCGGCATGCCACTGTCGACCATCGTTGTGCCGTAGGTGTGGCGCAGCCAGTGCGAACTTGCGAGCATGAGCCGTTCTGCATGTTCTTGTTGTTTTGTGTCGCCCCTTGATTCTAACCAATCTGCCGCTTTGCGGAACGCGTCTTCAACAAGGTTTGATAGGCGCCGGGCCGCAACTGGTTCTTTGGGGATGAACTGTCCCGACGCATCCAGCTTCGGAAGCAGCGCGGTCTTCTCCGTGGAAGAGGGGAGGGGCGTCGTGGTGTCCAGTCTCCGACGAAAGGCGACTAGTGCGTCGAGGAATTCATCAGGTACCGGAATAAAACGTTCTTTGTCGCCTTTACCGGTAACGCGAAAAAACCACAGTTCCTCATCTTTGTCTTTATCCTTCACGAAATGTGCCATGCGGTGTTTGGCAACTTCGGATATCCGCAGACCCAGGTAGAAGTAGACCTGGAGCAGAAACGTGGCTCGGGCCAGAGCGTTGGTCTGGGCCTCCGTTTTTGCCTCTTTTTGTAACGCCTTGAGGGCCGATAACGCCGCCGCCAAGGTCTCGACCGGTAGGTGTCGATCGCGAAACCGGGGTGTGTAAATTCGCTTCGTTTTCGGCATCGGATTGACATCCGCGTAACGTTTCTTCACAAGGAAACCAAAGAAGCTCGACAGGCAGCGCTCGGCCTTGGCAACGGAGCTGTCGCTCAAGGGCCCAGCAAAGGGTCGCCAGTCAGTATTCACACTGCCGTCGCGTTTCAGACGTTGCGGTTTTCGTCCGTTGGGATCGCACCAGCGCTTGTAGGGTTTCTGCAGAAAACGCCGGTAGCGGCGCAGATCGGTTTCTCTTAGCTCCGTCACCGTGGTGCCGGCGACGTGGAGGCACCATAATAAGAGTCGTTCCAGTTCCTTGGCGTACAACAACCGCGTCGTCTGCGGGCTCTCGTTCAGACTGTCGAGGAATTCGTGGACGGCGTCGGCGTCGTTCTCCGCGTGGATGGTGGGCTCGGACCGGGAGCGATTCCAGCCGGAGGATTGGAGGAGGTCGTATTCCCGCAGATCGAACTCGCAGGGATCGTCCCGGTAGAGCGGCTTGGGGGGTACCGTCGCCATGACCTGATTATGCATAGTATTATAGTACTATGCAATATGATAGGCGTACGACGCTATCTCTATGACGACACGGTCCGCAGAAATGCCCTTTTACACCTATGCTACGCCCTTGCTGGACTTAAGATCGTTGCTTCTGCGCGATCTCAGAGCGTCGATTTTCTCCCTCCTACGCTAAACAAGCCAATTCCGCCACATTTTGAAGATTTTTGTAATGCTAACCCTCGCGTTGTGTGCACCACTCCGCAAATCCTGGGAGTTCTGTGACATAGCGACCGCGTTCCTCGCTTGGCGAGATCATATGTGCGTCCAGTAACCGACGTACACTTTTCTGCACCCCAGGAGCGGTGATCTTTTTTCCAGCCCGTGCGCTGAAGGCTTTAAGTTGCTCGGCGGTATAAAGGGGCTTCGCCTCTGCGACCGCCACATAGACAAGCCGATCGAGGGGCTGCATGCGACGCCACCGACCCGGGTAATCGTTTTGCGCCGCCATGACGTCGAAGACGAGTTGGTACGCCTCCTCGAAGGAAAGCTCCGGGTCAAGTGCGACCAGCTTAATAATGTGCACCAGATAAAATGGGTTGTAACTGAGACGCTCGAAATACGACCAGGCTGCGTCTTCTTCCAACGTCCGCTTCGTAACGCGCTTGAACGTCTTACCGAGAAACGTCACAAATTCCCGGTCGAGATTAGGGAACGGCAGCTGCTCAGCGAACAAATAGAACGGGGCTTGATTGTCTCCGAACATGCGACGCATACCCAGCCGGGATGATCCCGTAAACACAACGTTGATCTGTCCGCGGAGCACGTCCAGCGCGGTGCGCAAGGCGTACTGGAGCGGCCGGAAGCGCTCGTGTGTAGTGAGATGTTGTACCTCATCCAATAGTAACAACACCTTACCTGTGCGTTGTGCGGCCAAGGTTTGTAAGAGCGTCTTGACTTCGGCGAGCTCGCTTTTGCTCGGTGCTGTCGGTGCGTCCGCGAACTCCACCTCTGCGCCGACACCGAGCACCCCATTGACCCGTACTTTCTTCACCGCCGCCTCCATCGCCTTGCGAAACACAAAGCGCTTCTTGGCGCTCTTCTCTACGGCCTCCCGGAGCCCATCCAACAGTGCATGGTGCGGCGCATTCACGTCTCCCCACAAACTCACGTAAATGACCAGATAGCGGCGTCGCGATGCGGTAGGCGCAAGATCGAGCACCAGAAATTCGGTCTTTCCCATCCGCCGCGGGGCAAAAAGTGCGAGCCTGTGCGTCAGGCCTGTCTTGAGTACGTCCATGTACTGTTGAGCGAGTTGAGTTCTGGGGTAATGCCAGATATCTGCGGCCATGGTGATGCGCCTTTTTATACCGTATTATACCTTTACGGTATAATTATACCACTACTAGATATCTTGGTATAAACTCGACTTCGCAGAGCCCGTTAACCACGTCAAGCAGCGAATGAACCGTACTTCGATTTCGAGCAAATAATAGCTGTCCCTCGTCAATAATCATCCGCAAGTGAAAACAACGGGTTATGCTTAAGCATCGATTACGTGAATCACTCCTCCACGCGGCTTGAGATCACCGCGCCGAACGGACACACTCTGGCGGCAGTTGCGGAGCGATGGATCGGCAGTTGCCGCCGAGAACTCCTTGCGGTGGCACTGCCGCGTGTGGGCGGATTGCATCACCGCTACGAATGGCGCGAGGCGGCTTGAGACGGCGCGTGCTTAATAGGGTGATACTCTCGCGGATGAGTAATGACGAGCGACAGTTACTCTGTCGGCGAGAAACTCGAGGTGTTCGCGCGCGCCGTCCTGGGCGGGTGTCACCATGAATATTCACTTGTGGCTAACGTAGCTTGATCGGATGTACGGATCGAATAATTGCGGACATCACCATGTGTGAGTTTCCGATACCGAGCCCCAAGACACTCATAGCTGCACGTCCCGCCGCCTAGGCAGATACGATAATCTTCTGGGCAACATGGCGATCGGAAAACGGATCGAAAGGTGTTGTTATCGGATCATTGACCGTATCACTTACATCGACCATCACGCTGACGCGGCTGGGGTTGGTCGGTGTCCAGACTTCCGGACATTGGACCACTATTGATGACCGGTGTGGTATACCACGATAGGCGGTGCCTATCAGCTCGGGCTCCGGCTCGGAGCCTTGCAGCGTCCGGACCTCCCAAAACCGGATACGCGCTGTAACTGCATCGTCGTCGCCAAAGTTCCAAATTCTGGCAGCAATGGCCTGGTCGCTTCCGGGTTCCGGTACAAGATGTGCAATATTGGTAAGTGTGAATAGCGTCGTTGTCGGTCCTTCGATGACAATGTCAGGGGAGCCGCCTCCCAAAGACGCGACTGGCCGGGTACCCTCGTCTTGTCCCGCTGCCCTAACCACCAGGAAAACCCTCAGTGACAGATCGGGAAAATCCGGCAGGTCATCGGGCCCGGGCCAGGGAAACGGATTGGACGGAAACCGTGGCTCTCCAATCGGATAATCGGGTTTCGTGCCTGAGCTTTTCTTTCGATAGTTACCCGAACCCTTTTTCCTATAGCGAACGCTCATCTCGGCCTCCATTCAGCTTGCATCTACCGGTTCGAACGGCGGCACCGCAGGTAATTCGGTTGGGTTGGTGCGCCACGCAAGCCAACCATATCCCCGGTCTGCATCAAGATTGAAATTCTCAAGACCCTGGGCATCACTCCTGATCACCTGGACCGCATTCGCTACCGAATTGCCGAAGAAAAGCGGTTCTCCGGCAGAGCCGGTCGGCGCAGGAAACTCAACAGACGCAAGAACTCCACCATTTTGCAGCGGGAACATGCCATCTCCATCTATGGCAAAGCTGGCATACCGGTTTGCTCCGATGCTGGGCCAGATTGCAACCTCTGGTACCTCGCTGTCTGCTGCAATTGGATATGCCAGATATCCAAGATCAGGTGGATAGGAGAGCGATTCGGTTCCACGATCCATCTGCCGCGGATACAGCGGGTCCGGAACCGTTGTCCTCGTCAGCGGACGCCCTTCGGCATCCGTTGCGGGACCAACCGCGCCGCTTAGCTCGCCGACACCGCCAAGACGAACCACGGTCGGACATGCAAGTGTTGTAACAACCAGAAAATCGGCGGTTCTCAATTCGATCGCGCGGACCATATACCGGGTCCAGTAAAGCGTGCATCGCAATTCCTTCCAGAAGATATTCGATGTGACAACGGCGGTTCCCGCAGCAGTTGCCAGTGCAGCCACCGCTGCCCCAAGTCCTCCGGTGAGGGCCGCAAGCAGGGCGAGAATTGCAAGGATAATTGAACCTGCAAGCGCACCTTTGTGCTTGCTCGGTTCGGGAGGTGAGCCAACCTCCTCTACCCAGGATGGAGGATTTTCATAGCAGTCTTCCGGCGGTGTATCCGTGAACTCACGCGCACATACGGGCCCATCGCCGCTGGTTTGCAGCCAGAGAACCGATGACAGTCCAACGTAAGCCAGCCGGAAACTTACAGGAGAAAAGTCATGCCCGACATCAAGTGAAATAAACGGGAGGCTGGCGTCCTCTGCATAAGTTTCGGTCGCTACCGAAGACAAGAAATTGGCCAGTAGATCAAGGTCTTCGCTACTGGGCTGCGCCACGCTTTCCCCATCCGAGTTCCGGCCGAGGACGGCATCGACCAGCTCCAGTCCACTTAAACCAAGGCCAAGATCGATCCTCTCATGTAGCTTCGCCGCGCAGATATCTTCCCAGTCCTCATACGGGGGGTCCGGCACATCACCAGCCATCGTGGCACCTGTCCCGTAAAAACCGTTCACCCAGCTGTCGACATAATTGGTGGCAAGCCGATGCCGCCACCAATGGGTCCGGTAGGGGCCGCCTGCGATCGAATTGATGAACGGCTGTCCGGTGACCGCCGCTGCCACATGTACCATGTACCCATAGGCGTATGCTTTCAGTCTTTCATCGTTACCCGCAGCTTCCAGGAGGGCTTGTGCGAATTCTCCGCTCTTGCGCCACCGCATAAGCTCCGCTTCGCGCCAGGTCGCGGAAGACGTCAGAAAGTACGCCTCCAGGGCCGCTTCTGCCGCATCACCTTCAGGATCATCGGAGTCTTCATCAATCTCCGCGGGCTCGGTCTGCAGGAAAGGGCGGAACAAACCGTTCAGATCATCAATGAGTTCCTTTTCCTTAGTAAAGCTGAAGGGCGGCTCCGGCTCACCTCCTCCGTCATCTGTTCCGTCATCACCACCTCCGCCCCCTGTTTCACCTTTCAGGGCGTCGCCAAGAGCCTTGATGTCATCCTGCCGAGCGTTGAGTTCCGAGAGGTTTTCATCTTTCGCAATGGCATCAAGATCATCCAGCAACTGATATGCTTCCGCCAGAAGCGGCCACTGGATCTGGACCTGTTTGAAGAGCTCGCCGTAGCCGATCATCATGGCGCGCCGGTGGAGCCGAATAAGCCGGTTCAGCTGGGCCTCCTGCTCTTCACTTACGTTGGAAAAATCCACATCGTCGAGGGTCGACTGTAATTCACGGGTCTCACGCCAGACATCAAACTCTTCCGGCGTCAGGGGTGTGTATTCCCGCAACAGCGGACCCAGCGAGCCGAGGTAGGCGAATGCCATGTTGTTTTGAAGAATACTGGCTTTGGCCTGATCTGCATCGTCGCCGTTTTTCAACTCGGCAACGGCCTTGTCCAGCACGGTGAAGCAATAAGCAGGGCCCAGCATCCACTTTCTCCTGACTGATCAAAACAGAAAGAAAAATCCCCGGATTCGTCAAATATACTTTGTGTTGACTCTAGCGTCTAGCGGGAGACCCCCCGGCTTTGCCGGGGAGGCAGTAACAGTTTGACAGATACATAGATTGCCGTTTTCGAAGCCATGTTGCGTTTGGGCCGGGTTGCTCGCGACATAAGCATACGTATTTAATCCAGCCATCAACCCAATCGGATCCGAGGTAATGTATCTCCCGGTCTTCGGATCGTAGTAGCGGTTCCAGTTGTAAAAGACTCGACCCGACGCGACCCCGTATGGTCCAGAAATAGGATCGCGCTGGGATAGTTGCCCGCGAAGCCTCGCATGAGTAGGCTGCTCGCTCATGAGCAACGTCAACGTAATCAGTCTCCTCGCGATGGCTCTCGCCGGTTGGGTCAATCGACATCAGCAAGCTGTCATCGACTATCTTATTGCAGAGAATCGCATTTTCAAACAACAGCTCAACGGACGTCGGCTTCAGCTGTCGGACAACGATCGGCGGCGCCTCGCCGCCAAAGCGAAAGCACTCGGGCGAGAGGTCCTCGATGAAGTCGCCAATCTGGTGACACCGGACACGCTTCTAGCCTGGTATCGCAATCTCATTGCTCGGAAGTGGACCTATTCTCGGAAAGGGCCAGGCAGACCACCGGTATCGGAAGAGATCGTCGCTTTGGTCCTTCGCATGGCCGGCGAGAACGCCAGCTGGGGTTACGATAAGATTCAGGGCGCACTGGATAATCTCGGGTACACCGTGGCGCCTAGCACGGTTGCCAACATTTTGAAACGGCATGGGATTGAACCGGCGCCGGAGCGGGGCAAACGGACGTCTTGGCGCACGTTTCTCAAAGCCCACTGGGATGTGATGGCCGCCGCCGATTTCTTCACGGTTGAGGTATGGACGCCCAACGGGCTGGTCACGTACTACGTGCTGTTCGTCATCCACTTGGCAACGCGCAAGATTTCTATCGCCGGTGCGACACCTAATCCCAACGGTGCTTTCATGATGCAGATAGCACGTAACCTCACGGATGAGTTTGATGGCTTCCTCAAGGACTACGCCTATCTGATCATGGATCGTGACTCGAAATTTACCAAGGCGTTCAGAGACGCCCTGGATCGAGAGGGTGTTGAGCCTGTGCGATGTCCGCCACGGGCACCGACTTGTAATGCCTACGCGGAGCGCTTTGTCCGCTCGATAAAAGAAGAATGCCTTGAGCGAATGATCCTATTCGGTGAGCGGTCGCTTCGCCGGGCCCTTCGTGAATACAGCATGCATTATCTCAGTGAACGCAACCACCAGGGTGTGGATAATCAGTTATTGGAGCCGTCTAACGTAATCACTTACTCTACAGATCCGATTCAGCGCCGTGAACGGCTGGGTGGCATGCTGAATTTCTATCATCGCGAGGCTGCATAGACCTCACGATCCCTTTCTTGGACCATACAGG
>CAMYKK010000105.1 GCA_947258975.1 uncultured Gammaproteobacteria bacterium
AGTAGGCGCTCGACCTCGTCAGGCTTTAGCGCATGCGGCAAGGTCGTTAATTTCCAGTGAACCGGAGACGAGATCACAGCAGTCAACGCATTGACCTGATCACCGCAAGTGGTTCGGTAGCGAAAGTAACTCCGTAATGTCGATGCTAGTTTAGATGCGTTGGATGAAGATGGGTGCGCATCCAGTTGCTTGGCAATGAACCGACGCACATCGTCGGGGCGAAGCTTGGCAATATCAACCGGGAGTTCAGAAAATTTATGTTGTAGAAATCTACCCAAGATACGGATCTGATGGCGACGCGTTCCTGCAGCCAGTCCTCGTACATCGCGCAAGTGTTCATCGTAGCGGGACAGTTCCCCAGCAATAAAATCCGTAGAAACAGCAGAAGGCCTTGCGCTTGGTGCGGCTTGATGCAAAGTGAAGTGTTTCATATTGGTCTCCTGAAGTGGAATTGCCACTTCAAACGACCACAGAAATTATGTACAGCACTTTACAATACTAACCGCCGCCAACCCGCCTATCACCTGGCTTTGAACGCAGATACCTCCATTCACTTCACATAATCAACAACTTCACATAAGTGCCCATTGCGGACACTCCAGATCTAATTTATTTATCTGCACAAGTTATGAGTGAACTCAAAGTTTGTCGATGACAAGCTGCGCCGCAGCTTTCTCGATCTGCAGCATGCGGTCTTTGTCATTCGGGTCACTTTGCGTCCACACCCGCACACCCAAGTGCTTGTTCCAGTACGCGACAAGATGCAGGCTGCTCCCGATTTCATAGCTGTAAGCGAGAGTGCCGAGTCCCTGGATGTCGGTGCCAGACTCGGTGGCGTCGCCGAGCTGTTTGCCATAGCCGGTGCCGTCGTCTTCCGCCCGCGCCGTCTCCGCATCCGCCTGCCGGGATAACCCGATCGGGATTCCTGACCTCCGAACTTGCACGGATAAGACTGTTTTCGGCACTCGCGAATGAATGCGTGCACTGGGACATCGCATAAGCCCCGTTGGTTGTTTCCACACCGACCTGTGATTTAGCTACTGCCTCGCCAGCAAGGCTGGCTGACCTCCGCCGCCGGTAACAGGTCGCAAGCGTGCAAATCACCGGCAAGGTCTGCTGTCCGAACCGCAGGCGGCCAGCAGAGTAATTGCGGCCGGTAGCGATCGCAGCATATATCGAGTTCTCATAATATTTGTCTTTAGGACGTGAGATTCGGTCCCTGTTACTATATGTCAAGGCAAAGCAACTTGATGTAGATCTATTATCAAGTTTGGCAAAAGCATACACTTTGCTCACGAATCAAATCGGAAGCTGGCGGTCGATGCGTTAGTTGAGATGTTGCCCGTCACAAACACGGGGGAAGTCCCATGACGCATTGCACTCATCGTGGTATAGCCACATTTCTAGCCGGACTATTGTTATGGACTTCGTCCACGTTGGCGTCCGCACAGGAAGATATACCTCTCTCGTTCCCCGGCGAGATCACCGGCACCATCACGCTTAATGGCTGTAGTGCTTCGGATGTACGGATACAACTGCGCGCCACGCCCCTTGTGCACGATCTGCGCGAACCAAAATTCAATAATCGGAACAGCAATCATCGTGCGAGACAGGGAGTAAGACGTACCCAGGTAATTCGAGCTGAACAAACGGGCGACCGATCGTTTGTATTCCAGTTCAGCGGTCTGAGAAACGCTGATGTGTACCGTATCGGCATTAAGACGATCCCAGCACCTGGTCATAGATATCCACCGAACCCCTGCGGCGATCTGATTTGGGAAGGACTGTCGGCCTCGATGGCCCTAGCTGGCGGTCCGCCGCTGGACATCTCCGGCACCACGACCCCGGGCTCGCTGCGCGTGTTCAATGCACCGCCCGACAGCGCGCAACGCCGATGGCCAGGTCGTTGGGCGCGACGCTGGTCTCGTGCGGGAGCGTTCGATTTTACCGACCCGGCCGGCAGCACCCCACAGATTCGCTGGACACCTCCGCCAGGTGTGTCGCAGGGGATGATGCAGATTGCGCTGGAGCGCTTCGACCGAAATTTGAATGATGACAACTGCGCGGCTCCGGAAGGGCAGATCTATCAGGGAGGCGTCGATATCAGCGACCTGATCGAGCAGCGCGACGGTTCCTACCTGTTGCCGGCGGTCGACCTGAGCGAGGTGATTGTACCGCCGACCGGCGAAGGGACAATCGCCACCGAGTTACCGCAGGATGCTTTGCCCGAAGACCTGCCCGTTCTTCAGTTGGCGACCGTGACCGAAGGTGAGTATCAAAAAATCCTGCTGGGCAAGCCGCTGTATGTGCGCGTCGTGCCTGTCGCGAACAACACTCCAGCTTGCAACCTCAGCGAATCCGGCATCCCGCCCTGGGTGATACTTGCACTAATCGATGCATTAGACATCACGCCTGCGCCCCCACTCGTCGATGACATCACCATCGGTGCGGCACCATTCTACCTCGGCCCCGTGATCTACAACTGGCCGAATCACGATCACCTTTGCATGCGAACTACCAAATCGCACGAGCTCAAGTCGCTCTTCTTTGGCGGCACCGTTCTCGATTCGGCCGCAGCGAAATGGGAGGGGCTCAGCTTCGGTCAGACAATCTCAGCGAATAATTTCTTCTGCTGGAAGACCAGCAATGATAGCGGAGGGTTCGATCCTATCGGGGCAATCACCGAAATTGTCGGCGGCGTGTTGTCACCGTTTGAATGGGTCATCAACGGCATCTCGGGCGTCTGGGCCAGTGTCAAGAAATTTGCTGTCAACGCCGTCGCTGATGGCCTTAATCAGCTCGGTATTCCCTGCGATCCAACCTGCAAATCAGTATTGACCACGGGCTTGGAAATCGGCATGGTTGCGGCCGGACTACCGCCAAGCCTACCGAATTTCGACGAACTCAAGCAGCAGGGCCTCGATTACATTGCGTCGCAGGTAGCCTCTCAGACCGGCCTGCCGAATACGGTGACAGACTGGGCCGTGAACAACGGCTACAAAGCACTCGCCTCGGAATTTACCGGGCAGATCAGTAAGGCGCGCGAATCGGGGTTTCCGGGTGTCGACTGGGCCGTTTGGGACGGCGGCATCGAACCGGCGACACTAAGTCTACGCGTGCAGCGGTCTGCTTTAGGCTTGGCGCCGACTGCGCTGTACATTCCGAGCAACGCGGTCTATTCGTCGTCCACCGTGCCGCTACCGAAAGTGTTTGTGGACGAAAACGGGCAGCCTGGTGCTGACTATCTGAACTTGAACATCGCACTCGTACCAAATCTCAGCGGCTGGCAGCAACCGGGGCCGACCGTCTTGGAGATTTGGGGTCAACAGATACAAATTGATCCCACGCAACAACAGATTGTGGTGTCGCAGAAGAACTACTGGAGGACAACGATACTTCAAAACGGATGTGTGCCATTTGCGGTAAATAGAAACTTCCAGCTCCCTGGATTTTCTCCGTGGCTGGGTTACGACACACTTGCGAGCTATCCTGGGGTTCCAGTGCTCATGAGAACGAATGTGCCGCACTTCGGGGTGGGACTATTGGACGGAATCCAATTCTGTCAGCCCTGACGCGCGGTCGATCGGCGCTTGAAACATGCTATTGAAATGTGTTTGCCAAGCGCAAGTTATCAAGGCCGACTCGTTTTGGGATTCAATCACCGATTATCTCAGCTGGCTTGGGGTATGACCGTGTAGATGCGTGAATTTGTAGGTACATTTGGAAAGCATTAGTAATCGGGCGGGCCGTTGAAGGTCTGTCTCCCAATTAGAATTGTAAGACACGAGCAACAGCATGGGAGAAAGCCATGACTTACTATGCAGCACTCGATGTATCTTTACGCACGGTAAAGTATGCATTGTTGACGATGCCGGCGACTTTAAATTCGACCGTGCATCAAGAATCCGATCCGCAATGACACCCGGTCAACCCGGCCGATGTGCGGCGTCCGAGCTTGTTGCCAGCCAACGGCATGGCGGTTATGCTTCCTCTCGTTTGCTACGGAGTACGAGGTGATCCATGACGGAGAAACGATGGTTCTACTCACTGGCGGTGGTGCTGGCCCTCTGCGCACCCGCTATCCAGGATGGAGAAGGCGCCCTGGTAGAAACCAAGGCCGACGGGCCCTGCTATCCGACGGCGAGCCACCCGGACAGGAATTCCCGCTACTTCGACTGCGGGAACGGCACGGTCCTCGACACCGTTACCGGCCTGCTGTGGCTGAAGCTTGCCAACTGCCTCAGCTTCCTCTCTGCCGACACCGGACATCGCACCTGGTGGGATGCTGTCGCCTTCGTCGACACGCTCGCGCACGGCAATTGCTTACTCACCGACGAGTCGCAGCCGGGCGACTGGCGACTGGCAACCATCGAAGAGTGGGAGAAAACCGTGGCCTATGCCGCGTCTCCCGCGCTCAACTGTTTGTTCTCAAACTTTGGGTCCCAACCTTCCCTGACCAACGACGCCGGCACAGGTTGTCTAAAGGACGGCCCGACATCCTTCGCTATCGACGTGGTCGACTACTCGGGTCAGTTCTGGGCGCAAGATTCATTTGTCGACTTCGGCCCTGGGGGCGCGGGCAATATGCGGCTTTCCTCAGGGGATACGGTCTCCCAAATGAAAGACAATGGACTTCTGATCTGGCCGGTGCGTCCGGTTGATCGTTAGACAACTCCGATTTTTTCCAAGCGACAAAATCATTTCCCCTAGAAACGATTTTAAATTCTAATACACGGAGGGAGTCTCACATTTAGCAGTATCCCCTTACATAGAGGCTGATGATCTTGTGTATTAGGTACTAACAAAGATTCAGGTTGTTTTTGATTTCACCAGAAAATCACTTTTCGAAATTTGCCGAGTTTTTCAACAGCATAGGTCGTTAGTACGCAATCGCTCTAAATACGCGAATGACCGCTTCACGCCCTGAGTCGTTCAGTCAAGTGTTTTAGGTTCTGTAACTGGCGCTTTGGCCAAAGACCTGCCTTTTGACACACGTAAAAAAGTCTCAATATGAAGGTCCGTTTTCGCTTATATCCATAATGCGGGTATTTCACCACCGCGCTGGATTAAGATCATGGCACCGGTCTTTACCGGTAGTGTGGATTGCCTCCCACTTTGTAAGGATATATTCCCAAGCTCCTCTGCCAGGTTCAACAATCCCACTTTGTGCTTGATGATTTCGCATCACTTTTCCTACCCAGTCTGATATCTACTCTGGCACCGGCCATTCGGGGCACGTGGCGCACGCCAAAGGAAAGGGCATGACCTTTGTTGCACCCGGCGGTAACGAGAGCTCTGGGCGGCGCCGTCGTTTACCGGTGAGCTCGGCGAATGCGATTGCCAGGGGTTTCATTTCGGTCGGCGCGATGCAGAAAAGTGAGGCGGGCTACGAAATCCCCGAGTTTTCCAACTCCGATGTCGCCCTTCGCGCACCTGGTATCGACGTCCTCGCCGCGCGCATGGGCGGCGGCCTCAGAGAACTGAGCGGCACGAGCATGTCGGCCGCGCTGGCGGCAGGTGTCGCGGCGCTTTGGTGGGGTCATTTGCGTTCACAGTCGGCGAGCACGAGGATCAACGCTGACGTGGTGTGGAAGGGCATGCGGGCATCGGTCACGACCGATGGCTTCGCGTCCAACGTGAAAGCCAACGAACGCGGACTGGGTCTGGTACAAGCGCCCGTTATTTGAGCCCCTTCCGGCATCTCTTCTGCCAATATGCGACGCGGTGCTACGAGCAGATTTACGAGTACAATTGCAGTCGACCAAGGATAAGATTTTAGAAGGCCGATTCGAACCTTGAGGGACATCTTTGTCAATGACAAATACGGGCCGGCCAATCATCTGCCACGTTTACCGTCGGAGGTGCTGACATAATGAGAAAGTTGATCGACGTTCGAGCGGCGTTTGATCGGGTGGAGAACACGGGGAAAATCTTGAGGATCGACCGGACCGGCACCACGTTCCCGAAGGGCGGGCACTTTCAGGGCGTACAAGTCATGGGCGGGTGGCCTAATCGTATTTTGCTTACTAGTAGTTCGCGTAGTCAGGCCTATTTGGTGACCTGTCGACTCGAGCCGTTCGCCGGTAAACAGGGTGGAGTGGAGCGGGTAACGAGCCTTTCACAAACCCCGCTCGACCACGCAGGCGGATTTCAGCGGCTGGCGAGGTTTATCGCTATCGGCGTGGAGGACGACCGCTGTCGTCGCGCTTCGGATATCCAATTCTGGCAGACCCGCGGCGCCAAGCCCCCCCGACTATTAGACGACTTAACAATCTCTCGGTCAGGCAAGAAAAACGTCTCCACCGCGGGGGCCGTGGGTATCGCTACAGTCGGGGAACGGACGCTTCTCGCAGTGAGCACATGGCATTCGGAGACCATCGATTTTTATCGGGCGGTCGGTAACCCATTTCTGGACCGAACGCGGCGATTCCGGCTCTGGCGCACGTGGTGCAAACGCGGCGCCGACAAGAGCGACTGGATCGACCGCAACTTCGGTAACTACCAACAACTTAGTTTAGTGGCCGACCAAGCCGATCAACTGTTCATGATAGCCTTCAACCGGTCGTCAGGAGGGAAGGACTTCATGGACCTGTATACGGTTGACCTGCGATCGTCGACGCCCCCGTCGAAGATGCTGCGCAAGATCGCGAAGAAACACATGATCTGCAAAAGTGGCGCTGACCTCTCCAAAGCAGCGGGGATCTTTGTCCGCTCGCGGAGGAAACTCCTGGTCTATGCCGCCAAAGGAACCAGTGGCGACAACAAGACAGGAACGACGATCACCCTCAACTGTTTTTCCGCAAACTGAGTTCCGTATCAATCCGGATAGTGGGGAGCCTCGTGACGCCCACGAATCCGGAGCGTGGAATCGCCGAACGTGGCGCACAGGAAACGATACGGCACAAGAAGAACACCCTTCACGTATACTCAGAGCCACAGTCCACGAGGAATAACGTAATTTGACTCGAACGCCACGAGCCGGCAAGGTCCGCAATGAGTATAAACCGATCGTTTCCCGGTTTGTATCGAATGTCTCTTCGTGGCCGCAGTGACCGTCGTGCCGGCGGTCACTGCGACCAGTAAAGATCTATATGTCGGTTTGTTCTGCCATTTCTAAGGCGTCATCAACTTCCACACCTAGGTAACGCACTGTGCTTTCCAGTTTGCGATGCCCAAGCAATAGTTGAACAGCGCGGAGATTTTTCGTCCGTCGGTAAATCAGCGATACTTTGGTGCGGCGCAACGAGTGCGTGCCATAGACCGCTGGATCAAGACCAATTGTGGATACCCAGGATTCTACAATCCGTGCGTATTGCCGCGTAGAAATGTGCGGCGAGTTTGTAAACCGACTCTTGAACAAGTAATCATTGTTTCTCAACTTGGCATGACTTATCCAATCGGCGATAGCGTCGCGCGACTGTTCCGTTATTTCAAATTGAACGGGCTGTTTCGTCTTCTGTTGCATGACCATGGCTCGCTTAACAACTTGGGTTCCATGGGCAACATCACTAACTCGGAGTTTGACCAGATCACTGCCTCTTAGCTTGCTGTCGATGGCTAAGTTGAATAACGCCAGATCTCGGAGTCGATTGGCCAGCTGGAGCCGGATCCGGATCGCCCAGATCTCCTTGAGCTTGAGAGGTGGCTTCTGCCCAATTAACTTGCCTTTGTTCCAAGGAACGCGGTTTGGTGGGTTGTCGGTAAGGGATTGCATGGGGTTCCTCCGTATGGTGGGAAAGAACCTCAATTCTTTAACATACGCATTTGGTGCTTGCCGACCCTCAGCGCGCAGTTTGGAACGACATCAATTCGCCTGGAGTGTGCACGAAGCGTTCGTTTGGTCGCGGCGCAGAACAATGGGATTTTCTATCCGTCGCGACGGCATCACGCGACGAGTGAGCACGCGATTTTACGCCATAAGAATTTGCAATTCGCCATCACGCGGTCGAAGAACCCAATTTCGCGTCCATTAATCCTGAATCTCAGCGCGTTTCGAGTTTTCGTCTCGAAGGTATGGTTTTTCTTTTCCCCAACAACCTGATACGTTTCGTACCGGAACTCAACCGTAAGCCGGAATCGCGCCCCCGACATGCCCACCATGAAAGCCCTCCAGTACCAACGCTACGGCGGTCCCGACCAACTCCGGGAAGTGGAAGTGCCCCGCCCCACGCCTGCGCCGGGTCAGATCCTCGTCAAGGTTGCGGTGTCCTCGGTCAACCCGATTGATTGGAAACTCCACAACGGCAGTCTCCGCTTCGTCAAACCTATCAAGATGCCTTCCACCCCCGGTTTCGATATCGCCGGCGAGATTGTACAAGTCGGCGCAGACGTGACCCAGCATCATCCCGGAGACCTTATCTATGCGATGTTGGACAGTAAAACCGGCGGCGCCGATGCAGAATACGCGGTGGTCGGTGAAGCGGCCGCTGCCCCGATGCCTACCGGAATCAAATGGCAAGAGGCCGCAGCTATTCCACTTGCCGGGCTTACGGCCCTGCAGGCACTGAGGGACAAAGGACAGTTGACCGCCGGACAGCGGGTACTTGTGGTAGGCGCCTCCGGCGGCGTGGGCCACTACGCCGTGCAGATCGCCCGCGC
>CAMYKK010000106.1 GCA_947258975.1 uncultured Gammaproteobacteria bacterium
AGGCATCTGAATTTAAGGCGAAGTGCCTGAAATTGATGGATGAGGTAGCGGAAACCGGCGAGGAAATCGTGATCACAAAAAACGGTGTAGCGATGACTAAACTCGTGCCGTATCGGGTAAAACCGTCCACGCTGTTCGGCGCCCACAAGGGCAATATCACGAGCCGCGGCGATATTGTATCTCCGATCGATGTGCCATGGAATGCCGCAGGGTGATTGTGCTCGATACCCATGTCTTGGTGTGGCTTGACGAAGGTAACCAAAAGGTCGGAACCAACAGCCGCAGGTTGATCGATGATTCCTTGCGCGAGGACGCGCTTGGCGTATCGGCAATCAGCTTTTGGGAAGTTGCAATGCTGGTACAAAAAGGCCGTGTGGAACTGAAACTGGACCTTGCAGATTGGCGAAGAGAGTTACTCGAGTACGGGCTTGAGGAAATCCCAGTGACAGGATCGATTGGTATTCAGGCGGCAGGACTCGAAAACTTCCACGGCGATCCGGCTGATCGGCTCATCACTGCAACGGCGTTAGAGCGACGCGCAACCCTCGTCACCGCGGACGAAAGAATGCTTGGCTGGCATAGTGATTTCCCACGGCAAGATGTGAGGAGCTGAGGTCAAGTAAAACGTGTAGCAACATTTGACTCTGATTTTGCGGTGTTTCGATACGGCCGCAATCGCGATCAGGCGTTCGAGTTAGCGCAATGAAGCATCCAACGGCTTCCAATGGGGTCAGGTCCTGTTGAAGCGGCACTCGATCCTGACCCTATTGATCTTCAAGGTCCTTGCGCAAGCGCCGGACTGCTCCGTCAACTCCGACCAAGATTGTTGACGCCCTGGACGGCGTCGCGCCACCCGTCCAGCAGGCGCTGGCGATCGGCGGCGGACATCGACGGCTCGAACCGCCTGTCGAGCCGCCACATAGCCGAGAACGCGTCCGGCGAGTCGAAGACCCCGGCGCGCAGGCCGGCCAGGTACGCCGCCCCGAGCGCGGTCGTTTCAGTGACGGTGGGCCGTTCTACCGCCACATCGAGCACATCGGCAAGCAGCTGCAACATCCAGTCGTTGGCCACCATGCCACCGTCCACGCGGATAGATTCGACCGCTTTGCCGGCGTCGCCCGCCATGGCCACGACCAGGTCATGGGTCTGGTAACAGACCGACTCCAGGGCGGCGCGTGCGAGATGGGCGATGCCGGTATCGCGCGAGAGCCCAAATAAGGCACCGCGTGCGTTGGGATTCCAATAGGGAGCGCCCAGCCCGACAAAGGCGGGCACCAGGTACACCCCCTGGTTGCCGTCGAGGCTGCGTGCCAGGGATTCGGTGTCCGCGGCCGCGGCAATAATCTTCAATTGATCACGCAACCACTGGACTGCGGCACCGGCCACGAAGATTGATCCTTCCAGCGCATAAGTCGGTATTCCATCAAGGCGGTAAGCAACAGTGGTCAGCAGACCATGCTTTGACTGCGTCGGTTCGGCGCCGGTGTTCATCACCGCGAAGCAACCGGTGCCGTAGGTGCTCTTGATCATACCCGGTGTTGCACAGCACTGGCCGACGGTCGCCGCCTGTTGATCGCCGGCAACCCCGGCGATGGGAATCGCAGCGCCGATGCTGGCCGGCGTCGTGGTCCCGAAATCGGCGGCACAGTCCCGCACCTCCGGCAACAGGGACCGCGGCACCGCGAGGATTTCCAGCAACTCATCGTCCCAATCCTGGGTGTGGATATTGAACAGCAAGGTGCGCGATGCGTTGGTCGCGTCCGTCGCGTGCACCACCCCGCCGGTCAAGCGCCAGATCAGATAACTGTCCACCGTCCCGAATGCCAAGCGTCCGGCCTCGGCACGCTCGCGGGCACCCTCGACCTCGTCGAGCAACCAGGCGATCTTGGTGCCGGAGAAATAGGGATCGACAACCAGCCCGGTCTTCGCTTTGATCGTGTCTTCAACGCCGCGCTCGCGCAACTCACGGCAACGATCCGCGGTGCGCCGGTCCTGCCACACTATTGCGTGGTGAATGGCACGCCCATCGTCGCGGTCCCAAACGATGGTCGTTTCACGCTGGTTGGTGATACCGACGGCAATCACGGGCTCGCCGCCGCTCAACACCTCCCGGCACACCGCTACCGTGGTCTCCCAGATCTCTTCCGGGTCGTGCTCCACCCATCCCGACTGCGGAAAGTGCTGCGTAAACTCGCGCTGGGCGGTGCGCACCGGCTCGCCGCGCTCGTTGAACAATATGGCACGGCTGCTGGTGGTGCCTTGATCGATGCTGAGAATGAAATCGCTCATAACACTTACACCTACGTTGGAATCATTGATCGGCTAGACCCATTTGAACACGACGACACTGTAGACGATGGAGATAATCAGCGCCCCCCATAACGGCGTGCTGAACAAGCCCAGCCACGCTAAAGAAATGAACGCGCTGCCGAGCAGCGTGATGAACAACCGGTCACCGCGTGTCGTGTGGAGGCCGAGCACACCGCGCCGCGGCGCACCGCCGGGGACGAAGTGCTCCCAGATGCCCATGGCAATCAGGCACAACAGAATAAACAAGAAGAACGCCGCGGTGGGCCATGTCCACGCCATCCACGATAGGTCCATACCGTGCCCCCCTTATACCCGCCCCAGGGCGAAGCCCTTGGCGATATAGTTGCGCACGAAATAGATCACGAAGGCGCCGGGCACAATGGTCAAGGTGCCCGCCGCGGCCAGGAGCCCGAGTTCATAGCCGGCAGTGCTGGCGGTACGGGTCATCGTCGCCGCGATGGGCTTCGCTGCCACCGAGGTCAGGGTCTTGGCCAGCAGCAACTCGACCCACGAGTACATAAAACAGAAAAACGCCGCAACCCCGATGCCGGCGGCGATGGTTGGAATAAAGATCTTGACGAAAAAACGCCAGAATGAGTAGCCATCGAGATAGGCGGTTTCATCGAGTTCTTTCGGAACCCCCGACATGAAGCCCTCGAGTATCCAGACGGCCAGGGGAATGTTGAACAGGCAGTGCGCCAACGCCACGGCCACATGGGTGTCAAACAGTCCTATTGCCGAATAGAGTTGAAAAAACGGCAGCGCGAACACCGCCGGCGGCGCCATGCGGTTGGTGAGCAGCCAGAAAAACAGGTGCTTGTCGCCGAGAAATCGGTATCGTGAGAAGGCATAGGCCGCCGGAAGCGCCACGGACACCGATATGACGGTATTCATCACCACATAGGTGATGGAGTTTAGGTAACCGTTGTACCAGGTCGGGTCGGTAAATATCTTGCGGTAGTTAGCCAGAGTGAAATCCAATGGCCACAACGAAAACGTCCCCAGAATCTCATTGGTATTCTTGAAGGACATATTCAATAACCAATAGATCGGCAACATGAGGAACACGATGTAGAGCGTTGGCACCAACCACTTGTGGATCCGCATCATTGTTCCTCGTTGCGCATCATCAGGGTGTAAAAGATCCAACACACGAGCAGAACGGCCAGGAAATAGATCAGCGACATGGCAGCGGCCGGTCCGAGATCGAACTGCCCCAGGGCGATCTTCACCAGGTCGATGGAGAGAAACGTGGTCGTATTCCCGGGCCCGCCCCCGGTGAGCACGAACGGCTCCGTGTAAATCATGAAGCTGTCCATGAACCGCAGCAAAATAGCAATCGTGAGCACCCGCTTCAGTTTGGGCAGTTGAATGCGCCGGAACACCGACCACGCGCTCGCGCCATCGATCTTGGCCGCCTGGTAGTAGGCATCGGGGATGGAGCAAAGTCCGGCGTAGGCCAACAGTACTACCAACGACGTCCAGTGCCACACATCCATCAACACCGTGGTCATCCACGCGGCTACGGGTTGCTGTGTGAAGTTGTAATCGATGCCGAGCGCATTGATGCCGCGCCCGAGCAGGCCGATGTCCGGAAGGGCAAAAATATTCCACATTGCACCGACCACATTCCACGGAATCAGCAGCGGTAAGGCCATCAGCACCAGACACACCGAGACCCAGGGCCCTTTGCGCGGCATCGACAGCGCCACACCAATCCCAAGCGGCACTTCTATGGCCAGGATCATCCCGGTAAACGCCAGTTGGCGCAGGAAAGAAGCGTGAAACCGCTCCGATTTGAGCACCTCCTCGAACCATTTCACGCCTTCCCAGAAAAACACGTTGTCCCCGAAGGTCTCCTGAACCGAGTAGTTGACGACCGTCATCAGTGGGATGAGCGCGTTGAACGCCACCAATCCAACGACCGGCACAACGAAGTACCATGCCTTCTGGTTAGTCGTCTTTGTCATGTTCAGAGGCACCTAAGCCAACGATCGCCATCGGGACGCTGCATCGGTGCCAACTCCAAATAGACAATGATCTTTCATCTTGACCACGTTGATGCAGTTTGCCTGTCAATTGACGACCCAACCATCGGCATAGATTCGCGTGGCAGCGGGGTCGAACGATATGCGTGGAGTCTCGGAGGGAATCGCGAGGTCCTCATTGACAATCATCTTGACGCGCTGATCCGCATACCGCACCTCGACGATGCGGTAGCGGCCGAGATCGTCCACCTTGACGATCTCCACTGGAAAGCCGTGATCATCGAAGCGCACAAACTCGGGCCTGACGCCGATTTCCGTCTTCCTTGCATCGGCTCGAGGCCTTCCGGACGACGCGGTTTGAACTGTGTGCCCCGCACAGCGAACGGTGCCGTTTTCCACCTCGCACGGGAGGATGTTCATACCCGGCGAACCGATGAAATGCCCGACAAAGGTGTGGTTCGGGTGTTCGAAAAGCTCCACCGGTGTACCGGCCTGCACTACGGTGCCGTCATACATCACAACGACCTGGTCAGCAAAAGTCAGCGCCTCCGTCTGATCGTGGGTGACATAGATCATGGTCAGGCCAAGCCGCTTGTGCAACTCCTTCAATTTCGAACGCAGCTGCCACTTGAGATGCGGGTCGATCACCGTCAAGGGCTCGTCAAACATGATAACGTTGACATCATCGCGCACCAGGCCGCGACCGAGTGATATCTTTTGTTTGCCGTCCACGGTCAGTCCCGAGGCGCGGCGGCGCAGCGAGTGCTCGAGATCAAGCATACCGGCAATCTCTTGCACGCGTTCCTGGACCTTTGCTTCGGCGATGCCACGGTTGCGAAGCGGGAACGCCAGGTTGTCGAACACGCTCATCGTGTCGTAGACCACGGGGAATTGAAACACCTGAGCAATGTGCCGGTCGGTAGTCGGGATCTTGGTAACATCGGTATCGTTGAACAGTACCCGGCCTAGCGAGGGCACGAGTAGGCCGGAGATAATATTCAACAACGTGGTCTTACCGCACCCCGAGGGGCCCAGCAGCGCGTAGGCACCGCCGTCCTGCCACTCCGCGTCGATCTGCTTCAAGGCATAGTCCTCGGGCTCCGCCGGTTGCGCGAGATAACTGTGCTTCACCTTCTCTAAACTGATCTTCGCCACGATGTTATTTCACACTGCTCGATTGCGGAAAGACGTGTCCTTCTGGACTTAGGGCTTGATCAGGCTTCCTTCATGATCGAAATACAGACATCGCTTCACGTCGAGAAACAGTTCCGCAATATCGCCGACTTCGAAGGGATGTATGCCGTGAGACTCGGACACCCACAAGTTTCCGTCAACATCGGCGTGCACAATGCTCTCGGACCCACTTATTTCGGCCACCAAGACCTTGGCGCATAACTTAACGCTGGTTTCGTCCTTCGCACCGATCGTCAGATGATGGGGACGAACACCGATCGTATAGCTGCCCTCGGCAAGAGCCGTATATTCGGCCGGGGCGGTCCAGTACACCGATTCCGTCAGGAAAAAGTCCGGGCCACGTTTTTCAACCTGCGCCGTGTTGATGGGGGGATCGGAAAACACCCTGGCACTGACCAGCGACCCAGGTGCGCGGTAAAGCTGGACGGTGGGGCCGTACTCGACCACGCGCCCCTCCTCGAGGGTCGCTGTGTAACCGCCAAACATCAGTGCTTCTAACGGCTCGCTGGTCGCGTACACCACAGTGGCCCCGGTGTCTTGGAACAGTTTGGGCAGCTCGTCGCGCAGTTCTTCGCGCAGCTTATAATCCAGGTTCGCCAAGGGTTCGTCCAGAAGTACCAGCGCGGCGTCCTTGACCAACGCCCGGGCCAGCGCCGTGCGCTGTTGTTGCCCACCGGACAACTCATTCGGGAATCGTTCCAGCATCGGCGTGAGCTTGAGAAGCTCGGCGATGCTCTCGACGCGCCGGCGCACCTCGCCTGATGCGGCACCTGCGACCCTGAGTGGCGAGGCGATGTTGTCGAAGACCGTGAAGTTCGGATAGTTGACGAATGCTTGGTAGACCATGGCCACGTTGCGCTTCTGCACCGCTAACCCGGTGACATCATCGCCGTTATGCCACACCTCTCCGCTGGTGGGCTTCTCCAGACCGGCCATCAATCGCATGAGCGTGGTCTTGCCCGCAAGCGTCGTCCCAAGCAGCACATTGAACTCACCACTCTCCAGGGCGAGATCGGTCTCGTAGATATGGGTCTCGCTTCCGACATGCTTGGTGACCCGTCTCAGCTCGATGCCCATCGTCGTTATCCGATGATTCCCAACACGTATCGGTTGTGCGGCGAGGTATAACTGTTCATGTCATGCCGCACAAACGTTTCCGTTATCGATACCCGAGAGCACTCTCCCTGGAGCCGAAATTCCCGCCACTGTCGAATCTCTCCATGAACGGCTCGAATGACTCGCCAAGTAAAACGACCCGGGTACGGTATTAAATGCATTAGCAGTCCACGACCAGTGCTCGGCGCCATTTAAGGGCTGGATGGGTTCAGCGGTCCGTGCGGCGAGCCAACCCTGTGCTCACCGCACGGTACCGCCTGCAATATCTGCTGACGTTAAGAGTCAGCTTTGTTGCCAGCGCTTCACCAGCTCGTCGTAGTCGACGGTTTCCCCCTTGGGCTTTTCATTGGCGAGCTTGGCCTTCGGAGAACCAGGCATATTGAGCCAATGGGATGGATCCCGTTCCTCGTTCAGACGCGGCCCGCAACCGCCGTAGGTCTTGGCCTTCTCGTCGGCCCCCTGCATACGACCCATGACTTGATCCATTTCTGAGGCCAGGCGGTCCATGGCTTGTTGCGGCGTAAAGGCGCCCGAGTTGACATCGCCGATCTGCTGCCACCAGATCTGCGCGAGCTTCGGGTAGTCCGGAACGTTGACGCCGGTCGGCGACCAGCGCACACGGTCGGGGGAACGGTAGAACTCGACCAGGCCACCGAGCTTGGGCGCCCGTTCGGTAAACGAAGCGTGGCGGATGTCGCTGTCGCGGATCGGAGTCAGGCCCACGTGGGTCTTTTTCAGTGATACGGTCTTCGACACAGCGAACTGGGCGTACAGCCACGCCGCCTTGCGGCGGTCTACCGGTGTGGACTTGAACAGCGTCCATGAACCGGCGTCCTGGTAACCGAGTTTCTGACCTTTCTCCCAGTACGGGCCATGCGGCGAGGGCGCCATGCGCCACAAGGGATTGCCGCTGTCGTCCACGGTGTTGTTGCCTGCGCTCTTCGGTGCCACCATGGCTGAAGTGAAGGCGGTATACCAGAAGATCTGCTGCGCCACATTGCCCTGGGACAGCGCGGGCAATGACTGATAGAAGTCGTAGCTCGCAGCGCCGGGGGGGGCGTACTTGCGCAGCCATTCGTCCCATTTGCGAATGGCGTACACTGCGGCAGGTCCGTTGGCCGCACCGCCGCGTGACACCGAGGCGCCCACCGGGTTGCAGCTTCCGGCCTCCATGCGGATACCCCACTCATCGACGGGCACACCGTTGGGCAGGCCCTTGCTGCCGGAACCGGCCATGGACAACCAGGCATCGGTCATGCGCCACCCCAGATCGGGCGCCCGCTTGCCATAGTCCATATGGCCGTAGACGCGTACGCCGTCGATTTCCTTGACGTGTACGCTGAAGAACTCGGCAATGTCTTCGTACGCGGACCAATTCACCGGGACCCCCAGTTTATAGCCGTAGCGCTCCTGGAATTGCTTCTTCAATTCGGGGCGCTGGAACCAGTCATACCGGAACCAGTAAAGGTTTGCGAACTGCTGATCGGGCAGCTGATAAAGCTTGCCGTCCGGGCCGGTGGTGAACGACTTGCCCATGAAGTCATCGACATCCAGCATCGGGTTGGTCACA
>CAMYKK010000107.1 GCA_947258975.1 uncultured Gammaproteobacteria bacterium
ATCAAGACCTGGCGGAAAAACCGCGTCACACGAGTGGAGCGTCGAGCAGTTATCGGCACGACCCAACGATTGGAGAAGGCGCTCGACGAATCAGAAGATTCGGCACGCGCGAACACAGCGTATATCAAGCGCCTCAATTTGACAATCCGGCAATCGGTCGCCTACTTGCGTCGACGCAGTCCGACCCATGCACGTTGCGAGAGGCGATCGCACTGGCAGCTCGAACTCGCGCGTTGTCATTACAACTTCATTCGTTGTCATACTGGTTTGCGGTTCGGAAGAGAAGTTCGGACGCCGGCGATGGTCGCTGGTCTCCGCGACCGCGTGTGTAGTTTCCGGGACGTCTTCGCGTGTGCTTAAATCAACAGCGAGTGAACGAAGCACCGCACGCCGCGTATACCTGGGAGATTGAAACGGCGCTTAAGAAATACGGTATTGAGATTCCTTTTCCGCAGCGCGATCTACATTTTCGCAGCGGGTTTAGGGAGCCAATGTCGAATTTCTCAGAGGCCGTGGATAAGGACAGCGACGGTACGGATGACTCTCTCTTGACGAAGTCGGCGTCATGAATGATTTACCAATGTTGGGTTGGCGCGAATGGGTGTCTCTGCCTGAGCTCGGAATCAGGCGCAGCCTTTCGAAACACAGAACTAGAAGCGATCGACAACGACGATACACCGGGAGTGGTTTGAGTTTGTTTGTCGGCACGCCCGCGTGTGGCGTTGCAATTTATTGTACACGCTTTGCTGTTAAAGGCCGGTGGGAGCGCGTATCTATCCGAAAACGTAGACCGAAGAAACGGCGAATCGGTGCGAGTTTAAGGTGCTAAAATGACCTTGGGCTATAGATCATAGATCTCAGGCGATGAAATAACAAAAATCCAAATGGGTAAACTCATTACTCCAATCGCTGCACTTCTCTTCAGCGTCGCCCTTCTGCAAACCGGTAATGGTTTACAAGGCACGTTATTACCGATTCGGGCAGAGATAGAGGCATTCTCTACTTTTTCCATTGGCTTGTTGGGCTCAACCTACTACATGGGATTTGTTGCGGGGTGTCTGCTTGGCCCTTACTTTATACGGCAGGTGGGACACATTCGAGTATTCACTGCTATGACGGCATTGTGTTCGGCCGTTCCATTGGCCCACAGTTTGTTGTTGTTGCCGGCGCCTTGGTGGTTATTGCGAGTACTGACCGGATTTTGTTTTGCCGTGTTGTTTATCGTGATCGAGAGTTGGTTGAATGAGCGTGCTACCAAACAAACTCGGGGTACCATACTCGCGGTTTATCTTGTGATCAACTTGACGGTCATGACCCTTGGGCAAATGATGTTGACCTTATTCGAGGCGAATGGTTTCGTGCTGTTCGCGATGGTGTCAATTCTAGTGTCGGTCGCGGCAGTACCGGTGGCCCTAAGTGTTGCGCACGCACAGGCGCCAGTTCAAAGGATAAAAATTGACTTGTTACGAGTGTTTCGGACATCACCGGTCGGTTTTGTGGGCTGTTTTGCCATCGGTGCGGCGAACGGTGCATTTTGGGCATTAGGACCAAGTTTTGCCGGCGCTGCCGGATTGCCGGTATCCGGCATTGCGATTTTTATGAGTATTACCGTGATTGCGGGAGCGGCTGGTCAATTGCCCATCGGAAAACTTTCTGATCGTGTCGATCGGCGAAAAGTTCTACTCACTGTCAGCGTATTGGTGGCGGGTGCTGGCGCGGCGTTATGGTGGCACGGGGAAGCAACCGGTAATGGGCTATTGATATTAGCCGCATTTTGGGGCTTTTTTGCGTTTCCGATGTATGGTTTAGCAGTTGCGCACGCGAACGACTATGCGGCGGCCGACCAATTTGTTGAAGTGACAGGGGGCTTGTTACTCGTATTCGCCGCGGGTGCCGTGATCGGGCCGATGATAGCCGCGAGTCTAATGACATATTTTCACGCATCGTCCTTGTATGCGTATACCGCTGCAGTGCATCTTCTGTTCGCTTCCTTCGTTTTTTGGCGAATGCGGCAACGAGCGCCGGCGCATGCAGAAGAGCAGGTCCGTTTTATCGATGCCCTGGAGGCCTCACAAACGGTATCGACGACCTTTGATTCTGAGAGGCAAGAAGATCTTGTGCGTTCGTCCGAGACGAAAATGAAGCAAGAGCACAGCCAATGAATTATCATATTTAGTTCTTCATTTAGGCCGCAGCCGGTATTTCTTTCACAAAGTATACCGTCCCTCTTCGAGTTCACTTGATTTTGGTTTGCCTCGCCTTTTTCAGTTTTTAAATGTGACTTTCTGACGGTTCCGTTCGTCTATACACGCATCTCCCCATGGGCAGGCTTACGTTGAGCCAGCCAGTGAGGGAAGTGAACTTAACCATATTAGGAGAACGATATGTCTTTGAAAAGATTGATTACTACAATTTGCATGAGTCTCTTCGGTACGGCGATATTTCTTACCGCACCTGTGTTTGCCGATTACGAAGACCGGCAACAAGCGATCAAGCAGTTTGAACCCGGCGTGCATGTGAACAAAGCGGTAGCTATGCTGGAAGCGCAACTTGAAAAATCGCTTGACAGCCGTATTCCGGAGGTCCTGCTAAAGCGCGCGAAATGCGCCGCGGTTTTTCCCGAGGTCGCGCAAGCAGGACTCGGTATATGTGGGAAGTTTGGTCGAGGTATTGTGAGCTGCCGACAACCTGACGGTTCTTGGGGCGTCCCGGTATTCCTTCGTCTGAATAGTCTTAGCATCGGTCTCCAAGCCGGTGCCCAATCTGCCGACATATTGATGCTGGTCATGCAGGATGACGGCCTCAATACACTATTTTCCGGTAAGCCAATTCTAGGCGCGGAAGCAGGGATTGCAGTAGGTCCGGTTGGGCGCGCTGCCAGCGCGAATATTGATATCGCACTGCAAGCCCCCATCGTCACCTATGTCCGAACCCAAGGCCTGTTCGCCGGCGCAGTGTGGGAAGGCGCAACGATCATACCTGCGAAGAAAGTAAACCGAGGTTTGTATGGTGACGGCTACGCGAGCGCGAAATCACTGCTTTTTTCGACTGTAGCGGTGCCTGCGAATGTGCAGGGGCTGCGCAACGCGTTAGAAAAATACGCATCGCTTAATGGTTAACTAACAGGTTCCGTTGTAACAGCGAAAAGCCCCAACCTCGTGTTGGGGCTTTTTTATCGTCGCAAAAACGCTCGTTGGAACTTCTGTTGGGCCAAGCGCCTCTCGACCTGGCAAAACCTGCGACAAAAACTACCGATGCTCCGGGCAACGAAGCGGGTCAACGTCAAACCACAGTGGCTTTCTTTTCGATCTCGTAGTTGATTGCCACGCGCCAGTCCGAAAATTCGGGCTCTAGTTTTCTTAGTTCCTGCACGACCTCTTGTTTGAACATCGACTCCAAGGGACCTCCGCGGCCAGGCCAAATGCGGAATTTGTAGCGTAGATATCGTTTACCCGAAGTGGTTGTGAATAGTCCTTCTTTCGAGGGCGAATAGATAAGCAGCCCGGGGAACTGCTCCGCAGCGGCGTTAACCATCTCCTGCAGTCTCGATTCCATACGTTCGCACAGCTGCTGGTCTTCAGGCAGGGAGACATCTATCAGGCAGCGCACATAACCACTAGGATAATGTATGACGTTGGTAATGGTGCGGTTAGGTATGAATACTCTTGCCCCGAGCGGATTCTCAAGAACAGTGAAGCGCATACTAATGGCTTTGACGATACCGGTCTGACCTGAAATTTCGACCATCTCACCGACGTCGAACAGATCTGAAAACATGATGGTGATCCCCGTGACGACGTCTTGAACGATACCTTGGGAACCGAAACCGATAGCAAGACCCAGCACGGAGGCGCTCGCGAAATAAACCGTGAGTGATATACCAAACTCTCGCAGGATTAAACCGAAAGCGGTGAAGTAAAGCGCAAAAATAGCGATACTCGACAGGAGTGTGGTGAAGGTCCTGATTTTTGCCATCCGCTTCCCGGTCGCGATCACCATGACGCGTGCGCTCAGCGCGCGAACGAGTAGTACACCGACGTGCGCCACCAGAGCAAAGAATGTGATCAGGAAAATCTTGCCAGTAGCGCTGATTCCGGTGAACGCGGTATTAAAAAATCCAATCTTCCATGGTTTATAACTTGTTCTTTGGGTCTGACATCACGAACATAATGATCATCGGAGAATCATAAACCGTGGCAAAGAGGGAGAACCGAACGAGTAAAAACTAGAGGAGTAGAGGTAGTACAAACGGTTAAGTAGATGCTGGACTTCAGTAATGCCATTGCTGGCCTGAATTCTTGAGTGGAGTGGTTCCTGCATCGGCACAAGCTCGGTTACTAATATGGTCCATTGTATAAGAATTCCAATGTCAGGCGTACGACCATCCGGTCGCAAGGCAGGTGGATCGCCGTTCGTGACGAGACTGCGCGAGGAACGTTTTTAGGACAGAGTTACGAATTCGGCAGGTAGACGGTTGGTCTCATTCTTATAAATTCTTTTTGCGCGTCACTACGGAGGCGCAGAATCCGTAGTGACGCGCGCCGAAGGCATGCGGAAACATAAGCCCGGCGCGGGTTTGCGAGACACGGACTGGAATGATTTGGGATTATGGCGGGATTACGGCAGGTTTGGAGCCCGTGAGAGCGGCCTCATGTCACGATGGATAACGTCAAAGCAGTTTGAACGCTATAGGCATTGTCATGCCCGATATGAAGGTCTACAGTTTCGCCAACGCTGCCGGGATTGATTGCCGGCAGCGGTGTAGAAAAGTTTTGTAGCCGTTGGATGACCGTCGGCGCTCCTATGGAGTAATCGGCCATCACGAGGAGTCCCTAGACTCGCTGGAAGGGGACGCAGGCGAAAGCCTGGCGGGATGTTCTGCATTTAGTCGGTTTGGTCTTTGTAAGACTCTCCGGCATCTTCTGCATCAAGCGGGTGGGTGCTTTGCACCTACTCGCGTCTATTGCCGCTTCATTGCGGCATCCATGTCGATTCCGGACTTGCGTCGATCCGCTTGGGCCACAGGGTGGCTCAAGTGGATGTTGTCGCGTAAGTCTGAAGGAATCGTCCTCGTAGCCGAATCGTATTCTCGGGTTGTTACGGTGCGCCGTAGTTCGGCATCTCCCAAAGCACTCCTGTTGAAGGCGTCTCGCCGCCACAGGTGGGTTCCATCTAGATTCACTTAGACCTACGTAAGAGGAGGTGATGAATCCCGTAGGGTGGCTGACTTGTTTAGCCTGCTGCTGCCGACACGCTCATTATTTTTGTGAGATGTGTCGCCGCCTCTTTAGGCACCGTCGGTGGCTATGTGTCCGACGTAAAACATCCGCCTTGGATTGAGGCTCAGAAGCTTGAGTTTCAATGTCTGTTCCGGCCGCCGGGTCGGCACGGTTCGCGGACCAACACTAACCCAGTGATACACACGTAGAGCTATACCAGGTAATGGAGCACCCGGAGGGCAACTACCGACAGACACCGGGATAGGGATATCGAAAGGGGCGTATACGCCCCGAAAGGCCCGCCTGATACAGGCGGATAGACATGAACTTGAAGATTAAGAGGTGGAGCTATGAACGATGAAACCGCTCGAATGGGATGTAGTACAGATCATCAGGCGCAACCGGGACGGAGCCCATGTGACCCAGCATCAACGGGGGAAGACCTTGAAGCTCTTCGCCCGGGACATAGAGGTACTGGGCATACGGAACAAACGGGTACGGAATCTTAAACAGAAGGATTTCCTGCGCGTGATTCAGCTCTGGCGAAACGGCAACGGCGCTGACCGGGCACCGGTAAGCGACGGAACATTGAAGAACCGGGTGGCGGCCCTGCGCTGGCTGGCGGAGAAGATCGGCAATCCAGGTCTCTTGCCGAAAGACAATCGTGAACTGGGGCTGAAGCCCCGGATGACAACACATCAGGAATCCAAAGCACGAGTACTGACCGACCAGGTGTTAAAGGCGATTCATAACGAGAATGTCCGCTACAGCTTGAAACTGCAGGCCGCTTTCGGCCTTCGACGCGAAGAGGCTATGAAGATCCAGCCCCGGTGGGCAGATCACGGTAACAAGCTGGTGTTAAAGGGAAGCTGGACCAAGGGTGGACGGCCGCGAGAGATCCCGATCCGAACCCACGAGCAGCGACAGGTTTTGAATGAAGCCAAGACCTCCGCTGGGAACGGATCATTGATCCCGCCCAACAAGAGCTACCGGCAGCATCTTCAGACCTGGGAGCACGAGACCCGACGTGCCGGGCTCTCCAAAACCCACGGGCTCTGATATGCCTACGCCCAGACTCGTTACGAAGAGCTGACGGGCAGCAAAGCACCGGTGCTGGGTGGCGCATCGTCGAAGGATCTCGCCGGCGAATCGAAAGAACGAGATCGCGCGGCCAGGTTACAAATCGCTGCCGAACTCGGACACGCTCGGATCGATATCGTGAATATTTATTTAGGGCGATAGGTATAGAAATGGCCGCCAGCGAAGTCGTAATGGTACAGATCCTGCCGAGATTAATACGGCTGCGCGATGCTCCCACTTATCTGGGCATGGATCGAAACAAATTTAATCACGCGGTTCGACCTTACGTAACCGAGGTTCCCCTCGGTAAACAAGCAATTGCCTTTGACCGACTTGAATTGGATGCCTGGGCAGGCGATTATATACGCCGCAAAGGGCGTCCCGGTCGATCTATAGGAGAGACGATATGGGACGCAAAAAAAACGCCGGGTCTCAAAAAGCGCGGTGGTTTCTGGCACGTCGATAAACACATCGGCGGACAACGAATTTGCCAGAGCACTGGGAGCACCAGCCTTATCGAGGCCGAACGCTTCCTCGCGCGATTGATGGAAGAGACCCGCCAGGCGCAACATTACGGAGTAAGACCGACACGGAGTTTTGCGCAGGCGGCGGCTAAGTTCGTGCTGGAAAATCAGCACAAGCGCAGCCTGCACAGCGACATTGGACGTTTAAAGCAGCTTATGCCTTGGATCGGTGATACGCCGCTGGAGCGACTACACCGAGGTACGCTGGAACCCTGGATAGCGCAAAGACGCGCGGACGGTGTCGCTGCCGGGACGATCAACCACGGATTGAAGGTGGTGCGGCGCATCCTTAATCTGGCAGCAACGGAGTGGATCGATGACTACGGTCTCACCTGGTTACAGGTCTCGCCAAAGATCAGGCTCCTGCCGGATACAGAAAAGCGGCCGCCCTATCCGCTGCGCTGGGACGAGCAGGATCGTTTGTTCAAGGAACTGCCGCGGCATTTGGCGAACATGGCTTTGTTTGCCGTGAATACTGGCTGTCGGGACGGTGAAGTGTGCAGTCTCAAATGGCAATGGGAAGTTGCGGTGCCGGAACTGAATACGTCCGTACTCATCATTCCGGGCGCGCGTGTGAAGAATGGGGACGAACGGCTTGTGGTTCTGAACCGTATCGCCAAGTCGGTGGTGGATGACATGAGAGGTGAGCATACGGAGTACGTCTTCACTTATTGGGGAAAGCGCGTTACAAGGATGATGAACACCGCATGGCTTGGCGCAAGGAGAAGGGCGGAATTACCACAGGTGCGCGTACATGACTTGAAGCATACGTTGGGTCGGAGACTACGGGCTGCAGGTGTTAGCTTTGAAGATCGCCAGGATTTGTTAGGGCATCGCTCAGGAAGGATTACAACGCATTATTCAGCGGCTGAACTATCAAGGTTGATCGAGGCCGCGAACAGTGTGTGTGATCGTCAGAGTAAACAGCCCGAGTTGGTGATCTTGCGACGGTTGAGCGTGTCGTAGCCTCACGCAAAACTCACGCAAAGGGATTTTTTGTACCAAGTAGAAACGTTGTAACTTGTTGTTTTAAGGTGGCCAGGGACAGAATCGAACTGCCGACACGGGGATTTTCAGGCGTTCACTCAATCTCTGGCTTTAATGTAATCAATAAGTTACGCGCACCGGCCCCGCGCAACCGTGACCGAAATGGACTGGTATGGACCCAAGATGACTGATTGTTGTCACGGTTTGGTCACGGTCCCCAAGGGCGCGTTTCTAGCGAAGCGACTACATCGAATGTGTCGAAGTTCATATAACGTAAGCGACTAAGCAACGGCACGCTTGACGTTTTCGGTATCCCCCAGGTCGACGGGATAGGGCAGGAGCGCCTCGATTTCCTCGACGGTTTCCGC
>CAMYKK010000108.1 GCA_947258975.1 uncultured Gammaproteobacteria bacterium
TCACCCGCGCGCGGTACTTGCTGTTCGGTGCGAACACCCCGTGGAAACGCGTCAGATTGACTCTTGGTTTGGGCACCAGGGCCGCCAGCCGGGCGATGACGTGCAGGGATGCACTAATTTCGCGGGCGCAGGATGCGCAGGAGCGATGACGTGCAGGGATGCACTAATTTCGCGGGCGCAGGATGCGCAGGAGCGATGAAATCCAGCGGCTGGAAGATGACGTGCGTGGTGCCGTCACGGTACGGGGTCTGAAGTTGCCGGAAAAGCCAGGGCTCAGTGTGCAACGATCGATGATTTCCGATGGCAGTCGCATTGCCACGGCTTGGTCCAGTTGCCCATCGCCGCATGAATATCTATTGGACACCGACAGGGCTGGGTGTATGGACAGCTACTTCTGCTTCAACATCTCAGGCCAATTGGTGTTGGCAGCTCGGATAAAGCTGTCGCGTTTGCTCCGCCAAAGGTTTTGGACATCTGCGTTAAGGTTGAGGTATAGCTTGCCATCTACAATGGTCCAAGAGTTGGGATCAATGTCTGCAGCGGTATTCTGGCTTATCCCGTAGGCGCAATAGCCGCCGAACTGTGGTGCGTACTTCTCCGGCTTTTCGATAAAGAGCGCCTTGTGCTCTGGGCTGCTAAAATGCCAGTCTGCCCCATTCCAGGTTGCTTTTTGATCCGCGTTCCCCTGGACCGGCTTTTCTTCAAGAAAATAGGCCACCGGGTCATAGCCATAAATGGCAACTCCCCGATCGGTTGTATTGACCGCTGATGGCGTGCCGGGTCCTTGACCACAGGCACTCAGAATAACAAGGGTCAGTGCGAAGAGAAGGCAAGAAGCTGATGATTTCATACGTAATCCCCTAGCCTGGATACTTCATAGATAAAAAAGGCAAAACTTACAGTCCGATGAAATTCAGTTGCTTAGATTGAATTCGAACAAGGTTTCACCTATGACGAACTGTACCCAAGAAATTTTTGATTTTCCAGGTGTTGTCCGCAAATTGAATTCACGATTCATACACATTTGAGTGTACGCGGCTTTTGCCGCAAACAGCCCGCGGCACGAGCAGCCGCGATCAATCTGAGTCCCTTCCCGGACGCCCGAAAATGATCGCCAACGTTGCACCAAAAAATGATTTCCCCTGCTCGAGTCAGGGCGAGGGCAGACGGACTATCCTTTGCTGTTTTTGTGCACAACCACGTGCATGTCCGCTGGTTTGCCGGTGATCCAGCGTGTGAACTTATTGATTTTGGGATGGTTCCGCAGCGCATCGAGGGTATTGAAATCACGTTCGAGTTCTTTATTGGAAAGCACCGCATGTAGATTCTTATGGCAGGGTGCGCACAGCAATATGGTGCGTTCGCGTACGTCCCTGCGACTGAAGGTCCTTTTATTTTTTCTGTTCTTGTGCCGGGTGCGCGGAATCAGATGATGGATCGTGAGCTGGGGCGTTGCACGTGCGCACAATTCACAGCGCCTTGTCGCCTTCAGCATCGATATCGATTGTGTCCTTGTGCTTCGTCGCCGAGCATACTTGACAACGCCGTCGGTCGTACCACGTCGGTGCCGTCACCTCGTACCGTCGGTCCGGTCCGATCACCAGTGCCCCGTGCCCCGCTCGCCCTTGAAGGGCCCAACCACGTCATCGGTGATCCAGCCGCCGTAGAAGCGTCCCGGCTGCGGCCGTACGCGCTCACCGTCGACGAAGCACTCCACGAGCGAAGGGTAGAACGCAAGGTGGCCCGCAATCCGCTTGAACGCGCGGGTCGGGCTCGGGTAGTCCCATGCGACTGGTGTCTCGTCAGCGTCTCCCGCGAGCGCAAAGTAGCGCGCATCGCCCTTCCACTCGCAGAAGCTGCGGGCGCCGACCTCGCTCAGTGCTTCGATAGCGATGTCGACCGCGGGCAGGTAGAAGGTCGGTGGACTCGCGGTCTCACAGATCCGCACCGCGACACGGGTATCCGCGATGGTGAGGCCACCGCTGTGGACGGTTACGTACCGTGCGTCATTGATGATACTCGGCGGGCGCGGATAATCCCACACCGACTCCTGTCCCGGGCCCGGCACGTGCGCGAAGGCCGGGCGGCACTGTCCGCGGTTGCTCCACATCGCGATCAGCCCCGGCAGGCCGGCCTGTGTGCGCGCACCTCCGCGCGGCGCATCGGCATTCCATCGATCAGGGCAAAAACCTCGTCGAGCGCGGGAGGCTCCGCAAGGCGCAACTTCTCGCCGCCGTCCTTGCCGACCAGAATAATCGCGAAATCTTCAGCGCCTACGCGGAAGCGCGCACGTATGGCGTCGACTTTTGCACGTGCGATGGGCCGGTCGTCGATCCGGCCCTCGCCGCGCGCCGGGGCGAGCACCGTGGTGAGTTCGCGGTCGGCCATCTCGCACGCCCGCGCGGAAAGACGGCGCCCCATCTCCGCGGTCCGGGCGTCGTCGGGCGCCGGTGCGAGCACGATTAGTACGCGTCGCTCCCACGCCAGGGCCTCGAGGGGATCGGTGACGACCGAGGCCGCGAGTTGCAGCCCGGTTGCGAGGATCGCGGCGTAAGCGGCGCTCATGCCGGAGCACCGCCGACAGTGGCTTGCTCGTAGCGAACATCGAGGCCAGACCCGGCGGCATGTTCGCACGCGATGGCGATGTTGCGCTGCACCACGTCGCTGCCGTGGACGCGCGCGTCGAGGCGCGCCATCGACTCGCTCAGGATGCCGCCGCCACACCCGACGTCGAGGACGTAGAGGTCCGCGAGTGCGGTATACCGCTCGGCCTCGAGCGGGTCAATGTTGTCGAGCGCCGCATCCTGGCGGTCGCCTGCAAGAGCGGTCGTATTCATCAAAGCGGCCTCCACATCCGTCGCGGGTACAGTTCGTCGTTTCTGCTTTTGCCGAACGGTGCGAACCCCAAGACGGCAAAAAATGCCTCGGAGTCGCGCCAAGCCTTAACAGCGAGGCCGTCGAGCATCAGCAGATCGGCCATTGTGTCCGCATGCTCGACGAGGCGCCGACCGAGCCTCGCGCGTTGCCTATCGGGCACGACGTAGATACCGTGCATCAGGAGCGCGGTGCGGCCTTCCGGCACGTCGTTGCTGGCCGCCGTCTCCCAGGTGGCCGCCGCTACCACATGGTCGCCGTCCTCAGCGACAACCGCCTCCATGTGCGCGAAGTCATTCTCCCGATAGAGCAGCGACGGCAGAGCGAGGCGCAGCACCCGCTCCGACAAAGACCAAGTTTGCACCGCCGCGGCAACCACTGCATTAATAGCGTGGAGGTCGGTCGCGGTGGCGCTCCGCAGCGTGCCAATGCTCCTGTGGTACTCATGTGGCGCCGCGGGCTCGAGCTGAGAGCGAGAAACGTTGATCAAGCCTGCTCCACCCATTCCTTGCTCCATCCGATCTTCGACACGGCCTTGCCGGGAGAGAGGTGGCACCGCCCCCTGACGAAATCCGGCTGGGTGTAGAACCGGCAGCTCGCACAGTTACGGGCGTCATCAGCGCGCATCGACGCATCGACGGTGCCGGCGTCGTGTACGCAGCCGAGCGCCTGCGCCCATGGATCCCCGAGGTGGATCTTCGGCACTACGGCAGCGCCGGTGATGACGGGAAGGACTGGGAACTGGTGGCTGGCCAGGCCAGCTACAATTAGTTTCAGCATATTGCGGCGGTTGAGCAATGTTGGATTGCGGTCAGTCGTGCCATGGAATCCCTCGAGTCTGTAACGTCTCGCTGCCGGAATGTGACGCGTGTCTGTTGCGCAGAAAAACGGCGCGAATGAGATCACTTATTGGAACCGCCAGAACGCGATGGCCGCGATCATGAGCCCGGCAATCGCACCCTCGGCAAGCCAGCGAAAGCCCGACTGGTGGAGAACGGTTGACTGCATATCGGGAATCACGTTGAACATCCCAAGGACAAGCCCCAGGGTGCACACAGCACCGATGCCAGCGGCACTCCAACCGACGAGTGATCGAATCACCTTCAACGTCTCACAGTCTTTACCGCGCTTGCGGATACCGGCATCGGCCTTGACCCGTCCTGGGTTGCCTGAGCTTGCCTGTGGGGCGCGCCACGGGTGAATTCCCAGAATGTAAGAACGAGGCCCATGATCATCAGAGAAAAAACCACGATCGCAACGTAAAACAGCATTACCGGGTCCATGATTACTCCTTTTTCGCTGCAAGTGCTGAAAGTTTAAAGTAGATTCCGAATGCGAGTATGGAAGGCACCCAGACAGCGGTGAACAAACCTTCGGCCTGCTGCCCGTTGAACCACAAATAGCCGGAAACCGCGAAAGAGACCGCTACCGCGAGCAGAATGAAAATGTCGGATTGTTTAAACATCGACGGCGCCTCCCAGTATGTTGACGAGGTCGTGTCGACGGATGAAATCCGGAGTGGAGGCGTCGTAAGCCGGTATCTCTTCGTCTAAATCGTTCCATAAATCGGCACCCTCCAGATCTGTGAGGATTGCGTCGAAATTGAAATCAATCGATCCGTCTATCGGCATATGTTCGTTGTCGAGGTTGTAGTTCATCGTCACTCCTATTGATAGTATTTCTGCCTATGAGGAGTATCCGGGAAAGTCCGTTGCGCTCACGTGAACGGATCACCGCCTGAAATTCACAAAACGTTCACGGTTGCAGCGCTTTTCAACGTGTCGGTGTCAAATTAGCGTTCATGCAGCAATTGGAAGTTGGACCAAGCCACGGCAATGCGATTGCCACTGGAAATCATTAATCTTCGCGCTCTGAGTCTTGGGCTCTCCCGCCGCCTCGGCCGGCGTATCTCCGTCAAGCGATGCGTGAACACGTATCTGATGTAGTAATTCTGGAACTCACCGACCCCCCACATTCCGGATGGTAATGCTTGGCTGGTACGCGCCGAACCACTTTTTCTATCAATCTGAATGCCGAAGGTTTTAGAGACGATTCGCGCGATACCGGGATAGCCAAATCGCGCATTCCGGCGTTTGAGTTCGATGATGGCGTCGATGAGTTCTTTAGATGAGCCTTTAGGGCCGGGTGTGCCTCTACAGTCCGGTGAGTAAAGGGTCCGATACTTCCGACGCACGAGATAGTCATGGAATCGCAACAGCGTCGATGGCTGATCGCCCACGGCCTTTTTTCATAATGCGGCCGGGCCGAAGAAACATCGAAACGAAGCCCGATAGAAATCGGTCTATCGGCAGTTAATTCGGCACCCGTTGCCGCGGGCGGCAGACGACGCGAAGTTGCTGCTTGAGCAGTAGGTTCTCAGCAATGATGCCCTTAATGCCACCCGGGCCGAGCAGCTTGGCGACAACCGTCAGTAGATCGACAAGAATCAGTACAACGTTCTTCATGTTGTCCGCAGGCTACCAGAATGACTGCCGACAACAAGATTGCGCTAACCATAGATTAAAGGCGAAAATTAGGAATTAGACACCCACACGTCACGGGAGTAGGTGTGGACGTATTTATGTCCTGGTACTCCAAAATTCATTAAGCCCGAATTTCAGAACCCTGTGTTCGTTCAGCCTATCCTACTCACACATGGCATCCGAATCATTGATCCGCTGGATAAATCGCTGCCTTTTTCTCTTCGTACTCCGCTTTGTCAATCTCTCCCCGCGCATAGCGTTTGTTGAGAATGTCCAACGCCGATTCCGGTGGTGCAGGTCGATGACCCTCGTCAATGTGCCGACTACCGGGTGGCGCGCCCATCCACCGCCATGGCGGCTGCCAATTGCCGTGATCTTTGCGAAAGACGAAGAACACCAGCGCAAAGAAGATGAACATGAAAAGCATCATCAACGGGCAGATCCACCAGAAGCCGGGCCACGGCGCGTGCCAACCGGGCCATGGTCCCGGGTAGGATGGGGTTTGCTCGGCAGCGAATGTGGCGGCGCCCGCTAACGCAAACGCTCCCAGCAACATGAGACGTGTTATTTTCGGCTTCATGTCATGTTCTCCTGTGTGACCGACCAATGATCGACGGCGCTACCGTTGATGTCGGTACGCCATCGATAGTAGCTGGGCCTGATATTGCCGGCGCCTCCGTTCGATCAACGGTTCCTTCGTTATGGTGCCATCGGCCCGATATGCTCTCGTCCGCCCAAGGTGGCCTTTTGCCGGCGCTCGGCGCCGCTCTCCAGTACACAATGCATGTCGAGCTCAAACGTCAGGGGAAACCGGGCCTTGAGGGTGGCGTTGGCGGTACCGAGCATTTCCATACCTTGGATGACTTGACAGTCGGTATTTTTGAGAACTTCCAGCGCTGTGTAGGCAGCAGAATCGCACCCCAATACCAGAACTGCCTCATAGTTTCTCGCGCGTTTCAACAATCGATTGCGCTGCCATTTCGTCCAAATGCACATCATCGGAGTGGGTGTGTGTATGGCATACGCGCCGGTTCGGACGCCGCGTTTCTCGAGCGGTTCGCGAATCGACTGAATGTAGTCTTCGAAAGCCTTGGTCTTGAGCCCTCGCTTGAAGAACTCGATGAAGGAGGAGTTCTGCTGCATCGCCACAGACATCGGTGCGCAAACGGGACAAGAGACAATCAACACCGAATTGAAGTTTTGAAGGTCGGAAGAAACGTCTCGTGGTTCCAGATGAACAGGCATGATCCACCTCTTATCTTTTATGACGAAATTCGATATATAACGCTTGGAAAATAATGCTTTTTTCTGTCTAGCGCATTGCGTCAGGTCAAGGCAGGACGACTTTACAACCTGTTACGTAGCTTTTCGGGGTGTCTTCGCCTTCGCGTGAATCAATAGCGAATGAACGAAGCACCTCGCGGGCTAGGATCTGACACCTTTGAGGATCGAACAGGTGGTCCCTAACCTAGAGTCCGCCTTTTCTACTGTCCTTGAGCTGCGCGCCTTACTGCAAAAGCAGCTCGATTGAAGGGGCAATCACTTACTCGACATCGCTTACAAAAATAAAGACGCTGACCCAAATACCACATGCCGGCTGTCAACAAGAATGCGCTCAGCAATGCTGGGTTGGATAGCAACCAGTATATCGGGAAGGTCGGAATGAGAATAAATATCGTGTAGAAGAGCGCTTTTTCAATGCCGCTAAGCGGAACCGTTTTTCGTTTCTTGATAAGCCACAACGCGAGTTTAGGAGAAGCTTGCAGGCAGTCATTGTATACATAAAGATGTGGACACCTTGGACACGTCAAGTGTCTCATTACAATTCCTAGAATTCCGTACCCGAAGATGACGACGTATGCCATAGCCCAACGCCAATCAACAACCAAGATGCCGATAGTTCCTATTACGCACATCGAGAGAAATGAGAATTGAGCGTAGATTTTCTCCCACAGGTTAAAGCCATCAGCGAGTGTGCACCCTGATTTACTTTGCATGTCGCCTTCTGCCGGTCAATGGGCGGGATAGGAAATTTTATTGCGCTGGACTCCAACTAAGCCGCAGCTACAAGTATGGTTTCATAATCATCCACCTGTCAGAGATCCAACATTTTGACCTGGATCAAATACGAACCCATTGGGCGACCAGCATTTGTGCCGATTGACGAGACACAGAGGCAGTGACCGCGAAGATTTCCGCTCCAGATCAACAAAAAAAGCGGGTCAGAAAACAGTTTTCTCTAGTATTCCACGGCGAAATTGGAATGCTGCTGGGATCCCAAGACTAAGCCATATATCGCGGTCCACGTCCGACGAATAAAGTTTGGAGTTGAACAAGGACGCCGAGTACGTAACGTCCATTTTCTTGAGTCCGATACTTGATGTGCGGAACGATCGAAAGGCAGGAACTGGCCGAAAGTGCGATAACACTTTTGCTGGCGAAAGGTCCATGGTGTCGGCGGTCGATCCTTACAACAGGTTGTCCATCGCCTCGTAAGTTGCTAAAAACAAAACAATAAGCGGGTTAGAGAACAATTTCCTCCAATATTAGCGTGTGTGTACGAATAGGAAGAATAACCCACATACCTTGCGCCCGAGAAGCCCTGTAGGCGGGATCGTAAGAGGAAGATGTAGCAGAGGGTGGCCGAGAGTTTCGCGGGTAAGCGACTGGAGAGCGTCTTTTTGCGCCGCTCGGTTCGGGTTTTAGACTCTGTAGCGGGCTGAAGCGTGAGCGGGGCGGCGGGACTTGCGGCTGGGTGCCGCTTCCCTGGCAGCTGTCAATCGGATCCATCCGGCCTGACGGCCGGCGGCGGTGCCGTGTCACCCGCGCGCGGTACTTGCCGTTCGGTGCGAACACCCCGTGGAAACGGCCCAGTTGTTAATGATTCTCCTCAATCCTTATGCCTCAATTGCTTGCTTCGTTAATTCAAGAAAAACCGATTTTTCTTTATGCCTCTCGTTCTCAAAAAGGCATTTAAGGTGCTGACGCTTTGTTCTCTTTTTAATCTGTGCCTTTTTGTGATTGCTTCTCATTTGTCACCGACCCCTTTTGCCTGGTAATGACGAAGTTGCTCACTTCATTAGCGACCCTATCGTTGATGATAATTGTAGTTGTAAATTAAAATTCGCGTTTCTACGACGGAGCCGATTGAATGATGGGCAACACGAGTGTTAATAGGAGAAACCTATGGCTTTTACTTGGCGGAAGTTTGGTCGGGGTATTGCTTGTGCTATTGGGGTGGATCTTTTTTCCAAACTACTTTATATGGTTCGTGATTACGGGTTCGCTGATTGGAAGCGGCATAGCGGGCGTCATAACGAAAAGACAACAGAACAAGAAGATGAACGAGACTATTGAAGTATCCCAGAAACGAGATTTCTCTTTGCATCATGCACTGTTAGGTGCTGCGCGAGTTTCCCTTAAGAATTCCGAAAAAAAAGACCCGGGTTGGGGCTATAGTTATCTCATATGCATTACGATGAGTGCACTTGCCCTAGAGGCGATCGCCAATGCTTTTGGAGACAAACTGGTGCCAAATTGGAAATACTATGAGAGTTCAAATCCATTGGCGAAATTTCTCACGGTGGCGAACAAAATTGGGATCGAAGTAGATTTCGAAGTTAAACCTTGGTCAAACGTAAAATGGCTATACAATTTGAGAAACAAAATAGCCCACGCCAAACCAATGTATATAGAAACTAACACAACCTTAAGCCGAGAAGAATTTGATACTAATTTCAATCTACCCGAGTCGAGTTTAGAGAAGCAGTTTACTAAAGGAAATGCTAAAAAGGCGTTTGAAACGGTGGAGGAAGTTAAGCACTTGCTTTGTGACCAAATAGATCCTTATGATCAATTCGGCCTTAGGAATGACGGTTGGACAGGGGAAACAATAAATACCAAAAACGGCTAACAACGCGCTGGAGCGGACGCCTTAGGGTACGCGGCGCGTTTCCGCAGAAACGTCGGCGGGGCGAGCGCCGCTTAGACGTTAACCTGAACGTCAGCTTTCTAAAACCTGAATGACTGTGTTGTGTCCCCGACAGGGCTTATTGACACTTGGTTAATGGCCCTTTAAGAGATTCAGCGCGAACTACGCAATTTGGTAGGGCGGTTTCTTTGATGATGGTCGAGTGATCCCAACGTCTCAATATCGGGTTCTCGGGCAGCTAGACTGTTACTAAGCGGCGAACGGCCGATTACTTGTAATAAACGAGCGTTGTTACGGTTTAACCCGACTCCCGGGTCGCGGCCGATTGTGGTAGTCACGAGGAAGTAATAACCACTACGAGGATTCAGAAAGCCTACGGATTGCCGTCTCGACGATCCGATCAACAGTCCCATATTGATCTTGCAAGTCTGCTATCCGCCTGAGTGTCGTGGGGGATACCCATACCTCCAGTTTGCGCCGTCCTTGTATTCGCATCTTTTGGGCTTTTTCCTTGCGGCGCAGCCGCCACAGCCGTTGTCGTTCGGCGTTACTCATAACCATGTCAATCCCTCCAAAGGCCATTGAACCGACGGCTGTCCAGTTTGCTGTAGATCACCGTTGAGTTAATGCTGGCATAGCCTAAGTATTGCTGCACGGTTCGCACGTCTATACCAACGAATAGGAAGAATAACCCGCATACGTTGCGCCCGAGAAGCCCTGTAGGCGGGATCGTAAGAGGAAGATATAGCAGAGGGTGGCCGAGAGTTTCGCGGGTAAGCGACTGGAGAGCGTCTTTTTGC
>CAMYKK010000109.1 GCA_947258975.1 uncultured Gammaproteobacteria bacterium
TGGGGCTCGACCGGCCCGGATTCCTTTATCAACGCCCACGGCGCCGTCTACGAGGGGTCGATCCCCGGCGCGTTCGGCGACCGCAAGCCGCCGGAGACGGACTACGCGACGCTGAGCCCGGTGCTGCACCGAGACAAGAAGGGCACGTGGGTCGGCGGCAACTTCTGGGATGGGCGTGCGACCGGCGAGAAGCTCGGCTGGCCTTCTGCGGACCAGGCGCAGGGCCCGTTCCTCAATCCCAAGGAGCAGGCACTGCCCGACTCCGCCTGCGTCGTGTACCGGGTCTCGCTGTCGGGCTACGCGGGGCTCTACGTGGAGGTCTTCGGGGGCAACATCGTCACGATCGCTTTCCCGCCAGACACGGACACGCGCTGCGCGGACGGAGATCCTGTCCCGCTGAGTGCGGAAGATCGGGCCAAGGTCGAGACCGAGTTCGACAACATCGCGCTGGCGATCGCCGAGTACGAAGCGGGTCCCAGCGAGCGGTCGTTCAGCTCCAAGTTCGACGCAGTCCACGGTGGCAAGAAAAAGGCGCGCGGCGGCAAGAAGAAGGTCAAGCTCACCAAGCAGGAGCGGCGTGGCTTCGCGCTGTTCAAGGGCAAGGGTAAGTGCAAGCGTTGCCACAGCTCGAGCGGCAAGCGGCCGGCGTTCACCGACTTCACTTACGACAATCTCGGCATACCCCCCAACCCGGAGAACCCGGCGCTGCTGGCTGATCCGGACTTCCGTGATCCGGGCCTCGGCGGGTTCCTGGAGTCCCGCGGCGAACCGGAGGAGGTGTGGATGGCCGAACTCGGTAAGATGAGGGTCCCGACCGTCAGGAATGTCGGCGCCAAGCCGACGCCCGAGTCGGTCAAGGCCTACGGGCACAACGGCTACTTCAAGTCGTTGAAGGGCATCGTACACTTCTACAACACGCGGGACGTGAAGCCCGAGTGTCCGAATCCATTGACCACGATGGAGGATGCGATCGCACTAGGCTGCTGGCCGGCTCCGGAGATCGCGGAGAACGTCAACACGTCCGAGCTCGGTGATCTGGGCCTGACCGACGAGGAGGAGGACGCCATCGTCGCGTTTCTGGAGACGCTCACCGACGACTTCTTCTAGAGCGAGGAGTATTCCCAAGTCGGCGGATCCTGCGACCGGGAGGGACATCTGTCCCCCCCGGAACCTCGTCAAAAGGGGGCCGTCAAAAGGGGTCGGTGACAAATGATTCTCATTTGTCACCGACCCCTTTTTCTCTCCGTGTTTCTTTTACCACTCTGGGTTTGATTCGGAGTTGGAGTTTCGTGGGTGTCTTAGATTTGTTGATCGAAGACCATATTCCTGTCGCGGCGCAGCATAAATTAATCAAAGTAAGTCTTGGCGACAGGCTGAAAATAACTGATTATAGAAACTAGGGGAGTAATGGCCAGTATTGCCTTAATATAGGCCGTAAGCCTGGCTGGCGATAAGAACAATAGAACATTAGGTGGCAGGATCAAAAAACAATAGGGAAGAGTGATCTTCAAGCTGTCATCTGTATATCAACCAGCATTTAGAGTGGAAGGGACATGCGCTCTGTGCCTCGATTGGTGGACCGACTCTGTAATGTTGCAAGTAGCATCAAGTGATTCATGAGTTTGGCGATGCAGATACGTTCAAATCCGATTCTGGACTGCCAACGCCATAGAATAGACAGGAGAACAACATGACGAAATTAAAGAGCCACATGACCGCAGCCCTGATGGTGTTCGCGCTTAGCTTCGGCGTACAGGCAAAGGCGCAAGATGTGCTCCTTGTGGCGGCGGATTATGATGCTTGGGTTCCCGAGGTGCAGGCCAAGCTTCTAGGCACCGGCTTGTTTACCACCGTAGACATTTTCGACGCTAAATTGGGCACACCGACGCTGGTGCAGTTGCAGGCGTACGACGCGGTCTTGGTTTGGTCAGATTTTGCTTTTGCAGATCCCACCGCCTTGGGTGATGTCCTTGCGGATTACGTAGACGGTGGCGGAGGAGTCGTGCAGGCCATGTTCTCATTCTATAATACGATTCCCGTGGGTGGCCGATGGCAGGCACAGGGCTACAACGTGTGGCAGTATGGATCGAGTTCACCGGGTACGTCTTTGACATTGGGCACGATCCACCAGCCCGGACACCCTATTTTAGCGGGGGTCGCCGGCTTCAACGGCGGCACTTCTTCGTATCATGCTACGGTGGGCGCGCTGAACCCCGGGGCGGCGGCAATCGCCGACTGGAGTAACGGACGTCCATTGATCGCGGATAATATCACCAGCTTTAGCGGCTGTGTAGCAGGGCTGAACTTCTTTCCGCCCTCGAGCGACGTTTCTAGCGACTTTTGGGATGCGTCCACGGACGGCGACCTGCTGATGGCGAACGCCCTGCTTTACTGTAGCGGCGCGGTAACGTGTGACTGCGCCGACCCCGCCGCCATCTTGGGCGGACCCGGTGACGATGTGCTGACCGGCACCCGTAACGCCGACATTATTTGCGGCGGCGGCGGCAACGATGTGATCTATGGCCTTAAGGGTGACGATTGCCTGGCGGGTGAGGATGGCAACGACACCATCTATGCCGGCCGGGGCGATGACACGGCCTTAGGCGGCAACGACAACGATCTGATCTTCGGCTCCGGCGGCAACGATGAACTCGACGGCGGTGACGGCACCGACGAGCTGCGCGGCGGGCGCGGGATTGACACATGCACGGACGGGGAGGTGGTACTCGCCTGCGAGACGGCCCCACCGGCGCCGTCGGACCGCCGGTTGAAGCGCGACATCCGGTTGCTCGGATCGCAACACGACGGCCTGAAGGTGTATGCTTTCAGATATCTGTGGAGCGATACCGAAATGGTCGGCGTGATGGCTCAGGATCTGCTAGCGGACGAGCGCCGTAAGGACGCCGTGACCTTGATGCCAGGCGGGTTCTACGCGGTGGATTACGCTAAGCTCGGTCTAAAGATGACGACGCTCCACGCCTGGCGGGCCAATGGGCCCGATGCCCTGAGACAATAGAGACAAAACAACCAGCAGGGAGCATATAGGGGACAGGCCACGATTAACAAAGATAGCGTCAGTCCCATCGCAGTTGGGCATGAAGTGCTGAACGACCCCGCTTCGGCGGGGTCTTTCTCATGGGTCCCTGGTGTACACGCAACCCATCCCGCTAAACGCCGCAGGTACGACCCAAGCCGAGACGGACCGGAGCGATCGGACATGCGAATGAAAAGGCGCGGCCCATCTATTTCAATCAACAGACCTTATATCTTGAGAAGCGCATGATCCCGGAACTTGGATTGCTAGACTGGCTTTCGTTGTGTTGGTTTGCTGTGTGCTGGATGGGGTACAACTATTTTTCCCGTTACTGGTCACGGCGTTCGAGCCGCTTGCAGAACAGCGTACACGCCTACATCAAAGACTGGATACGGGTGATGCATCACAGGGATCTGCGCATCGTGGATACGACCATAGTCTCCAATATCGAGCGCAATGCGATGTTCTTCGCATCAAGCAGTCTATTGATCATTGCCGGGCTGCTCACCGCCGCCGGATCTACGGACAAAGTCATTAACTTTATTGCCGTTTTGCCGTTTGTCGCCGAAGTCACCCGCGAGGCTTGGGAGATCAAGATCTTGTTGCTGGTGTTGATTTACGCGTACGCGTTTTTCACCTTCAGCTGGTGCGTGAGACAGTGGGGATTCGCGTCGGTTTTGATTGGGAGCGCTCCTCTCGCGGAGGACGAGAGCGCTACGAAGGAGTACCGGCGTGCCCATGGGCACACCCTCGCGGAGGTGATCTGGCTGGCGATCTACTCCTTTAACCTGGGCCTGCGGGCGTATTACTTCAGTCTTGCCATGCTGTCTTGGTTTTTACACCCTGTGGCTTTTGTGATCGTGACGACCTGGGTGGTGGCCGTTATATATCGGCGTGAGTTTCGTTCCAGGACCCTGCGCGCGTTGATGGCAGGACAGGATCAACTCGGTGCGACACGCGCTGGTTCCGGGCCTGCTAAAAGTGACGGTTAATCCGGATGTTGCAACCAAGGATCGTGGATCATGGCCGGCATAGGCTTGCGGCGGGCGTTTCGTTGCGGCGCAGCATGATGGGATGTTCTATTCGCAAGGATCAAATTCTTGATAATTTTACTAGGTATATGTATTTTAACCGACTCGCCCGGTTGTTTATGGCCGCGTGATTGTGAATCCGACACGCATGGACGACCGGGGGACACCTTACGGACGTTATGAGTCAGGCAATGCAAGATTCACCGTCAGGCAACGCACGTCAAACCAAGGAGGAGATCCCATGGCGCAGTCATGCTACGTCGCAACAAAAAGTCAACTCACACCCGCTGGGAAGCAAGGCAGGTGGTACAGCAAGCAGGTAAGGAATAGAGACCACAACCAGGAAACCGGATTTATCACCTACGTCAAGTCGAATCACGATGCAGACGCCACCAATCAGGGCTGGAAATCGAATTTCGTCGCGCAGGATCAAGACACCGAAGTCGCATTTCCGTAACTGACCCGTTTCGAGGGCGCGCCTGCTGTTCCACACCCAATGCGTCCGGCGGCGGCTGTCATACGCTTTTCATAACCGAATTTCGATTAGAAAGTTTCGGCTCATGTTGTCAAAGCGACATTGAGTCTCAAATGCCTACGATAACAGGGAGTAAACACCATGCCACAAACCATCCCCTACGATCCCGCACTGGCGCTGGCCAACATCATCGATGACAGCGTGCTCAACGCGCTCGAGGCGGTCGCCAAGGCTGAAGCACCGGTCAACGCAGCCGAGGAGGCGTTCAACTCGGCCTTGTTGAATCTACGATCTCTGGCGATGACGATGTCCGAACTCTCGGACATGCAGCTCGACGTCAGCGAGATCTCTAAATCGGTCGCGGAAGCCGAGAAGGCCGTACTTACCACCGCGGCGGCGCTTGGCCAGGCCCGAGTCAAGGGCCTCACGGATGTCGAGGCAGCAAAGAAAGCTGCGAAAGCAGCTTTTGCCGCGATCCACGACTATCCGGAGAGCCCCGTCGACTACAACAAGACCCAGATCAAACAGATGCCGTTGTCCGCGGACTCTTTGAATATGGACGCCCAGTATTTCTCGTTCGACGAGGAAAAGCAATCGGCCGCCAGTCATGCGGCGACGATCAAGGCCTATGTCTCCGAATCGACCAGTTTCCTGGGCGATAAGTTCTCGACCCAGGCATCGACGGCGGCCCAAAGCCAGGTGTCCAAGCAACACGAAAACCACCAACTGGAAGGCACGCTCGTAATCACTGCCGCCTGCACCCACAAGCAGGCGGCGGTCCTCGCGCCATTCGTGCTCGACGTCGACAAGGCAATCCGCGTTTGGAACGACATGAAAATGCAGCCGCTGATCAAGACCGACAGCGTGGCCAGCATGACCAAGATTGCCGAGCAGGAGGGAACCTCGCAAGAGAAGAAATTTCATATTCTGTCGGGCGCAACCTACGGTTCGAGCTTCGTCGGGATGGTGCACCTGCTGAAGACCGAGGACACGTCGGCAGAGCAGTCGATGATCTCGGCGGCGGCTTCCCTGCAGGAGCAGATGTCGGTTGGCAGTTGGTTCGCGGACGAAGAAGGCGGCTTCGGTGTCAATGCCACTTTCTCGGACGACGCCAAGAGCATGCTGAGCACGCAGGCGATTTCATCCCATATCAGCCTGATCTCGATGGGCTCGATTCCCTCGATCAAATCGAACGAGGTACAGATCGGGGTCAAGCAGTTTGCCGATTTCGATCCGGCGTCGATGATGGGCAAGCTTGCAACCCTGCAAAACGCCACCGCCGCCGACCAGGACAGCGTACAAAATGCGGCCGAAAACGCCCGAACCGGTGGCAAAATGATGGCCATCCGCAGTACTGAGATCAAGTCGGTCATGTCCGGATTGAGCACCGTGGACGATGGCAAGAACAAGATGCTGGACATCAACTCACTGATGACCGCGTTCGAAGACTACGTGCAAAAGGCGATAGAAGGCAAAGTGGGCGTTCCGATCACTTACTATTTGAAGAGCATCACGGCTGCACAGTTGGCGCAGATGTGGGTCGCCAAGTACTTTCCGAAGCGCTACGTCACCTCAGCGGGTGACGACACCGGTGGCGGCACGGGAGGCGGCGATACAGGAGGCGGTAGTACGGGAGGCGGCGATACGGGAGGCGGCGATACGGGCGGCTGATGCGCGTAAGTCGGTCGGCGACTTAACTTTTACGCTCAAGGGAGTTCCCGAGAAGATCGCGTTTAAGGTGTAGCAGCACATTTACGGCGCGCAAGGACGCGCCGCACGGTTCCGGGCTGGCGCCGCAAGGAGGCTGGAACGCGGCGCCCGCGTGGAACGCGCTGTTTCCGAACGGCGTGAACAAGAACACTAGAAGTCTTCGTACTGCTTGAGTTGCTTATGACCGTGCCGCCATGGGTAGGCTAGAATCGACGCAATGCGCACCTTCACACCGCGGGAAGTCCGGCTGATCGAATGGTTAAGGGAAAACAGAACCAGTCCCAGGCTGAACTTCAAGAACTTTCTGCAACAGCAGTTCTTCAATAAGGAGAACGCAATCGGTCTCATCGTTCAGCCGGTTCTCCGGTTCTGCGTGTTTTTCATGCGCGATGAAGACTATGACGATATCCAGGTCAGGAACCGGAAGATCGCCGAGCTGACAGAGCTGGTTTCGCTTTTAAGGTTTCTCAACAAGAAGGGTTACATCACCTTTTATACCCGTGAGTTCGATCACTCAAGGAAGCTGTTCTTCCTTGGGGAAATCTTTCCCACCCCGAGGGTTGCCAAAGACAAGCTCGTGCTGGACGAGGACGGCCTGCATTCATCGCACCCCGCCACTATACGCGATCAGTCCGGCAGTCCAGTTTATCGGGGGGTCAAACTGATCAACGACAACTACGATCTAATCTACGAGAACCTGCTCGGCGATTTCTGTATATCGGAATCAATTGACCATCTTCCGGTCGACGCTTTGCATCAACCGTCCAAGCGATGGGAGCTGAAACTGCTGCCGGTGCTGTTGGCCCTCGGCGTAATCGTCATCCTGGGCGCGATTCTGTTCAAGCTGAATCAATTGTCCGACAGCGTCACGCACAACCAGCAAGGCGCCGCCGATATCGATAGCGGCAAAATGGATACATCGCTGACGCCCAAGCCCGATGCCGGTGATGATCACGCGCCGCCGTCCAGGGCTGCGTCGATCGCCGATGCCACTCCTGTTGTAAAGCCGCTGCCGGCGGACACGCAGGTTAAGGCTGCCTCAGGGGGTGAGGGTCCCGCCGCTAACAAAGCAGCGGCGGCGCAAGCTAAAAACCTTGGCGTAGCCGTAGACAGCGCTGCACGGACGAAAATTTCGGCGACAAAGCCCGCCCCGTCTCGCCTCCCGGCGGCGGACGAAGCTCGGTCAAATCCCAATAAGCCGGAAGCAGGCGTTGACGTATCGGTCGGGTATGGCATCGATATTTCCAAGTGGAATGGGAAGGTTTTGGACAACGCCGATGCGCTGAACAACATTGACTTTGTCATTGTGAAGGCGACCCAGGGAGTGGACTACGTGGATCCGGCGTTTGCGCACAACTGGGCGCGCCTGAAGCAGGCGAATATTGTTCGCGGGGCCTATCATTTTTTCGTCCTGGGTGATGATCCTAAAGTACAGGCGCAAAATTTCTGGCGCCAGATCAGGGACCTCGATGAACGCGATATCGCGCCGGTGGTTGATATTGAGCAAGCCAGCAGCAAAAAAGGCGGGGTAATAGAAAGCGGGAGGTTGCAGGATGCGGTTTTGACGTTTGTGGCCGAGTTGGAAAGGTTCTCCGGGCGGGTGCCAATGGTGTATGTCAATTCGGACTTTGCCAACAAGTACATCAACAGGACGGAGTTTTCTCGCTACCCGTTGTGGGTCGCCGACTACACCAACAAAGATGCGCCGCGGTTGCCGCTGGTTTGGCAAGAAAAAGGGTATGCCATCTGGCAGAAAAGCGCCACTTACGATATCAACTCAACCCGGGTCGACTTCGACGTCTAC
>CAMYKK010000110.1 GCA_947258975.1 uncultured Gammaproteobacteria bacterium
GCCGATCGCGAGGACGGCTATGGGAAGAGCGATTTTTCGGGCCTTGATCACCGTATACCGGAGTGTATCAGTTGGACCGCCGGATTATTACGGCCGGGGTGTTCGATAAAAATATAAAGCAACACTAGCTTACGAACCCGTGGATAGAGTGTGAAAGCCGCTTCTCAGGCGATGATTCCATTCCCGCCGATTCGATGTCGACAACTAGCGAACCGCGGTGGTCAAACGATCAACGTTACCTCGCATCACGCTCAGCCAGTCCCCATCAGTTGGCATATTCGCGCATGGGTCGAATACCAAGCTCGATACACCGCGTTTTCCCAGTTCCTTGACCGACAACGGATTGGGTTCACCTTCCCAGATCATAACCGTCGCGGGGTGACCGCTCAGCATCGCCCCCAATTCCGCCCACTGCGGCGCATGAGGAAGTTCATCCGGTTCCCAGTGGACGCTCCTCAGGTCAAGACCGTAACGCCTGGCGAAATACTGATACACCGGGTGTGAGGCAATGAACATACGACGGGGTGCGCCGGACAGTGATGTTTCAAGCTGCTCGTCGAGGGACAACAGGTCCTGCGCCAGGTCTTCATAGTTGCGCTCGAAGTCGTTTTTCAATTCAGGCCAGCGGCGCGCCAGCGCCTTCTTTACGGCTTCCGCCTGCGAAACGGCCAGAGAAAAATCCAGCCACGTGGTAAACGCCTTGGCCCCATGGATGTGTTTGTCGCCGGGACCATGACTGTGACTGACGGCCTCGGCAATCCTGATGTGTTGGTCGACAAATCCCGCGGAAGTGTTCACCAGCTTGCGTTGGGGGAGCGTCGCGCTGCCAACCCACTTTGCATAGCCGGCGCCGTTCAGCAGGATCAGATCGGCCTTTTGATAGGCAAGAATGGTATCAAGGTCTGGCGTCCAGAACGCCGGATCGACCTCCGGCGGCGCCGGAAACACGACTTTAGCGTGGTTGCCAGCAATGCGTTCCGCGAAGTACTTCAATGGATAGTTGACTGTATAGATAACAAGCGGTCGCTCGAAGGCGTGGCTAACAGATAGTCCGGCCATCAGTACCGCAAGCCACGACAATGCCAGACCGCGAAGACAACTTTCCATTGTTGGTATCAGCGATGAACCAATGACTTTCGTAACCACGGCAGCAAATGTGCAAAATCGCACTGGCCGGCCTCCAGTAGCCCGATAAGGGTAGCGTGTGCTTGCTTCGGCTCGACCTCCAGCTTCCATCCGTTCAACCGGAGGAAAACATCAGTAGCGAAGAACGCCACACGTTTGTTGCCGTCTACGAATGGGTGATTCATGATCAACGACTCAAATAAAGCCGCGGCCATTTGAACAATGTCTTGATAGTAACCGGTTCGGGGACGGAACAACGCGCTCTCCAGTAATCCCACGTCGCGCACACCTGGCGGGCCGCCGAAACGATCAACCAGACGTTGATGGATCTCGAGCACCTCGTCCACCGACAGGTGCTGGATGGATTCATTTGGCAAGCAGACGTCCCAACTCTTCGTTGTCCTGGACGGACTCGTCCAGATGCCGCAACACATCGGGACGGATGCGGTGCCGCCGCACGTAATCGGCGATCGCCTCGGTCAACACTCCGGATACGTTGCGGTGCGATTCCCGGGCCAACGCCTTTAAATCATTCCACACCTTTTCGTCGACCTTGGAACTGACTTTGATGGCGGTCATAGTCATTCCCCGTGATTTCTGGACGTGTCAAGATATGTCAAGAAATCCCACGCGTCAACAGTAAGGAACACACCAGTGTTCGTTATTCTTAAACGAGCGCAGCGAGTGAACCGTCTTTCCATGTGGGTGCCCGCAGTCATTCAGATCCTTCGGCTCATGCCTCAGGATGACAAAACAACGCTTCGGGATGACGCGCATACTTGTCATTCTGAACGAGGGCAGCGAGTGAAGAATCCGACCTGCCGTGGGTTGTGCTGAGCGTGAGCAAAGCGTCTCAAGATCCTTCGGCGTCCCGCCTCAGGATGACACGTCAAAAATGCGCCTCTGGATGACACGACAAAAATGCGCCTCAGGATGACGATAACGCGATCGGGCAAACAAAGGTTAGAGTTCGGGCGCGGCGTTCGCATCGACCAGCCGTGTATTCACAATTTACCCGGCTCTGGAATACTACTGGGACTCGGTAAAAAATGCGCTCGATGCCTTCAGATCGATGAATTGCACCTGGTAATCGAGCATCTCCTGCCGGACTTGTTTGGCTTGCTCCGTGTTGTACAGATCCATCAGCTCGCTGCCTTTTTCCCACCAGTACTCGATGATGCCGTCAAACGGCTCACCGCCACCGCGTTCTTCTTGAATCATGACATTAGCTTCCACATCCAAGGTGAGATTCTTCGTAAAGTGCTGTGCCCTGGTGATGTCGATCACGCGTTGCAGCAATTCCTCGAACTCCGGGCTGTTCCAGTAGTCGCGAAATTTCTCCAGCGAGATATCGTCGCGCTTCTTGATACAGTTGATAAATCGAATCACATCAGCCTCCTAAGTCGTGGGTCCCGGAAATCGGGGTTTGGTGTCCGGGGTTCGGCGTTCGCGCTTAAGGAACACGTTTCGTCTCCAACTTCCAGTCCCCTCTCGCCGTTCCTCCTTCCCCGCTCTTTGCCGTGCGCTCATCCGATAAACAATGCCCGTACCAGATCGCTGCTGTAGACATTCGTCATCCACACCACCGCCGCACACAGCGCGCCACTGATCAACACGATGATCGCAATCTCCGACGCCAACAGTCGGGCGATGGTCATGCGGCTGCACCCGAGCTTGAAGATGGTGTTGATTTCGCGCTCGCGCAGGCGCAGCGACAGGGAGAATACCAGAACAATCGCCAGTACGGTGGCAAATCCGACCACCGCAATCACCGCGTCCAGCACGTTCTTGATGCGGAAGATGTTCTCGAGCAGGCCGTCGATGACATCGTCGGGCTCGACAATCTGATAATCGGCATCAGCCTGCAGATAACGGCCGCGCAGGATGGTCCCTGATTTCTCGTCAGCGGGTAAAGCGATCACCGCGGTGATCGGATAAATCGCCGCATCGCCGTGAAAGTGGAACGAGCCGACATTGTCCTCGGTGATCTCGGTAAACTGCATCAGCTTGGCATTGGCGACAACATTATCACCGGTGCGATCAAGGATTACTGAACGATCCTTGATCCGGGTGACATCGTCATGACCATGTCCCAGGCCTTCGATGACCCAGGCGGTCTTGAGGTCCACGAATACCGCCCGATCATCGCTGGTATGGGAATCGCGCAATACGCCCACCACCTTCATTTTCAACGGATACACACCCGCCAGATCGAATACCGACTCCGGTGACGACACCAGGCTGTCGCCCGGTTCGAGTCCCAGGTCCCGGGCCACGTCGGCGCCGATCACGCACTCCCCGAGCACCGCCAACGGCCGGCCCTGCGCCATCTGCAGCCGGCGGAAATCGAAATAATCCAGCGTCGTGCCGACAATAGGAAAACCCCGCGCATGATAGCGCGCATAGACCGGCACCGGCGCGGCGAGATCCGACGCGGCGACCTGCTCGGTTGCCGCCATGGAGATCAATTCCGGCACTTCGTCGTCGAAGTACAAGGTGTTCATCACCAGGTCCAGCGCACTGCCTTTGGCGCCGAGCACCAACGGCGTCGACGCCGCCCGCGACGTGAGCTGGCGCTCGCTCTCATCGAGCAGCGATTCCAGGGCGAGGGGCAGCGCCGCAATCAGGGTGATGCACGCGATCAAGGTGGCGGCTTTGGCTTTGTTGTGCGTGATGTACTGTCCGGCGATGTACAGGCTGTCAAGCATTCGCCTCCCCGGATGCGCGGAATGCGCGAAAATCCTCCACGCGGTCGAAGCGTGGCAGCAGGTCATGATCGTGGGTGACCGCCAGCAAAGCAGCATCCCGCTCGGCAAGGTTCGCGAACAACAAGTCCAGTATCTGGGTCTTGTTGTCGGGATCCAGGTTGCCCGTCGCTTCGTCTGCCAACACCAGTTTTGGTTGCGTCAGCAACGCGCGGCAGATCGCAACTCTCTGCCTTTCTCCCTGTGACAACTCGCCGGGTCGCCGTTTGATGTGTTTGGCGATGGCCATTTGCTCGGCCAACGCGATGGCGCGGCCGCGGACTTCCTTGTTGAGCCTGAGCGCGCGGGTGATGCGATAGGGATGCAGAATGTTGTCCAGCACGCTGAGATAGTCGATGAGCTCGAAGTCCTGAAACACAAAACCGATGTTGCTGATGCGAAAAACGCGGCGGCCCGCATCGTCGAGCGCATGGACCGGCACGTTGCCCACCGTGATTTCACCACTGTTCGGAACGAAGATGCCGGCGATGAGATTCAGCAGCGTGGTCTTCCCCGATCCGCTGGGTCCGATGACGGCCACACGCTCACGCGCGCCAACCTGGAGCGACGGCACCGACAACCGAAAATCGCTGTGCGCGTAGCGGAATTCGAGGCCTTGGATATGAATCACGCCGTGCCTCAGGATTTGCTATTTTATGGCTTGGGTTTGGGATTCCGTCCGAGAGAGCGCGGAACCACGACCACCGATCGCCGGTCTACGCTCTCCGCTCCCCGGCCTGCTTTTCCCATACGGATCAATGCGCTGTTCTTCCAACAGCTCCAGATCCGTGATCCGCCAGTGGCCGTCCACCGCGTCCACCGTGACCAGGGCATCGTACAGGTTCTTGCGGGTGTGGATATGGCCCCAATGGCCGACGGTTCCAAGCGCGGTCCAATTCGCCTTCAGGGTATAAGCGAGCGGCCGATCCGGTTTCCCATTCACGCTGGCGGCCCGCACTTCCACATCTTTGACCTTGGCCTGGGCGCCGCCGGCCTTTTGAATCTGCAGGGACTTGCGGCTCTGCAGGTAGATATCGGCCAAAAGATCGCCGTCGACGCTGAGCGCCAGCTTGTCGTAGACGTCCTCTTCCTCGCGGAAATCAAACGCCCGATAGACGTTCTTCAGCAGGGCCTGCAGCACGAGCTTGGCATCGCTATCGGTCAACGCGGGCGCTATCGCGTTCGGTTTGGCTATCGATACGCGCGCAAATGGATACAAAGCCAAACCAGCGACCAGCATCAACGCGCCCGTTGCCATTAGCGCGCCCGTCGGACCACCGTCTTTGTTGCGCTGGCTCCATTTTCGTGCCACCGGTATCAGGCCGATCAGGCACAGGATACTGGCGACGGGAACCTGCATCGTGGTCAGCGCTTTGTCCACCGCCACCTGCTCGACGGTCGGTATCTTGTAGTTTTTCAGGTAATTGGTCCACTTGTGCACCCGGTCCTGCGGCTCGACATAGCTCAACAAAGGACCGGCCGGGTCGATCGCGGTCGCCGGAACCCTTTGGATCTGATCGGTGAACAGCTCCCAATCGACACTCACCTGTTGCGGCATGCCGTCGGTGATATACGCCAGTATGACGCCGACAATGGCGGTGGAGATCTCCAACCGCTGCGGTTTTTCGATCAACTGAATGCCGGTCAGGGCGACCTTGACGTAATTGCTGCGGTCAAGGATCGGTTTCAGCCGCTTGCCGTCGACGGTCACTGGATTCTTGTTCAAGAAGAACTCGCCGATCCGTTGCTTGAGCGGCTCGAGCTCTTCCACTTCGATGTACTCGTCACCGCGCAGACCGAGATCCATCCACTGCTCCAGATCCCGGACGCGGGTCAAGATCTCGTGACGAACCTCGAACGGCTCCATATACAGAAACGACATCAACGCCGACTTGTGGTGGCGCTTGAGGTTGGGATTATCGAACTTGGTGTACCAGGGATCGTCCCAGTCGAGCGCCACTTTCGCCGGCGCCCCCAGGTAGCGAAAATCGATGACCGGCACCGCCTTGTGGTAGGCGATAAATCCGATCGTGACTTGCGCCCTGCCCTCTTCATCCATCGGTGGAATGAAGGTGAGCGTATCGGGCCGTTCCGTGAATGGATAGATCAGCTCTGCGTAAAGCACGCGCTTGTCCGCCGGCGCCTCCGGTACCCGCTGCCGCGTCAGGGGATTGATCATGCCGGCAAACGGCGACTGCCGGTCCTTGCGCATGCGCGGTTCGACGAGTTGCAGCTGGGCCTGCAGTTGTTCGCCGCCCTCGGTCACGAATTGAAACCTGCTCAACGAAAATTGTTTCATGCGCTCAGTGACATTAGGACGATCGCCATCCATGTCCTTCAACCAATCGTCGGGTATCAATTCTTCAAACGTTTCAAGATCCCCGACGAAAATTTCCAGAATCAGCTTCACATGGTCGTCGAGCACGTAGATCTCGGCGATGTTGCGAGAGGTCTCGGCGCCGGTGAGATTGATCCAATCCGCTCGACTCACTGCGGTGCCCAGGAGCAGGCAACCTAAGATCACTGCGGTAACGCATAATCGAGCTGGAGTCTTCACAGTTACATTGCCTGCTATTTACTACCGAGCCACTGCTCCATGAGTCGCTTGATTTGTGTTTGATATTTTACGTTCTCCAGCTCGCACTTGCGGCGAAAACTGGTGAGCAGAGACTCCGGTATCTTGATACTGATCAATTTGGATCTTGCCGATGGGCTGTTCATTAGCCTGAAACTCTCGAGGTACTCCAGGATCGCCTCTGGTTTCGCGTTTCTACAACGCTCGAGATATTTATCATCAAAGTACTGCACCAGTTTCATTTGAGCTTCTCCAGGGCTTTGATGTCCTCACGGTCCTGAGGCCGATTTGAGCGTCTTTTCAACGCGATTAGATCGGGAATGGCGGCAATTCGTATATTCATCCCCAAGGCCTTTTTCGTAATCGTGACGAGCTTGTTCACATCTGCAGTGATTAAGATATCCACGACCTCGAGCGGATTATCACGATTGACGAACGACCAGGCCGTGAGATTCCGGTTGTTGATGTACTCCTCGCGGAAGGTGTAGACATCTTCAGCCGTCAGCGGCAACTGAGGTGTCAAGCCGAGATCCGCCAGTGCCGCCTCCGCGCGCTGATACGCCCGCTTGGACAAAGCGATCACAATATCAATATCTATAGTCCCGCGTACGGCGCCATGCAGCGCAACGGCGTAACCACCCACCAAGGCGTATTTAACGCGGCGTTTCTCGAGCGCACCGATAACCCGCTGCAAAAACATCGATTAAGTATATACCAGTATATATCATATTTGATAATCGGACGTCGCAGCGACGTGACCGTGAGTCGGAAAGACCAGCGGGAGCGGATATGTTGATCGCGATGACCGAATCTTTAGCCCGCATTTCTCACCAGGATCCCGGATGCTGACGCAGGACTCGTGCCCAGCTACTATTCTTACTAAGCGACATCACGAATTCAGCTGTTTCTTCATGGAACTAACGTTCTGGGTCTTTCCGGTGCACACCAAGAATAGTAGCTGGGCGCCTGGAGCGAGACCCATAGCGAGCTATGGGTCGAGTGAAGGCCAAGTGCAGGTGTGCGAGGACCAGCCAGGGCCGGGATAGTCCAGCTACTATTCTCAGCAATCCACATCAGGAGTTTAATCTGCCTCTTCATAAAAATCGTAACGAGTCTTTCCGGTGCTTAACAAGAATAGTAGCTGGGCGCCTGGTGAGAAATGCGGGCTAGCGCAGCTGGTAGAAGCTATCCAATTGATCGAGCAATGCGCCGGCCGATTGGGCTTTTTTGCGCACGTCTTCGAAGATGGTCAGATCCTGGGCGTAGTCGCGCACACTCTTTCTGAGTGTGGTGACCTTCTTGTAGAGCGCCGCTGTCTGCGGGAGGCCGTTGCCCTGACTGAGCGCCGCCGCGAGCTCCGTCATGTATTCATTCAAGCTTCGCAAGTCCACCAGAGCGGCATTGTGCTTTTTCCTTTGCAGCGGGACATCCTGCTCGCGACTTGTAGCCGGGTCGGACACGATCTCCCCAAGCAGCTTATTGATCTGACCGGCAATGTCCGCGACTTTTTGTTGATCCCATTGCGCGGCATGCGCGTT
>CAMYKK010000111.1 GCA_947258975.1 uncultured Gammaproteobacteria bacterium
CACCGCGCCAACGCCGCGGCATTGGCCCGACGTTGACCGACGATATCATCGAGCTGATCCAACGCCTGATTGATGGGTGCGGCCCAGGCCTCGTCAAAAGCAAAAATATAGATGTCGTGGAAAGACTGCAGGAAACGCTTGAACTCGGCTCGGTTGTCCACGCCATTCGAGTCGTTAAGACTTCGCAACGCGTAATATCCTGACCGGTATTCTTGAAAACGGTCGACGATGTTGACCGGGCAACTCGGAAGGTCATTCTGCGACCGACGCAGCTTTGCCGATAAGACATCGTCATTCGTTAGCGCCGCCCCACCCCATCCAGCATCGAGGATTTTAGTACGCCCAAAACTGACCACCGACACGTCCGCCAACGACCCGCATGGGCGCCCGCGGTAAAATGCCCCGACCGACTGGGCTGCATCTTCGATAACAACAGCACCGTAACGATGGGCGACGTCAACGATCTCATCCATCTCCGCCGGATGACCGTAAAGATGGACTGCCATGACCGCCGCTACATCGTCGTGGCTCTGCATTATAGTCTCGAGGTGTCTTGGATCCAGGGTGAAATCACTCAGGCGTACGTCACAGAACAGTATATCGAAACCCGCAAACAGCGAAACGGCCGCCGGGCTCGGACACAGTATCGCCGGAAGAACGATCTTTCGACGGCGGTTGTCCAATGCGGCGAGTATGGAATAGATGGCGGTTGTCGCACGACCCATGAGCAGCGCATGTTCGCGGTCAAAAAGCCGTTGTAGTCTCTCCTCCAGCGCTTCAGTCCGCGCCATACGCCTTCCCATCTTTGTGCGCATCGTAAATTTCACTGATGGTAGTAAACTGGATGGTCCGATCCAGCCGTGCCGCTTCGTGAAAAATAAAGTCCACATTACGTCGATAGTTCTCGATGCTGAATCCAATCAGACCGTGCCGCTGCTTCACGATATCAGACAACACACCACTTGGATGGGTCATTGATACCAGCAGGTCCCCAGCAGCCAAGACCGCGGCCAAGCCATCGCGAAGCAACTCGTGGCGAAAAGACAAATCGACATAGCGCATATAGGGCTGCGCATCATACTCGGCTTTGATTGGAACCATCGTCATGGGCACTTCGAGTAAACACCTGCGTTTCGAACCAGGCACGCGGTAATCTGCAACAGATGGATGATAGGGGTGGCTCGGTGTGTTCCGCCAGTCAAACACCCGAGCATCATCATGCCGCCAACGTCCCGGCATGGCGCTGGAGTCACATAGAACACCCAACTCGTCGAGCGTCTCCGCCGTGCGGTTGGAAAACCGAGCCTCACCGATTCGGGACGCCGTCGCTCGACCCGAAACCTCAACGAATTTTGTATGGCTGTCACGTAGACTCGCGCAAAAACGCTCGTCGTCCTGTTCGGCCACCCACTCACCGTTGCCATCCAGGTGATAGATATGCGGGTGCCAAGCGATTTCATCGCCGTTCTCTCTGCAGCTGTCCCAAAGCGTGACGAAGGTATCTAGCAAATAGGATTGCTGACCGTAGTAATGGCCCACCTGTTGATCGACACGAACGAACCATGTGAACCGTGGGTGATATTGGTAGCGCGCAGCAGCCCTGTTTACCGCCTTGATCATCAGGGGTATTCCACGCGCCACACCCTCCCAGTGGGGACATGACTCGCGCGAATCCGTCTGCACGGAAGGATCAAAAAGATCGGTATCCGTGTCGCACGTTAATGCGAGCATAAGTGGTCTTGCCGCTGAATTCACGAACCTGGAGTTTTCGTGTCGATGGTTACATTAAGGCGACTCATCGCTTCCTCAATACTCCTCTCCGCAGATTCCCGGCTTTCGCAGCACGCGATAATATGGCCGGCACGGTCGCTGCCCGCGCGCAGCGGCGGCAAAATCATGCCGGGCCGAAAATAGAAATCCAGATCAACAATTCCTGTCACTGCACGCGCGGCATCTAGTCCCTCTACGCCAATCACCCGCCCCGGTGGATATTCCGGGAAATGCAACACCGCGCCGCGGGCATGAGTGGAGGTTAAATCCGGCGCGTCCCCTAAGACCATTTGAATCTGTGCGGTCACCGCATCGACCCCCGTCACCCACGGAAGGATCTTCGTAAATACATGAAACCCAGCCCCGCGGGCAGCCGCCTCAACCACCACCGGTCCGTCTGAGCCCATCAGCAACTCCATGTGAATCGGCGCATTGTCAATAGAAAGCGCCTTTATCGCCGCCTCAGCAACCGCGGCAATCTGACGTTGCTGTACCGCAGAAATTGCGGTTGGAAAGAATACGGTACGATCCAAGAGATAAGGCGCGGGCGTACGGGCTTTGTCCGAAATGAGAAGCAGATGAAACGTTTCATCAACTACGAACCCCTCTACCGCGACCTCGTTTCCATCGATGAATTCCTCAACCAGGACTACTCGTGTAAATGAGAATTCCTGTGCATTCGCGAATGCGTGGGCCAAATCCGTAACCGTATCCACCTTTTTCACGCCCCGCGACCCGGAACTGTCCGCCGGCTTGACGACCACTGGGAAACCCAGTTCAACCATAGCCGCTTCCGTTTCGCTGTATTGGGTGACCGCAATGGAACGTGGCGAGGGCGTGCCATGTCGGGCGAAGAGGTCGCGCATGACAGCTTTGTTGGTGCAGGCCTTCACTCCCACGGAGCCACAGCCGGGTAAACCCATCTGTTCCGCGATATAGGCGACGGTCGGCAACGCCACTTCCGAGGCCACGGACATCACGCCTCGCACGTCGTACTGCTTTGCCCTAGCCAGACAAGCCTCGGCATCGCGAATGTCAATCGGGATCCCGATGTCGGCGGTCTTCAAACCCGGGGCATCCGCATCTCCGTCAAGCGCCACTACCCGAAGACCCATGGCCCGGGCTTTTTCGATAGCCGGTAATTGAAACAAACCGGCACCTACAATCATTAGCGTAGAGGCGCTCAACGAGTTTTCTTATGTCGCCGAATCCTGTTGCGCTAACAAAATAATGGCTTCTGCCACCCTATAGGCCCCCTGCCCATCGATCAGACTTCGACCTTGTTGCATCATGGCTTTTCGCCTGTTCGCATCATCGAGCAGATTCGCTAATTCCCGCGCAATACTTGCGGGATTCGTATCGCTAAACAATCCCAGATCTAGCGTCGTCCGCGCGCGATCAAATGCCCTGTTTGCTTTTGCGTGCGCCAAGTCGATGGACAACAGCATGCTGGGTGTACCGGTCGCGGCTAACTCATACTTTGTCAGTCCCGAGTTCGCCAGTGCGACATCGCACCACAGCATGTGGTCAACAAGATTGGATGGTTGATGAATTATCTCGATGGCATGACTGGATTGCGCTTGCACTCCGGCGATGCGCTGCTGGACCGTGTTCATAAAGTACGGCCCGATTACGATACGCACCTCAAGGCGTCTATCCTTCACCGCTTCCACGGCATCTAACATCAAAAGAGAGAGCCCCACCGGATCGGATCCGCCGGCTGTTATCAATACGCGATGACCTTGCAGGGTAATCGGTGGTCGCGCACGCGCGACCCAACATGGCGGGAGCGGGTAAAATCGCGCGCCCAAACAAGCTCGAACATCACCAACACAATCAGTTTCGGCCTCACCCACATAGGGCGCTACAATCAGATCGATCCCATCAATCGGAACCACCTGCCTGAGCGACATTTCGTCCGATCCGTCAATCAGCACCGTTCGCCCCACGGCCTCGCGATAGGCCGTCAACTCCGCACGGCACTCGGCTGGCTTTGCTAAGCGTTCACCTGTGACTATATCCAGCACCACGACCTTCGTCGGTTCACCGAAAGCCGCGTGCGCTTGCTGGGCAATGTATCGGGCAGACCCGGCGACTACATATCGATAATCTGTACTCGCTATAATATCGCCGGATGCTGCATCATCACTATCAATAGCGAAGAACGATCGGCAGTTTTGTTTTCTGAGGGCATCTGCAAGGATCAGGCATCGGCGTAGATGACCAAGGCCTGTAGCCCGCCCAGCGTCAACACGAAACACAACACTCATCATGCACTCATCGAATGCCTTCGGCGTGGGCCCTGACAGGTACCTCCATCAGGGCAAATTCGCAGAGCAAATTCGCGTTGCAAAAATTGAATATTCAGAAGAACTATTGTAAGTATGGGATCGGGCGCGGCAGCATTGCCGCAGTTACTATTTGGTTTTCTCCATCAGGAACCAAGTGACATCGTCCTGAGCGAAGTTGTGATCCCGTTTCCATACGAAGCCGTAATCCACTAACCGCAGATCAGAGAAACGATCCAGCAGCTCTCCGGCAAAATCTCTTTTAAACAGTCTCTCCCGGTGCCCGCGGTACACAACTTCTACCGGGTTTGGGTTGTAATATTCCGCGACTAGTACGTAGCGCGCACTCGCGTCGTAGAGAACATCATAAACCCTGGTCAAGTCGGCTGGATTTATGTGAATTAAGACTCCTTTTGTAAACACCAAATCCCACTTATCCGTTGGGTTAAAATTAAGAATCGATTCGTGAAATACTTGATCGCACTCGGACCTGGCTCTTAGTTGGGACACCGCGCCTTCATTGATTTCTACCGCACCCAGCGAAGCAGAAGGTATTAGCTGGCGCAACGCGACGATATTCAATCCGATATTGGCACCCAACTCAAGAATCGAATGGACGGACTGCGTCCTTGAAAGTATTCGTGCGAATATCGCCAAGTTAGCTACTATCAACTCGGGTCCTTGATTGCGTCGCGAATATTCATCGCCAAACGTCCCGCTCCAGAAATTTTCTTGTTCAGTGTCATACGATGCAGACATCATAGCGATCCTCAGCTTCTCGTTGAGTAAATTTATGTGCAAGCCATGCGAGGCTCTAGCTCTCAACCTGACGGGTTGACCTTCCACCGAAGAAACCAAGCGTTAGTGCGTGTATTCTTGTCGGTGCATCGGCCCGAGACCAAATATTTGCAAATTCTAACATTAGCCTATTTACGAATAGGTAAGTATTGCAGCGTAGCGGCTGTCCCAGAAGCGGGTAGCAATACCTTTCTGCGACAAGCTTATACGAATCAGACGTAGTTTTTCCTTACTTGTTCGTGGAGTTTTTAGAAGGAGGTAGCGGCAAGCTTTATGCGACCGCCCCAGTCGATTTCAGCGCCGCAAACATGAGCTCCGCCTGCTCCCAGTCTTCCGGCGTGTCGATATCCAAAACGAATTTTCGCGGCAGTATCATCGGCAGTGACGCTGAAGACAACATTGGAATATCATTGAGAAACGCCTCTGAAGTACCCCAATAAAACTGCGCCGCATCGTGATACGCTTCCTCGAGGTCCTGCGACCGTGCCGGAATATATTGTTGAAAAAAGGGTTCTACTGTCCCGTCGGCTACGCGCCGGATCGCCCGCTGTATGGGATAGGAGAATCGAGTCATCGAAAACACATATGACTTACCGGACGACACCAGCTTTTGATATCCCTCGCGCAGACAATCAGACCTTATTAAAGGCGCAGTCGCGTAGATACAGCACGCATACTTCGTTAGAACTTGTTCGTCACGCGCCCATTCCAGTGCATGCCTCACAACCGCGTTGGTCCCGGTAAAGTCATCCGCCAGTGCGGCCGGCCGCAGAAAAGGCGCTTCGGCGCCCAGTTCTTTTGCCACCCGCGCGATCTCCGCATCGTCGGTCGAGACGATGACGTGTTCGAACAGCTCCGATTGTTTTGCCGCCGCAATGGAGTAACCGATAATCGGCCGTCCAGCGAACGGCCTTATATTCTTTCTCGGAATGCGCTTGCTGCCACCGCGAGCGGGGATAATAGCGATGCTCATGACAGCATCTCTTCCAGCACGGCGACCACCTGAGTCTGCTGGTTCTCACGCAACGCTGGAAAAATCGGCAGGGTGATCGAATCGCGATAGTGGCGCTCCGCCTCTGGAAAATCCCCCGCCGCAAAACCAAGGTTGCGGTAATACGGTTGCGTATGCACCGGTATGTAGTGGACATTAACGCCGATACCTGCGGCGCGCAGGTGATCAAAGACGTCCCTACGGCTCCGATTGATTTGGTCCAAGCGCAGCCGGATCACATAGAGGTGCCACGCGGACTCTGTATCCGGATGCTGCCACGGCACTACGACCGGCAGCTCCGCGAACGCTTCATTGTAATTATTTACCACCTCGCGGCGCCGCTGTATAAAGGCGTCCAGCCTGGTCATCTGGCTGATTCCCAGCGCGGCTTGGACGTCCGTCATCCGGTAATTGGAACCTAACTCGATTTGTTGGTAAAACCATGCCCCCTCTGATTCTTTTGTCATAAGACTCGAGTCGCGCGTAATACCGTGTGTCCGCAAACGCGCCATGCGCTTCGCGAGTTCGGAGTCATTGGTCAGCGCCATGCCACCCTCGCCAGTCGTGATAATCTTGACGGGATGGAAACTGAACACGGCAACGTCTGAATAGGCACAGCTTCCGGACGGCCGATCGAGATAGCGGCCACCGATTGCGTGCGATGCATCCTCGAGAATGCGAAACGCGTACCGATCCGCGAGTTCGCGGATCGCCTGCATTTCGCAGGACTGCCCGGCAAAATGAACCGGCACCACCACTTTAGGCAGCGTACCATTTCGTTCGGCAACTTCCAGCTTCGCTGCCAGCGCGTCAACGCTCAGGTTGTAGGTTCGCGGATTGACGTCTACGAAATCCACCGATGCACCGCAATACCGCGCGCAGTTCGCCGAAGCAACGAATGTGTTCGGGGAGGTCCACAACACGTCTCCGGGTCCGAGGTTCAGCGCAACACAAGCTACATGCAACGCTGAAGTTCCGCTATTGACCGCCACGGCGTACTCAACTCCGCAGTAGTCCGCTACCGCGCGTTCAAAACGCTCAATAGCCGGGCCCTGCGTCAGCCAATCCGACCGAAGCACGTCGACTACCGCCTCGATGTCATCTTCGCTGATCGACTGTTTGGCGTAAGGAATCAATTTTCGGTCAAACTGTTGAATTGCCGGATCTCGTCCTCTGAAAGAAACCAGCTATTGGTACCAGAGTTGTACTCAAAACCTTGCGCGACCGGCGTACCGGTCTCTCCGAGATTATTCGTTGTATAATCAATGTCTTGATGGTAGAACTTTATCGTGGGTCGTATGACGTAGTGATCTGAGAATTCCAGCGTAAGATGCGAATCATCTCCGGGGCACATGACTTCGTGTAGCTTTTCACCAGGCCGAATACCAATGATTTGGGTGT
>CAMYKK010000112.1 GCA_947258975.1 uncultured Gammaproteobacteria bacterium
TTCGAAGTCCAATCCAATAGAATCTACAAAAATATATTTGCTAATCCCGTAGGTTTCATCTCTGTATTCGTTGACATTGTTCCGTCGCAACAGACTGACAATCTCATCAAGCGAACATCCCGCGATGTTCTGGTCCCACAACAAAGCGCGATTAGCGTCAAACTCGATCGCACACAATTTATAGTGGTCGTCACTCTTAAAAGTAAGAGAAAGACCATCGTTAAAGTAGTTCCAGAATAGCCCCTGTTCGTTCTCATCGACGCTCTCAGGGGGACCCAGCAGTTCATTTATCTTCTCCCTCGTTGATCCAAGATCGATATTGCCAACACCTATTCCAGGAGCCATGTCAAAAACTTCTTCCTGCATTATGTTTAATCCCGCCTCTAACCCAATCGGATCGGAGGAGATGTATCGTCCAGTCTTCGGGTCGTAATAGCGGTTCCAGTTGTAGCGCAACTACTCATCCTTCCTTCTCCCTCGCACCAAATGTATTACTGTAACGACAGCGGCAGCGATGAAAACTAAAATCGCGGCCTCAGTGAACACGTCCGTTGTTAACGAATCAAGAAATGATCTTTGACTCTTGACGTACTCTCCATGCCACACAACCCATATAGCTCGAACAAAAAGCAGGACGATAGCAACCCCCAGAAAGAACAATGGTAATAAATTGCGCCGTTTCTTCACTTTTACCTTGTTTTGCTTTCCTATCCAAAACTTAGCGACTTCAACTGAACATAAGAACAGCTAAAAGAAACATTATCGCTAGGGTCGTTAGCCAAAACCAATACCAAACTCTCATTCTTCCTGAATAACTTTTTCCATAAAACGCTATCGCAAGCGGGAAAAACGCTGCGATTCGTTTCTTCTGTGTGTCCGTCCTTCGTAACTCATCAAACAGAGAACTCCACAAACCGTAGCTAACCAAGATAAGAACAATAAAAACCACCCCAAGCCAATCATTCAATGCCATATCTTTTAGCTATCTGCCCATCGCTACCGCTAGTCACACGAGGTTGGGGATCTCCCGTGTAAACAGGCGATTCAACCGTCAAAACAAAATCAAAACACAATTGATATGTAGCGGTTATTTCTTTGCCTAGCAATTTCCTCTCACTATTCACCATTGCTGCATCACTGTAGCCACTTCGCACGTTATCCTTTTATTAGCTCAAGTGTAACGGTCGTAACGTCTGCTTTACTAGTATACGAGGCTGGTTCCCGGTTGAACCCAATGTCAGCGTTGGGTCGGGTCCGGGCGTTGCCCTGCTGGATGAAAATTCCTTCCTGAGCAACAAGACGATGGTGCGGTGCAATAGACAGCCGTCGGCCAGTTCCTGCCATTCGAGCGTTCCGCACTTCGAAGTGTTGGATTCAAGAAAGCAGACGCTGACTAATTGGCGTTGTTTCGCAATTGCCAAATATTAAGTGCCAGAGGCAAACCGCAATATATCTCCCGGTCGTGGGGCTGTAGAAGCGTTCAAGTTGCGCCATAGCAGATTAGAGAGAATTGTTCTCTGACCCGGTTTTTCGTTCCCGACGGAGAACAGTCTACCGAGGAAGATGAGCGCCGCGGCGATCTAGCCATTCAATAACCTTGTTCATCCAGCGAGTGAGTTCATTATCTGGATCCATTGTCCTTCGCCTAAACGCTATGGTATCTAAAAGGTCACGTCCATTCTTATTTCTAATAGTAAAATCGGCACCGCGTTCCAGTAACTCATACACTAAATCAAATTGCCCCAAACGGGCAGCAACTATTATCGCTGTATCACCAGACAGCCGTTGCGCATCGATGTCTGCACCTCTGTCCAACAGGATGCTAGCCTTACTTTTTCCTTCGGGGCTGGCGGCCACAATTAAGGGCGTCTCGTCAAATTGACCTGCAACCAAATTTGGATTACCTCCATGTTCCAAGGCCTCCTCCAAGAATCTCTCATCGTTACTCCTAACCGCCCAGTGCATTACACTACCTTGATCGCCTTGATCACCAAAACGAATATTTGGATCAGCACCTAACTTTAACAATATTTTGAATCCCTCAATATTGCGCATCGTCCAAAACAAAGGAGTGACGCCGCTCGTACCCGTTGCATTCACGTCAATTCCTTTATCGACCAGTTCTTTAACTTTCTCAACATTCCCTTTGCCCGCGGCCTTGGCCAATGCCCGCACGTCATTGTCGGGGAACATGGTTTCAAGCGACATATACGCAATCAATGTACGACTCGCTCTTTCGTTTGCTGCTTTTTGCGATGAATCCATGTTACCAAATCCTCCACTTTCGGACCCGCACCCAAGCAGGGACAGAGCAAGTATAATCAGAATACAATTTCGCATACTAGCAACTCGTCCCCATAGCAAAACAAACCCCTCTCATTCCATGTTTCCCAGCAAAAATTCCCAGAGATTCACGTCGACCGGGAACTCTAGCTGGAGTCAAGGCATTACCGATTCTTAGAATATCTAAAGAACTGTTGTAGTGCAGAATGTTCGCGCTTCGAAGAGACGCACCATACCTAGCCACAGTATTAGCATGAACAGCGGCCTCATTGAAAACGATTGCGTTTCCTCCAGTCACAGCAGCTGAGGCAGATGCGATGCCGGCACCCAACGAGTGACCAGTAAAAGATACGTTGTCATACGTATCGAAAACTTGCGAGGCGTAGTCTATACCTATCGTATATTGACTACTTTCAAGCCCAAATGCCTGGCGCAAGTTGGCGCGCCAGTTCGACCATGAAATTGGATTTGTTCCCGCGAACGCTAGAATATAGGCGCCTTTATTTACGAATAGTGCTGCTTGTAATCCAGATTGTTTATCGGAAAACCTTTCTACAATCGAATACCCATCTGCGCCTGTGAATTCTGGGTTATAAACGCCACTTGCCAACTTCGCACGAGTAACGTGGGCGGCTGGAAAAGGCATCGTTCCTGAGAACGAAGCGCCAATAAAGTCAACCAATCCAAGCCCCGCCATCGCCGGCGATGTCGCCGCTGCGCTAATAGATGTAGGCGGTGGTGGAGGCGGCGGTGGTGGCGGTGGTGGCGGTGGTGGTGGTGGCGCTGCACTTCGGACCGCGGGCGCTGATGACCGGTGTGTGGGCGTGTAAGGGTTGTTGGACCCGACGGATCCTCCCGGGTTCACGGTGGGTTGCGGTACGTTCGATCCGGACGACCCCGAATTTGAACCGGAGCCGAGAACACCAACCGTTTGGTAAATGAATTGAACGAATTGAGGTAATTGACTATAGGGTACGGGACTCCAATATGCGACTACAGCGAGAGCAATATCCACAGCATGGTCTTCCACAACATTTACTGCTGCGCCTACAACATCCCCTACAAAATCTACGGCACTATTTACAAAATCTCCAACAAACCCGAACAAATTTCCGGTGGGATCGACGAGCACTAACGGATTATTTACTACATAGGAGTATCGATTGTACGACTGAATATCCGAACCATCCGGAATGATGGGATCTGGCGACAGGAACCGCCCCAGTACCGGGTCGTAGATGCGGGCATTCATATTGATCAAGCCGACTTCATCGTCGTGCTCGTGACCGGTGAAGCCGCGCGTCGTGGAGCTGGTAATCGACGCGCCCGCAGGACTCCCATCGGGATTGCGGCGTTGCCCCCACGGATCGAAGCTCAGGCGCTCAATGACGGTTCCGAATGCGTCAGTAATGACATCCGTCGAACCGAGATGGTCCTTGTGGAGATAGCGGATCTGGTCTGCCTGGCCGGATTGTTTGGTAATCTCGATGGTGACGCTGCCCACGGCTACATAGTATTTGTCCTGGATGACTGCACCGTCCGAAAGACGTTCAAAATCCTTGCCGACGTACAGTGTGGTCTTTGCGCCTAGATCGACGGTCTTTTGAACACGCTGGAATTCCGGGCCGTAGTCAAAATCAATGGTGCGCCCATTACCGGTCAACCGATCCGGCTTGTTAAACGACTTCCAGGTGACGACGCGTCCGGGCGCCGTGGCAAGATTGCCGTTGGCGTCGTAATGGTAGCTGTCCCGACTGACTGCAAATACAGGTTCGAACGTAATGTCCACCTGACCAAGCATGGCGTCATCTTCTGAGTTTGTCGGAAATCCATCGCCACGTTTTCCAACGGAACTATTGATACGGATATCGCCGTAGGTCTGCGGAAACGATTCTTCGATATCCCTTCTTTTAGAGCCACCGCTCCCGGCGATGTAAGCAGCTACCGTGTACTGCTGACCGGCCTGTACCGCCACTGGAGCAATCGATACGCGGCCCCAGCTGTTAGCTGCAGAGACCTGCGCCGACCGCAGCACGGCACCATTCGCGTCGTACAGGCGCACCGCCTTGACGCCATTAAAAAACCCGCCCAGTTCGGTCACTTCGCCGTTTGCCTGAGGCGTAAATCGGTAGCCCAAGGTCCGGTTTTTATTGAGCTGCGTCACCAGCGTTCCGTTCTCATTGCTTTGCCAAGGAGTTTGTGGCGGCCCGCGGGTAGGCAACGCGCTTACCGAGGTCAAGGCGTGGGGACCGGCGCCGTTTTCACCGTAAGTGAAATAGCCGACATCTGATTTATAAGTGATATTTCCGATTGAATCGTATTGGATCTGGACCGACCCGGAGCCGCTGGCGCTTTCGGTCAACCGGTTCAGCGCATCGTATCCATAGTTTTCGTAAAGGCTCTGAGTGAAGTTATAACGCGATCTGAGGTTGCCGATGGCATCGAAGCCGTAGCGGAGATCTTGAACAGCGCCGGAAGGGCCGGTCTGCAGGGAATCCAGCCGTCCGCTGACTGGATCGTAGGTGTGTTGTGTCGTCAACCCGTTGCCCAGGGTTTGCTGGGTGAGGTGGCCCAGGGCATCGATGGTATCCGCGCGCCACAGCAGGCTGTTGTTGGCATCATCGCGCACCTCGGTGAGGTAGCCCCAGGTGTTATACACATTGCGCACGGTGAGTCCGAGACCCGGATAGGTGACCGTATCCGGCCGGCTGAAGCCATCGTACACAACGGTACTGGTGAATGACTGGCCGTCAATCGTGGTCTGGTTCGAAGACGGCCGGCCGAGGGCGTCGTAAGCATGCGTCCTCTGGTAGCCCCCGGGGCCGGTGGCGCTGGCGAGCTTGCCGATGCCCTTGGAGGCGGTATCGTAGTTCCAGGTGCTCACGCCTTCGGCGGTGGTGCGGGTGGACATACGACCTAATTTGTCGTATGCGGTGGCGATGGTTTGTCCCTTGGCGTCCGTCTGGCTCACCAACTCTCCCAGGGCATTGTATGAGTAGGTCCAATAACCCATGTCCGGATCGTTCATCGCGGTCTTGCGCCCGAGAATATCGTAGGCCATGGTAATGCTGTTGACCTGCGGATCGGTCGTGCGAATGAGATTGCCCGTCGCGTCGTAGGTGTAGCTCATGATGTTGCCGAGCGCGTCGGTGACTTGAGCCAATTGGCCCACCTGATTTTTCAGGGTCGTCTTGGTTTGATATAACGCATTGGTGACCGAGGTGGTCAGACCGTTGTAGGTGGTGCTGGTGGTGGCATAGTCAGGCTTAGTGACCGTCAACGGACGGCCGATGACGTCGTAGGTGTAGGTGGTCCAATACACCGGATCGCCGTCGTAGTACGGCAGCGAGGTGCGTGTGACGCGGCCCTGGTGATCGAATTCTTTTTCCGAGCGCAGCCATCGGCCGTCGAAACCCTCGGTCTCGCTGAGGTAGGAGCGCCCGAGGACATCGAAGTAGGCGGTTGTCGTCGGCTTGCCGCTGGCGGTGACGGTCATGGAGTACGGCAGGGCGGCAAACTGGTACGTGGTGAGGGTCTGCGTCCCGTCGGCGCGCGTCTCGCTGAGCGGGCGGCAAAATTCATCATAGGTCCAGGTGGTCGTGAGTTGATTTGGACCGGTCAAGCTGGTCGGCGCGCCGCAGCGGGGATCGAATACGCGGGTCTCGCTGTGGCCCAGCGCATTGGTCGCCTGGATCGCGAAGCGGCCGGCGGTGTCGTAGCTGGTCGTGCTGGTGCGCGACACGATGTCCGCACCGCTGACCGTTGCGCTGGTGGTATTACCGAACGCATCGTAGGCGTAGGCGGTGGTAACCGTGATATTGGGCGCCCCGTTGGGTTCAACGATCGTACTGGCGACCAGATTGGTGCCGGGCAGATACGTGATTTCCGTCACTCGCGTCACCGCGGGTTCGGTCGGGTGCTCGTAGGTCACCTCCGTGCGCGTGGGCAGACCAATCAGCCAGTTGACCGTGTCGTTGGAGAACGTGGTGACTGTCGTGGTCTTGTAACCTCCGCCGTGATCCTCGACAACGACAGTGGAATTACCAAAGCTGTCGTAAGTCATATTCCGGTTGACCGTAGAGACCAGGCTGCCGTCGAGCTCGTAGCTGGTTTTCGTTGAGTCCGAGATGAATCCGAAATGCGTCTTGTTGCCGCTGGGGTGAACGGTCTCGGTAAAGTCCGTAACCCGCTGGCTGGAACTGATCAAAGTATTGTCCACCAAGCGCGTCTCGCTCGCGGTGATGATGCCGATGAGGGGAAAGTCCTGGGCGTACTCTTCCCTGGACTCGATGCCGGTTTGGTCGTCGATGACCTTGCGCCAGCGGTAACCCAAGCTGCCATAACCAAGAACATGGGTCTTGGCGCCGCCGTATTGATAGCTGAAACTGTAGGTGCCGCCCACGCCGTCGGTTTGACTGTGATTGCTGACGACAGAGATGGGAATTTGAACGTCGACTATGGGGTAACTCCCCTGACTATCTTTAGTGTAAACACTGTCGTCGGTGATCGGTGAATAGGCGATGTGAATCTGAGCGCCGAGAGAATCCGTAATGTCGGACAGAGTATCGGGGCGAAATACCGTATTGTCGTAAAACCGATTGCTACCACCGGAGTGCTTCCACCACATCACATCAGTCGAACCATCACCGTTCCAATCGCCTTTTAGCCCTTTAGTCATGCCAGCTAAATCAGCGCGAGGGATGGGATCTGCGACCGTCGCAAATGTCAGGTTGCCGTCGTTTAGCATCCATTTCGTTTCACCTGAATTTTTCCAATAAAACATCGCATCCGTGATTCCATCGTCGTTCCAGTCATCAAAGCTAAGCACGTCTCCACCAACAATGTTCGCCGGCAGGATAGGATCGTC
>CAMYKK010000113.1 GCA_947258975.1 uncultured Gammaproteobacteria bacterium
GAAAAGGGTCGCGGAGCACATCGGCACCGACCATACCGAGTTGTACGTGACCAGCGAGGAAGCCATGGATGTCATCCCCATGCTGCCGGAATACTACGATGAGCCGTTTTCCGATCCGTCACAGATTCCCACCTACCTTGTGTCCAAGTTGGCTAGACAACACGTGACGGTGTCCCTGTCGGGGGACGGAGGAGATGAGCTGTTCGCGGGATACGAAAGATATTTTCTGGCGATGTGGATCTGGAATTCGATCCGCCGGCTGCCGATGCCGGTGCGCGGCATGCTTGCGGCCGCAATACACGCGGTACCGGTATCCACGTGGGATCGGATTTTGCGTGCTATTCGTCCAATGCTGCCGGCGCGTTTTCGAGTACAGCAACCGGGGGAAAAGTTGATCAAGGTCGGCGATGTGCTTGCAGAAAGACACTTCGAGTTGGTGTATCGAATGCTGATTTCGAATTGTGACGAACCGGAACAACTCGTGTTGGGCGCGAGCGAACCGGTGACGATGCTGTCTGATGAAGCCCAATGGCCCCGGCTGGCCGACCGGTTGGAGACCATGCAGTACCTGGACAGTATGTCGTATCTGCCGGACGATATTCTGGTAAAACTCGACCGGGCCAGCATGAGTGTGAGCCTCGAGAGCCGTGTCCCGCTGCTGGACCATAAGATAGTTGAATACGCCTGGTCATTACCGGGGCCATTGAAGGTCAACAATAACTCCGGAAAGGCGATTTTGAAAAACCTGCTGTACCGGTTCGTTCCCGCGGAACTGGTGGACAGGCCCAAGATGGGCTTCGGCGTCCCGATCGGGGAGTGGCTGCGCGCCGGCATGCGGGACTGGGCTGAGGACTTGCTCGATCCGCGACGCGTCGATCGCGATGGTATTTTGAACTCGGCATGGGTCACCAGGATATGGCGCCAGCATTTAGAGGGCGAGAGAAACTGGGAATATCAGTTGTGGCACATCCTGATGTTCCAGTCCTGGCTGGAACATCAGCGCGTCAGCGGCCGTGGCGGCGCTGAATGACTGCCGATAATGAGCATTAAACGCGCACTGCCATGGTGGTTGAAAATCGGATTGAAACTCATGTTGTCCCGCCTGCCGGTTTCGTACACCGGTTGGCGCCGGCTTGGAATCTTCAAGCATGGGGCCATGGAGCGTCCCGAGTATGCCTTTGAAGTGTTTGCTCAACATTTTGCGCACACGGCGGAATTGAGCGGCGCGAGTGGCCTGACCTGCCTCGAGCTCGGTCCGGGAGATTCTCTGTTCGGGGCGTTGATAGCGCGTGCCCACGGCGCGGACAAGACTTATCTTGTGGATTCGGGCGATTACGCGCGCCGGGATATCGCTCCGTATCTGGATATGATGAGCTATCTCGCAGACAAGGGGTTCGTCACCGACCAGGTCGATTCCACGCTGGATGTGCAGGGATTGTTGCAAAGCCAGGGCGGTGTCCATCTAGTCGATGGCCTGGATAGCATAAAGCAGATCCCCAGTGCATCCGTGGACTTCATCTGGTCCCAGGCGGTGCTCGAGCATATCAGGCGTAAAGACTTTGTGGAAACCATGGGAGAGTTGCGGCGCGTGAGTAAGCAGACCGGGGTGTGCTCACACCGGGTGGATCTGCAGGATCATCTCGACAACGCGCTGCATAACCTGCGTTTTCCCAGAACGCTGTGGGAGTCCGAGTGGATGGCTCGTTCCGGTTTTTACACTAATAGGATACGTTACCGGGAGATGCTCAGGATCTTTGAGGAGGCGGGCTTTCGCGTCTCTGTGGAACATGTGGACCGGTGGCGTACGCTTCCGACTCCTAGAGAGCGGCTTGATCGTGAATTTCGTGACCTCGAAGACAAGGATTTGCTGGTGGCCGGATTTAATGTTGTGATGCGGCCATGCTGAGTGCCGGTGGGACACACGAGATGGGCAGTCACTCGATGGCAGGAAATTGATCTAGAAGTGAGATTATGACCTCGGAGCGACGATTGTCATGGTGAATGGATGGACCGGTAAGAAAATCCTGTTCACCCACAATACCACGCGTTATCTGCTGTTGCATTATCGTGAGCTGATGGCAAGTTTCGTTCACCGCGGCGCGCAGGTTGTCGTGTGCGCCCCGTTTGATGACACGGTTGCCGGCATTCGCCAGATGGGGATCCGCTGTGTCGACTTGAAACTGGCGAGACAGGGGCTAAACCCGATTGCCGAACTCATATCCATGTTTAATCTATACCGGGTCATCGCCCGGGAGCGGCCGGACGTGGTATTCAACTTCAGCATCAAGCCGGTAATTTACGGCGCGTTAGCCGCGCGGCTCGCGGGCGCGGGAAACATATACTCCATGATCACCGGGCTGGGGCATTTGTTCATGGAGGAATCGACGAAATATAAACTGATAAGATCGATCGTGTCGCCGCTTTATCGCCTGGCGCTGCGATGGAACACAGCGGTGTTTTTCCAGAACCCGGACGACAAACAACTATTCGTGGATCTTGGCTTGATAGACGGCGCGAAAGGGCATGCAATCAACGGGACTGGGATCGATCTGGAACAGTTCCGGCCTGTCGCTGATGCACCCGTTGCCGGCACATTCATTCTGGTTTCGCGACTGTTGTGGAGTAAGGGGATCGAGGAGTATGTTAATGCCGCGAGGTTGCTGAAAAAAAAATATCCGGCAGCGGAGTTTCAGTTGTTGGGTCCGTTCGATGACAATCCCGCGTCGATTCACGCCAGCGATATCGATAAGTGGCAACAGGAGGGAGTGATAAGGTATCTGGGTGTGGCTGACGATGTGCGCCCCTACCTCGCGCGGGCGTCGGTGTTCGTGTTGCCGACCAATTACCGGGAGGGGCGTCCCCGCGCGATTCTGGAAGCCATGTCCTGCGGTAAACCCGTCATCACCACCGATACGCCGGGCTGCCGGCAGACCGTCAATCACGGCGAAAACGGCCTGCTCGTGCGTACGGAAGATGTGGATGCGCTGGCCGGGGCGATGGAACAGTTTTTGGTTAATCAGGATGCGGTGCGCAAAATGGGGCTAAGATCGCGGGAACTGGCGGAGGAGCACTACGACGTGTCCAGGGTGAATGACTCGATACTGGCAATCATGACCGAGGCGCCGACAGCGTGACAAGAAACCGGCCGACATCCCGGGGGGCGGTGGGTTTCCTGTTGTTGCTCGCGGATGTGATCGGCCTGCTAGCATTGTTCAATCTTGCTTATTGGTTGCGCCTGGACCAATGGATTGGATTGCGACCGTGGGGTATGTACGGTCCAATCGTAATCACCTTGCTGGCGCTATACATATTCAACACCTATCAAGGCAGAATGGAGGGCTCGAGCCTCAAGCTCGCATTCGACGCGGCGTTGGCGGTGGTCCTCGCCGGGTTGATAACCGCAATCTTTGTATATTTAGCAGGCTTTGGATTGAGCGAGCCGGTTTTTAATCGCGGCATCATGCCGGTGGCGTTGGTACTTTTTATACCGTGGGCGGCGCTCAGCAGATACTACGTATCGGAGGGCTTGAAAAGGCAGGAGGGGAAGATTCGCTGGATCGTCCTGGGAGAGGGCGAACGCGCCAGGTTTCTGTGGAAAGATTTCAAGCTTGCGAACGCGGGCGGGGAGCTGCTTTTCGTGTCGGGCCCGGAGGAAACCGGTTCGGTCAGTGGTGATAACGGTCTGCCGCAAGCCAATATTCCCAATGCGAACTTGCACGAGATCGTTGCACTGAATCCGGCCGGGGTTATTCTCGCGCTGGACGTCCCGCCGTCGGAAGAGCTGCTTACCGAGCTCATGCAATTACGATTGGGTGGTCTGCACGTGTACGAATTAGCGGATTTCTACGAGACCTTCATGATGAAGGTCCCTGTATTTCATCTCCGGCAAGGGTGGTTCGTGTCATCGCAGGGATTCGAGCTGTTACATCACACTATCTGGTTGAAAGTAAAAGGGCTCATTGATGTCGCCGTTGCGGCGGTGCTTTTGGTCATTTGCTCACCGATCATGATCACCGCAGCAATCTTGATCAAAGTGTCCAGTCCCGGGCGCGTATTTTACAAGCAGGTACGAACCGGCAAGGATGGGGCCGAGTTTACGATCTATAAATTTCGCACCATGGTCGAAAATGCGGAATCCGATGGGGCGCGCTGGGCGGAACGGAACGATCCCAGAATTTCCCCGGTCGGCCGCGTACTGCGCAAATTGCGTATCGATGAGTTGCCGCAGCTTTGGAACGTCTTGAAAGGTGACATGAGCTTTATCGGGCCACGTCCGGAACGGCCGAGTTTTGCAAAGGATCTCGAAAAACACATTCCGTTCTATGAAATTCGCAATTTAATTAAACCCGGTATAACCGGCTGGGCGCAAGTGATGTATCCCTACGGCGCTTCTATCGAAGACGCACGCGAGAAGCTGCAATTCGATCTTTACTACATCAAGAACTACTCGTTGATGCTCGATCTGTGGATCATGTTCAAGACCATTCGTGTGGTGTTGGGCGCCGGCGGAAGATAGCGAACAGGCTGTCCATCCCTGCCTGATGATATTTCTGTTGTTATTTTCGTGGCACCTGGTTGTGCCCGGCTTATTGCTGACGTACTTGCTACGGGTAAGGGCGCTACGTATTTTGACCGCGCTGGCGTTGTCTTATTTCCTGCTGTTGTTGAATCTTGTGCCATTTAAAGTTCTAGGCGGAAGCGTGAACTTATTCACGGTGTTGGTGAACGCTGAAATCCTGCTGCTTGGGACGGCGCTATTTTTGCGCTGGAGGAGCGCCAATCAGATGTCGATTGCCTCGGATCCAAGCAGCATGCGGGCGGGGACATCCTTGTCGACGGAGACCTTCGGTCTCAATTCGAATCTAATTTACCGCGTGGGTGGCGGTGTGTTGACCGGGTTCTCAGCAGTGGCGTATTTGCTGTATGTGGGACCCTATACCGAGATACCCGCGGATGCTTGGCACCATCTCGGAGAAATTCAGAGACAGTACAACGATATTCGGCGCGGCTGGATACAACCGCTGCCGGAGTTCGAGCTCATTTTCTCGAAGTACGCCGGTTACTGGTATTTCGTTCCCGCCTATATTTCTTACCTTGCGGGAATCACCGTCGCCGAATCCATGATGCCCCTCACCATCGCGACCTCGGTATCGTTTCTGCTCGGTATATACGTTTTTGCATTGTTCATGTTTGCGCAGGGAGTGCTGTCACAGCGCGAGATCACTGCCCTTGCTGTATTGACCGCGATGTTTTACCTGCTGCACTTCGGGGTGAATATATTTTCCTACGTTCGTTATTATGCTTTCGCTCCGAGTATCCTCAATTTCATCGTCTATTTCTCGACGATAGGGCTGGTGATCCAATACCTGCGCGGAGATGCCGAAGCTGCACGGATCGCGATCCTGTGGCTGCTGCATATGGTGGTGCTCGGGATGGTACACCCGCAAGAAGCCTTGTTTGCGATCATTATGTTCATTCTGCTCGTGGTTTATTATTTTGTATGCCGCGGTCAGATGCCGCAGTTTTCGGGTCCGGGAGCGAACCGTGGGTCAGCGTGCCACGATCTGGGCGAAGTCCGCAGCCGCATTAATTTCACGTTCTGGTTAGTCCTTGCCGTAGTGCTGGTGGGGACCGCCTATTCCTATGCGAATCTTGAACGGCACGATCCAATGGCTCATGGACGGATGATTCCCATGGATACCCTGATGCCTTTCGCGGGTAACATGTATGTGCTGGATCCGGGGAGGGATTTTTATCAGACCGTCACCGTCTGGGGGGTGTTGGTGTATGTGGGCTTCTTCATCACATTCGGGGATTTTCGCAACTACCCGTACATCGTGGTGGCGATGCTGTCGCCGTTGCTGACGGTGTTCAATCCCGTATTTACCGATCTGTTCCTGCGGTATTCGTGGCCGGAACTGTTGTGGCGTATGTGTTATCTCATTCCACTTCCTTTTGCGGCGGCTTATTTACTCATGAAAGGATACAAGGCGGTTCGCGATGCCAACGGGACGTTGCTTAAGTTCGCATCAGTGGTTTTTTTGATATTGCTGGTTGCCACACTGCTGCCCACACATTCCAAGTATGTCGAAGCGAGATACAGCCGTATATATACCCTCGCTCCGGTGGCGAGCGGAAACGACTACGAGATCTGGAGCGATTTGATTGATTTTCTACGCACCGAGCGAACCGGTGCCATTTTGACCGACCCGGTAACCGGTTACGTCGTCAGGGGGTCGACCGGCAAACGCTATGAAGGCCAGAAGTTCCATGGACTTCAAAACATTCGGCTCAACTACGACGCTTACGATAAAACTACTTTTGCAAAATTCGCGGATGATTGGCTGTTAATAGTAAATCGGCGCAATGGGAGCACGAGTGCAAACGGGCGCCTGTCGGGTCACTGGCCGGAAAACGTGCTAAAGGTTGAACAGTACTATTCGCAAGAACTGCTGGATCATGTTGCCGGTAATCCGGATATTTTTGTCAAGCTGTGGGAGAACAACGGCATCACTGTTTATCGCATATCTAAAAAGGAACTTTGAGGGCCCTGTATGCGTTGGACGGGAAAAACACGCCGGTTGGCACAACCGGCATCAAAACGATACGTCTTTATCGGTGATTATGGAACACAGGAAGCATCGGATGCTATTCGCTGGGGCTCTGAATCAGAAACTTGGGAAGTATGTGTCCGAGAGCGCCGGCAATATTCAAGCCGATATTCTGAAGGTGCTCCATCACGGAACGGAAAGCCTGGCGCCAAACGAGTTCTTTTGCCAGGGCGAATGCTGGTTACGCCTTGGTTCCTTCTCCAGCCGCCCTTTGGTGCAGCGACACAAGCGCCAGACCGTGAAATGGTTGTACGATCACAAAACACCGGTTTTTGTCAGCGGGTTCCCCGGGAACGTGACGGTGGTGATCGATGAAGGAAAGCTGAAGATCCTAGAGGAGAAGCAGCTCAAAAAGCCGTTGTGTTTCGGATCGTAATTGATTCGCGAACACACGAGCGCGAGATTTAGCTGGATCCCGACGTGAAGGTTGATCGTTGCCATCATCAAGAGGGTGCGGTAGATGTAGAATCAGTAGCA
>CAMYKK010000114.1 GCA_947258975.1 uncultured Gammaproteobacteria bacterium
TCCGCATTTGGGTATCATCCAATCCCCCGGTTACCTCTTTTCGGTAGCGTGAGATAAACGGCACGGTGGCGCCGCCATCCAAGAGTGCTACGGCCGCTTCTACCTGTTCGGCACGAACGAATAATTCTTCGGAAATGCGTCGCGAAATAGGTTTCATATAATTGGCACTTTCGTTCTTTTCTTTGGACGGAAACGGGTGATGAAAAGTTGGTTTATAGCGACCGAGTCCGAATTCAATTTAACGGGCTATAACACAAGTCCCAGTGATGCAATAACTTGCGAACGTTCTGGATGCCATCTATTTTAATCGCCTCGTGACGCGATTTCGACATCCTCTGTGCCGGCCCACCGAATCTTTCGACTCCCCCTCCGGAGGGTAAAGCTATGAATCAGTTATCTGTATTATATCCTCCGAGATCGAACTCCTAAGAGCTCACTTTCGGAGGCGGCGATGCTCGCCAACTATTTATTAGTTACTCGTCCTGTGAATACAATCGCTCAAAGAAAGTGGGTAGATCTCTTGCAGCGTGGATCACGCGGACAATAACGGGTAGGTCGTTTTCAACGATGTAAAAGATGAGGTTGTTAGGATACTTTCCAGCAGGAAAGTGATAAAGCTCATCGGCACCGACGTCCTCAATTACGTGTCCCATGCCAGGCATATCACCGATGAGCCTGCAGATATGGCGAATTTCTTGGACAACAGCAACGGCGTGTTTGGGGCTATCTTTCTGAATGCAGGCAGATATCTGTTTAATGTCATTTTGAGCATCCGCGGTTAAAACATACTTTCCCATAGATCACGACGACACTTTACTTTTAGCTGCTTGTTTGATCTCTTTTTCGAGATCAGCGAAAAATTGTTCCGGCGGTGTTCCGGAGATTCCAGATTTAATACCTTGCGTAATCAACTTGCGCAGTTTGTCTTTCTCACGATCGATCGCATCTTCTCGTCGGACCAAGTGCTGTAGAAATCCGCTCTCAGAAGCGTAGTTGTGCTTTTTCGAGAGTCGTTTAATAGCCTTACGAATTTCTGTAGGCATTGAAACCCGCATGGTGGTGTTTGTCATATACATATACCTTGAGTTACATATTATCTGCTTTTACGATACGACATGGCCAAAAATAGGTCAATGGCGGGTATGTGGACAAAGAATGATTATGCGATGGGCGAAAGGCAGATGGGCAAACACGACTCGAGGCGGATTATCACAATTTCCCAGCATACGAACTGTTTGAAGACCTTTTCGTTATGAGCCGAGTCTCCCAGCAAGACTGAGCAAGAGCGCAGCGCGCGCAAGGAGAAATGGGGTCAGAGAATAATTAACTCTAATATTAGAAGAATTTAATCTCTGACCCGGTTTTTTTCTTTGCGTTTGGGCCATGATTACCTGAAGCATGGTCCTCGACAGTAGCTTCACGCAACTCCCTTTCCAGCCGGTGCCCTAAGCAAGAGCTCGGCGACGAACGGGCTAATCAGCACTCAAGCATACCCTGCTGTTTTCGCACGCGAATGAATAATGCTGAGGGACAGGTCTGGCTAGCGAAGTCGTAATAGCTCCCACCCGCCGCTCGGCAGCCCGCTCTCAGGCGGGTTGAGCAGCAGGTTCATCGCATTGGCCATGCCCAGGTACAAAGTGCCCGGCGTGCCGACCATGGTGCGTATCCCGTAGCTTCCGTAGTTGTTGATTCCATCGGTAGACAATCTTTGAGCGGGCTCGTAGGTACTGGGGAAAACCATCAGATCACCGCCGTAGTCCGCGCCGGGCAACTGGATATCGGGAAACGGATCGATGATGTCCTTGAATATGACGGGCAACATGACCTTTGCGAGCATATAGCTCCAGTCCATGGAACCTACGTAGAGCTTGTTTTGGGATTTGGCCATCGTCCAGGTATAGGTGTTAAACAAGTTGCCAAAGCCGGCGGTGCCGAACACCGGCGGGCCCATTTTGTTTGGCAGCAGCACCCAGAACCCCTTGTCTTTGCGAGCGGGGGTGGCAACAAACGTCGGCATTTCTTTCAGACCATACAATACCTCTGTCTGCTGAAAGGGCCGGCCAAAAAAGCGACCGCGGAAGATACTGATGGGGCGGTGGCTGCCAAGCAGGGCCTTGATGGTATCCCCCAACGGGTCGGGATTGCCGGGATCGAGCAAACCGTAGAACTGGGTGTGGGCGAAGCCGGCGGACAGTGGAGCGTGGGTCGTCCCCCAGTAAAGGTAACCGCCGAAAGATGCCAGCGCCCCGCCGTTGTACATGCGCGCCGAGACCTCGTCGCGTTCGTAGTCCTTGACGGACCAAACCTTCTTCCATTTGTTGCGGTGCTTGAAACGCAGGCCGTTCCGGCGCAACAAAGGACTCATCCACAATCCAGCGTAGTCATACGAGGCCGCGAAGACTTTGTCGAAATTCGGCCAAGTCGAGACGAACAACCGCCCCCGGTGGCGGGCGATTTCCACCGGATCGCCGTCCACCAACCCCACCAATTCCCACCGGAAGGGGTCTTTCACGCCGCCCGTCCAGCGGAGTATCGCGCCTGCGGGTGTCGCGCCGGAGCCGGCGGCGGCGTTCTCCCGCGGCGCCAGCCGCACACCCGTGTATAGGCTGCCCGCGACCTTGATGATCTTGCGGATATTGGAAAATTGTGGATACGCTTTGGAGCCCAGGTATTCTTTGGTGTCCCTCCGGAACGCGAACATGTTCACCCCGGGAGACGCGTCGGGCCCGCCGACTCCTGTGATAGTTGGTCCGGCCATGAGCACGACGTTCTTCGCATACCCCGCGGCTCTGAATCCGAGCGTCTCCTGTTTCAACGGGTCGTCAAACGCAATGCGTGTTGTTGTTTCGGACCAGGTGTTGTAGACGTAGGCCGATGGAGGCCGCCAGTCACCGGAGGAATCCGGCAGATTGCGGGCCCGGCCGAACTTGCTCTCTCCGTATTCGCATACCCATTCGTCTGTTCCAAACGCGGGCAGTCCGAGTGGAAATCCCTGATCAGCGATGGTTCCGTAAACCAGGCAACCCATGTTGGGCGCCGTTCCGAACCACAGCTCCGGACCGGCCTTCGTGAGAGCGAAAACATAACTCTCGTTGATCTTCGGAACGCCGCCCAGGCAAGTCTGTGATGAGAAGTCAAATGGATAGTGGTTGTCCTGACCGATGCCAACAAAGCACTCATCCGGGCTCGCCCTCGTGAGCCGTTCGATGTGGGAGTTGGACGCGAGGGCGGTCGATATCGCTTGCTGCTGATCCGCAGGATACAAATCCCACCAGAACTTCTGCAGGTCATTATGAGTGAGTTCCGGGCCGAACCCCTGGCCAAAGCCCAAGTGGGGTAGGAAACACAGCAAGACCATCGCGGCGGCGGATGCATATCGCCGCTTAGTCTCGGCGGGTAGGATATCGATGCGAAGTTGTCTCGACGACATGCCGGGCAGCGGGCTCAGGGATCAATAAGTATTCCAGACTATATCGCAATTAGAACGACTCGCCCTCCAACTCTGCTACCGGTATCGATAACAACGACACCGGCATCCGTTACGATAAAACCCGCAGAAAATGGGGTCAGAAAATAAAATAACTCTGCAACTAGAGGATGAAAGTATCCAAATTTCGGTTGAGCGGCTGCAAACAAGGACCCAACGACCCAAGATGTGTGATACAACGTCCGAAAGACAATCGCTTCCAAACATGCCAACTGAAAATCGCAGATCACCTCGATCTACCCCTGGTTCACAAGTGGGGTTGATCCTATTTCGCGACCGTTCTCGACCCAGAGGTTGCCACGTGCGTGATTACAGTGAGCACGGCGTATTGCTCAAATGTGTCACTTCGGAGTCCCGTCAAAAAGACGTTGCGTTGAATGCCGGCGATGAGGTGAGCGTTCGCTTTTGGGATCAGCGTGTCCTCGGGGGTCGTGGAGAGGTTAAAGGGAAAATCAGCCGTATAATAGAAAACGGTGTGGCGGTCGAGTACAGCGAGTCGGGGTCGGCGTCGAACGAAAAGTTGTTGAGTCTTCTCAACAAGAATGTCAACGACGATTCGATAGAGACTGATTCGTCGGAAAAACGATCGACACCGAGGTTAACCACTCTGGAAAACGAGGAGACGATCATGGCCGGCAGAGCCGATCAAGCCCTGGAAGCAGAGCCTGGTGATGACATCGCTTACCAAAGGGATCAAGCCGATGGTCGACCGAGATTACTCATCGGCGGCGTGGTGCTGGGCGTATTGGGTTTACTGGCGGTGGGTTTGTACGGCTTCAATTTGAGCAACCGGATCGATGAAGTTTCGCAGCAAGTGGTTTTGTTGCAGGCCCAGCAGTCGAAACAAGCCAACGCGGATGCGATCCCGGGATTAACCCAGCGGACGGTCCGATTGGAAGAAACACAGCGGCAGATGGCTGAGGCCCTGAGCGAAACCGCCAGCCAGGCTGCGCTACAAGAGACGCGCCGGGAAATCGAACTGGAATTGGCGAAGCTGAAAACGAAACCCGCTGAGTCGGTGGCCGCGACCGCGTCGAATGTCGAAACACCGAAACCGACGCCAAATAATGCGGATAAACCTGAATGGGTGATTCACCTGGCGACACTCTCCGATCCGATCGCTGCCGACAAGATTATTGCCAAGGCAAAGTCGTTGGGCCTGGATGTTTACAAGAGCAGGGTGAGCGTCAACGACCAACAGATGCATCGTCTGTCGATCAAGGGGTTATCGTCCCGTCAAGATGCCGAGATGCTCGCATCGAAAGCGCAACAGCAGCTCGCGTTGACACGAAAACCCTGGATCGCGAAACAATAGGCCCGTTTCCTTATTACTTTGTCTCCATATCAGGAGTTTTTTGTCGCAGACGCCGGCGGCGATGATCGTGTTCCGGGCCAACCGGTAGCAGGCTTGCGTAATCGAGCGCGGTTCGGTAATCGCGGCGCACATGTTCGTGGTATTTCGCCAGTCTGACCAAGGCTTCAGGGTTGACCTTTCCAGCCAGTTGTTCCCAGATCGAACACGCCTCGTCCCAGCGGTTTTGTCGGCGTAACAACCACGCCAGTTCCAGCAGACCCTGGTCATCCAGAAGCGATTGATGCCGAGTCAGGACATGCAACGCGGTTTCATCGTCTCCCTGCCTGAGATGTACCCGGGCAACACTCAATACATCGGCACCCAGATCGGCAGGTCGATTGTGCGCCTCGATCAGCATCGGCAAAAGCACGACCATGGATAACACATCCCAAAAGTTGTGCCGGGTGACAGCGGGCAGCAGGCGTGCGTCACCGCGTTGAATGAGATCGAGCCAAACCTGCGGCGCATCGGAACCCGGCAGGTCGTCGTGGCGCTGAAAGCCGAGCAGGTTAGTCTCAGCCGTACCCAGACGACAATCATCCCATTGCCTGCTGAACGCCCGGCGAACAGGGTGTAACAGATCAATGTGTGGCAACGCCGCGAACGGGTTGCTCAGCCCCATCAATCGATAGCGTGCCGTCATCAGCGGTAAATCGAAACTCTTGCCGTTGAAGCTGACCACAGCGGAGATGCCGTGCAACCAGTCCCGTGACACGCGCAGCATCGGCGCTTCTCCGGCGAAACGCGTCAACAGATACTGCCGGCACGCCAGTTTATTTCCGATGATGCGTGCGAACCCCAGCAGGAACACCAAGGTGCCGGTCCCGCCGGCTAATCCTGTCGTTTCGGTATCCAGGAAAAGCAGCTGTTCCGGGTGGTGCCCTTGTGCCTCGGGCAGCCTGTGCAGCGGGACTTCCCGCAGCAGGCTTAACGAGAACCGGCCGTGACGTTCGCTCAGGTCGATGTTTCGCTCGATGAGAATCACCCCGGGTTCCAGTACCCGGCCCCCGACAAGATGCGCCACGTCCAAGTCGCCCAGTTCATTTTTGGGGCGCGACTGCCCGGTCATCGAGGTTGGCCGCAGGCGTTGGATGCGTTTGGTGATATCGACACCTGCGGCAGAAGAGTCGACCGGCGTCGGGTCATTTGTCTGCCGGAGCTTGGCCAGGCGGCTTTCAATGGACATTGTTATTGAAGAGCGTCGTGTGATCGACCATCTTTTTTACGCAGGGTCGTTGCCGTTAATCAGTGCGATGATCCGGGTTGCACAACAGATCCAATACGCGCAACGCCGCTGTCTTTGGCGAATAACTGCGCTGTTCGTCGGAGGCCAGAATAGGACCGATACAGGCAGGACAACCAGAGCGGCAGTTGCAATCGTTGATCATGTTCCGTGCCTGTTCGGTAACCTGGCGCCGGTGATCGAAAAGGGGCGCCGACAAGCCGACGCCGCCGGGGTAGTTGTCGTAAAGGAACAGCGCCGGACGGAAGCGTCGTGGTGCGCAGGGAAGCACTTCGCCGCTTTCGAGGCTGCGTATCTGACCGCGGCCGTTCCCGCCAACGGTGGCGAACCACTCGGCGTCACCATCACCCACCGCTCTGCCCAGATCCCTGGCTTCCGACATCATCACCAGTGCAGCGACATGATGCATGGCGTAGGCGGCTCCGAGGAAACCGTCCAATGCCTGGTGGCGATCCGGCAATGCCGCCTCCAACGCCTGCGGCTGCACCTGCCACCAGACCGCGGTGGTGTGCATCTCCTGATCCGGTAGATTCACGTTGCCATAGCCCACGTTCTCGTGTGTGTAGTAGCGAATCTTCTTGAATCCGGATACACGGCACACCAGATGCACCTCGCCATGGGCGACCTCTGCGTCGCTTTGTCGTGCACGCTCGAAGTCATCCAGGATTTTCAGGCGCGTGTAGTCGATGGCATCCGTGTAATAGTCGACGCGGGTTCGGCGCACAAACGCCTTGCGACCCTCCCAGTCCAACGTCTCGACCTGATACGGATCGGCTTGAATGAGATAGATCGCCCCCTCGTACAGGGTCATCGCCGCGCTGGAATAATCCACTTCGGCAATCACGTCCCGGCCACCGTTGGTGATGTCTATAATCACGAAGTTGCCTTCCGCCACCGAGCGCAGATTGACACTGCCGGCGGGATAGCTGTCGGCGATCCAGTGCCATTGATCGCCCTCCTGGTGGAGGATGCC
>CAMYKK010000115.1 GCA_947258975.1 uncultured Gammaproteobacteria bacterium
TTGATCTTATTATCGGCGACCAACCGCCCGGAGATCCTCGATCCCGCGCTGCTGCGCGCCGGGCGCTTCGACCGCCAGGTGCTGGTGGACCGCCCGGACAAGGTCGGGCGGGTGCAGATCCTGAATGTGCACATCAAGGGCAAGACCATGGCCAAGGACGTGGACCTGGAAAAAGTCGCGGCGCTGACCACCGGCTTCAGCGGCGCGGATCTCGCCAACCTGGTCAACGAGGCGGCGCTGGTGGCGACCCGGCGCAAGGGCGAGTCGGTCACCCTGGACGACTTCACCGTCGCCATCGAGCGCATCGTCGCCGGGCTGGAGAAAAAGAACCGGCTGCTCAATCCCCACGAACGCGAGGTGGTGGCGTATCACGAGATGGGCCATGCGCTGCTGAGCATGGCGGTGCCCGGCGTCGACACGGTGCACAAGGTGTCGATCATCCCGCGCGGCATCGGCGCCCTGGGCTACACCATCCAGCGCCCCACCGAGGACCGTTACTTGATGACCCGCGAGGAGCTGGAGAACAAGATCGCGGTGCTGCTTGGCGGCCGCGCCGCGGAGAAGCTGGTGTTCGACCACCTGTCCACCGGCGCCGCCGACGACTTGGCCAAGGCCACCGACATCGCGCGCAGCATGGTGACCCGCTACGGCATGGACGAAGACCTCGGCTACGTGACCTACGACGAGGCCAAGGAAAACTACCTCGGCATGCCCGGCGTGCCCATGGGCCGCGAACGCGAGCTCAGCGAACAGACCCTGCAGGCCATCGACAAGGCGGTGCGCGAAATCGTCGGCCGGGTATTCGACCGCGCCTACGGCCTGCTGCAATCCAACCGCGAAGTCCTCGACCGCTGCGCCAAATCGCTGCTGGAAAAAGAAACCCTGGAAGAAGACGACCTGCGCGGCTTGACCCAGGACCTGGCTCGCTGACGCCAATCTGTGGGGGAGCGGTTTTAAACCGCGAACAATCATTAATCGCGCTTAAAAAGCGCTCCCGCACGACTGGGGGTCAGGTCTTTCATTGCCACATTATCAAGACCTGACCTCCTTTAATTGACTGTTGCGATGGTTTGCCGGGATTCCGGGACGGCGGTTTCTGCCCCCCGGCCCTTTTTGTCATTCTGAGCGACAGCGATGAATCTTTTCAGCGCCAGATGACACCACGCTGATCAACGGCAAGATCCTTCGGCCCTTCGGGCCTCAGGATGACAAAGGGGACGTGACTGTGGGCGGCTTTTAGCCGCGATTCATTCAATCCTTAGAACGGCAAGCGCTGGACCGCTACGTCTAAGATCAATCCGGAACACAGTGCCTATTGACGCGCGTCACGCGACACACTAAGATTACATTGTGATTGTTTCATTCAAACATCGAGGTTTGAAGGAACTGTATAGCGGACAGAGATCAAAGCGGGTGGCTCCAGCGCATACTGCCAAACTGACCCGCATTCTCTCGTTCTTAGATCAAGCAGAAAGTCCGGCCGATATGGATATTCCAGGCTTTCACCTTCATCCGCTCAAGGGGAAGTTGAAGGGACACTTCTCTGTTTGGGTGTCGGGTAACTGGCGTGTAACGTTCCGTTTCGAGGGTGTCAATGCGGCTGATGTTGATTATGTGGATTACCATTAGGGGCAGTATTCAATGGCAATGAAAAAACCTGTACATCCTGGCGCCGTCGTGCGTGAAGATTGTTTGGCTCCGCTGGATCTGTCGGTGACCGAGGCAGCGAAAAGGCTTGGCGTTGGCAGACAAGCGCTCTCCAGCCTGGTCAACGAAAAATCTGCGATCTCCATTGAAATGGCGTATCGATTGTCTAAAGCCTTTGGGTCAACACCGGCGCAGTGGCTTCGCATGCAGCTCGCTTATGATCTCGCTCAATCGAAAGGCCTGGAAAAGAAGATCAAAGTCGATCGCATAGAAGCCGCGTAGCAAGCGATACACCCGGCGGTATCGCCCTGACGCGCTGCGGATCCCGCAAATCACCGCACGATCTTCGTAAACTTGGCGCCCTCCAGCGTCAGGTTGTACATCAGCCCCTTGTTGCTGAACACAAAGCCGACGATGGGATCCTTGATGTCCACCGAATTGATGTCCCCGCCGACGCCCCACTTCACAATCGCGATCGAACCATCCACGCCGGCCTTCCACCCCGAACTTTTACGGAAATCATCCAGAGCGCTTTGGCGCAGGAACACCAGCACTACGGTCTTGGACTGCGCGCCGAGCTGAAAGCCGATCGAGGCGGCGGCGGTGTTGTAATAGTCGACCGTCTTGCCGCCCACCCGCAGCGCACCCTCGCCGTATTCACCGCCGATGATTAGCCCCGCCTTGATCACGCTGGGAAACACCAGCACGCCCTTGGCCTTGCGCAGGAACTCGCCGCCGCCGGAGACCTTCTCGCGAAACATGTCCAACGCGGCGTCGACCTTGATATTGATCTCCTCCGCCGACGCCGCCGCCGCGCGCTCACCGGCCGCTGCCAGCAGCAACGCCGCTGCTGCACACAATACCCAAGTTTTCGAGACTCTAAACATAGTCGTTACATCACCTATTCGACGAACCAGTCCACTTCTTGCGAGAAAACAAGCTTCGAGTCAACGACTCTGCGACTAATTGTAGTGGGCGTGAACTTTACCGCAACTTTCTCTGTTAGGAGCGGCTTCCGACGATGATTTCTTTTGTGGGGGGGTTTTGCCGTAAACAGAGCACGGCACAAGTACCGTAAACAGAGCACGGCACAAGCAACCGCGAATCATCAATCGCGCTTAAAAAGCGCTCCCACCTGGCGCCCGCCCACTTTCAGGCTGTCATCCTGAGGCGACCCGCCGAAGGATCTTGTCTTTCATAAGAAATCTACGTTTGCATCCAACGTGAAAGGATTCTTCACTGCGTTCAGAATGACATTGAGCTTGTCGTTCAGAATGACACTGCGATTGTCATCCTGAGGCGATCAGCCGAAGGATCTTTCAATAAACCCCAGACTTCCCAGCCCGCTCCTGCTCAAGCGGACGCGCCAGGCGATACATCAACGCCACCGCAATCAACGCCCCGACCGTATCGGCCACCACATCCCACCCATCCGGCGAGCGGCCGGGCACAAATGCCTGGTGCCATTCGTCCAACACACCGTAAACAGCCGTCAAGCCCACGGCGATCCACAACTGATAAGGCCGGTATCCGCCCGGCGAGCGCCGCATCGATGCAAGAAACAACGCACCCAGGATCCCAAACACAATGGCATGGAGCAGCTTGTCCTGGCCGGGGAACCATTCCCCGACATCGAGCGCGGGTTGATCCGACAGGAAATAGATCAGGATCATCCACACAACAGCGAGCGATCGAGCGAGAGTCAACGGCATGGTTGCTATTCTACTTCTTCAGCGGGGATCGGAGCGCGGAGAGCGCTGTTCGTACGAACTCCGATCACCAATCCCCGAACCGCGTCCTTCGAACCAATGTGTCATTTCAAGACCTGACCCCCGGCGCCTTGCAGCGGGGATCGGAGCGCGGAGAGCGGTGTTCGTACGAACTCCGATCACCGACCCCCGAACCGCGTCCTTCGAACCAATGTGTCATTTCAAGACCTGACCCCCGGCGCCTCTCGTTTTGTCAGCTTCCTGTAAGTCTCCTCGTAGATACGCGGGCGCGGGCCCAAGGCCACGATATCAAGGGTTCGCGATTTGCCAACCCGATAGATGATGCGGAACTTACCGACGCGGTAACTACGCAGGCCCTGCAGCTCGTCTTTTAGCGCCTTGCCACAATGCGGGTCGGCGACGATCTGCTCCAGAGCGGCGCGCACTTTTCGTTTCAATTCGGGATGCAAGCTGCGAATGAGTTCTGCGGTATCCGTCGGGATGCGTAATTTCCGTGGCGCTTTCATCATCCTTGTTCGGTGCGCTTATCCATGCTCGAGACGATGCGCTTATTCGAACAGCTCTTCCAACGTGTACAGCTTCGCCTTTCTAGCTCGAAGCGCCGCAAGCCCGGCTTTGATCTCCAGCATTAGATCGCCGTCGGCGCGCACCGCAAGCGTCTCTTTCCAACTGTCGTATTCATCAGGGCTGACCAGCACCGCAGCCGGCCGCCCGTTTTTGGTGATCACTATTTCCTCATCCCGGGATTCCACCTCATCGACCAAACCACTGAGTTTTGCCTTGGCGTCGGAAAGGGACATGGTTTTCATGAGTTTAGTAACGTTGACCAGAATTCTGGTCAATGATGACGGCCCGGTTGCACCGCGTCAAGTAACAACTCAACCAACCTAACAATATGCTCTGTTAAACTATAACACTAAGTGCTATACTTCTCCATGAACGTAGGACAAGGAAGTCATGGACATCTACAAGACGCTGTGGTTCCACAAGTGGGCCACCAAGGAAGGATTGACGGACCGGGCCTTGAGAACCGCGATTATGGAAATCAAGGACGGATTGATCGATGCGGATCTAGGCGGTCATATCTTTAAAAAGCGCGTTGGGTTGATTGGCCGAGGTAAACGCCGCGGCGCGCGAACCCTGGTAGCAGTTAAATGGGATCAACGCGCAATCTTTTTGTACGGTTTTGCGAAAAATGAGCGAACCGATATCAGCGCCAGGGAACTCAAAGCCCTAAAGCTTTGGGCGACAGTGTTGTTAAGTTATGAGGCAAACGAGTTAACGAAGATTTTAGAGGCCGGCGAATTGGTGCAGGTGAAACACGATGAGTAAAAAGATCTTGAAGGCGGTGCACGAAAGTGCAAAGGGCCTGTATGAGACCGGGATGATAGCCACTCAAACCATGCGTGAATTTGATGCGTTGTGTTTGCCGCCGCTCAAGCAATACACGCCCGCTCAGATCAAACGCATCCGGCTCAGAAACAACGCCAGCCAATCGGTATTTGCCGCATATCTGAATACAAGTCCATCGACTGTGCAGAAGTGGGAACAAGGCCAGAAAAATCCCAATGGTCCGTCGCTCAAGCTGCTAAACCTGGTGGACAGCAAGGGCCTGGATGTGCTCGCCAATTGATTTCCGGGGATTACGATTTAGTCCGCCAAGTTAACTCGTTTCATTTTGCCCTGCGAACACCAAGATAGAGTCCTTGTTAGAACAACCAGATCGAGGCTGAAATTATGCGCAATTCCATTCTATTCCTGTTCCTCACCCTGTTAACGACCGCCACCGTCGCCAATGCCGCGGAACTCAAGACTTCCCAGGACCTGTTGTCCGAAGCGAAGTCGCGGATACAGGCCATCGAAACCGATCAATTGCAGCGCCTGCTTGACGACGATCCGGACGTGGTATTGATCGACGTGCGGATGCCGAGCGAAATAAAAGTGATGGGATACATCGACGTCCCGCAGCAGACCGTCATACCGCGCGGTTGGCTGGAGTTCCGCATCGCCAATCACGTCCTCGATCACGACACGCCGATCGTCGCCTACTGCGGCGGCGGCTTGCGCAGCACCCTGGCCGCGGACAAGCTGCAGCAGATGGGCTACACCAACGTGCGCAATTACGAGGAGGGGTTCATCACCTGGAAGCAGCGGGGCCTGCCGGTGGCGGAAGACAAATGACCGCTTGAATGCCTGCACTGTAGGAACGGCCGGCAGCCGCAATCACTGACGATCGCGCTTGCTTGTGTCCGCGCAGCAGGGTGCAAAGCGCCCCCATAATTGTCGATGCCACTCCACAGACTTGACTGTCATTCCGAGACTTGGCTGTCATCCTGAGGCTTGGCTGTCATTCTGAACGCAGTGAAGAATCTTCATGACTTTTACAGCACCAAGATCCTTCCGCCGCTCACGCGGCGTCAGGATGACATCTGTGGGAGCGGTTTGTAACCGCGACTATCTCATAGAGCCCACAACAGAACCCAAGGGGCGGTCCGGTGCGGCTTTCGTGATGAGCCGCCGCAAATTCCGCCGCCGACACCCAATGTGTCACTACAAGACCTGACCCCACAAAAAAAGGGGCCTGGATTCAATCCAGGCCCCTTTGTCTATTCGATTACTGTCTAATTCGCCGCTGCTACCACTTATTTTTCTTCTTTTTCTTTTTCTTCTTTTTCTTTTTCTTTTTCTTCTTTTTCGGCTTGTGCGGCGACGCCGAGGAGTCATCCGACTTGCTCATCGAGTCTTCGTCGGATTGATCGTCGTTTGATTTCCCGGATCCACTATCGTCGTCGGACTTATGGTCGTTTGATTTTCCGGATTTACTATCGTCGTCGGACTTATGGTCTTTGGCGATCACGATGCTATCGCTGCGACCTCTCCAAAATTCCGGCAACGTGTTGGTGTCTTGCCCGGTCGCTAGCACCACCGCCATGCTGTCGAACTGAGTCTGCCCGTGTGTTGACGGCGCACTCGAGAACGCAGCGCCACTAAACCCCAACACCCACAGCGCCGCGAATGCGACGACACGATATATTTTCATTTCTTCCTCCCAGTTGGTGGGCCAACGTGCGGCGCAATGATAGCGTCTTCAAGGGAGACAAACAATACGCTCTGTCGAAAAGACCCAACCGGGCTGATTACCGATCGCTTGGCCGCGACCTCTGGCCGACGAACGCAGACTGACGTTTTTTGTCAGTTTCGTAAGCGCGGCTTGATGCATGCCGCAAGTAAGCCTTTTAAGCTGTTACCAATGCCAAAGAATTCTTGTTGTGATGATCCTGCACGGATCATGTGTATATACAAATCGTCGAACCGGCGTGCGCACTTTTTTGAAGCACGTCTTTAAGTCGGTCAGCCGGGCTTCGTTCCCGGCAGGGACAGGACAAACCGAGCGCTAAAGCCCACATGTGCAGTGTGTCTATTATCGACAGCAATGAAATTGCAGCGGTGAATCCAGACACAAGTGTGGAACCCTTCTGCAAGCGCGACTCACCGCTATTGCGGGAGCGGCTTGAACCCCGAACCCCGAACCCCGACCCCCGACCCCCGATCCCCGATCCCCGCCCAATTCTGCCCCAGCCATCCGAATTCAGTAGAATGTCCCCTTTTTCGCCCAAGTCCCGACAAGACCCGTATGACCAAAAGCGCGAATTAC
>CAMYKK010000116.1 GCA_947258975.1 uncultured Gammaproteobacteria bacterium
CCGCCGGCAGGGACGACACCGGCTTGCGCCACGGCGTACTGAGCAGATTGTTTCGAGGTGAAGTCCAGAATTGATGAAACCGCTTCGGTACGTCGAAGCGACGATCCTCCCAACCCGTTAACCGCATCCACAACGTCCCATCCGGCGCCAGAATATCCAGATCCGAACGGATGCGTTCGTTTCCCAGAAGCTGTAACCTGAGCCGGCACGCGACACGCTCACCGGTCGCTCGTTGCGGCTGGTAGATGTGCAACGCGGCGAGGCGATAAGGAAACACGACAAACCCGCGGTCGAGATACTCCGCCGCCCAATACCCCACGAGTTGCCCGGCCGCATCCAGCACCACCGGGTCGGTAACAAAAACCGGCTTGGTTGTTGATCGAAATAATCCCTCAGTCGGCAGCACTTCAAGGTATCCCAGCAGACCGTCATCTCCGGAGCGTTCCACCGAGGCCACACCCTGAAAGCACGGCCCATGAAACATCAATTTACCGTCATAGAGATTTGCCGTGGCTAATTGCGAGCGCCGGTCACCGCTGAGGACAAAGTCCGTCGGCGGCGGCGGTACCGGATAACCATCGGCAAACAATGCAACGCCCTGCGTCACGATTGCCGCTGTGCCGTTGCTGTTTTCGGCGTTGAAGTCTTGTTTGCTTATCTTGACGTCCACCTCGCCGTCGTTGAGAAGCTTCGCCTCGATGCGTACGCTGACCGGCTCGTCCCCCACCTGAATCCATCGACGCGCCTGGATGTCGCGCATCCCTGTCAACAGTCTGCCGGGCATCAACGCCGCCGCCGCTTCAACCAACATCTCCATACTGATGGTCAGTGGCACCACACTGATCGGCCGCAGCGTCGGATCGCTGTCGGATACCGGTCCGCCCAGGGCGTGCTCCCTCAGGAACAAATCCTCCCGGCAATCGAACCGGCGTACCGCGACCAACCCCCGGCCGGAAACCGACGCCTGCACGTCTCCCAACAGCGGAAAAGAGTGTCCGGAGCGACTGGAAGTCTGACGGGTTCCACCATGCTTGCGTGACCGCCGCAAAAACGCCCGCATGACCTGGTGCTGGATATCCAGAAAATTCTCCATATTCCTGGTGTACTCGCGCATCGACGCAGCCGCCGCCGCGGTGTCGCGGACTTCGGAGACTTCCGGTTGAGACTTCCGGGCAACGCTGTTGATCATCGGCGAGGGTGATAACGGCGGTGCGAATGGTCGCGGCGGTGAGGTTCGGGACGACGCATCCGTGGCTTCGGGCTCAGGCCTCACCGGCGGCCGTGGCGCCACCTGCAAGGATGGCACCCCCAAGGCCAGTTTGCTTGGCACGCGACCGCCTCGTTTGGCGGCATTATCTCGGGCGGATTTCTCCAGGGGCACACGACGCACATCCCGGCGTGCGTAGAGGTAATCCAGGTTTATCGCGACACCCTGTGCGGCGAGCATGCCCACCATGTGGTTGAGCTGAGTAATGCCGGGTCGGCGTGCAACGTTGGAGGTGATGGCGAGATGGGGTACGCCGCGCAGGATGTCATCGACAAACGCGGTAAGATTTCCTCGCGGTCCCACCTCGACGAACACCCGCACGTCATCGGCATACATTTTCTCGATCGTGTCACGAAACTTCACGGGTCGAATCCAATGTTCGACAAACAGTTTCTTGATTGCCGAGATGTCGTTCGGGTATGGCGCCACCGATGTACAGGAATACACCGGTACGGATGGGGCCGCTAGGGGTAGCTGCGAGTAGAACCGCTCGCACCAGCCCTCGGCAAAGGGCTCAAATATTGATGTGTGATAAGGCCGGTCGAAGGGAAGAAGTTCATAGATGACTCCCTGGTCACGCAACAATTTCTCGGCTTGCTCTACTTGTCGCTTTGCCCCCACCAACACGCTTTGATGAGGACAGTTGTCCATAGCCACATGGATCTCTCCATCCACTTGGTCAATAATCGGCTGGAGATGAGCCGAGTCGCTCGCGACCGCCAATAATGCTGCCGCAGGTACTTTGAGTTCCGCAGCCAACTGCTCATGGACGTTGTTCCAGGTAAGTATGGTTTGGATAAAGTCGTGGTCGTCGTGGAGTTGAATGATGCCTGACGCGAACATCGCCGAATAATCACCGGTGCTGTGACCGACGATGACATCAGGGCGAATTTCCAAATGATTCAGGAGCGTCCACATCGCCCAGTTGCCGATCAACACCGCTTCCACCGCGCCATCCATTTGCCACAACCGCTTCTCTTGATCGCGCTCAGCCTCGCAGAACGCGGCGCGCGGAAAGATGAAATCGCTGGGCAGGAAATCTCTTGGGTGATCGATGAACGCCCGGTCGGCAAGATCAAAACATCCCCGGACTTCCGGGAAGTGCAGACAAAGATCGAGGAGCATATTTGTATACTGCGCCCCCTCCCCCGGAAACATGAATGCGAGTTTCCCCTCTCGACTTATCGCTCGTTCAAAGAAAAAGATCCCCCGGTTGTCCTTGATCTGCCGACATTCGGAGTCGGACAACCGCTTCATCGCATGCCGCAGCTTCTCTACCAGATCGGCGATTGACGCCGCCACGATCGACAAGCGATACGGCATTTGTTCGAGTCGGCAACTCAAACTGTAAGCGACATCTTTGATTGGCAATGTTTCGGTTACGTTCTCGAGGCAGCCGCAAAGACTCTCTGCATTGTCGATCAGAGCCTGCCGGGATTGGGCTTCCAGGATGCACACCTCATTGGCCCACTGCAGCAAGTTAGGCTGTTCATTCGTTGACTGTTCCGGATACTCTTCCAATACAACGTGTGCATTCACCCCACCGAATCCGAACGAGTTGACTCCGGCACGACGTGGTACATCCGGTGATCCGTTTATCCACGGGCGTGTATTGGTATTGACATAAAACGGTGTCTTGTCGAGTTCGAGCGCAGGGTCCGGCGTTGAACAATGGAGCGTAGGCGGCAAGATCTTATGATACAGAGCGAAAGCGGTCTTGATCAGTCCGGCCATGCCGGCTGCCGGCATGGTGTGACCAATCATCGACTTCACCGAGCCCAGCGCGCATCGCGGCAAAGCCCCTTTACGTTCCCCGAAGACCCGCCGCAGCGCCTGGATCTCGATGGCATCGCCCACCGGGGTCGCCGTGCCATGCGCCTCGATGAGACCGACGTCGCCGGGAGAGATCCCGGCCATTTCGTAGGCCCGGCGCAGCGCCAATTCTTCTCCTTCCAGGCGTGGCGCCATGACGTGCACGGCGCGCCCGTCACTGGAGGTTCCCACCCCTTTGATGACCGCGTAAATCCGATCACCGTCCTGCCTTGCCTCCGCGAGGCGCTTGAGGACCACCATGCCGAGCCCTTCCCCTAATACCGTACCGTCCGCTTCTTTGTCGAAAGGTCGAATCTGCTCTTGGTGAGACAATGCGTTTAGCTGGCAAAAAAGCATGAACGTGGGCGCCGGCGTGTTGACATGCACACCACCTGCCAGGACTAAATCGCACTTGCGGCTCAACAAATCGCCAACACCAATCTCAGTAGCGATCAACGCGGACGCACACGCGGCGTCCACCGTATAGCTCGGCCCCATCAGATCCAGCCGGTTCGCCAGCCGCCCGGCAACTATGTTGCCGATCAGGGCCGGCGCTGTGTCAGCGCTAAACGGCGGAAGGTTACCCTTCAATTCCCCCTTAATCGCCTCAATATCTGACTCACTGTATTCGGGATGCAGGTTGCGTAGAATCTGCAACACTTGCTCGACAATCAGTCCATGATAACCGACGGTCAGATTGCCGCGATTGATGTACGTCCCCTTACCCAGAATAACTTCGGTACGATGGCCGCTCTTGGTTTGTTTCAAGTAGCCGGCATCGGCCAATGCAGCTTGTGCCACTTTGAGAGCCAACCATTGGTCCGGCTCTCCACCGTCCACGGTATTGGGCATGATGCCGTAATTGAGCGGATCGAACTGAGCCAGATCAGCCAAATAACCTCCGCGTTTGCAGTAGACGCGATCGTTGTTTGTGGACTCCGGATCGTAGAATGCGCCCATGTTCCAAGGCTCACTCGGGGGATCTGTCACTGCATCCACCTTGGAGACAATATTCTGCCAATAAGCGGCGGCATCCGGCGCACCAGGAAACATGCAGGCCATGCCGATAATCGCCACGCCATCTTGCGACGGCGCGGCGTTTGACCTCATCTCAATATCAGATGAACCAGACATTATTGCTGTGATGCGAGACGGGAGTTGCTAAGCCGTATTCGATAACGTGGAGTTACCCGCCAGCCGGTTGAGTGCCTTGCTGCACGTGCCTTCCATGTCTTCGAGGATACCGAGCAATCGGCCGTCGGCATCAAGGAAGTGCAGGTCAGCATGGATAATATGCCCACGAGTATTGGGTTTGATATGAACTTCGCAGCTCAAGTGGGAGTTGCTTGGCGCGCCGAATCGCCGATAGGCACGAAAACGGGAAGGAAGCGGTGTCATATCCCAGTGCTCTCGCGCCCACACAATGAGCAACTGCAATCCGCTGTCTATCATCAGCGGATCGACGAGCCACTGGCCCCGCGAAGGACCCGCCAACCATCGGTCGGGGGAAGATGCAACGACAGATGCCTTGACCCCATCGGATCCTATCTGCTCGATACGGGTGATGCCGCGGAACAAGAATCCATGAAACAACCAGTCGCGGTAAAGTTCGTCGACTTGTTTGGAAAAGGAACGCGCCTGCGTAAGAGACAGTGGCTCAACAGAGGGTTCGGTGGGTAGCCGCCGATCCAACTCAATCGTCGCCTGATAGTGGACTCGTCTGGGATGCTCTCCCGTCACGATCTGCATACGAACCTTAGCAGTGTCTCGATCACCGGTTGCGTTGTGTTGCAGCACGACATGTAGGGTTTCAGGACCATTTTCCAGAACGACGCCCTGTAACACCTGGAGGTCCCTGATACAGGCCACCTGCAGTTCAGGAAACCGCCCCGCAGCGGTCTCCGCCATCAGCTCCATTGCCACCGCCATCGGCAGCACCGGCTGATCGTCGATCTGATGATCCCGCAGATAAAGATCGCGGTCCGCGTCCAGCGTGATCAGGAGTTCCTCGCCGCCATCAGCCCCACACCGGGAGAAAGCCGCATGACCGACGAATGGCAATCCGGCATCCAGGAGCGCCGGCGTCTCGATTTCGGACGATGGCCATCCGGCGCCGCCAATAATCACCTCCGCTTCGCCTTTGTCGCCGTAACGCAGTTCTTCATCGAGCATACGCTGGCCGACCTGTCTGGGAATCAGCGCCACACCGCGTTCGGCAAACTGTTTTTCCAGCGCCGCTGAGACCATGCCCGCCGTCGCCCATGGTCCCCAATTGATCGCCACCACACGCGCCGGCCAACTGCGATTGAGATGCAATGCAAGCTTGTTCAACACTTCGTTGGCGGCGGCATAATCCGCCTGACCCCGGTTGCCGAAACAACCCGCCACCGAGGAAAACAGTACCATGAACCTGAGGGATTCCGGCCGGAGCTTTCGGCTCAACACAAACGCACTGTCTACTTTGGTGTCGAAAACACGGTCGAACGACTCCGGGGACTTGTCCTCAATCAGCTTGTCTTCGATTACCCCGGCCCCGTGAATGACCCCATCCAAGCGGCCGTGCGTATCGTAAACTTGATCGATGAGTTGAGCGAATGCCTCGGCATCGCGCACATCAACCTGATAATAGTGCACCTTGGCGCCCGCTTGCTCCATCACCGCAAGCTTGGCGCGCATGTCCCGATCTTTGAGTAAGCACCGGTAATCCACTTCGACGCGCGCCGGGGTCGCATCCTGACCTTCCCGACGCAGCCTTTCTATCAATACTGCCTTAAGGTCTTGCGCGGAGCTAAATTCCGCCGTCTCCGCAGACTCCTCCGCCGCCGGCAATGGCGAGCGGCCCACCAGCACCAATGTGGGTTGATACTTTTCGGCAAGATAACATGCAGCGTCGGCGGTAATACCGCGGGCACCGCCGGTGACAAGAATTACCGACGACGGGTCGATTGCGACGCCGTTAGAGTCGTCATGGGAAAGCGGTGTCAGTACAGGTCGCAGCACCACGCGGCGCGATCCCGCATAACCGACCGCGGCTTCCGCGTTGGCGCACAAGATTTCGCCGCACAGACTATCGGCGAGGGTCGCGGGTGCCTCCCTTGGATCGACGTCCACCGCCTTTACCCGCACCTCGGGCCACTCCAATGCCAGCGATTTGCACAGTCCGTGGATACCGCCCTGACCCGGAAAATACTCGAAACCCGCTGCCGGGAGTTTCGTCGCGAAGGCGCCGCCCAAGGCGGTGACCGCCATCAAACACGCTCCTTCCGATGCGGCCGCTTGTATAAAGTCTTCGTGCACGGCTTTGGCGAGGTAGAAAAGGCCCTTGGTCTCCACATTTAGCCGGTGTTTCCAATCCTGCAAGTCCATCTCTGCCATCGACCGCTCGCGGGTCAGGGGATACAGATGTACGATCGCACCGATCGGTCCGCCCTGGCTGCGGATTAGATCTAACAATTGCCGCGCCTCCTCGAGAGACGCGAGCCCCGACACATACGTCCCCTGACCGACTTCGAGGACTCCGTGACCGATGCGCACCAAGGCTACACGGTATCCGCGGCGACGCAGCTCGCCCGCCAGGGTCCGAGCCACATCGCGTCCATCGTCCGTCACCACGATGACGCGATCTTTGGCCAAGCCCGCGTCTGTTCCCGATCGCGTTGATTCCACCGGCGCCAGGCCGTATCGTTGAATATTGGTGTCTTCATCTATACCGTCAGCGAGTGCCGACGAGTCAGGCGCCTGCGCGTGCCCGGATTCTGAAGGGCCTAGCTGTTCCGGCAGTGCGCTGGGCTGTTCGTGTCCAGGCGCATCGGCCGCGCGATTTGTGATCCACTCGATGATACCGCCCAGGGTCTTGACCCCGGCGAGCTGCGCCATCATTTCCTCGGATTGCTGTTGCCCCGCGGCGCCCAGCGACTCCTGGAAA
>CAMYKK010000117.1 GCA_947258975.1 uncultured Gammaproteobacteria bacterium
TGGTGGATGGTCGCCTGGCTGACAATTTCAGGCGCTGGTATCCCGGCTTTGATAGCGGTGCCGTTGCCTCGAGCACCACTTGATACCCCCACAGATGAACCGTTACATTGTCAGGACAGCTACTTTATTCATGTCCCTAGATTCACCCGGTGGCACGGATGGTCCTCTACCCGACAGTGAGGACAACTCCTTTGAGCGACTTCGTGTCGCAAAGCTATGTTGCGTTTGGGCCGTGTAGGTGGATAATTATGGAGCGAATATATATACTGCTAATAATAGCTCCATAATTATCAGGAGGTCAACGTGACAGCCACTCAATCCGCCGAGTACGACTACTTCACGGCTCGAGGACTACGTTCGACGGCTCCAGAAGGTTTGAACGCCGCGTTGCGCCTAGTCTTAGACGCGATGCCTACCCTACTCTACGGTGAACCCACCGAGGAACTTACTGCCGAAGAGCAGGCCGTTTTGCGGGAAGGTGGCGTGAATCTGGACGCCATGCCCGGACGCGATCCCCTTGCCGAAACCGCCGTCCAGTACGCGGCGATCATCGAAAGCAGCCTAACAACTAAGGAAGCGGCCGAGCGGCTGGACATCCCCGAGAGTCAAGTCCGCCAAATGATTGCTCGGCGGACCCTGTATAGCATCTTGCTCAACAATCGCCGGTTCATCCCTATCTTCCAATTCGAGAAGGATGGCCCGCTCGTCCCTAACATCATAAAGGTGAACAAGGCACTTCCCCCGGACCTCCATCCTGTGGAAGTGTATGAGTGGTACACGCAAGCGAATCCGGATCTGTTCGTCGGTGACGACATCGATGCGACCGTGAGCCCGCTGTCGTGGCTTCGGGGCGGTGGCGATTTGAAATGGCTGGTGACGCTCGTTCGACGTCTCTGACGTCACGATGGTAAAACTACCGCGCGAGCCCGACCTCCATCGCCTTCGTGCGACTGAACCGAGCCTGATCAACATCGGATCCGATCAATCGCTCCATCGGATCTACAAACGCGGTGGCTCCTATCCGACGTTGTGGAATGCCTTTCGTCGCTACGGTCCCCTGTCGCGCTTCGACCATCACGTGATCGATGATCGTGGCGATCCGTTCCAACAGAATCGAGGCATCCTGTATGCGGCAACAGATCTGCCGACCGCTGTAGCTGAGTTCTTCCAGCGCAACCAACGCCGGGTCAACCGCACACGACACCAACCATGGTTGGTCTCATTCAGGCTCGCCAACGAAGTACGTTTGTTCAATCTCACGGATACCTTCTGTATCCGAGTCGGCGCATCTATGAAGCTGGTGAGTGGCCCTTTCGTCCATGCGCAAGCCTGGTCGCGTGGTTTCTACGAGGCCTATCCAGACATACACGGGCTTTACTACCTCTCTTCACTCACGAATCGGCCAACGATTGCATTATATGAGCGATCAGACACCCTTGACGTGTTCCCTGGGAATACCCGTTTTCATCGTGCACTGGTTGATCCACTGATGCACAAAGCGCTCACCGTGATCGTCGACGAAATCGGCTATGGTCTCGTCTAATTTAGCTTTTTATCGGATTTTTTGATGAATTGCGGCAACTTTCAAATTCCCGTGGGACCGTCCGTACCTTTGGGGGAAAAACCCCAGCATCTGGTTAAAGATGCGGCTGTATAACCAGGTGGCGATGGATACGTTGCAGGAACCGCACTTTGGAATTAATAGCTTTGAAGTGCTGTTTGTCACGCTTGGGCGCAAGCGTATTGCGAATATGATTGAGCAAAACAAAAAATTCCGAAATAAACGTGGCTGGAAGCGGTTCTTGTTTACGGCGCAAGAGGAGATTAAGGATTAAAACATCCTACGTCTTGGTTGGTGGAACGGCCGCGATGAGGAATTGGTGATGCTGGTGAAAGCGCCCTAACCTGTAATAAGTCAGGGGGGGGTTATTTGCCAATGAATGTCAAATCACAAACGACCGCGCCCAACCGAAGCGGATGTTCAAGGGCCTTGACGAGGTGTAGGCGCCTTATTCTCGCGCGTCGCCATGCGCGCCGGTGTGCTACGTGATGCTTCTGTAACAGAGCGTGGTAAAGTTTCATGCTGTCATGTTGCGATCAGCGCTGAATGGGTACTCTTTGCTTTGTTTCGCCCCCAACCGGTGCGCAAGATCATTGGGCGCAAGTGCCGATTAAAACCGCCGGCCCGATGGCATCCTGGAAAGGGGTCTGCGTTCGGCTTTATTCAGGCAGTCGAGTTTCCCGATGAGTTCGCAGGGATTCCGACCCCTGAGTCACCGCCAGATTTTGAGTATCTAGAAGGTCGTTTCGAACTCAAGGCGCTGCAAGATTTTCAGATCGATGTGCAATCGCAGATGCGCGGGATTCTAGACTCGGCCAAAGGCCGGGCGATTGTGACCCTGCCCACTGGCGCCGGCAAGACGCGCCTGGCAGTCGACACGATTCGCGATTGGCTGATCGGATTGGTGTCGAGATCAAGAAGAGGCCGGTCGCGTGGTGCTGTGGCTGGCACATACTGAGGAACTGTGCGAGCAGGCCTTCGTTTGTTTCAAACAGGTGTGGCAAGCATCGTGCGACGTGTGTCCCCTCGCCCTGTTTCGTTTCTGGGACCACTACACCCAGGATCTGGTGGATCATCGTGACAATCTCGCAACGATGCATCGTCGGCCAACCGTGCTGATCTCTACTCCTCATCGCATGGTGAATCTATTAGATGGGCGCACCCCTAACGCGCATGTCGTATTGCAAGACGTCCTGAGCGGTACGGCGCTGATCGTGGTGGATGAAGCCCATCGTGCGGCCGCACCGTCGTACCGGCGCATCCTCGATGCCTTTCAAAAGGCCGGAAGCAACGCCTGGGTGATCGACCTGTCCACCAGGTTGGACCGAGACCAAGCTAAGCCAAGTACCCAATATGCGTTGCTAAAATCCCGAGGGCGTGGTCTATCGGGTCAATGCCGACCAATGTCCTCCCGGTTGGACAGAATTGGAGCCGGGCCTATTCCCGATAAACATTCCACCTGCATCCAAGACATAGCGGACGTTCAGTGCTCGACGTCGGTGAGTAACTCACTTGAAGTCGATCACACCAACTGTGAAATTTAAAGGGGACTTTGATGAAGATTGCGATGAGATGTGTACTCTCGATTTGCGCGGTGCCGTTATTGATCGCGGCCTGCGCGATGATGCCCGGCACCTACTATGACCCGACCGATCGTTACATCGTAGGCCTTCGGTGGTTTGACCGCGGTGTATACGCTACGGCGATAGATTACTGGAAGCCACTCGCCGAGAACGGCGACTGCGATGCTCAGTTTCGCTATGGGACATTGTTCCATCTTGGTTATGGTGTACCCGCAGATGAGCAAACTGCGTTGGAGTGGACGCGAAAAGCGGCGGATCAGGGACAGGCATTCGCCCAAATGATATTAGCCGGGGCGTATCTGTACGATGGAATCCCAGCCAGTACACCTAAGACTGAGGTCATTATTGCTTGTAGCCGCGGCTGTGGGCGGGATAAGGACTTGGTGAAAGCGTATGTGTGGGCGAGGCTGTCGCGAGACAATGCGGTGTATAAAGGCCAAAGAAAGCTGGCCGATTTCTACGTCACTGCGCTGGAAGGCAATTTAGAGGCGGTGGCCAAGATGTCCGAGAAAGGTCTTTCAGCCGACGAGATGCCCGAACTGTCGGAATGGGTAAAAGAGCGAACGCTGACGCCGGATGAACTCGTGCAAGCAGAACAGTTGATCAACGCGTGGAAACCTTCGCCGTCGCTGTGCAAACAGAGGAAAATGCTTTGAGAAAATGCGGGCTAGAAAACGCACACGCTAATATTAGGAGAAATTGTTGTCTGACCCGGTTTTTTTCACTCCGTCAGCCGGCGCTCCATGCTTCATCGGATCGACGTAGTTCACCATGCCTTGGACAGTCCGGTAAACTCTGGTGAATGATCGGTTTAATACTCAATTGGACAATAATAAATAGCACCTATCGCGGAGGCTGCAATGTTACGGGACGTTATTAGGGGCGCAAGATTCGCAATTTATATTCTTTTGCTAGTTGTATCCGCCTGCGATTCAACTGTCACTCCTGATAAAAAACCGCAGGAAGAAACTCAGGTGCATGATCATACGAAATTCACCAAACATTTCGCTGACAGCACTTTGCTTGTGACTGATAAGGGACTTTTCAGCGTTGAAATGGAAATCCCCGATAAAAGACTCAAGGTGGGCAAAAACACTGTTAACCTGATCATCCATGATCAAACGGACCGGGACGTATTGGGAGCGAAAGTTTCCGTCACTCCCTGGATGCCCGAGATGGGTCACGGTGTTACCAGTCCCCTGACGGGCACGGATAAAGGGAGAGGAATCTATGCGGTGGAAAATATAGCTCTTCTAATGGGCGGCCATTGGGAGTTCAGGATTAATATTGAGCGGAGTGGAACCGCCGATAATGTCGTCTTTAATTTTCCCTATGTGAGAACAGCGGAAGGATATGATTATATAAAGGCGAAAACCCCTGCGGGCTTTACCGCAGTGCTTGGAACGAAAAACCCGCTTAAGGAATTGGAGCCTGAAATTATCGAAGACAACGGACACATTATTAAGGTTTTTAATCTGACCGTTAGAGATGTGGGCTTTGAACTCTTCCCTGATGCACCCATGATGGGATGGGGATTTAACGGGACTATTCCGGGTCCTACGGTAAGAGTGACCGAGGGCGACCGTGTCAGAATTGTACTGAACAATGAATCGAGCGGAAAACATACAATACATGTTCACGGCCAGAGAAAACCGGTGTTCATGGATGGCGTGCCTTACATAGGCCAGACACCGGTACGCAAGGGCGAATCTTACATCTACGAATTTACTGCGGACAGCCTAGGAACGTCTTTCTACCACTGCCATGTTGACAGTGCGCACCATGTGGATATGGGAATGTACGGGGCGTTTATCGTGGAGCCGAAAGCGGAGAAGCTCCAGTATGACAGGGAGTACATAATGATATTGGACGAGTGGCCTACAAAGCATGTTCATGTACATGAGGAAGATGAGGAACAGGCAGCGAGACTCGAAAAAGGCGGCGCCCCATCTATGCGCGAAGGGTCCCGCCCTGAAAATGAGAAGGAAAAGAGGGATTATTACCCGAAGACGCATAATCCTCATAACCCTGTATACGATGCCTTTACCATAAACGGAAAAGCATTCCCGCTGACCGAGCCGGTTTATGTGAAAACGGGTGAAAAGGTCAGGATAAGGTTTCTAAATACCGGATACCAGCCGCACTATATGCATACACACTCACACAAGTTCACAGTTGTTGCCCGTGATGGAGCATATGTGAATGAACCGCAATTGATAGATACGGTGCATATTGGGGCCGCGCAGAGAGTGGACATCATCCTCAACGCGGATAATCCGGGTATATGGCCTTTTCATTGCCACCGGCTGAATCATGTAGCGAATGACCATATTTATCCCGGAGGGATGATGACGTTCATCGTCTATGAGGACTATGAATCCGAAGAAGACGCAAAGGGTTATCAGAATTGATTTTGTATCGGCGTATGCGCGAGTCAGGAAAATCCTGGATAGTGTATGTCGAAGCGGTTCCTGGTCAGCGGCTTCGAATTTGTCAGGGGGACCTTGTCGGCAAGTGTGATCGAAAGGTCTTTGACATCAGATCGACGCGGATCCCAGTTCCTCTCCAGGGGAGATCCGAGATAGATATCCGATGAAAGATCGGAACGATGTTCTGCGCCGCGCGGAACAGCATCTTATCCGCTATGGGGGAACCTTTGCGCCGTTCGTTGCCCATCGCGCAAAAGGCTCCTTTGTCTATGACGACTCGGGAAGACCGCTGCTTGACTTCACGTCGGGTCAAATGAGCGCAATTCTCGGGCACTGCCATCCCGAAATCGTTGACGTCGTATGCTCGATGATCAACTCATTGGACCATCTCTTCAGCGGTATGCTTTCCAGGCCCGTGATCGACCTCGCCGAAGCTTTGACCGCGCTGACGCCCGCACCGCTCACCAAGGTATTGTTGCTCAGCACCGGTGCAGAATCGAATGAAGCAGCGCTGAAAATGGCGCGGCTCTACACCGGTGGCTACGAAATCGTGAGCTTCAGCCAATCCTGGCATGGCATGACAGGCGGTGCGTCGGCATCGACTTATTCCGCGGGCCGAAAAGGCTATGGGCCCCTGTCGGTGGGCGGCATGGCGATTCCGGCTCCGAACCTTTTTCGCCCGGCTTTCGGTCCGCCGGAAACTTACTCCTGGATGGACGAGTTGGACTATGCGTTCGATCTTGTTGATCGGCAGTCTACCGGGGACCTGGCGGCATTTATCGGCGAGCCGATCCTAAGTTCGGGCGGCCTGATCGATCTGCCAGAGGGGTATCTGACCGCGCTCAAGCGTAAATGTGACGAGCGCGATATGCTCCTGGTGTTGGATGAAGCCCAGACCGGCATCGGCCGCACGGGTGCAACGTTTGCGTTTGAGCGTGACGATATCGTTCCCGATGTCTTAACCCTCTCTAAGACGTTGGGGGCGGGACTCCCGCTCGCTGCCGTGGTGACCACGGACGAGATCGAAGAGCGTTGTCATGAACGTGGCTTCCTGTTTTATACCACCCATGTGTCCGATCCGTTGCCGGCTGCTGTCGGTCTGCGTGTCCTGGACATTCTCGTTCGTGATCGCCTTGCGGAGCGAGCTAGGGCAGCCGGTTCCAATTTGAGAGCCGGTCTGGAAGCGCTCAAGGAGGAATTCGAGTGCATCGGCGATGTCCGCGGCCGCGGATTGATGCTGGGGATCGAAATTGTGCGCGACAAGGACACCAAAGAACCTGCCCCCGGACTTGGCGAAGAGATTACCAACGCGTGTCTCGTCAATGGGCTGAATATGAACATCGTCAATCTACCGGGTATGGGGGGTGTGTCGCGGATT
>CAMYKK010000118.1 GCA_947258975.1 uncultured Gammaproteobacteria bacterium
CGTGTTTCCAAGAATCGTCGGTTTGATTCTCATCGCCATTGCCGCGGCGGCGATCCTGGGCGCATGGGACCGCAGTGGTTCACCTAGGGAGTCCATTAGTGTGCGCATACCCTGGCGGACCATTTGGCCGGCATTGATCGTATTCCTGGTCTACGTGAATCTGGCCGAAACGCTCGGCTTTTATACCACGTCCCTGCTCGCATTTGTTGCGCTCTCGGCGATCTATTCCCCGGCGCAGAGCGCCGGACTCAGGCTGGTGAAATCCGGCGTCATCGCCGGCGGCTTTATCGCGGCCCTCTACGTCCTGTTCACGCTCCTGTTGCGCGTGCAGTTGCCCTAGCGGGGTTGATGTAGGTTTCACTATGAGCGGTTTTCCAGGGACGAGAGATTTTGGCGCACGGATGCTTGGTTACCCATTAGGAGGAACAGATGAAACGAGTTAAAGATATGCAAACGAAAAGCCTATGGATGGCGGTGATTCTTGGGCTGGCATTGCCTTTACACGTAACCGCCGAGGGTTATCCGGACCGGCCGGTGCTGGTGACCGTGGCTTATTCTCCGGGCGGTGCGACGGATTTCCAGGCCCGCATCGTGACCATGATGGCAGCCGGGGAAGCGTACCTCGGTCAACCTCTGGTTATCGTCAACAAGCCGGGTGCCGGCGGACAGGTGGGCTGGAACTGGTTCGCGCAGAAGGCCAAGGGCGACGGCTATCAGCTGGCGGCGTATAACGTTCCGCATTTCATCGCGCAGTCGATCGTATTCAAAACCAAATACAATGTTGACAATCTCGAGCCGATTGCGAACTGGGGCGCCGACCCTGCGGTGCTGATCGTTAACAAGGACAGTCAGTTCAACACGGCTAAAGAGTTGCTCGACTTCGCAAAGCAGAATCCCGGGAAGGTCACGGTCTCCGGGGCGGGCCAATTTACCGGGCATCACGTCGCCATGCTGCAGTTGGCGAAGGCCGCCGGCGTCACCTTAAACTACATCCCGACCAAAGGCGGCGTCAAGGCACTGCAACGGGTGCTCGGTGGCGATGTCACCGCCGGGTTCAACAATTTGTCGGATTCCTACCGCAGCCGGGACAAACTCAAAATTCTTGCCATCGCCGACCTGGAACGCGACAAGGAGTTCCTGCCCGATGTGCCGACGTTCAAGGAACTCGGCGTGGATGTGGACAACTCCAGCGTCAATTTTCGCGGCATCATGGCACCCAAGGGAACTCCGCCTGATGTGATCAAGACCTTGGCCGAGAAGATCCCACCGATGTTCCAGGACAAAAAAGTCGTCACAAAGATGCAGGCGGGGGGGTCGCCAATGCGTGTCATGAATCGCGATGAGGTGATGGCCATGTGGAAGGAACGTCAGGCGTATCTGACCGACCTGCTCAAGGCCCTGAAGAAGAAGTAACACCGCAGCGCCCTCTCCGCGTAGCGGAGGGGGCGCCAGGATTGCGAACAACCGACAACTAAAACTTCGAGACGGTACTAATCCGATGCCCGAGACTATCCAGACGACAACTGATTTTGCGGCAACCGACGTCAAGGCCGTCGTGGGGCACTTGATCGAACGCGCACGCGTGGCGCAGGAAATTTTTACCAAGTACAACCAGCAACAGGTCGACGAAGTCGTCACTGCGGTGGGGTGGGCGATCATGAACCCGCAAAACAACCGCGAACTCGCCGAGATGGCGGTGCGGGATACCGGGCTCGGCGACGTCAACGACAAGATGCAGAAGAATCACCGCAAGACCAAAGGGCTGCTGCGCGATCTTCGCGGCGCCAAGACCGTCGGAGTGGTGGCGGAATATCCCGATCTGGGGATCATCGAAATCGCGAGACCGGTGGGCGTGGTCGGGGCGATCGTCCCGTCGACCAACCCGGTCGCGACCCCCTTCAACAAGACGATCAACGCCCTCAAGGGAAGAAACGCGGTCATCCTCGCACCGTCGCCGAAAGGACAGCACGTTTGCAGCCGACTGATCGAGTTGATCCATCAAGAATTGGATCGGGTCGCTGCGCCACGTGACCTGGTACAAAAACTTCCGGAACCAGTCGATAAGGCAACCACCACTGAATTAATGCGGCAGGTTGACCTGGTGGTGGTTACGGGTTCACAGAACAACGTGCGAGGTGCATATGAGAGCGGCACTCCAACCGTGGGGGTCGGGGCCGGTAACGTGGTCTCGATTATTGATGATACCGCCGACTTGAACGCCGCGGCAGCTAAGATCGCGAGTTCCAAGACCTTTGACAACGCGACGTCATGCTCATCGGAGAACAGTGTAGTGATCTTAGATGCCGTGTACGAGGCTGCGCTCCGGTCTCTGGAATCGAACGGCGGGGTGATCCTTAGTGCCGATGAGAAGCACCGTTTGCAGGACGCGATGTGGATCGATGGAAAGATCAATCGTGAGGTGATTGCCAAAGATGCAAGCACAATCTGTGAGCTGGCGGGGCTGGACACAGCTAAACGGAAGTCGCCCGCGTTTTTAATGGTACAGGAACAAGACATCGGTCCCGACGCGCCTTTTTCAGATGAAAAAATGTCTCCGGTGCTGACGGTCTATCGTGCCCGCAATTTCGACGAGGCATTCGCCATTACACATCGCATCTTGGAGTTCCAGGGACTTGGCCATTCCGTTGGGATCCATACCAGCGACGATGCCCATGTCATGCGTCTGGGTCTGGAAATGCCGGTGTGCCGCGTGATCGTCAATCAGGCGCACTGCTTTGCCACCGGTGGAAACTTCGACAACGGCTTGCCGTTTTCACTGTCCATGGGCTGCGGCACCTGGGGCAAAAACAGCATCTCTGACAACATGAACTACCGGCACTATCTGAACACGACGCGTATCGCCCGTAACATCCCGGCCAACGAGCCGTCGTTACAGGAGTTGTTTGGCGATTTCTGGAGTAAACATGGCATTCCGGCAGAAACCGGGGAGTGAACGATGAATACGGTGCGTGCGATTATGGACTCAAGGGCCGAGTCACAGCCTGACACCGTTTTTCAGATCGCGCCGGAGCCCGGCTTGGAAATGACCTATGCCGGGCTGCAGTCGATCGGGCAAACGGTGAACCGGCAGCTTGAGGGGCTGGGAGTGACGCCGGGCGACAAGGTGGCGTTCCTGCTGGACAACGGTCATTGGACCACGGCCCTGTTTCTCGGCGTAATGTATGCGGGCCGGGTTATTTTGCCCTTGAACGCGGTGGCGGGACCTGATCAGTTGTCTTATATACTGGACCACTCCGACGCCAAGGTTCTGTTTGTATCGCGTTCCTACAAAGAGAAATTTTCCTCGGTGATCGACAATCTGAACCGGACGGTATTGTTAATCGAGACCCATGAAGACACCGGACCGGTGTGGCCGCAAGACGCGGTAGCAAACGCGGCACTGCCCGCACTTTCACCGCAAGACGAAGCCTTGCTCATCTACACCTCCGGCACCACCGGGCTTCCCAAGGGGGCGATCCTGACCCACCAGAACGTCATCGCGGGCGGAAACAACACCGCCGGCGCCCACGAGTTGACGAACAAAGACCGGGCCTTATGCGTACTGCCTTTGTATCACATCAACGGCGAGATGGTGACTGTCATTGCGCCTCTGGTGAGCAATGGGAGCGTGGTGATGCCGCATCGCTTTAGCGCCAAACAGTTCTGGCGCTGGATATCGGACCACGAGTGCACGTGGTTCAGTGTCGTGCCAACGATCATTTCCTACCTGATCGAGCAAGACGAAAGGGAGGCGCCGGCGCACGATTACCGAAAGATCCAGGGTCACGCGCGATTTGGGCGCTCGGCCTCCTCGGCCCTGCCCCCGGCGACACACCGTGCCTTCGAAGATCGCTTCGGCATTCGTGTCGTGGAGACGATGGGCTTAACGGAAACCGCGGCCCAGATACTCTCCAACCCCCTGCCCCCCGGCAGGAGGAAGTACGGATCGCCGGGCCGACCTTACGGGAACCGGGCAAAAATCGTCAATGAACAGGGCAAGGACGCCAAAGACGGCGAAAAGGGAGAGCTGTTCATTCAGGGTGACAACGTGATGAAGGGCTACTACAAGAATTCCGAGGCCACCGACGCCGCCATCGATGCAAACGGATGGTTCCACACCGGTGATATCGCCTACCGTGACGAGGATGGATATTACTTCATTACCGGGCGGCTAAAGGAACTCATCATCAAAGGCGGAGAGAACATCGCACCCCGGGAAATCGACGACGTGCTCTATAAGCACCCGGCAATACTGGAAGCAGCGGCGTTTGGCATGCCGGACGATAACTACGGCGAGGAGGTCATGGCGTGCGTGGCGTTCAAGCCCGGCGAGGCCTGTTCGTCGCAGGAACTGCAGGCGCTCTGTGTCGAGAATCTGGGCACATACAAGGCCCCAAAGGCGATCTATGTATTACCCGACCTGCCCAAAGGCCCCTCCGGAAAGATCCAACGGTTGAAGCTGGCGGATATTGTCGGTGAGATAGAGTGAAACCGTACACAGCATTGACATGCGGATCGTTCGCGCGGGCACTTGCGTATCCCCCGTTGGTGCCACGATACCGCAGCGGCAGGACAATAGGAGACACGTGATGTTTGGCAAGATTGTGGTTGCGGTGGATGGCTCGGAGCACGCCTACAAGGCACTCGATGTCGCCGCTGATCTCGCGGAGAAGTACGGCGCTTCATTGCTGGTGCTGCACGTTATTATGCAACACGCCATACCCTCATACTTCGAAGGGCTTGCGGTGGAGAAGGCCGATCAGATATTCAAGTCCCTGGGCTCAGAGCTTGCGGAAAAGATCTTTGCTGAATGTGAGGCACGCCAACGGGACCGGAACCTCGCATCTATGACTACGGCAGTTGCGGAAGGCGAACCTGCGCGGGCGATCACAAATTTCGCAAAGACCGAAGCGGCGGATTTGATTGCTATGGGCACCCGCGGCCTGACCGGAATTCAAGATGTACTAATCGGAAGCGTGGCTCACAAGGTCAACATCCTGTCGCACTGCCCGGTCATTACCGTAAAGTGAGCGAGCAAGTCGAGTGTGGCGCAATAGAATCATGCGGACTGGTCCTATCCGGTTGATACGGTGTCGATTAGAGTACATTTGGGATTAGCCATGACCCAGAATTTTTATGCGTCGCGCTATAGACACGCGATGCCGAAAATGACACTTGGCCAGCGGCCTCACCCGACACGCGTTCCTGGTCAACCAGCCATGACATAACGCCCTGGAAGACGCCTGACACTATTGATACGAATACGCGCACGATGAATGCACAACACCAAACACCCAGTGCAACGCTGAATGCTTACGATCCGCGTTACGATCCGCTGGTAGACGCCGGGCCGGGCCACAACCGCGACTATGCGCCGACGTACTGGCTCGCAACAGCCGGGACACCGCCCAAGGACGACGGACCGATCACCCAGGACGTTGACGTGGACGTGGCGATCATCGGCTCCGGCTACACGGGCCTCGCCTGCGCCATCTTCCTGGCACAGGAACACGGCATTAAGGCGACCGTGCTGGAGGCCAACTGTGTGAGCTGGGGCTGCAGTACCCGCAACGGCGGCCAGGCGCAGATCTCCTCCGGTCGCCTCAGAAGATCGCAATGGATCCAACGCTGGGGGCTGGACACCGCGAAGAAGATGCACGCTGAGGTCAGCGAGGCCTTCGATGTCTTCAGGGACTTGATCCTGTCCGGAAAATTCGATTGCGAACCACAGCGGGGGGGACACCTGTATATCGCCCATCGCCCGAAGGCGATGAGCATGTTGGAGGCGGAATGCAAATTGCTGAACGAGACCTTCAATTACAAGGCTGAACTGCTGGACACCGAGACCCTGCGGCGCGACTACGTACACGACGCCGAGGCGGCTGGGGCGATGCACGAACCCGATGGCATCGGTGTGCACGCCGGGAAAATGGCGTTCGGATATTTGCGCCTCGCGCGGGAACTCGGCGCCACGGTTCACCCGTCCAGTCCGGTGATGGGGTGGGAGACCTCTCATGCTGCGCATTACCTAGGTACGCCGGGCGGAACCGTGCGCGCGCGCGCGGTGGCGATCGCCACTGGCGGTTACACGCCACCCGGCCTGCATCCGCGAGTGAAAAGCCGCATCATGCCGATTCTGTCGAACTCGATCGTGACACGGCCGATGACCGCAGACGAAAAATCGGCGTGCAACTTCAAAACACATCTTGTGCTGACCGATACGCGCACGCTGCGCCATTACTATCGTCAATTACCGGATGACCGTGTCCAGATCGGCAGCCGTAGCGCGATAACCGGTGCGGATGCCGAGAACCCGAAGCACCTGCAACTCCTACTCGAGGGTTTGTACCGGAAGTTCCCGGCCCTGAAAGGCATCGATATCGATTACTCGTGGTGGGGCTGGGTGGACGTCAGTCACGACATGATGCCGCACATCTTTCAGCCGGACCCGTCGCAGGAGGTGTACTACGCGATTGGTTACGGTGGCAACGGGGTCATGTATTCCGCGCAGGCAGGCCGACGTATGGCCCAGAAGATCGCCGGCAAAGGAAAACAGCTCGATCTGCCCATCTTCACCTCGCCCCTACCGGGCCACCCGCTGGCACCCTTTCGAAGATTGGGCCAGCGCATGCTGTATTACTGGTACTACCTGCGCGACGAGATCATTTAACCCGCATGGAGCGGTATACGAGAAGCGCATTCAATATTACTTGATCAACCAACGGAGAACTCTCATGACCCATTCTCTCCCGGAGCGCGCCGTGGTGACCGGCAAGCGTCTGATGACGCCGTCGGAGGCGTTTGTGGAAACCCTGGTGGCCAACGGGGTCA
>CAMYKK010000119.1 GCA_947258975.1 uncultured Gammaproteobacteria bacterium
CTATCGATGTTCACGTATTGGAAGGGCCCGTCCGATTTCGCACAGATCGGAATCGGGGCGACCATCCTCTTTGGTCTAAATGTTCTGGCACTCTGGGAATCGTTCAAGGATCGTCTCGAGTCACCGATCCCTGAATCGCTGGACATTGACCGGGACAGATAAAACGACGGGCGGGGCGTCATGCGCCGCCGAAACGGTGGTGAAGGAAAAGGCCACCCCATCGTCCCATTTCGCACTTGGATGCCGGGACCGCAGATTGCCCAAAACGTCCTCCTCACCGCGAGACAGGTGGTTTATCCTTCCTATTCTGCAACGGATTCAAAAATCAAGCCAACGGCGCGGGTTGTGTGTTAAAACAGCGGCCGGAGAACCGCTTTCTTTCATGCTCGCTGAAAATCGCAAGTCCCCCAGATTCACGCCCACTGCGCAGGTGGGGATGATGTTGCTTCGCGAACGTTCGCGGCCCCGTGGTTGCCACGTACGCGATTACAGCGAGAACGGCGTATTGCTCAAATGCCGTACTCAGGAATTCCCTCAACAAGACGTCACCCTGAACGCGGGCGATGAGGTGACGATTCGTTTTTGGGACCGGTGTGAATCCGGTACCGGCGGAGAGGTGACAGGAAAAATCAGCCGTATCATGGAAAATGAAGTGGCCATCGAGTACTCGGGCGCGGAGTCGGCTTCGAACGAAAAGTTGTTGAGTCTGCTCACCAAGACGGTCCGTGGCGATTCGGGAGAGGCCGATTCGTCGGAAGAGGTATCAGCGCTCAAGATTTCAACTTCTGAACGCGATAAGATAATCGAAACCGGCAGCGCCGATGAACCCCGGAAAGGGGAGACGGGTGAGGCCACGGACTACGTCAACGAGCGAGCGATGGGACAACAAAGAATATTGGTCGTCAGTTTAGTCCTGGGCGTACTCGTGTTACTGGCGATGGGTCTGTATGTCCTTTATTTGAGTAAGCGAATCGATGACATGGCGCAACAAATGGCATTATTAGAGACACGACAGTCGAAACAAGATGACTCGGCGGTGTTGTCGGGATTGACCCAACGGATAGTGGGGTTAGAAGAAACACAGCAACAAATGACACAAGCCCTGACCGGAACCGCGGGTCAAGCCGAACTTCAAGCGGCAATCAAGGAAATCGAACTGCAATTAATGGAACTGAAGACGAGACCTGCTGAGGCGGCGCCCGCCGTCGCGGAAAAAAAAGTCGAATCGCCAAAGCCGGCCCCCAAGGACAATGGATGGGTGATTCATTTGGCGACGCTCTCGGATCCAAATGTCGCCGATAAGATTATTACCAAGGCCAAAACATTGGGTCTGGACGTTCGCAAGAGCCAAGTGACGGTTAATGACAAGCAGATGTATCGTCTCTCGATTGAGGGATTATCTTCTCGCCAACACGCAGAAAAGCTCGCATCGAAGGTGCAACAGCAGCTCGCGTTGACGCGAAAGCCCTGGATCGCGAAACAATAGGCCAATATTACCCACTTCACTGAACCGCGAAGCGGAATTTCGCGCGGATCGAATATCTTCTCGTCACTCAATAAACGCACGTCACCGGTTACCATGTCTGTCATGCGCCGGCACGAAACGCTCGATCACGACAGGCATGGACTAGGTGGCGGGCAAGGTTGAACCGTTGTCCGTTCGCGCTGTGTAAGGCTAGAAACCTCGGTTTACTTTTTGTGTCGATGGGTGGGTCATGGCCGAAGACTACCCTCGACCCAGGTTAATGGAATGGTCGCCCCTCTACTAACCGGCATCGATGTGCCAAAGTGGTGAATGTGAATTTCCACTTAACGAGAGGGGCGACCGAGATGAATATTACGACAGTTGGTATTGATTTGGCGAAAACCGTTTTTCAGGTCCATGGTGTGGATGAGCGTGGCAAGCGTGTTGTTCAAAAGCAACTGAAACGCAAACAGGTGTTGGTGTTTTTCGCGCAGCTGTCTCCATGTCTTGTTGGCATGGAAGCGTGTGCCGGGGCGCACTATTGGGCGCGGAAGCTGCAGGCGCAAGGGCATACGGTGAAGCTGATGGCGCCGCAGTTTGTAAAGCCGTATGTGAAGTCGAACAAGACGGATGCGGCGGACGCGGAGGCGATCTGCGAGGCGGTCACGCGGCCCAATATGCGGTTTGTACCGATCAAGGATACCGAACAACAAGCCGTACTGTCTCTACATCGAGCTCGGCAAGGCTTCGTCAGATCGAGGACCGCAGTAGCGAATCAGATTCGAGGGCTACTGGTTGAATACGGCATCACGCTGCCGCAAGGCATCAGTCACGTATCACGTCGTTTGCCGGAGATCATTGAAGATGGCGAAAACGATCTTCCGCGTGTGTTTCGTGAATTACTGCAACGATTGGGATCTCACTTGCGAGAACTGCATCGCCACGTGCACGAGGTGGAAGAACAGATTAACGCCTGGCATCGATCCAACGAGGACAGCCAGACGCTGGTAAAGATTCCCGGTATCGGGCCGTTGACCGCCACGGCCTTGGTGGCATCCATTGGTGATGCCAAAAGCTTTCGCAACGGTCGTGAACTGGCTGCATGGCTGGGGCTAGTGCCACGCCAGCACTCGAGCGGGGGTAAAGTGCTGTTGCTAGGGATCAGCAAACGGGGGGATGGATACCTGAGAATGTTGATGATCCACGGGGCACGATCGGCGATACGCGTCGCTGAGCGCAAAGTGACACCTACCAATACTTGGTCAACAGAAATGCTCAAGCGACGGCATATGAATGTGGCCGCGGTAGCTCGCGCCAACAAAAACGCTCGTGTGGTTTGGGCTTTGCTGGCTCATGGGCGTCACTATGAAGCAAGTTACCAACCGGCGATATAACACACGAACGATATCACAGGACGCACACCACGATTGCTCAGGCGAACATGACATGATGGCAACACAGGTCAGACCGTGGCAGGTCAAACCTATTTTACACAGAGAGCGAAAAGCTCGTCAGGTTGTAAAGGCACCTGCCAGCGGATTCCATCAGGGACACAAGGCGTGTTGCCTTGATCAAAAGTCCGGATCTATGGCTGCAATCTATACCTGCTCACCATCATCAATTGAACGCTTGACAATACGAGGGGCGACCATCTATGTGTAAAAAGTCGCCGAGATTTCGAACGACTGGGACAACGCTCCACTTTGGTTGTGGTATTGCTTTACACGCTTCCTTATTTTTCCATAGCCATCGTGTTTGCGACCTGCTTTCGGTGACTAAAAATTCAAGATCGATATAAAGACCTGTCGGCTACTTGAGACAGGCCCCGTCATGGTCATCGTCGGCATCGAGGACCCGGTAGTCATCAAACAGATTCTGAATCATCTGGCAGCCCGGACCGGATCGCCACAGCCTGTCTTACATCCAGCTCTGGCACCACCGGTAGACTCCGAACTGGATTAGCCTTGAATCTCAATATTGCCGCAGGAAAGCGATACCCAACAAGACTATGGTACGGACGCGTTCGTGCCCACCAACGATGACGCCACCCCGGAAGCGTTCTTTCACCCCCACGCGGTGGCTCGGCGGATCGGTCCTAACTAAGCAGGAGCTGGGAATTCGTCGAAATGTTGCCCCAGATCAATGCGGTCTTGGGCGGAATCTGTGAAGGTGAAAAACGTATTTTCGGACAACAAACCGCGGAGGGCAAAGATCAACACAATTGTTCATCTAGCGCCCGGCCCCGGAGGCAAAGGTTTGACAGAGGAGGCTGCGATGTTTTACCAAAAAAGAACGGCAACCGCGCAAATGCTGAAACGATCGTTATCGATGCTGTGTGGCTTGGCCATCTTGATCTCCTTGCAGGCCCATGGCGAAGATGCCCCTGCCCCCTACCGCATCGTTGATGGCAAAGTGGATCGCAACACCTACCTCGGCTGGCGAGTCTTCAATTCGGCTTGCCATATCTGTCACGGGGTCGACGCAACGGGGACTGTTGTCGCACCGAATCTGGTGCAGCGCGTGAAGGATATGGACTCGCAACGGTTTGCAACTGCCGTCCTGCAACGGTACGTTATTACCTTGTATAGTGGACAGATCGCTGACAACCAGACCGCCTTGCGGGAGGGTTTCATTGAACTGGTAATCAAGCGCGAGCAGGGAGAACTAATCATGCCGACGTGGGATCGGGACCCCAATGTCAAACCGCACATCATGGACTTGTACGCCTACCTGCGCGCCCGAGCGGATGGACACCTCGGAGACGGCAGGCCCGTGCAGATAGAAGAATAGTTCTCCGCGTTGTCCGACCGTTAATCCGTGTGAGAATTCATCAAATAAAGACATTATTCTCGCTCCAACTTCGATCTACTTTTAACCTGCATTTCCTAGATGACTATCACCTAGTTCGTGGAAATCATACCGCCGCACCGCAGTCGAGGAAACGGAATTTTCTCCACAAACATCCAATGATCTGGTTTTTCGATTTCCTGTATCCTGAAGGCCCCAGCGCGGTCAAGGATGTAGTGAGGCTAAAACACCCGCACAACGCTATGCTGCTATGAATGGGGCCCAGCGCCTGAAACTTGTGTTCAAGATTGATACCGAAACTTGCAACCAATGTAACGGTGTGGGATTACATATACCTCACGAGAGCGGACCTTAAAGACGCAAGATTTCTCGTGTATTGAAGGTCGGGTCATGGCCGACAGCTGTCAATCAGTTTGAAATTTTCAAAATTCCAGTCCGTCGTGAAGCTGAATAGCAACTCTCGACCCATTGCCGACATTTGCGGTGCTCTCGTATCAACACTAACGTGATCTTCTGCGATTAGTCGGTTTGGCCAGAAGCAGACCTTCGCCGGCTACTCGGCAACTTGTGAGGGATGCAGGGTAACAGTCGGCAGCTCCTTAGATCTGGACTGGCCTTCTCGTCAACGCGAGTTTACTCTGTGGCTTGTTGTCCCCTAGCGAAGTGGTGGAGTTCCCAAAGGGGCGGGACGCTCAGGGCCTCGTGCGGTGCGCGGCGTCGTCGCGGGCCTGCTACGAACCAGAAATTGCCAATGCACCCCGGAGAAACATGTCTGAACAATCCGATGGCATCCGCGAAACTACCACGTTGGTGGAGGGCGCCGACGCGAGCAACAAAGAGTTTAAGCTCGGTGTGCTCTTGGTGCATGGCATCGGCAAGCAGCGTTCTGGCGAAACCCTTGTACGCTGGGGTGAAGCGCTGCTGGATGTCATCCGTCGCGGTACCAAGGATCAGGTGGCGCCGACCATCGATCGAGCGAGCCTCGGCGACGCGGCCGATGGACGAGCGGAGGCGGTGATTGATCTTCACTTCCGGGAGCAACCAGAGCGCTGGTTGATTGCCGAAGGCTGGTGGGCGAAGTCGTTCCTAGCACCGACCTACGGAGAGCTTGTCTCTTGGAGCGTACGTGCGCTGCCATGGTCGATCGGCGTTCACATCGCCCAACGATACTGGCTGACCGTGTCAGGCGAAGCGAAATGGTGGACAAAAGTGTTCGCGCGTCTCACAGCGTTCGGCCAGCTTCTGGTGGCACTTGCGCTCACACCGTTCTTCATCGTTCTAATGGCAGCGGCGTTGCTGCTCGGAGTGCTGCCAATTCCCCAGCTCCGGACAATAATCCTCTCCGCGCAATCTGCCTTGACAGCGACAGTCGGTGACAGTCTCGCGTTCGTCGAGAACCCGATGCGGGCTGCGCTAATACGCACCCGCATTTTAGATGGACTCAAGCAGCTGAAGAACGTGTGCGATCGCACAGTAATCGTCGCGCACTCTCAAGGCGCGGCAGCGGTCCTGGACGCACTCGGTGGCATCATAGAACCGGTGTTTGAAGAGGAAGCCGCCACAAAGCATGAACGAACGGCGCAGAGCCCCGTCCCGGACACACTCTTGACCTTCGGAGCGGGCACCAACAAACTCGTGAGTCTGAAGGTGTTGTCAGGGGAATTGACGAAGAAGATCGGCTGGAACCCGACGTACGTTGCTTTCGGCGCTTTGGTTGCGACCGCCGGATTGTTCGTGTGGCTATTTGTTGAGCTCCAAGCTCAGCGGATCAGCATCCAAGATATCCTCCACTCTTTCCTACTCTGGTCCGTGACCTTCCTCGTATTGGGAGTTGTGGTCCGAGGGGGCGACTGCTTGATCACTGCAGCCGCCGCTCGAATCCCTGCCGTGCAGAACTTGCATGACAATTTCAAAATTTGGATCCTCGTCATTCTGGTGTTGGTGGCAACGGGAGGCGCAATTTGGTACGCCGATCATAAGGATCTGCCCTTCGGTGCTGTCAGCTATCTCTTTCTGGCATTGATGATTCTCGTGGCGTCGACTTTGAGTATTCTATCAACTGAAATGGAGACCGTTATCAAGGCGCCAGTGCGCAAGCCGCCCGGGCTGTCTTGCTGGATCGACATCTACGCGTCTGCGGACCCCGTCCCGAACGGACCAACGCGAACTAGTGAGGCCGAGGAGGAAAAGCCGGAGTCTTTCCCGATTTGGAATCAGGGCTCGATTCTAGCGGACCACACAGTCTATTGGGACAATCTCGACGGTTTCGTTCTGCGTGCGGTGAGATCCTGTGCGAAAACGGCGCACAGCCGGTGGATAGATGCACTTCCTCCCGAAATGAGCAACGTCGACGAACGCGCCAAATGGCGCGTGAGCTTCCTCCGACTGACGCGCTGGATAACAGGTCTCGCCTGGATACTTCTTCTTGTGTTGCTCTGGCGGCAATATGAACCCTCGATCCCGCTGCTGTTCAATCCACCCGACTGGCTAGGGTGGTTGGTGACCGCGACGGCCACCCGCTTTGCGTTGCTCGCGGCGCTCGTCGGTCTTTTAGCGTGGGCGACGTCTCGTATCTTACGCTCGATCTGGACTCTCTGGGTGCGCTCGGAGCAGAATGCCGCACTGACTAACAATCAACCTACGACCAACTGGTTCTTCCCAGTCATGGGCATGATGACGGTCACTTGGATCGTCCTGTTACCCGCAATCGGGCTCCTCGATAGGGTTTATCTCCTTTCAGTCGGAATTATTGACGTAGGCTGGGAGAGAGAACTCTTGGCCGACCCAACTCAATTGATCGAACTACTTATCCTTGTGCCTGGTGCGGCGTTTGTCTCCTACCTCGTGCTCGCATGGCGCAAACCTCCACCTCGGTGGCGCGAACCGGAGACATCAGCTCCGAGTGACCAAGTTCCGCCGGCAGAGAATTAGACCATTTCGCGAGCGCCTAACAGGGGCGCCATGCACTGCAGCTGGTGCCAACCGATCATGCGCCATTGCCAGGAGACAATTCAGACTGGGTGCGCGCGCTCCAACCGTTAGCAAGATCGATCCTTACGTCCGCTCTTGGCCGACGGCTGTCTATTGCACCGCACCATCGTGGTGTTGCTCAGGAAGGAATTGTCATCCCGCAGGACAACGCCCGGACCCGACCCAAAGCGGAATATAGAACGAGTGACGTAAAGCCGACGTTCACCGTATAAGCGAATATCTAGATTCCGTATTATGCGAAAATATCTGTAACATATCGGGATGACAGATTTTTGGATTGCGAGAAAACGATTATTGGCGTTTACAGGATAGATCGTACCGCGCCAAACAGAAAGAACAGTCAGAAGTATGTGGGGAGATTCTGCAATCATCGAACGGTTCAGGACTTTAGTTCTTGGTAAATCGTAGCGACTGCGTCATGTTCTTTTAGAATCAAAAAGGATGATCCAAAATGTTTACGAAAGAAATTGGAAATATACGTCACGTCGACGCGTTGTATCATGTCACTTTGACGTCTAATCACTATTAGGTTATTGGAGCTGCACAAATCCCATACTAGCAAGCGCGCATGAAACACTGGACCGAACCAAATGGGATACTTCTAATTCAAATTCCTATTGATTGGCAGTATTTAAATCCTGCCATAGACGGAAGTGAAGAAGAACCGCCATATGGATTTCAATCTTATAAGGATCCCATCGGTTGTTTTCAATTAAGTTGCTACCCGCTAAGCGAACAAGCTCCTAGTATCGCCAAAGCCAATCCAAACGGAGTTCGAAATCTAAGTTGGAACAAATCCCGAATGGATGATCCGAATTTTTGTATACATCTTTTTTTCGGCGCCCTCCATGACCAAGCGTTAATAGGAAAATATATCTACGATGCCAGCCTAAAGGATGACGACAGGATAAATGGTCAGCTAAACATCGTTGACAAGATTCTAAAATCCATTGTTATAGTTCCTGTGAATGATCGTCAGCTTGCCTCTGATCTCGATAAATTCGATCGGTTTACCGGCTCTCTTGCAGCATCACATGACCTTTTAAATTCAGCAATCGACTCAGGGTCGTATATAGAGATTATTGCAATATCCGCCAATCAAATTGATGCGTATCTAAGGTTGAGCCTAGTAATCACAAAACAACTGAATGACAAGACTGATGACATTGATACCCAGTACCTTTTTCAGTCTGATGAAGATAGGGGCTTTATGGAGCGAAAGGTGTTCGATCACGCGCTCAAGTCTAATGTAATAGATCACAGGGTTTTTGAGGATTTAAATGCGCTCTATCAGTTGCGAAACCGGGTTATACACCGGTATATAATCTCGAACATCAAAACACGCGATCTCGTAGATATTGCATCTAGATACTTGAGCGCTGTAGAAACAACTCGTCTAATTCTACGTGAATTGGAAAATAGGCAAGCAGGGGTTCAATACGGAGTGTATGGTAAAAAATTTGGCAAAACCTCCGTCACCGAAGAAGCTGTGGAAAGACTGCGAGCGACCGCGAATGACAAACATTTTATTAAAAAATTTGAAAGAAAAGTTGGGAAGTAAATAACGTAACAAATCGCTGCGGGTGACGTTTGACCTGCCACGCACTTTTGCTGGCGCAAAAGCACGCGTCGCCTCAAACGCACCTGAGCGCAGGCGTTAGATTTAAAAATGGAAAATGAGACACTTCAATTGCTTGAACAAGCCGTTCGCGAGTTTGAGCGTTCTGTTTTACCACCAAAATTAGTAAGACGCGGAGATGTATTCGTATACAAATACACTGAAAGAACGATTCAGCAAGCGTTGGTTCTAAAGTCTTTTCGTGTTGTATCTGGACTGAGGGCTATACAAGCACTCTACGAAAGTAAATTGCATCAAGAGCAACATATAATCGAACGCATCGTTGACGAGGTTACCGAAGATATTGAGTTCCTAGTATTGGCTATCGTGGACGGCATGGAATCACCCCTACACAAAAAGTATCTTGATGCTTTTTTCTTCGATTCGGGAATGCAGGGAGATGAGAGCCATCCATGGCCTCCCAAAAGATCGAAAATTCTCAAGCATATTTATGGGCGTGCTCATGATGTGTATGGTCACGAGCCGTACAGTGACGATGTTTATGAATCCTATGGGATGTTATCCGGATTTGTACACGCAAATGGCCCGAATATAATGGATTCATTTTTAGGAGATCCACCAAGGTTGCAGATTCAATACGAAACAAATGACACAGAGCGAAAAACCTTTTTAAATACTTTCCATATTCGGATATCTCGTGGATGTATCGCCTTGCAGTTAATAGCCGCTGTTTTCGGAATAAAGGCGTTGGTTGAATCATTAGAGTCGCACAATGTTTACTGGAACAAGCAGTGCTTACAGGTTGGTTAAGAATTCCGTTCATATGGACCAAAGAAATGAAAATTAGGGGCGTCTTCCGCACTTACTTTTCTAGCTCTTCGTTGTAGACGTTGAGCGTCCGCTTTAGAAAACAAGAATGACGGCTTATGGCCGAATCCGGTCCGACGAAGTTAGAACGACCGAAGCGTTGATTCTCGACATTGTGACCTGGCGATTTCGACTCCAAGCAGACCTATGAAGCGTTCG
>CAMYKK010000120.1 GCA_947258975.1 uncultured Gammaproteobacteria bacterium
GCTTCGACGATCTGTTGCGCCGTCCACTGCGCCGTAGGATGTTCCGTCACGTTGAAGTGAACAATTCGCCGTCGGTCATGCGCAAGCACGATGAAGACGAACAACACCCGAAACGCAGCAGTCGGGACAATGAAGAAGTCAATCGATACTAGATCTCGAACATGCTGGTCTAGGAATGTTCTCCACGTAGGCGACGGAGGCCCGGCTTGCTTGGGCCGATACTTTTCTACCGTTGACTTGGCAACGTCAATTTCAAGCATTGCGAGCTCAGCAACGATCTTCGGCGAGCCCCACGTCGGATTGGCTTCCCACATCCGCCCAATGAGCTTTCTGAGCTCTCGCGAGATCCGAGGTCGGCCTGGCTTAGCCGACTGACTGAGCGCACGCCAGTAGTCGCGAAATCGCTTTTTCTGCCACGTCGTTACGGTCCTGGGCTGGACAAAGTACAGGGCTGCGCGCCAGCCCGCCCAATATTTCGCTACGAAGCACCAGAGCAGCCGGTCAGCAGGCCTAATTCGTGGCCTTTGTCCCGATTTCCGATATAGGAACAACTGATTCCGCAGCGCCGCATTCTCCGCCTGCAAAGACAGCCGCGATCGGACGGATGTAGTCACCAACGTCAGCATGAATTGGATCAGCCGCACCATGGCTCCAAGGATCAACCATCATCCCGAAATATGCAATAGAATCAACTGACTTCAATTTTCGGGACCCACAGCCAATACTAATTGATTAGTCGACACGTCAAATGTATCGAGCATGAAACGCTTCCCGGGATTACGCAATAAGGCACTCGTAAGGAATCTTTAGACCTTCATGCAGTTTCTTGATCATGGCCAGTGTCAAACTTCGCTTTCTACTTAGCACCTCCGAGACACGCCCACTCGTTCCAATATAGGGTTCTAGATCTTTACGCGACAGGCTATTCTGCTCCATCAAGAATTTTATCGCCTCAATAGGATCCGATGCAGGAATTGCATAATGTTCCTCCTCATATTTCTCGACGAGAAGTATCAAGACATCCAATTCGTCACCTCTTGGCGTATTGGGTTTTGCGCCCCATAGCTCATCGATGCGCTTTAACGCACGATTTAGCCCACGGTCATTTTTGATAGGTTTCAGTTTCATCATAAACCTCAAATATGTTCTATATCATCGATCTCGTCATATTTCTGATGCGTTCCCACAAACCGAATAAGCATTCCATGCCGAATATAATCGATAGCTACTACAATCCTATATTTGTTACCACATATATTGAAAACCACACGGTTATTTTTCAGGATACTCGCATTACGCAAGTCCGCCTTTAACTGGTGCGGCGTACGCCATTTTGCCGCTACGCAATAGTTATACCACTCCGTCATTTGCTTCTTTGCATCGATATACTTCGGACTACTTTCCCAAAATTTCCGCAGTCTGGACTTTGCGATTACCCTCATCGACGTATCCTATCATACTCCCATTATGGGAGCAATCAAAATATCCCAGTTTGGGAGGTTTTCTTATTCTATGCTGATGGCGAACCAGTTGTGGATTAGACCTAGAAATTCATGCGCCAACAGGTTCTGTCCAGGATCGGTTCAATTTGTCAATCATCATGATCATTGTCGCTCGTCATTACTTGTCCGTGAGAATATCGCTCTATAAGAACGCGCCGTGTCAGGCTGCCTCGCGCCATTCGTAGCGGTGATGTAATTCGCCCACACGCGGCAGCGCCACAACTTTAGCTGTGGATGATGGTCGCGGTGCCACGGGTCGTTCGTGTGGCGTGTCCTTGTCCATAGCCAAGTGACAACGATCCTCGTGATAATAGTCAATGTAAAAACGCATAAGTCGGAGCAAATGACGACGGCTAAACACGACTACGTACGTCAGGAGTTCTCGACGGCAACTACCGATCCAGCGCTCCGCAACCCCGTTCTGCCAAGGGCTACGGTACGCGCGACACGGCTTGATGCCCATTGCTCTGACCGTGTCTACGACAGCCGGATTGAAAATGGCATCGCGGTCGAAAATGAGATACTTTGGCGCGGTGTCGTAAGGAAACGCTTCCCGCAATTGCTGGGTAACCCACACTGCTGTCGGGTTGAACGTGGCATTGAAGTGCACAACACGTCGTCGGCCGTGCTCTATGACGAAGAATATGTAGAGCACCTTGAGAGAGACCGTTGGAACGGTGAAGAAATCCATCGCCGCAATGGCGTCTTTGTGGTTGCGTAGAAAAGCGACCCATTGCTTTATTTTGTCGGAGTCCGTGGGACCACGCGGCATGTAACGTGACACCGTGATCTCGGAGACCACGAACCCGAGTTTCAACAGCTCGCCGTGGATTCTGGGTGCGCCCCAGCCATCGTGTGCCATGGTGCGGATGAGACTACGAATCTCGGCGTCAACTGGAGGCCGCCCGGGGCCTGGTTTGTGTTGGGAGATCTTCGCCCAATAGCGACGGAACCGATCTCGATTCCACTTTGCTACTGTGTCCGGATTCACGATGAACAAGCGGTTTGCCCAGCCCGGCCATGCAGCGCGCAGTGCGACCCAGAAGGCGCGGTCCATATCATCGAGCAGCGGCCGCGGACGCTTCTGCTTCAGCGCAAGCACTTGCTGGCGTAGCGCCAGATTCTCGATCAGCAGTTCCTCGCGGGTACGAAAGAGGGCTCTAAGAGTGTGGACACCGAGAGCAACGAGAAAGACGATGGGACTGCGCATGGCGCCAGAGTGTGCCTTTTCGGCGCGCTGATCTCAAGCCGCGCGGAGGAGTGTGTCAAGGAGTCAGCGCTAAAGCATAACCTGCTGTTTTTACTCGCGGACGAATAATGATGAGGGACAGGGTGTGACCTGCTCAATGCTGGGTTGTTGGCGCTTCCATTAGCAATACAGACGGAACGCGCTCCGGATAGACGACCCTAAGCAAGCCCAAACCGATGCCGGAGGTCCCTGTCATCAGACCTGGATGCTCCATGCGCAGCGTGGCTCCACAGTACGGAGCTCCCGCCTGGATCGTAGCCACGATCTTCTCAAGCCTCTCAAGCATTTTGTCCTGACACGGCCACGCTAGAGAGCGGTGCGCAGTTGCAAGCAATTCAATCGTTCCCATTTCTCCGTGGCATAAAGCATGGTTGGCTTGAGGTCTTCCACGAAGAATGTGATCGATTATGAAATCTCGCTGCATCATGAGATCTCGCTGCGCAGACACCGTGCCGCCGTGACCCGGGCCGATCAGGTCCATCCATGCCAATCCGACGCCTCCTTCGCCATTGCACCACGCTGCGCTGCGTTGTTCGGCGCCATCAATCTTCAGGGCAGAGTCGCAAAATTCCAGCAAATCCAAAGCAGACGAGGTGAACACTGATTGGCCAGAAACATGTCCTAGCTTCAGTAGGGACCAGATGATACCGTGGAGGCCGTGAGCGAAGCCGAAATGCGGATCCAGCAGCGCCGGATCAATACCTTCCGCATCGCTATCGGTTTGAAGATGGGACATCACGGCCACGAGCCTTCTACCGAACGACAGTGACGCGTCGAGGCTCCGGGTGGACCCCGTTACTTGGTGGACGGCCAAGAAGCACGCGATGCTGCCGGCATGGCCTGAAATGATGTCGGATTTGGCGCAGCTTTCGAACTCGAGCGCCTTGCCGGTGTAGCCCTCGGCCATGTCTACGTACCCGTCATCGTCCCAAACCGCTCCCAAATGCGACAGCGTGTAGATGACGCCACACCAGCCATCGAAAGCCCCGGCGGAATCGATGTATCTTGCGTACACGTTCAAGCGGTCCACAAGAGAATCAACGGCCGCTCGCGACAGGTCGGTGTATTTTTTAGTACCTAACAATTCTCCGGCATATGCCAGAAAAAGCGCCACGCCCGGCAAGCCGTCGTAAAGTTGCCAATGAAGCGGCTGCACCGCCATATGGCGGCGCGCAAAGAGCGTAGGGCCGAACCACGCGACACGATTCGTTTCCAGATATGCCTGCGCGATAAGGTCATCCGCTAGAATCTTTGCCGCCCCGAGTATCGAGCTATTTGAGACACGTTCAACGCTTGCCGATTTTCTCGCTCGCGCGGATGAGGCTGCCGGCGGATCCTGGACCGGTTGAGCCAGGTTTCTTCGCAGCGCGCCTTCGGTGAAAAGGCACTGCACTTCCAGATCCTCTCGACTCAGGAACTCAATACGCCGACGCAACCCGTCCAGGATTGGTGCTGCGAAAAAGCCTTTAATTGGTGCACCGCTCTTATGTGACTCGTGGAGTGAGTTGACATGTAGATCCAAAGAGCTCGGCGTGGTTGCGAAACGGGGAACATCACCTTCGAGAAGTTGTGCCTTTTCCGCCGCCACAATTAATGCGAGGAATGGCGCTTGATCCACCTCTTTCCAGAGCATCAAGTCGAGAAAGCGATCACGCTCCAAAGCGTCGCGCAGAAGCTCCGGGTGGAAGCTCGCGTGTACCAATGTCTGATAGGTCTGTGTCGAACGAAGCACCACGCGCACCTCGTCGTTTGCAAAGAGATCGAGCGGACCGCGCGGAGAGAGCAGTTCGCTTCGCCGATCCATCAGAACTTTGTAAATGCGACGATACCCCGCCTTGATCGCGTCAGCGTGGTCTGATGCCGGTGAACTGCGTCCAGCAAAGACGGGCACGTTCCGCACGGAGCGAGAAACGGCAGTGACACCGAGCTCGATACGCATGTCGTCGGTGTCGACTTGACGCCATTGCGAGATGGCATCGGGCCAGATCTCCGATTCCTTGCTGCTCAGTCCGCTCACATCGATTGGGCGCTCAGTGGAAGCCCCGTGCATCCAACGTGGAAGCAGGCCTGCGCGTAGAACCGAATCGTTGAAGATACGAAGATTGCCGGACTTCGACGATTGCAGCGTTTCTGGGTTGGGGTGAAGCAACGTCTCCAGATCGACGATGTAGGGATGCTCGCCGGAAGCGACGAGGTTTTCGAAGTGAATGTCTGTCGATCCGAACAGGTAAAAGATGGCGAGGTACCCCCCAATTCTCTCGTAAAAGAGATCCAATTCATCGGCGGAGTTGCATTCGCGACACTCAATAAATTTTGTCCATCCGTGGGTTCCGCAATCCACCACCTTCATTGTGGAGAACGGAGCACGCTCAAGTTTGGCGTTGATCCAGCGCAGAAAGCTCTGGAAATGTTCGTCGACAGCGAGGGACCGCGGCTTGTAGATGATCGACGGCCCGCTTTCGAATGCCAGGACGAGGACCGATTTACCGTGTTGATGTAAGTCCGAGCCGCTGTCTCTCACGTCTTGAAGCCGGCCTAGAGGGTGCCCGGAATTAAGATCCCGCTCCAACCGGTGCCAGTCGTCCACCAAGTTCCTGCAAAAGGACAGAACCTCCGACGACCAATTGTGTATCGCGCTCCAGACGTACCGGGCAAGCACCGGGTACTCATTCAATATCTCGCGGGATCGGTGCGGGAGGCTGTCGATATAGTACTGAAATCGCTCGCTGGAATTGCCGCCGACCAATTGCCCACGCATCTTTGCGACATACATCTCGAGCACGGCCACGCGAGATATGCGTTCCCATACGATCCGATGCAACTTGGGAGAAAAAAACTGAACTGCATCTGATGCCGTGAGTGGCGCATCAGACGACGATAGGATTCCCGTTTCGAGGGATCGTCTGAGCTTCTCCTGGCCCAGCGCCGTGAGCGGAGCGACCAGATTCAAGAACGCGACGGATGAGCCACCGAAGCGTACGACCGGTGCCGCCCCATTCTGTATTGCCGCCTCGATGTCGCTGGCCCAGTGTGGTGTCGGCCCCAACGCTTGGAGATCAGGGCCTTGGCGAGTGAAGTCCGCCGCCAAGAGTTTCTTGAAGTCGATTAGATCGAGCCCGTCTACGGCAAGGCGCTGCCTGAGGATCGACGGATCATCGAAAGGGGAGGCCTCATTCCAGTCGCGCAATCGGCGCTCACCGATCGCGGGGTCATATTCCGAGAGCAGATTGGTTCGCGTCGATGTCCGCGCTCTCTCTGAAAGCGTTAGCGCACTAGGCCAATTAAACAGAAAACCGGCATCGCCCATCTAGGAGTCTGTCCGAGTATTCGGTGCTCCTACTGCGAAAGTGGGAGAGCGGCCCATTTTCCCGAAACTTTCCGTCAAATAGCTCGCTATTCGCCTCGAATCTTCGAAAACCTGTTCTCTCGCTCCCACTTTCTCGCGACGGGCAGAATACGCGGACAGGCTCCTGGCGTCGGGGAAGGCCCCCCGCTATTCGGACGGGCAATAAAACGTTCCATACTGTGCTACAAAGCTGCCGATGCTGCCGCCGGATGACGTGGCCTCGTCTTTCGGTGCCGGGCACGTCGTGCCGAAGGTCTCGGAAATGATAATGCAGAAGGTCGTGTTCAGCGCGCACGTGTCGTCGTCGTCGCCTGCGTCTGAACCGGCCCCACGATCCCTTAGATCGATGAAAACAGCGCCGATCGGGTTGTCGAGTAACTCAAGCTTTTGCTCATCGCTGAGCGACTCGCGGAAGCGTCGATCTTTCCAGGCGCGGATAATCTCTTCGTTCGTAAGCGTGTATTTATTAGCCATCGAGCATTCCCCCGCAGTAGTTGCAGGTGTAAGTGTATTCCAAACTTACTGTTTCAGATCGTTTCCATTGTGTCAACGGTTATTTTCGCCCAAACCGCCGGCAAGGTGCACTCCCTCACAGATTGACTTCGCCTCGGACAGATGCAACTGATCCAACACGGTGTGTATTAGAAATGACGACGTGTGATGCGATCATGACTTTCCTCGTCGTCGCTTCGTGATTTGATCGATCATTACGTGAATGATTGTCAGATCGCACCGCTTGTCGGTCCCGAATATTCATGCAGCCTTCGGAAGATAGACATGGTGGAGGCCATGGACGGCCGGGAATTCAACAACGTTGTAGGATTCCGCTACTCGTACGGGACGACCGTCCGGTGCGTCGCGATCCAAGGACTGGTGTGTTCGCCACGGATGGTAGTAATCCAGATACGACGACATAAGTCTCTTGAGATGCCGCTCGTTGAGCACGATGACGTGGTCGAAAAGTTCTCGACGTAGCGTCCCAATCACTCGTTCCACATAGGCGTTTTGCCATGGGGACGCGGGTGCCGTGACGACCTCGTCGATGCCCAGACTTTCAATCCTCCGCGTAACGCGCTCGCCGTATATGCCGCCCCCGTCTCGAATCAGATAACTCGGAGCAGTATCAAACGGAAATGCTTCGACGATCTGTTGCGCCGTCCACTGCGCCGTAGGATGTTCCGTCACGTTGAAGTGAACAATTCGCCGTCGGTCATGCGCAAGCACGATGAAGACG
>CAMYKK010000121.1 GCA_947258975.1 uncultured Gammaproteobacteria bacterium
CAACGCTATCCCACCGGCGGGATCATTGTGAGAACACAGGCCGCTAACAACGTAAAACATCTCGGGAAATTAACGGTGAAATAATCTGAGAGACAACACCGCGGACCAATGCCGAACTTGGGATTGGGAAACGGGCCTACAAGACCAACGTCTCTAAAGCCATCAATGGATCGGAGGTCAAGATCGCCCTGGTCAGGGATCCGCATACGCAAATATCGCTCAAACTCCAGCAGCAGTTTGGGCTACGCAGAGAGGAAGCGATGAAGATGCAACCGGCCGGGGCCGATCGCGGCAGTTATCTGCAGTTGAAGCGTTCGTGGTGCAAGGGTGGCCGCGAACGGCAGATTCCGATTCGCACCCCGGCACAACGGGCGGTCCTTGAGGAAGCGAAACGTTTGGCAGGGAATAATTCCATGATTCCGCCGTACAAGTCCTATCGGGAGCACCTGGCGAAGTGGCAATACGAGACCACCAAGGCGGGAATCTCCAGAACCCACGGACTGAGGCATGCCTACGCGCAACATCGATACGAAGAACTCACCGGCTGGAAATCACCGGCGGCAGGTGGGCCTCTGCGTGCAGCGTTGACTGAGCAGCAACAGGACGTCGATTTCCGCGCCCGGATGCAGGTCACCCAGGAACTGGGTCACAGCCGAATCGACATCACCAACGTCTATTTGGGCCGATAGAACGGGGTTTCAGCGATGAATCGACTCTTGTTATCGATCCAAGACACTGCGCAGCAGCTCAGTGTGTCGGCGCGGACCATACGCCGAATGATTGAACGACAGGAACTGCCGGTCGTAAAAGTATGAGGCGCAGTCCGAATCCCGGTGGCTGCATTGCAGACGTGGGTGGAATCCTGCACCCCGATCCCGAATAATAGCGGTTGCGCGGGGCCGGATGTGCGTAAAGGAGGTAGCACATGCCATACAAGCGCAAAGATGGAGCCGTGTGGTGGGTCAGTTTCACCGACCCGAGCGGCAAGAGAATTAGACGTTCTACTGGGACAAATAACCGCAAGGAAGCCGAGGCCTTAGAGGCTAAGTGGAAGCTGGAGGCGTTTCGTGTCAAGCAATGGGACGCGCAGCCATCGCGGAGTTTCGAGGAGCTGATGGTGGCGTATCTCAAGGCCACTCGGAATGAGAAGCGGACACGCCTGAAGGATCGCGGCCGGGCAAGGAACTTGCGGCGGTTCTTGAAGGGAAGGGCGATGAACGAGCTCAGCCCGAAGGATGTGCGCGCGTACATTGCACTTCGTAAATCGGAAGGCAAGAAGAACTCGACCATCAACCGCGAGTTGTCGCTGCTGTCGGCGGCAATTAACTACGCGAATCGAGAGTGGGACTGGGAGCTACCGAACCCGATTCAAGGACGGAAGTTGAAAGAGGGCGAGGGTAGGGCACGTTGGCTTACCCAGCAGGAAGCGGATGCACTTATACGTGCTGCGGGGATTGAATCCACGGCGCGGCATTTGCCGGATTTTATTCGGTTAGCATTACACACCGGATGCCGTTCGGGTGAGTTGCTGTGGTTGGAATGGAAGCGAGTCGATCTTTCGGGTGGGTTGTTTTATCTGGAGGGTCAACATACTAAGACGGGGAAACGGCGCAGCATTCCGTTGAACCAGAATGCCAGGAGGGTGTTAGTGAACCGTGCGCGCTTTCGTGCGGAACATTGCCCGACCAGCCCTTGGGTGTTTTGTAACAAGAAGGGAGAGCGGATCGGATTGGTGCGAAGGAGTTTTATGACCGCTTGTGAAAGAGCTGGGATTGAGGACTTTCGCATTCATGATCTTCGTCACTGTTGTGCCGCGTGGCTGGTGTCGGCCGGTGTGCCGTTAACGGAAGTGCGTGATTTGCTCGGGCACAGCACGGTGAGGATGACCGAGCGTTATGCGCATCTGGCACCGGAAAATGTCCGCGCTGCGGTGGCACGGTTGGATAACATGTCACGTTTTGGTCACGGTCAGCAAACGGACTCGAAGGAAGGCGCAGCAAAAAGCTTCGTAAGTAACTGATTGAATGGGATCGATTTGGTGGCCAGGGACAGAATCGAACTGCCGACACGGGGATTTTCAGTCCCTCATGTCTAGTTCAAGCCCCAGGTTTTTCAATAACTTACCGGGACGCTCTTTGCTCACAGTGCACGACTATGCACAACTGTGCACAACTGATTCACGCAAAACTCACGCAATCGAGTCAGCGGCTATGCTTTCCTCCTGCACAGCCACACCCGTTGCCTACCCAGTCATGCGCCACAAGGCACTGACCGGCATTGCCACGTAACATTCTCCGAATGATATGGGCTGCTCCCCAGTGTACAGTACAATTCCCCGCACGAACTGCTGACCTGTATCCTCCGACAATGCATCAAATCCGGAGAAATCTTTTCGTCCCACGGTAGAAGAGGCTTTCACTTCCAGACCTACAAGTCTCCCCGCTGCATCTTCAAGCAGGATATCTACCTCCCTGCCTGTAGTCGTACGATAATGATACGGAATTACTCGACTGTCTGCCCAACCGATCTGCTTGCGCAATTCGTTGACCACAAACGATTCAAGCAGATGCCCGAAAAACGCAGTGTCCCGACCGAAGCTTTGGGGAGTCGTGCCTGCCAGGTGGGAGGTTAGTCCGGAATCGATCAGATGAATCTTGGCTGACTTGATCAACCGCTTGCCGAGATTCGACGACCAGGCCGGCAGTGGCTGAAACAGAAAAGTGGCCTGCAATAGACTCAGGTAACGCTTGAGTGTACTGTTGGGTATGCCGGAACTGCGTGATAATTCCGACATATTTAACAAGCCGCCGACACGGGCCGCAAGCAGTGACAGCAAGCGCGGCATATCTGTCAACCCCTCAATGTTTGCCAGATCGCGCACGTCGCGTTGCAGCATTGCCGTGATGTAGGCAGCAAACCAGGCATTCCGGCGTTTTCCCGCGGGACGCTGTACCACTTCCGGGTACGCCCCCGTGAGAACGGCGCCTTTCAGATCAAACGCGTCACCCGCTGGTAATGCAGGCACTCTCTTCGCAAAAACCCCGTCGATAAACCTTTCCCGCTGTGCGTGCAGTTCTCCCTGAGAAAGTGGCCACAGGGTAATGATTTCCATTCTGCCGGCCAGCGACTCCGAGATCTGCGGCAATAACAGCACATTGGCCGACCCGGTGAGCAAGTAACGACCAGGACGACGATCCTTATCCACCGTCATCTTGATCGCTGGAAACAAGTCGGGCGCCTTTTGCACCTCATCGATGACCGCCCGATCCCCGAGCCCGGCAAGAAAACCCTGGGCATCGGAACTGGCCGCCGCCAATTGCGTCGCATCATCCAGGGTGACGTAGGGAACGGAAAATGCCTTTGCAAATTCCTGGGCCAGCGTACTCTTCCCAGTCTGACGGGCGCCGTTCAATAACACTACCGGCGTATCAGCCAGTGCGGACTTTAGTTCTGACTCGATATTTCGCGGATACATGGTGGATAATTTACCACTGAGTGGTGATATATACACCATAGTGTACCCTGTCCGTCCCAAAAATTCATGCGGCCTTCGGCAGGTAATAATGATGCAGTCCATGCACCGCAGGAAACTCGATGACGTTGCCCGAGCCGACTGAGTGGAAAGAGCGACCGCCTGGGGTATCCATGTCTAACGACCGATGCGTGCGCCAGTGATGGTAGTAATCGATGTAGCGAGAAATTAGCCGCCTGAGATGAGCTTCATAAAGAACAATGACGTGATTGAGAATCTCTCGGCGTATGCTGCCGATCACTCGCTCAAGATACGCATTCTGCCAAGGTGAGGCGGGCGCCGTGACGACCTTGTCGATATTTAGGCTCTCAATGCGTCGCCACAAGATCTTTAACATGTTGATCGAGGAACGTCCTCCCTGTGGGAGATGGCGGCGCGTGATGGTGCGGTTGATACTTCTCCACGGTGGATTTGGCGACATGTATCCCAAGCGTGCGCAGTTCGCCCACAATGCGAGGCGATCCCCAAGTTGGGTTCGCCTGCCACATACGTTTGATAAGGTCTCGTAGCTCCGGCGATATTTTGGGCCCGTCCTAGCGGCCCAGATTGGCTTGGCGCTCGCCAATAATCGCGAAACCGCTTTTGCTGCCAAGCACTCACCGTTCTGGGTTGGACAAACCACAACGCCCGGCGCCAACTCCTCCACAACCGAGAAAGACACGCCCACAACAGGTGATCTGCCGGCGCGATGCGTGGACGTGGGCGACTGCGTTGATACACTGACAGTTGGTGACGCAGCGCCGCGACCTCAAGTTGTAGCGATGCACGAGTCCGCAGCGTCGTGCAGAACAGCGAGAGCAAAAAATGAATTACCTGAGCCATGAACGAGAGGAGTGCTCACATCGACGGAAACTGCAATATAATCAACTGACTCCAATTTTCGGGACCCACAAGCGTCTACTGCATTGCTGGATCAGATGTATCCGCTGTTCGATCTAGTTGGCGAAAGCTGGCGAGAGGTCATTGACTTTTATGTGGTTCCACACTCATAATCTTACTAGTAAGATCAACGAACAGGTGTGTGATTATGACGGAGCTCGCTACAACAAAGATGTCGTCGAAAGGTCAGGTCGTTATTCCTGAGGATATTCGCAAGCGCTTGGGGCTCAAAGCCGGTTCCCGATTCGTCGTCGTTGCGGGGAAGGACGCCGTCATACTAAAAACCATAACGCCGCCTTCCATGGAGGAATTCGATGAATTGATTCGAGAGGCACGGCAACAGGCGCGTCAGGCTGGCATGAAGCGCTCGGATATCAAGAAGGCCATCGCTGCGGTGCGCGGTCGTCGATGAAGGTCGTACTCGATACGAATGTATTGATGTCCGGCATATTTTTCAGCGGGCTACCTGGAAGAATTCTTCAGGCTTGGCGTTCACGTAAGTTGCAGCTAGCTGTTTCCGTTGAGGTCCTGGAAGAGTACTTGAATGTTGCAGAACGACTCGCAGCCCGCTATACCGACGTCGAATACCAGGGAATTCTCGGCTTGATTGTTGAACATGCAGAACTGATTCAAGCCTCGGGATTAAAGGAGCCCGTCTGCGAAGATCCTGACGACGACAAATTCCTGGCTTGTGCGATCGCGGCCAAGGCCAAAATCGTTGTTAGTGGCGATAAAGCTCTACTCAAAGCGTCTGGTTACCGCGGTATACAGGTCAGGACTCCCAAGGAGTTTGTCGTGGAATATTTGGAATGATTCAAACGCGGACTTTTAGACGAACCCGCATAAAGAAACACAAAACCCCGGTTCGAATATGATTAATCGTCTTTGATCTACTCCCACTCCATATTGCTCCTAATCGGCGGCTCACGACCCTCAAGAGACATTCGATCTAGGAATTTCAATTGTCGGCTTTCGGATCATAAACCGGCCATTGGTAAGCTAAAGACAAGTAAGACTCAAAAAAGATATGCCCCGTCCGGGGCACTTCAATTTTTTGCTGATTTCTATTGGTTTTAATTCTTCTTGCTATACCCTTGGAATACAACCAAGTCTCGGCCAAATTGGTAGGCTGTATTCACGCTGTCGATCGTTTGTGGCCTAGGCCATCGTTTTGAGTGAGCGCGGGTTTGTCAGCGCAAATCTCGGCCCTTGAGGCCTCTCGCTTTGGATTCGTTACCCCATGTTTTCCATGAAGGCTTCCATATAGGGTGCGGCTTCATCCAAGACGCGCTTGACGGAGGGTCGCTCTTGGATACGATTCCAATAGGCCTCGATGTTTTTGTGCTGTTCGTAGGGATGGGTTTGTCTGGCGTAATTCAGCACCGGAGCACTGGCGCACTCCGCCATTGAGAACTGATTGTCAACCATCCATTCACCGTTGGCTAGGTGTTCATTGAGAAAACCATACACCGTATCAATGGTATTTCGCGCTTCTTGCACGCCTTCAGGATTTTGCTGGTCTTTGGGTTTTAAGGAGTCAAAGAAAATTGTGCCAATTTGATTCTGAAAATATAGGTCGATCATGCGGTCATGAAAACGAACCTGGCGGGCCAAGTGTTTATCACTGGGGATCAACTGAGTGCCACTGGTATAGTTGTTTTCCAAATATTCTATGATGATGCTGGATTCGGGTATCTCGCGGCCATCATCCGCGATCATAAAGGGCACCTTGCCAATGGGGTAAACATCCTTTTTGTAGGCGGCTTTGGCTTGGGGGTCCATGAGTTCAACGATTTCCCCATCAAATGAGATATTTTTTTCGTACAGCGCAATGAGTACTTTTTGTGAGTATCCCGAAAGAGGATGGTAGTAGAGTTTCATGGTCTGTTTCTCTTTGTGGGGTGCTTCGTTCATACACTGTTGCAGATGCCGGTAAAACACATGTGCGCTCAGGGAGTTAGGTACAGTCTAGCATGTACCGAATCCAGGAGTGTGCCCGATGATCAACCCGTCATGTCCGAACCAAGCTTGCATTCAGAGCGTTGACAGCCCATCGAAAGTGGTCCGTTATGGATTCT
>CAMYKK010000122.1 GCA_947258975.1 uncultured Gammaproteobacteria bacterium
TCATGACCCATTCTCTCCCGGAGCGCGCCGTGGTGACCGGCAAGCGTCTGATGACGCCGTCGGAGGCGTTTGTGGAAACCCTGGTGGCCAACGGGGTCACCGACGTATTTGGAATTGTCGGTTCGGCGTGCATGGACGCGCTGGACATCTTTCCGGCCGCCGGCATTCGTTATATTCCGGTGGTGCACGAACAGGGCGGCGGTCACATGGCGGACGGCTACGCGCGGGTGAGCGGTCGCCACGGGGTGTGCATGGCCCAGAACGGGCCCGGCATCACCAATTTTGTCACCGCGATTGCGGCCGCCTACTGGGCGCATTCGCCGGTGGTGGTGATCACCCCGGAGACCGGGACCCTGACCCAGTGGCTGGGGGGTTTCCAGGAGGCGCAGCAGTTGCCGTTTTTCGAGACCATCACCAAGTTTCAGGGCCACGTGAACAATGCCAAGCGCATGGCGGAGATCACTGGGCGCTGTTTCGACCGGGCGATGCTGGAGATGGGGCCGGCCCAGCTCAACATCCCGCGGGATTTGTTCTACGGCGAGCACGAGTACGAGATCCCCGCGCCGATGCGCGTGGAGCGCGGGCCCGGGGGCAGCGAGAGCCTGGACCGGGCGGCGGCGTTGTTGGCGTCGGCCGAGTTTCCGGTGATCGTATCCGGGGGTGGGGTGATCCTGTCCGCGGGGGTGCCGGCCGCGGTGGCGCTGGCGGAGGCGCTCGGCGCACCGGTGGTTGCCAGCTATCTGCACAACGATGCGTTTCCGGCGAGCCACCCGCTGTGGTGCGGACCGCTGGGGTATCAGGGTTCCAAGGCGGGCATGAAGCTGATCAGTCAGGCGGACGTGGTGCTGGCGCTGGGCACGCGCTTGGGGCCGTTCGGGACATTGCCCCAGCATGGCCTGGAGTACTGGCCGGAGCACGCGAAGATCATCCAGGTGGACAGTGACGCCAAGATGCTGGGGCTGGTGAAGAAGATCTCGGTGGGGGTGTGCGGCGACGCCAGGGCCGCCGCCGAGGCATTAACCGCACGGCTTGCGGGCAAGGATCTGGCCTGTGCCGCCAACCGCGAGCAGCGCGCCGAGACGATGCGTGCCGAGAAGGCCGCGTGGGAAGCGGAGCTGGACGCCTGGCACCACGAGAAGGACCCCTACAGTCTGGACATGATCAAGGACGCCAAGGAGATGCATCCGCGGCAGATGCTGCGTGAGTTGGAAAAGGCGATGCCGGGGAACGCCATGGTGTCCACGGACATCGGCAACATCTGTTCGGTGTCGAACAGTTATCTGCGCTTCGAGCAGCCGCGGAGCATGTTTGCGGCGATGAGCTTTGGCAACTGCGGCTATGCGTTTCCGGCGATCATCGGTGCCAAGCTGGCGGCGCCGGACCGCCCGGCGGTGGCCTACGTGGGCGATGGCGCCTGGGCGATGAGTTTCGGCGAGATCCTGACCTGTGTGCGCGAGGACATTCCGGTGACCGCGGTGGTGTTTCACAACAAGCAGTGGGGCGCGGAGAAGAAGAACCAGGTGGATTTCTACAGCCGGCGGTTTGTCGGCTCCAATCTGGAGAATCCGAGCTTTGCCGCGGTGGCGCGCTCCATGGGCGCCGAGGGCGTGACCATCGATCAGCTCGGCGACGTGGGCGACGCCCTCGCCCAGGCGTGCGCGGCGCAACAGGACGGCAAGACCACTATCGTCGAGGTCATGGTGACCCGCGAGCTCGGTGATCCGTTCCGCCGCGACGCCCTGTCGTTGCCGGTGCGCCACCTGCAGAAATACCAGGAGTACGTCTAACCGGATCCTACGGTCTGTGCTCGGCTTGACATCAGCTTGCAGGCCAACTCGCGGGAGGACAATCGGCTTGGGACGCGAGTGGGAAGAGGCCGTGCTTCGAGGTTCTATCGATGCGCTTCAGCGCCTGTTAGCAAGCGGGACCGATATCGACGGGCGCAGTCCCTCCGTCGTGACGTGGCACGATGGCGAGATGTTCTACCTGATTGCGAGTGACAAGATGTCCTCCGCCGAATTGGGCAGAATTGCCAGCGAAACTTAACGGTGGGGACTATTAAAGAAATCGACGGAGACCAAATCCTTGACATGCTGATTAAGAAACGTCTTCCACGACGGAGACGACGGTATATTTGGACGCGGTTTGTATTTCTCTACCGTGGATTTTGCGACGTGGATACCCAACTTACCAAGTTCACCAACGATACGAGGCGATCCCCAGCATGGATTCGCTTCCCACACGTGTCTGATCAGGTTCCGTAATTCTGGAGATATTGTCGGTCGGCCGGGTTGACCTGATTGGGTCTATCGTCGCCAGTGATCGCAAAAGCGCTTTCGTTGCCAGGCCGCTACAGTTCGCGGCTGCACGAAACACAAAGATCTGCGCCAATCCGACCACAACGTGGCGATAAGCGACCACAGTAGCCGGTCCGCCGGGGTGATCCGCGGCCGCTGGCCCGCGTCCTGATAAACGGATAATTGATGACGGAGCGCGGCCACTTCAAGTTGTAGGGACGCACGCGTTCGAAGCGTGCTACTCAACAGTGAGAATAGAAAACGAAGACGTGAAGCCAGGAACGCAAGGATTGCGGATCACAGCCAAAAATTCAATATAATCAACAAACGCGCTTTTTCGGGACGGACAGCTCTTCTCACTCGCTGCGAATGATTTAGAGCCATCGTTATTCCAGTTAATTTATCGGCATTGAAACAGTAGTTTGCGTCAAAACAATGTATGGTGGGTCCGATGACTAACTCAAAATCAAAGTCAACCAACGTCTGTGGTTGGTTCGAGCCTTGCAAGATCATCTCAGTAACCAAGTCCGACGGGCCGCAGGGCAATAACAAGAAAGATTGGTACCGCTATGTCATAAGCCAAGGCAATGATCCCATTGTCGGGTTTCGGCGAGGGACACGGGAAAGTGTGGTAGCGGCTGCTGAAGGGGTCGTTTTTTGTCTGAACGAACGCCTGATTGGAAAACCGGGACGAGTACACGTCAACTATCAGAAAAACAGTACGCATAAATGATGCCAAATCACGACCATTGATCGCAGATACTTTCGCCAACGCCGAATGACGCCACGAGACATCGACCTGATTCCGATGGTGGTAGAGACCACCGGGCGCGGTGAGCGTGCATTTGATATTTATTCTAGAATGCTAAGAGAACGGGTTGTGTTCTTGGTCGGTGCAGTCGATGACCATATCGCGAATTTGATCGTCGCCCAGCTTTTGTTTCTTGAATCGGATAACCCAGATAAAGACATCCATTTGTATATAAACAGCCCCGGGGGCGAAGTGACTTCTGGATTGGCGGTATACGATACGATGCAAGTCATTAAACCTGACGTCAGCACCGTTGTTGTTGGTCAGGCCGCAAGTATAGGCGCACTGATTCTTGCGGGGGGCAGCAAGGGGAAACGCCATGCCTTACTGCACGCAAGAATCATGATCCATCAACCGTGGGGAGGATTCCAAGGGCAAGCCACTGATATCGACATCCACGCTAAGGAGATCTTGAAGATAAGAGAACGCCTAAACAAGATCTTGGTAACGCATACGGGACGGGACATGGAAGCCATTGCACGGGATACAGAGCGTGATAACTTTATGGGTGGCGAAGAGGCTGTGGAATATGGATTGATCGACACAGTGCTTCAAAAAAGGCCAGGGACTAAGGAGCAACGTAATGAGCGTAGCGAGTGAGTAAGTAGTGCAAGGATACAGCCAAACAGCGGGTACTCCGCGACTAATCTCTCTTAATCTCGCGAGTTAGGATGGGGCGCCTTGTGAGCAGAGACCGATCCTCCGTGTTAATCGGTAAGGTGATGTAAATCAACCTAGGGCTCGATGTTGCGACAAGCATTTTCGATTGTAGGGTACAGCTTGATATCAAGCACTAAACTGGAGAAACAGCTATGAAAAAGATACATATACTAGTCGTGACCACTATTACGCTCGTAATTGCATCTACCGGATACACAGCCAGTACCGATGATGAGGGAACGACGGACCCGCCGTCGACCATGAATAAGAGTGAAGGTATGCCGGGAATGATGGGGGGAATGCACGATAAAGGAATGATGCATCAGGGCATGATGGGTCATCACATGAAGCATTCCGGCATGTCGCCGGTCACGGTGGTGATCTACCCCGGCATGATGCCGATGATGGGACATGGCATGATGCAGCAAGGTATGATGCAACGGGGAACGGAGGGTGGTCACAAAGGCGGCGGGATGCACCAGAAGAAGATGAAACAGCGCCAAAGCATGATGAAAAAACACATGGAACGCATGGAGCAACGATTGGCAAATATCGAAGCATTGCTGGGTGAGTTGGTAGAGTCGCAAAAGAAAGATTAGTAGCCAACAGACAAGCACGAGCGGGCGTCGCTTTTTCGCCAAAGCGTAACTGTCTGCAATGTCAGCTTACGGTTCTGATACCGGACGCACAGTTGTTGAGGCTCGATCGTCAGCACTGGGTCGCGAGCCGTGACCGAATCGTACACCGGCTGTTTGATGAGATACCGACTAATACACTAAAACAGATCTTTTTCAGTTTCGTCAGTGGTGGGGCAGTCGAGTGTCGCCTGATTTCTTCTACAGATTAAGTGAACTGTCCCCGAAATTCCGCAAGTCCCCCGCAGCGTCCGTTGAGAGATGGGGCACCGCACTGTTGTTTCCCGCCGGCGAGGGGATCTCCCGCGCTGGGGACATCACCGGGAAGTTGGCCGACGCGGTGCTGCAAACGGAGATCAGCAGCAGTGTCACGGCCAGGATGGGTCGCGCCGTCATCCCGGCGGTAGCTCGCAGAATACTGTCGCAAGCACGGCCGTCGTCACCGGATGGTGTAGTCATAGGCGAGCTTGATGATACGCGGATTGGCGTTGGTCCACATCAAGCAGTACTCGGCCTCGCGCTCGGGCTCGTACACGCCGTTCGCGTCCGCGGCCAGACGCTCGGGGACGCCGTAGACCACCTCTTTCCCTTCATGGTAATGGAGATTGAAGCGCAACGATCCGTTAGCTTTGAATCCGTACGCAAATTCTCGCCCGGGCTCCAGGTCGAAACAGCGTTCGTAGACCTTGCTCGGCGCGACGTTCACGTCTTCCGATCCGGTGTGCACTTCTTGCCCGCAGGCGACCAATAGAAATAACGCGAAGGACGCGACGGTGCGTTTCATCGGTCTGCGCTCAACCCCCGGCGGGGCGCGGACCACCGGCTGTCCGATTTGGTGGCGTCGGCGCCGGCGGCGGCACGTATAATGGAGCGGCAACGAACCAAACCGCTATGACTGAGACATCGATGCTTATGCAACGCCGAGCACATGCTTTTCCTCACCGATCGTGGTTCCCGGTCACCGCGCTGTTGGTTCTGGCTGGTCGCGGGCAGCCGGGGGCCGCCGGACAGCACCGCCAAGCCGGTGGTTCTGGAAGCGGCTAAGGCGGACACAACCGGGGCGGTGCAAAAAAATGGGACCGTTGGGTTGTGTGGTGCGGGCACAACATCTGCGACGGGTGCACGCCGGATAACATCGTCCACAACCCAGGCGGGCGGTACGGCCGACGCGCGGCTTAGGGATAACAAAAATAGTCGGTGCAGAGTAACAACAATAAGCGGCTTCAGGGCGACGACAATAAACGGCTTCGGGATGACAAAACGTCGTGCGGAGCGCATCTTCGGACCGGGGGGCTATTTGATGGCGGAGAAGATGTCGGGCTTGTCCGGACCGGTGACGTTCAACACTCCCCACGCGCCTTTGTCGATACGCGAAAGGGCATGGTCAACCAGTATATAGTCTCCCGGTACATCGACCTCAAATTCGACAATGGTGGCCCCGCCGGCGGGTATGACCGTGGTCTGTACATTCCGGTTTACCGTCGATAACGACGCTTCTGGATGTACCGTATCGAATAACTCCCCGATCACGTGAAAGGAGGAAACCAATGAGACACCGGCGTTGCCCACAAACAAGCGCACCCTCTCCCCGACTCGGGCGGTGAGGGGATGATCAACCAGGGCGTTTACCCGTCCGTTGAACACCACGTACTCGGGTGCCCCGCCGAGCATTTTTTCCGCGTCGAAATTCTGGAAACCGGTGTCACCGATCTTTCCTTCGGTGTAGATCTCCCCCTGCATTACATAGTATTCCCGGTCCACTCCGGGCAGGCCGCCTTTCGGTTCGACCAGAATGAGGCCGTACAGGCCATTGGTCATGTGCAAGGGGACATTGGAGGAAGCACAATGATAAACGTAAAGACCCGGCTTCAGCGCCTTGAAGCGAAACGACTTACTTTCTCCGGGCAAGGTCTGCGTAACCACCGAACCGCCGCCCGGTCCGTTCACCGCGTGCAAGTCGATGGAATGCGTGTGGCTGCTGGACGGGTCATTGTTGATCGTGAGTTCCACCGAGTCGCCTTCGGCGACGCGCAGGAACGGGCCCGGTATTTTGCCGTCGAAAGTCCAGTAGTGAAACTCAATTCCGGGTGCAATCTCCGAAATCACCTCCTTGACGTGCAGGGATATTCTCACCGCGGCAGGATGATCCCGCGCAATGGGTGGAGGCAGGTCATCTGCGGCTCTGGCGATACTGGGTACGCGGGCAAACGTCGTCAAGTCCAGAGCATGAATATGGGGCGCCTCGCCGGGGCCGAAGGTTTTCAGGTGTCCGTACTTGATACTTTCGGGTTTCTCCTGGCCGGCACCCTCGTGCGTCGGGTGGCCTGCGTGAGCCACCGGCAGGAAAAGCAGCACTAAAATCGTCGCTGAGGAGACAACCCGGAGTATACAGGTGGTGTATCCCATCGTACGCTCGCCCTCTATGTTCGCCTACAGCGACATTCTACCTCTTCCTAGCGCTCATCCATGACCCGGATCAATCAGTCGACAGTTCAACGGACCGCCCTTGGGGCGCGAAACACGGCCGTCCCGTAAAATCCGAACCCTACGTCCGGGCTTCCCGACATCGCTTGAGTCGTGTCGCCGCTGCCACTCGGCCGCACGACGGATAGATTCTTTGTCTGTAAGTTCTTCTAATTCTTGAGAGATATTATACGGTAGCTTGTGCATGCAGTACTGGAAAGGTTTGTTCTTTCAGTGAAATAGCAGCACTGAGCAATGCCCATCTTTTATTGGTTAACCGCCAGCGACGACTGCGAGGCACCTTGGCAATCAAGCCGTAAATGTGAAAGCGTTTGAGTAGCCGGGATATTTTGGCCGATTGCTTGACCACACAACGCCCACAAGCCCGCAGCAAAGGAGTGCCGGCCAATCGTTCACGAATATCGCGGTTGCGAAAGCCGTTGATGGTGTTTGCCCCCGACAGCAATGCTTTGAAGATCCGTTGATCGTCAGCGCTCAATGGATTGAATGCCTTAACGGATTGACCGGTACGGATTCGTTTGCGCTGGGTGATGGCGTTCAGTTGCTTGAGGGCCGTTCTCGGATCATCGACTGCGGCCAGGGAAACCTCCCGGTAACGAAACAGATTAGCGACGCCTTTGCGCATCGGGACCCACTCCATAAAACAGGGGCTGGTCATTACAACTATACATAGTTGGGAACTATAACATAAGGATCGCTATGTATAGCTATACATAGCGATCCACACCTGCCTTCCGAATGAGTGCCGTGATATAGATACTCCGTCGCACGCTCCAGTTTATTGAGGCCCGGTAGTGTGATCCGTATTTGCTAGAATGACACTCGCAGACGAACTATTAGAACTATCGGATTACACCAAGAAAATCCTTAAAACCTACGCGAATCCTAATATTGACAAATGGAGCGAAAACGTTCCATTACCTGTTAGGCCAATAAACATCCAAGCCGAACTGAGGAAGCAATGACGAAAAGACACCGAATACAATTTCCAAAGGACGAGTTATCCAATGTCAATCAAGACGAAGCCTATTTCTATCTTCAGGGATCAGGTGGCAAGAGGAAAATAAAGTTCCACGACTACGATGAAATTTATCAGGTAGAAGGTCTGTATGAGCAAATCTTTTATGACCGCCTAAAATGCACATCTCCAAGTAAAGTAGCCTCAATACTCGAATCAGCGGTAAAACAGTATCAAGATAATTTTAGTGAGCTAAGAATATTAGATTTAGGTGCAGGCAATGGCATGATGGGG
>CAMYKK010000123.1 GCA_947258975.1 uncultured Gammaproteobacteria bacterium
GCGACCATGGAAACAAACTCCCCACAATAAGGCGTGGTGGCGACGGTGTGGTGATTGTCATCCGGCACGAAATGATAACTGTGAACAAAGTAGAAATCGGACCGATCTGGCACCTCGGCAAGAAGGTCGTCGTCTCGCCGCCCATGTAACTCGTTCCAGCCGACGTGCGGAATGCGGACTTTCTCAGCGGTCGGCTCTAAACGCTTAACAACCCCGGGAATCAAACCCAGTCCTTTCGTTGTTCCCCCCTCGTAGCCCTTCGATGCCAGAAGCTGCATCCCCAGACAGATACCTAAAATCGGTAACCCGCGGGCGTTAATGGCGTCGTGAATCGCCTCAACCCAACCGGCGCGCCGTAGATGGGCCATTCCATCGGTGAAAGCGCCGACCCCCGGCAGTATGAGTTTGGTGCAAGCTTTTATCGCTGCAGGGTTCTCCGAAATCACCACCGTAGCGCCACATTCCTCGAGCGAACGGCGTACCGAACCGAGATTTCCCATACCATAATCGATAACCAGCACACTCATGAGTTGTCGTAATTCACCTTTGTCAGATTGCCATCGTTATCCTTAACCAGATTCCCTTTGGAATCGGTTAGGAATATCTTCTTGTTGGTGAACCGATCGCAGATCTGAACAAATTCATCTACAGTCATATCCAGCGGCTTTAAGATATCTTCTAGAGGCTTACCGAGATAGGTCCAAGGAAATTTTCCATCGTGCTTAAGAATCAGGTTCTTGGCTTGATGTCGCGTCAGCCGTCCACGTCGTACATGCAGCGATGCGATATCAGTAGTACGGCAAAATCCATACTTTAAGAACTTAAAGTAATCGTGGATTCCGGTCTGGTGGTTATCAAGATTCTCGTAGTTCACCATCGAGCCTTCAACAAGTGAAGAGTATGGTGTAAATCCATGCGCCTCCGATATCAACGCATTGATGAAGCCATCCCAGGGCAGAAAATATCCCAGAAACAGGCCGCTCACCCCCACATCCCGGAGCTCATCGTCCGTGGGATACGTAAACGGGATCAAGTCCTCTTTGGCGAGGCCTTCCACTCCAATCATATCAGCGACTCGCAGGCCCAACATTCCTCCAAATTCTTCGAGCCAACGCCGATCAAGTATATTGCCCTCCGCGTTTACCGCCGGGCCACCATATTCAGATTGAGGGTTTTCGCCCCAGATGATCAAGGGGACTCTGAACTTCACCGCAATGCGCACCGGGACCGTAAAAATACTCACGTGCTCGGGCCAGGATATGTCACCCACTTGGGCCAGACCAATCCGATTGAGCTTGGCTCGGACAAGCGGATTAGTCGAGTATTCGACGCAATCTACTCCCAATTGCTTGATGTTATCCATATTCTTGCGGCCGAGTTCCGAGAGATCACAGGTCGTCGCTGACACGCACAGTGGGTTCATTCCCAGCTCGCGCACGGTAAGCACTTGCCATGTGCTGTCCTTACCACCGCTTACCGGAACGATACAGTCATAATTGCTCCGATCTTTTGACCGGTACCTATCGAGTACCTCGTGTAGCTGCGCACTTCGTTGATCCCAGTCAATCTCAACTCGCTGCTCAAAGTAGCGGCACGCGCTACACACTCCCTCGTCATCAAGATAAAGGTCCGGTTTTGTATCCGGTAACATGCATTTCGTACAGTACTTCAACACAGTTAATAAACCCCAGTAAGAAAATTCATAATGTTCGCCACCTGCCTCATTACCACGCCGTCCATCCGCCATCTACGACAAGATTGGCACCGGTAACATAGCTGGATGCATCGGACGCAAGGAATAAAACGGGGCCGCGCATTTCGTCAGGAACACCTATCCTTCCAAGCGGTGCCCGATCTTCAAGCGCGCGCACCATTTCCGGCGCATTGATGGCAACCTCATCGCGAGGGAATGCCCCCGGGCTGATGGCATTCACACGTATGTTGTCGTTTGCGTATGCGCAAGCCATGTAACGAGTGAGTTGCAATAGACCGGCCTTCGCGGTGCCATAAAAAGGAGGGTTGTTCAGCTGACTGTCGCCATAGACGCGCTGATCAGGACTGACGACGCCATACATTGATGCAATATTGATGATTGATGCCTGACCCACCGTCTCTGCCGCGTGGCGCAAAGCAGGGTATGCAGCACGCATACAGCGAAACGCAGCCGTCACAACGACTTCGTTTGCTTGCGCAAATTGATCGGCACTTGTCGAAGCGATCGTGCCTGCTTCGCCCGCATATGCATTATTAATCAGCACATCGAGTCGCTTCCCCTCACGGCTCAATTTCTCAAAGAAGAATTCCGATGCTCCCGGTTCGGAGACATCGAAGGCAGCGATTTCCGCGCTGTACCCGGCGCCCTGGATCGCGTCGCGAAGCGTTTCCAGTTTGGCCTGACTGCGCCCGTTGAGAATCACGTGGGCACCGGCCTCCGCCAATACACGGGAAATACTTTGCCCTAACCAACCCGTCGCGCCAGTGACAAAAGCGACATGGCCATCGATGTTGAATATCTGCTCACCTAGTCGTCGTTCCATCACTGAGTCCGTGCATGCGCAGACTGCCAAAGCGCAGGGTTCAAAAGTTCGATGGGGGCGAAGTCAAGTCTGCGTTCAACTTGCTTGCATGCCTCGGGAGTTAGCGGTGGCCGGGAAAACAATTCTACGTTACGTTCGAGCTGATCCAAATTCTCTACGCCTAGCACCACGCCGTCGATCCAATCTTGCGCCCGCACATACGCCAAACAAAGATCGATCACATCCTCACGATTGAGTTCATGCACTAACGCTGTCAGGCCGTCGATCACCCGGTCGGGTTCCGCCCCGGTGTGTGGCCAAGCGTCTGAATCCCGCAGCGTGAGGAGTCCCTGTAGCAACGCGCTACGGGCATGCACAACAAGATCCCCGCGCGTACGCACCGACGCCTGAAACTCAGTATCCCGCCAGCGCCAATCGAGGAGGTTAAACGGTAGTTGCAAATGCTGGATATTTGGGTCGGCAAGTGACAACCGCGCTTCCTTCGGCTCCTGCACCGACACTCCCAACCTGTCAATTACGCCCTCATCTCGCAATGCGGACAGCAGTTTTACGATCAGGCCATCCGCTGCCCGTAGATGGTCGGCACGATGGAGTAACAGCGTATCAAGTTTGCTGACGCCCAACTCGTGGCAAGATCGGAACACGCTCGCATAGACCGCATCCGCGATCGCGGACTCGGGACCGCGTGCATCGATGTGCTCAAGTGGCGAAAGCTTGGTGATGATGCGCACACGAGTTTGCCAGCCATCTCCAAGCGCGCGACCTAGATGCTGCTCGCTATGACCATATGCACGCGCAGTGTCAATGTCGGTCACGCCCAGTTCAATCGCACGCCGAACCAGCCTCGTGGCCAGGGCAACATCCGGCATGCCCGCGGTATTGGCGACCCCATAGGGCATCCCGAGCTGAACTGTGCCAAGCACGAACGGCGCATAAAGCGTTCCGTCCGTGCGGCGCGGCGTTACGTGGCGGGCCGGCGTATCGGGGAGTGCGGCGAGGCGATCGCAGAGTTCCCGCCAATCTGCGCCGACGGGATCATCAATTCCGTGGAAGACCTGAACAATACGTTGGTAATCATCCAGAATATCGACCGTGCATCGCAGGTTGCCTAGGCGAACATCGTCCGCGAAGTCATCAAATATCGGTGGATCACTGAGGCGTCGAATCCATGGCGTGACATGCTCGCGATCAAACGGTTCAATCGCGTGCGTCGCCGCTTGACGTAGCATTCCGGCACGCATGATCTCTGCGCTGAGCCCGCAAGGTAAGCCATCTTCCGGAGATTGTGTCGACAGGTAATCGAGATCACTCGATTCGAAGCGATTCAACATTGCCGCGAGAAATTCTCCATCCGGAAACACGTTATCGCCTGTCAGCCGGATTACGATTGCGTCATCATCAAGGTGTTCGATCGCCGCTGCGCAGCGGCCAAGGCAATCGTCTAATGCACCCCTGAACACTTCGAGGTCGTAGGAGTGCGCGGTTGCCGCGAGCAAATCGTCCGAGGAATCCTGTGAGGTCGCAACGATAACCGCCAATCCGCGATTTGCCGCACGTTTGGCGGCAAGTATGGCCATCGGCAATCCGTTGATTGGCAATAGTACCTTCGCTGGAAGACGCGCCGAAGTGGTTCTCGCCTGAAGTATAATTTGGACGTCGCCCATCCGCCTAGTTAAGGGACCGTTCGAACCAAGACGAAGTTATCGTTGCGGACTCCCTGATCGATCGCCGCATTACCGCGGAGTTATCTTCGCCCAGACCCAGTTGAATACAATGTTTCCATCCACCTGTTTAGCACCGACAATCCGTGTCCCACGTCCTTTCTTCAACTCCCCATATTCGCTTTCAAGTACTTTCGGGTCGAATTCATCCTCTATGAACTCGACCTTCCACCCCAAAGATTCAACGAAGGTAGTAAATAACGATTCTTCCCAGGTATTTTGAAATATGAAACGCACCGGGTCGCCATGTTTGTCCAGCTCGTGATCCCGCGCCCGCCGCACGATCGTCGTGTACTCACCGAACAGTGATCGAATAAAACAAACTTGTGTTGTGCTGGCTAAAATATTTCTCACCGGCACGCGAAAATCGGGGAGATGTAACAGTACATTGCAGCAATAACTAATGTCACGCGGATCGTTCGGATAGAGCGGATCAAGAATACTTTTGACTGCAAATTGCGCATTGGGATCGTCAGCAAATATCTCCAATGCTTGCTCGATGTATGAGGGATAGGCGTCGATCCCCGTGTATGCAAGCGTCGGATCTAAACGGTGTAGCCCTCTAAGATAATGTCCCGCATTGCAGCCTACATCGAGAACGGTCATCCCGGGCTTGTACATCCCCGAAACTAATTTTACCAGCTGCTTTGTGGACTCCATTTCAGGTAGAACACCACGTGCACGATCAGCAAGCGTTCCTTCTGCCTCAGGAGTTGTCGCCCATACTTCGTAGGCTTTTAAGTCTGCTGTCATCTCTACGCTACCTTTAGTTCAAACGCGTAACAGAGGAAAGGCTTGGTTAATTGAGTGCATTGACCAGCTCTTGCACAACGAAATCCTGTTCGCTATTCGATAATCGCACATACAACGGCAAAGTAACCGCTTCAGCGTAATATCGCTCTGCCTCTGGAAAATCACCCGGGCCGAATCCTAGGTCGCGATAATATGGATGCAGATGCACAGGTATATAGTGGACATTGACACCAATACCATTAGCCCGCATCGCATTGAATACTTGTTGCCGGCTTTTCGAGACCTTTGCCAGATTAAGACGAACTACATACAGGTGCCACGCCGACCCGCAGTCAGGCCCATAAAACGGCAACCCTATTGGTAGATTGCGTAATAGTTCGTTGTATCGCACGACCAACTCTCGGCGCCTACTAATAAAATCAGGTAGACGTTGCATTTGGCTTATACCTAACGCGGCCTGAATATCTGTCATACGATAGTTGTATCCCAAATCTACCTGCTGGTAATACCATGAGCCCTCTGATTGGCCCCTCATCCGATTGAGATCTCGAGTAATACCATGACTACGCAATAGGCACAGCGTCTCAAACAAATCATCACGATTTGTTGTTATCAAACCCCCCTCACCGGTCGTTACAAGCTTCACCGGATGAAAACTAAATATCGTAAGATCAGAAAATTGGCCACCACCGACGGGGCATTCTTTATATTCGGCACCAATAGCATGCGACGCGTCCTCGATGACTTGGCAGCCGTATTGATCCGCAAGCCCCCTTATGCCCCGCATATCACAGGGTTGTCCGGCGAAATGCACGGCCACGATGACATTGGGTAGACCACCGTTTCTTGAGGCGCTTTCGAGCTTAGCAGCGAGCGCAGGTACTGAAATGTTGTAAGTGTGCGGATCAATGTCCACGAAATCTACGTGCGCACCACAGTAACGAGCACAATTCGCCGAGGCTACGAAGGTATTCGGTGACGTCCATAACATATCATCGGGGCCAAGCCCCAAGGCGCGACACGCTATGTGAAGCGCCGAGGTACCGCTATTGACCGCAACCGCATGCTGCGCGCCACAGTAGTCAGCAACTATCTTTTCGAATCGCTGCACAGTTGGGCCTTGCGTCAACCAATTTGACTTCAATACATCAATGACCGCCTCGATATCCTGAGGCGAGATGTCCTGACGAGCGTATGGAATCACGGGTAGTCTTCGTTCAATTGCTTCAGATCTTCGACGCTTAGGAAATTTGGATTTGTGCCTGAGCTATACTCAAAACCATTAGGCACGGGTGCGCCCTGTTCCCCAAGTGCATTTGTTCGGTAGTCGACATCTCTGGCGATCGATATTGTTGGTCGTATAACGTAGTGATCCTCGA
>CAMYKK010000124.1 GCA_947258975.1 uncultured Gammaproteobacteria bacterium
TTTGCCTTGATGCATGTTTTCTCTCCTGTGTGGTTTGTGGGGAGAAATATAACGTCAACGTCCGGCGGAGAGAATCACGCTTTAAAATGAACGGTTACGGTGTATTGGGAGAAATATTGTCACCGTTACTTTATATTCAAATCCCTGCCAGATTGGGCGTCGATCTTGATTCTCTTGCCCCACTGAATGCTATAAAGAACATAAGGTCACCAGTTCTTATCATCAATGGGACTGAAGATGCGAGAACCACGTTAAATGAGGCGAGGTCATTATATGATAATGCTCCGTCTCCAAAGCAGTTTTATCAAATCGAGGGGGCTCGTCACACGAATTTATACGAGTATGATAGAGAAAATTATGAAAAGGTAATCATGGAATTCTTGTCGAAGTATATTGGAGAAAACGCATAACACATATGAGCCGCCACCAAGTCAATAGGCACTAGAATACTTTTCAACCGTTATTTTGGTCGAATAACTTATCAATCAGTAAACCCGGTCACTTCGTATGTCATGGCAGCTGTTAAATCGTCGCTTACAGCAAACACAAGATATGACGAAATAGGCGGGCCGTTGCTTTTTGTTGAAAGCGGGTGGGGAATCAAATTTCCGTTTTTCACTCGGTGATAAAAAGACCAACCGCGACATTAGAAAGCTCCTGTGGGGCTATTGCATCGTTCGTTATTCTCTTTATACTGTGATAACTGTCATAACCACGGTATAGGATATAGTGTGTCACAGCCTCCACAAATAGCAAGCATGCGTCGCGCACCGCTGGCGTGCTTCGATTCAGTGGGCCACATCGACGACTGCGTTGCTCCGGCGTACTTAACGTCTGAACAAGTGAATGATTTTGAGATCACGCGCACGTTCCTGAAGCATTATGTCGGCAGTGTGGGCACATTCAATGCGTATCGCCGCGAAACCGAGCGGTTACTGCACTGGACCTGGCATATCGCCTTAAAAACGGTCGACACACTCAAACGGGGCGACATCGAAAATTTCATACGGTTTTGTCAGTATCCCCCCAAGGCGTGGATCGGCCTGAAAAAACCACCGAGATTCATTGTCTCTGATGGACTCAGATTCCCCAACCCTGAATGGCGGCCGTATGTGGTCAATGTATCCAAATCGGCCTTTAAAAAGGGCCACCTTCCGGAAAAGGAAAATTACAGCTTATCCAATGGCGCCATCAAGGAAATGCTGGCGATTATCAGCAGTTTCTATCAGTATTTGTTGCTTGAGGAATACACATTTTCGAATCCGGTCGCGCTGATACGTCAGAAGAGCAGGTTTGTACAGAAACGCCAAAGCCACACCCAAGTACGTCGTTTAAGCCAACAACAGTGGCAGACCTTGATTGAAACGGCAGAATCTATGGCGGAAGAGAATCCAGGTGCACATGAACGTACCTTGTTTATGATCTCCACACTCTATTCTATGTATCTTCGTATATCTGAATTATCGGCCAGTGATCGATGGGTACCGACGATGAATGATTTTCATAAGGACCAGGAGGGGCGTTGGTGGTTCACGACGGTGGGAAAAGGCAATAAGGAACGGCAGATTGCGGTCAGCGATACGATGTTGGCGGCCTTGAAGCGTTGGCGAAAATTCCTAGGATTGTCTGTCTTCCCCTCTTCGGCCGATGACTCACCCTTATTCCCGGTTCATCGAGGTAAGGGGCCACTCTCTAACACCACGCATATACGTGCCATCATACAGACCTGTTTTGATCATGCCATCCAACGATTGGCTAAAAGCGACCAACCTGAAGAAGCAGAAACAATGATGGAGGCCACCGTTCACTGGTTACGGCATACCGGCATTTCAGATGATGTGAAGATTCGGCCGCGCGAGCATGTGCGGGACGATGCTGGCCACAGTTCCAGTGCTATTACCGACAAATACATCGATATCGAGCTTAAGGAACGTCATAAATCAGCCAAAAAGAAGCTGATCCACGCTTCACAAGAAAAATGACAGCATCAATTAATAGGTATAACAGTAAGTTAAGTGGCCTTCGCGCAAGATCTCGTCCGCTTATGTCCGCAGAGCCCCTATATTGTTGGGAACCCGTTATTAGTATTGACAGGTGTTGTCAAATATGCCAACATTTGATGGTGAATTATGGAGTTTTAAGTGCCAATACTTACCCGCAATATTTCCTGGATCAAGGCCGCTAAAAAGGACTTTTTGAAATTACCTGCATCGGTCCGTTATGACATGGAAAGCGCATTAACATTAGCTGCGGAGGGCCTAAAATCTGATAGTGCAAAACCCATGACAGGACTCGGCACAGGTGTATTCGAAATAACCAAACGCTATAGAACCGATACATACCGCTCTATCTATGCTTTAAAAATTGGTGATGATATTTGGGTTATTCATGCCTTCAAGAAAAAATCGAAATCAGGCATCAGTACACCCAAGGAAGATATAGATTTGATTAAAGATCGCATTAAACAACTAAAGGAGTTGTTAAAATGAGTGAAAAAATAGAACTTGTTAAAGGTAGTGGTAATATTTTTCGAGACCTTGGTGAAAAAGATGCTGATGTAAAACAAACCAAAGCGTTACTTGCTGCAGAAATTGTCCGCATACTTGATAAAGAGAAGCTGACAGTTCGGGCAGCTGGAAAAGTTACAGGCTACAATTTCAGTGATTTTTCCCGTATTCGCAACGCCGAGCTTTCCCGCTTTACTATTGATAAGCTGATGATGATTACCAACGCCTTCAATAGAAGGGTCAAGGTAAATATCAGTGTCGTTAAACAAAAAGATAGCCGCATTCATAGTGTCCCCAACAATATAGAATTATAAAAGAGGCGTTTCTGATTGGGGAACACTAACATTTCATCCAGTTTGTGACGGCGGGATCAGGAAATATTCTTCTTTAAAATCAACGCCTTACAAATCCACTTTTTACAATACCTTGTGTTTTCAATGGGCCAATACACTTTTCTAAAGCAGATTCTAGAATAACACCAGATCCACTCCTTCCGCTCCTCACCACCGCAATACCGGCATAATGTCGGGTCCCGTGCGAAGTTTGGAAGATGGAGGAAATCGATGCTCCCTCACTGGCAAACACCCTACCTCGGCATCCGATCATTGCCCCGGCTTTCTGACTGGGAAATCGACCAGTTTTTCACGCTGACTCCCCAGGAGCGCGATGACATCTGTGGCCGCTTTCGCGGCCTGAACCGATTGGCGGTAGCCCTACAGTTGTGCTTCCTGCGTATGACAGGCTGTGCCCTCGACGGCGTGCGCATTCTTCCCGCAGATTTGCTCCGTCATATCGGCCGGCAGATCGACGTCGAGTCGCCCACGATCGCCTCGGTCCGTGCGCTCTATCGACGAAGGCGCACACGGTATGATCACCAGCAATGGGTGATGGAGTATCTCGGTTTCGCCCCGCTGTCACCAGGCCGGCGGCGTGTCCTGGTGACGCGACTGAAACAACAGGCTCGTACCTCCGGGGACATCGATGCGCTCATCGGTTTCGCATACCGTTGGCTCTACGAACAGCAGATCGTAATTCCCAGGAAGCGCACAATCAAGGAACTCTCCGCCCGAATTCTGGTTGCGGTGGAACACACACTGTATCTGGAAGCGATTGATGTCGTGCCTGAGTCAGTATCCAGTGGGTGGCTGGACGCACTCTATCAGGAACATCCCCGTTATCAAATCCAGCTCATTGACTGGCTCAAGACGCCACCGGCAAAACGCTCAGAGACCCATCTCACAGAGTTATTTCACAAGATCGAGGCACTGAAAGAACTCGGCGTACACAGTTACAACCTGCCGTTTCCACTCGAAAGGCAACGGTATTATGCGTCTCGAATGCGCCGCCGTTTCCCGCGACGGCTCAGGGCGATGTCGCCTGTGCGGCGCACCCTGGAACTGGTTTGCTTTCTTCGGGTGACCTTGATGGACCTGGTCGACATAGTCCTCTCCCAAGTCGAAAAGCGCGTCAGCGAACTCTGGGCTGGCGCACGGCAGACTGCCGAACGACAACAGAACGAGAGAAACCAAACCGCTTGGTTGGCAGTGCAGGCCATCCACCAAACTCTGCACAACCCGGACATCAGCGACCACCAGGCGCGTGCCACTGCCTGCGCAATGATCGACCCGTTGATGGCGCGGAAACCGCCACCGCGGGCCGCACTCACGCGCGAGGCGCTGACAACCGAATCAAAGATTCGGCCTTTGCTGCGCGCCTTGATGGTACTCGATTTCGAGGCCACACCCGACCACCCCGGCTGGATGGCCTTGCAGGTACTTCGCAGGCTCTACGATGCTGGCGACCGGGAACTGCCCCCTGACTTCGATATTCCGGTGCCGCGACGGTGGCAACCGCTGATGGACGATCCCGACCGAAGGCGCGCATTCTGCGCATTCGAGGCAGCCACCCTGTACACCCTGCGCCGTAGTTTGAAGAATGGGTCGATCTCCGTCGAATACAGTTTCGCCTATCGCAGCCGGAAATCGCTGCTCATGCCGCTGGAAGAGTGGGAGAAGAACAAGGGGAAGTACTACAAGGCCCTGGGCCTGCCCCGGTCTCCGGAGAAATTCCTGACCAAACTCAAAGAACGGCTTCAATCCGACCTGGTAGCTCTCGATGAGGCTGTGCGCGCCGGAGAACTCGGCATCGAAAACGAAACCATTTATCTACCACGAATCACGGCGGAGGCGCGACCGAAAGGTACGCGTGCAGTGGCGAAGGCGATGATCGATACCATCGGGGCTATCCAATTCCCCAACCTCCTGCTGGAAATCGACAGCCACACGCATTTCAGTTGGCAGCTGCTGGGCCGCGCGCCCAAGAGTGAACGCGAGCTGCTGGCTCTCTATGGTGCGTTGATTGCTCAGGGCAGTGAGCTCGGCGCTGCACGCGTTGCGTTGATGATCCCCGGTCTAGCGACGAGAGATATACAGCAGGCCATGCAGCTACTCGAAGAGGAAGGTACCCTGGCCAAGGCAAATGCCGTGGTGCTGGAATTTCTTCGTCGGCACGACATCGTCAGCCATTGGGGAGACGGCTCGCTCGCGTCATCTGACATGATCACACTCGAAGTGTCACGACATCTGTGGACAGCCCGGGTTGATCCTCGCCGGCGCACGCATGCAATAGGCAGCTATGTCCATGTCCTCGACCAATGGGGTATCAGCTATGATCAACCGATCGTCCTCAACGAACGTGAGGCGGGGCCGGCCATCGAAGGAGCCATCCGTTCGCCGGGAACGAAGATAGAAGCCGTCGCCGTCGATACCAAAGGGCATACACACTTTGCCACCGGTATATCCAAGGTCCTCGGATTGGATCTCTACCCGAGACTGCGAAAGCTCAAGTATCAGAAATTGTTCGTCCCGAAGGGGGTTACCGTTCCCGATACCCTGCTGCCCATCATGGGACCGACCGTGTCATTGAAAGTGGTCGAGCGAGATTGGGATGAGTTCGTTCGACTGGCGGCATCCGTTCGGTATGGTTGGTGTTCAGCGACAATGGCCTTGCGTCGGTATGGTACGGCAGCGAGGGGTGAACCCCTGTACGGTGCCGGAGTCGCGCTGGGAAAACTGGTGCTGACGAGCTACCTCTGCGATTACTTGTCTCAACCGGTATTCCGGCGTGAGGTATTACGCATTCTGGACCACGGAGAATCGGTGCATGCACTGCAGCGTGCGATTCATCACGGGCGGCCGGTGCCGAAGCGTGGCAGGCGCCGTGAAGAACTGGTGGCACAATCCGGCGCCCTGGCCCTACTCACCAACATCGCCATGGCCTGGAACACCCATCACATGGACAGAGTACACACGGTATGGCGACAGGAAATGCCCGACAAAATCACCGCGCAGATGCTTCGGCACATCACTCCTGTGAGATTCGAGCACATCAACTTTCGCGGAGTCTTCGCATTCCACATTGGCCCTTGGCGTGACCAATTGCTCGGTGGCTCAAACAGACAGCGAACTCCGGCGGCAGGAGGGGAACAGCTATTCCAGAAATAACTTTAAGAAAGTGTATTGGGCCCTTGTATTTATTGAGTATTTCAATAACTGAAATTGTAACACGTTGATTATAAAGGCATTTTTTGGCCGTTCTCACCGTCAAAAACTGGATGAAATGTTAGTGTCCCCCAAGATCTGCTGTTGTTGCGGCAACAGCGAGGGGTCGGTGCGGCAGAAAGGTTCTTGGGTCAGGCCAAAGGTAGCTTTAATCATTGTGGGACTCCCTG
>CAMYKK010000125.1 GCA_947258975.1 uncultured Gammaproteobacteria bacterium
CAAGGCTTCCTCGGCGCTTTTGGCCGTCGTTACCTGATAACCCTTATCGGTGAGGACCTCGAAGAACAATTCTCTCAGAGTCTCTTCATCATCCACTACCAGGATTCGGGATCCGTTAGTTATATTGCTAATATCTACTTCCATGTCAGCATTTGAATTATATTCATTATTTTTTTCACGGGGTATCTTAAACCTTCCGCAATGACTTTAATACCATAGCCAAGTAAATCGGCATATCAACAATGTAAAGTGAGCTTGTAATCTATAGTCGCAATTTCCTGATAGCGCGTGAGCACAGAAATAGTAACCACCCGACCTGGCTGCGCTGGTATTATCTCTAGCCGAAAGATAAAAAAAACGAATTAATCTGAATAACCTCAATATTTCAATCTAATTCACTGTTCTTTTTGATTAATGCAGTAGAAGTTAAGGAGACTCTGATTAATTCATCATTTACCCAAAGAACGGGCACAAGCCGGGCGAAGCAAAGCGTAAGAGCCCACGGATGGGCGAGGTAGACTCTGTCAGGAACATAGGGTCGAGACCCGGAATCCAGGGGTTCTAATTCAATGCCTTAATAGATTCCGGCCCTTGTGCCCTTTGGGTATGCGCCGGAAAGACGACATTCGAATTAATCAGAATGTCTTTAAATTCAACAAAGGGGAAACGCAAATGGCTCAATATATAATTGTTTATCTGGGCGGCAATCAACCATCTAGCCCAGAGGAAGGTAAGCAACATTTTTCGAAATATATGGATTGGTTAGCTTCATTGGGCGAGTCAGTTGTTAGTCCTGCTAATCCGCTTAAGAATACAAGCACAGTAAACTCTGATGGTACTGTTACCACTGGAGGCACAACATCAATGTCTGGTTACACTATAATTGAAGCGGATTCTATAGAGGCGGCACTCTCTATTGCAAAGGCTTGCCCTTTTCTAGATATTGGCGGTTCACTTGAGGTGTCAGAGTTAGTTGAAATGTCAGGCCGAAAATAAACATTACAAAGCTGTTCAATTCGCACATACCTCCGCAGCTTTTATTTTGCGCCCAAATCACGCAAACAAACACGACTACGGCATGCTGTTATTAATTGATGTGGCTTGTCACTTCGTTTTACCACTCTGAGTTGTCTCGCAGTAGGAGCACCAGTTACCCGGCGCCCCCTGCCCATGCAGCCGTACGGCAGAGCGACACACTGTGAAAATACTGGCCAAAATTGCCACGTCCACCCGCGACGCTCGAATGGCCAATTCTTTCCAGATAGCGGCCTTTCAGTCATGATACGCGCGTGCAAAAAACGCGTATACCCAACCCGGCTCCTGATACCAACCGCTATTTACCAACCCTTTTCTTCGGCCTGCCCGCTTTCCCTTTTGTCACCCGCCTCCCTAGCGCGTGTGCGATTTCTTCCTGGAAGCGCGTATTCCCGAGCACGAAATTGCCGTTCGTCGCATTCCTGATCTCATTATTCACATCATCATCGATATGGGCCTTGAAAAGTGCCCGATAAGCCTTCCGCCTCGCCAACTCATTTCTATTCAATCTCAGATATTCGTCATGCGGAATAAGTAACACGTTCTGTCTACCCTCAACATTGGCGAGATAGCTTGACCAAGGATATTGCCTTGGATGCGCCACCATGTTTGCTCTTACCGGGTTCAACTCAATATAGCGGTAGCATGCCAAAACGTAATCCTGGCTCTGGGTTAAACATGAACGAAAACGTCCTTCCCAAAGCGTGCCACTGCGTTGGTAAGTGCGGTTGATATATTGAACATAGCGCTGGCCGAGCAAGCAGCTGAATGGCGGCAACGTCTGATTTCCATCAGCTGGTTCATGCGCTGTCTCAACGAACCGATTGCCCGTGAAGCCAATCGTGAAGACAACGTCACCGGCAGGTTCTGGGAAGGTCGATACATCTCGCAGGCCCTGCTAGATGAAAAAGCGCTGGCTGCGTGCATGGTGTACGTCGACCTCAATCCGATCCGGGCACGGATGGCGACCACACCGGAAGCCTCCAAGCACACCTCAGTGCAGTGCCGCATTGATAGAGCTCGTCAAACCCAACTACCTAATAGTATCGATTAGCAGCCCGAGCAACTGCTGCCCTTCGCAGGCAACCCGCGTACCGACATGCCTGTTGGTATTCCTTTCCGCCTCGGCGATTATCTCGAGCTGGTCGACTGGAGCGGTCGCATTCTGCGTGAAGGTAAAAAAGGCGCGATCTCCGCAGAGCTCCCGGCGATACTGCAACGCTTGCAGATGGATGCTCGCCACTGGTGCTACCTCACGCGTCACTTCGAACACCCCTTTAAACACTTGGTAGGTGCAACCCACCACGTTCGCAGCGCGTGCGAAGACCTCGGTCAACGCTGGGCGCAGGGCATCAGTCAGTGCGAGCGGTTATTTTCCAGTGTCTAGCTCACAACTTGATTCACAAACCAAACGTTCAGAAAATGGCGTCAGTCATGGTGGCGTACAATTATCCTCAACTGGAAAAACGATGTTGCTGCCGATTAAAACCTAATAGATAGATCATCAAAACAAAGAAAAATCGTGCGGATCTAATCGTGTAACTCACAAACATGTCAGTCACGTTCACTATTGTCTTTCTTTATTAATGGCTCTTTAATTAATGGCTGTCTATGTTTGTCCCGCCACTTCGACATTCCTAGTTCGTTACCGGCTTGCTCAAGAACTCTTCAAACACCCGGTCGAGATTGAACGATGCCGGTTCCTGACTCGGCGGGTAATCCTTCAGTGTAGCGAGGAAGGCGCCGACGAGCGGCTGCGTCGGCACGATTAGAAACGCGCGGCGGGCCCACCAGTCCTCATAGGTGTTCGACTCGATGTCCGCTTTCTCGAACGGGTCCATTCGGAGGTCAAACAGTTTCGGGGCGCGCAGATCGACCCAGGGCTCCCGCCAGACCGCCTGCCCTTCGGCAAGCTGTTCCATGAAGACCGCTTTCCACCGCTTGAAGCGGAGCGAAGTAAGTTGGGCGGAACTGTTGAAATACAAAAACATGTCACGCGGTCCCTCCGGCTCCTGGCCGGTCAGGTGCGGCAGGAAATTCATCCCGTCGATGTAACGCTTGAAGTTTCGGCCGTCGGCCTTGTAGCCTTTCTTCACTTTTTCGACGATGTTCGGCTCGCCCGCCGCGGCCATCAGGGTCGGGACCCAGTCGATCGCGGCCATGATCTCGTTGGAGACGCTGCCAGCGGGGATATTGCCAGGCCAGCGGACCAGCATCGGGACGCGGTAAGCCCCCTCCCAGTTAGTCGTCTTCTCGCTGCGGAACCACGTCACGCCCGCGTCGGGCCATGTGGAGGCGTGCACGCCGTTGTCGCCGGTGTAGAGCACGATCGTGTTGTCGGCGATCTTCAACTCGTCGAGCTTGTCGAGCAGGACGCCCACGTCGTTGTCGTGCTGCAACATGCCGTCGGCGTACTTGTTCAGGCCCGACTTGCCTTTCCAGTCGTCCGGCAAGTGCGTGAAAAAGTGCATTCTCGATGGGGAGAACCAGATGAAGAAGGGTTCGTCCGCCTCGACCGCCCGGTCCATGAAGTCCATCGCGCGTGCGCGGAACTTCTGGTCGATCGTCTTCATACGTTCGATGGTTAGCGGCCCGGTGTCTACGCATGTCTGTTTACCGATTTTGCCGAACCGTGGCTCGACCGTTTCATCGTCGACGTCAGTGGCCTTGCAGTCGAGCACACCCCGCGGGCCAAACTCGGCGGCGAAAGACATGTCCTTGGGATAGTCCGGGTTCTCCGGCTCCTCTTCCGCGTTGAGGTGATAGAGATTTCCGAAGAACTCGTCGAAGCCGTGGACGGTCGGCAGGAACTGATTGCGATCGCCCAGGTGATTCTTGCCGAATTGACCGGTGCGGTAGCCGAGCGGTTTGAGCAACTGGGCCAGCGTCGGGTCTTCGTCCTGGATGCCGATCGGGGCCCCGGGAAGCCCGACATTGGTGAGGCCCGTGCGGATGCCGTACTGTCCCGTAATGAACGACGCGCGGCCCGCCGTGCAGCTCTGCTCCGCATAGTAGTCGGTCATGAGCACGCCCTCCTTGGCGATGCGGTCGATGTTCGGCGTCTTGTATCCCATCATCCCGTGGCTGTAGACGCTGATGTTGGGAATACCGAGGTCGTCGCCCATGATGACCAGGATGTTGGGTTTATCAGCGGCAAGTACCGGGTTAACAAAACACGGTGCAACCAATCCAGTCATTACCACCACCGCATACCGGGCGAGGCGTGCCTGCATAGTTTGAATTTTCATTGTCCTCTCCTTCCTGTGTCTGCCTGGCTTGATGCAGAAGGTGCAACAAGCCCGAACAAGACAAGTAGAATCGAGCCCCTTTTCAGCCAGTGCCTGAACATCTGAATCAGCGTTATCAATTCCGACAAGGTGTTTGACATCGGTATCTCTGAATCAGGTTAGTAGCGATGGATAGAGATTGCTTCACCGGTCTGGGTCTTCAGGGACGCTGCACCGGCCCTACGAGCGGGGTCTTTACCGGTTCCGCGACTCCATAGAAGACAGTGAGCCCCGATCCTCCGCCCCAAGTCGAGGTGGCGCGGGCCGGATCATCAGCAATCGCCGCTTCGACGTTATTCCAGTTGTTCGCGGACCAGACGTTGCCAGCCGGGTCGATCTGCACGTCGGTATTGATCTGGATACCGCCGCTCTCGAACACGTGGATGACATCGCCGGGCTTGGTGCCTGCGGGATGCCCCTTCGTATCATGGCCAGCCATCAGCACGACGTTGCGCGCCCAGAAGCCAGCGACCCAGACGTCGTCATTGCCGTCGATGTTGATGCCCCAGGGCACATTGATCTCGTCCTCGAAGCCCTTCGGCTCCGGCTGCGTGCCGTCAGCCAGGATCAAGTTGACCACGCCGGTGGTCTTGCCGTCGACAAGGGTCTTCTGCAGGTGCTCGACTGCGAGCTTGAACTGCAGCAAGATCGGCGTGCCATCAGGGATTTTCGGCGGCGGGAAGTCCAGCGAGAAGTTGCTCGCGGTCCACAGGTTGCCCTTGGAGTCCAGGGCAATGCCGCGAACGGCGATCCCGGCGCGGTAGGTTTCCGCCTTGGAGGGATCATCGGCTGGAAACCGCACGACCGTGTCCGACTGGGCGTTGCTGACCCAGACGCGGTTCTGCGCATCGATCGCGACGCCGAAAGGAGACTTCATGCCCTCGACATTGACGATGCGGCCGTCCTTCAGCTCTCCTTTCGGGAAATAAACCAACTGGTTCTTGGTGGCATCGGCGATCCAGATGTCACCGTTGTTGGCAACACCGATGCCCTGTAGTCCGCCGAGTTGGTCGGCGACAGGGATGTCGCTTTCCTTGCCGGCGGGTTTACCGTCGAAATCCAGCACGAGGATTTTCCCGTTGAAGCTTGTGGTCCAAACCTTGTCCAGGCCGACGGCCGTGCCCCAGCCGATACCGTCCGTGCCCATGCCGTCGAAGCCGGTGATCGGCGGCGACAAGATGGTTCCGTTGGGGGTGACTTTGATCACACCGCCGCCAATGCTGCGGATCGTGCCGGACTGCGAGCCCGGCATCCAGTTCTGGCCACTCCAGAGGTTGCCGTCCACATCGAACATGAACTTGCCATTGGCGAACATCCCTCCGCCCGCGAAATTCAGGCTGAGGGCGAAGTCAGACGGAACGAGGGCGAGGTAGGGCACGAAGGGCGCGCTGCGCCGGGAACCGTCCTTGGGCTGCGGGTAGGCTTGGTCGAACAACGCATAGAGATCCTTGGAAGCAACCCATGGCGTACGCGCGATGCCGGCCATTGCTTCAAGGGTGTTCTTTGGCGTCGCCCCGCCGGTGGGGGTTGCAGTCTTTAAGAAGTTCGCGCGCCAGGTATCGTCGGCCACCGTGCCAAACGCGGTGATCAGTGAGCCAAGCGTGTTCAACTTCGCCAGTGTCGTGGTCTGGGTGCTGTTGAGCGGATCGAGCAGCACCTTGCCCCAGGTGCCGGTCACGGGGTCCACCAGGTTCGGCGCATTGCCCGCGGCGATGCGCAGGCCCAGCTTGTTACCGCTGAGGGCGGTGCCGTTGATGAAACGGGCGCTGGTGAACACCGAGGCGACGGTGGTCAGCTCGTTGACGACCACCTTGTCCGGCGGCTCTGTGCCGAGTACCGACATCCGCGAACAGCGGAAAATCGACCAATGTGAAGTCGCCCTTCGCGCCGGTTGAAACCTTAGCCACGGACTTGGGTGCCGCGTTGCCGGCGGTTCGCCACAGGGTCACAGTGGCGCCGGCCACCGGCTGGCCGCCAACCGTTACGGTCCCGTCCAGAAGCCCGGCGACGGCGGTCTGGCTGAGCGACATGATTGCGAGAAAAAGGGTAACTAACGCAGCTCGAACTTTCATTGTTTACTATCTCCGATCTTGGTTGCGTAATTCAGGACTGCACCTGCTACTAGACATCCGCACGGCACAAGCAATCCTGCGCCAGGCGGCCTATGTTCGCTGTCTCCCCGACCACCAGCTCTCAGTGATACGCGGCCACATTCATGTCAGCGATCATCCGGGCTGAAAAGTTCGGCTTATATCTCATCTAAGCTTCACAGGTCCGGCTCATCAGGGCTTCTGCACCCGACCCATGCGCGGCGGCAGCACCGGCCCCGCGACGCCGTAAATCACGACAATCCCGTCCCCGCCGCCAAAAGTCGAAATTGGTCGGGCCGGATCACTCGCGAGTGCGGCTTCCGGATTGTTCCAATTGTTCGCAACCCAGACATTTCCGGCC
>CAMYKK010000126.1 GCA_947258975.1 uncultured Gammaproteobacteria bacterium
TGGCGCCCTCTGATCGCCACGATCGATCAATTTCAACCGTGGCCACTGCGTGTACAGTGGCGCTTGAGCGCACCCGGACCATTTGACGCGCTGCGGCTTCACGCCGTTGGTCCATCTTCCAGCCAGACCAGATCGTAAGGTCTGCCTTCCACCGAGGCGCAAGCCTGTATCCACACGTTGAACCGAGACGCTCGCCCATGGCGATATCGTCGACGTTCTTTTTCCATAAACCCGCGGATTGACTCCGCTCAATTGAAAGGAGGTGATGTCATGAAACCACACTGAAAGAACGCCCGAGTTCGGGCAGGTTGGCCAGCGCTGGGCCATTACCCAACAGGGAAAACCGGCGTTGCCTGAGACCAGGCATATTCAGGTCGTATGGGAGTGGTGTCCCTGACCGTTTCGCGCAAGCGAACCCAGTTAGCTGCGGCTACCGGGTGGTCATAAACACTTACCAGATTGAGACTGCACCGTGAGAGATCTGAACTACCAACTCAAACAACTCTGCCACCGCAATCGGGATGGCAGTTATGCAACACAAGCAAAGCGAATGCATCACTTACTGCTTATCGCAAATCAGTTATATGCATTGGGCTTCCGTGCAATGAGTGCGCGCTCGTTAAAGCCAAAGCATGTCGAGGCCCTGGTCAAGGATTGGCTGCAACAGGAACTCAGCGTTGGCACGATCAAGAACCGGATGGCGGTCTTGCGCTGGTGGGCGCAAAAAGTGGATAAGCAGAATGTCGTTGCCCGGTCGAACGATCACTACGGGATTCAGGATCGGCAGTTCGTCACCAATGTCTCGAAAGCGAAATCGGTGAGCACGCCGGACCTGGATAAGATTCGCGATGCATACGTACGGATGAGCCTCGAATTGCAGCAGGCCTTTGGTCTGCGCCGTGAGGAGGCGATCAAGTTCAACCCCGGTTACGCCGACCGTGGTGATTACATCACCCTGAAGGCCAGCTGGACCAAAGGTGGCAAGGCGCGCGAGGTGCCGGTGCAAACGGATGAACAGCGCGAGGTGCTGTATCGTGCGCGACAGGTGGCCGACGGTGGTTCACTCATTCGCAACGATCGGAATTATGTTCAGCAACTGCGCGCCTACGAACGGCACACGGCCAATGCCGGCCTCTCGAAGATGCATGGTCTGCGTCATGCCTATGCGCAGCGGCGCTATGAAGAACTGTCCGGCTGGAAGGCGCCGGCCGCCGGCGGTCCGGTGACGAGAGCACTGAGTCCCGGGCAGAAGGTGGTGGATCGGTATGCCCGACAAACGATCAGTCAGGAACTGGGGCATGAGCGCGAGCAGATCACGTCGGTTTATTTAGGAAAGTAAGTTGTTATGTAAAGTAGGCATCATGACAGTCAATAAAATCCGACACTTATTCACAAAATACTTTGCATAAAATCTTCCGGATCTGGGTGGGCCACGGTTTATATTCTTCATATACATGCCCTTTATAAGCGCTGTAGCCATTGCAACAACGATTTATTGTCTCAGTTCGCTAGTCAAAACTATGCACTTTAGTGCAAGGCTTTAGCTGCTACACACTTATGTTACGGTATGATTTATGAGAGAGCAGCGACGAAGTGGGCATACTGTAAGTCTTTTGATGGTTCACGTAGTCTGGGTGACTAAATACAGGTATCCAGTTTTGAAGGGTGATATTCAAGAGAGATGCCGAGAACTGATAATTCAAATCTGTGATGCGGAAGATGTGCGGATATTGAAAGGGGTGGTTAGCAAAGACCACATCCATATGCACATTGAGTATCCAGCGAGGCTATCAGTAAGTGACTTTGTGAAGCGTCTAAAGGGAAGAACCTCAAGGAGATTGCAAGATGAGTTTCCGAGTTTGAAGAAGCGCTACTGGGGCAGGCATTTTTGGGCGATTGGTTATGGGGCTTGGTCTACAGGTAATATCACGGATGAAATGGTTCAAGAATATTTGGAACACCACCGAGATCCCTCAAATGTCGATGGTGGAAATATCATTTTGGAGTAATAGGACTTTTAGTCCGGTACCAACCTATGGACTTTCAGTCCATAGTCGTTGAGTTTCCTTCCCCTGTCCCTAAAATCCCATCCTGGAAGGAGAACAGGACGCTCCTTGAATGGCTGCATTCGTTATAGACAGATTGGAGGCCACGCATGCCCTGTTTCAACAAAGGTCCACCCCCACAAGCCAAATATTATGGTGAGCTCCAGCGACCATATCCTTCTGCCATCAGTGACCTGGAGGAGCTACTGCACATAGCAACTTACTTTCCACAATAAGCGTTATGTGCTGCAGCACATAAGGTTTACATTGGCCGGTGACAAGTCGAACAAGAAAGCACGCGCATGCGTGAATCGATTTTCCGTTTCAAGGCGTGGCGCAGGGCGTAATGATAGCGGCTCCATTACACACGAGCGTGTAGGTTTTCATGCCCTCGAGCCAGGCCACTATGAAGACACATAGATCTGATGATTTCCGACCGTTACTCGCCAGTGCGATTAGTTTGGCGATCTGTATGTGTATCAGTCCCCGGCTGAATGCCGCTGAGATACAGGTCGGCCGCTATTCGTCGCTGCCTGCCATGCCGACCGCCGCACAGGTCGATCTATTGGTCACGACTGTTACCGTTTCGTTTCCGGCGCGCATCTACACGGTGGGCGAGGCAGTGAAATATCTGCTCCAGCGCAGCGGCTACCGCTTGCCCGCCGGAGAAGTTATGGCGCCGGAAACTGCGGACCTGTTAGTACTGCCGTTGCCGGCGGTACATCGGAGTCTCGGCCCTATCACGCTGATACAAGCACTGGAGACGTTGGCAGGGCCGGCATTCCACCTGATTCATGATCCGGTGCATCGCCTGATCTCATTCGAGTTGTGCACATCAGCGGTCCGCATCACACAACAACCCGGTTCCAGTTTGAAATCGGAGGGTCCGTAGGATGGCGAGTGAGAGATGCTCTGAGCAAGATGCCACGCGTGCGGAAGTTGCAGAACAGCCGAAGCCAATACGTTCGTCACAAAAGACGATCATGGTCGCCGTCGTCGTTAGTGTAATAACGATTGGCACACTCGTTATGTGGCGGGGGCAGGTCGACGGTGCAGCCATTGCAAAGCCTGCGGTGGCTTCGCTCGACGATAGTGCAACGAAAGCGATGGCCGCCGAGACGAATCCCCAAATCGGCGACCTGCCCGAGACGATCAAACGCAGTATTGAAGGACTGTCCGACCGGATCCACCAATGGTTCGATACTATGAGGGCCGAGCACTCGAGTACGAATCATGACTTGTCCGAACTGACCAATAGCATGAGCGCGATTCATGAATCGATCGCCGAACTGCGCAAAGGCAACAAGGAACTCAAGCAGCGTATTGCCGATGCACAATCCCAATTACAAGTCATCTCCCAGAATGTTCGAACACTCAAGATCACAACGAAAAAGAAGACGGCGACACAACGAAAGCAAAAGGCAAGTCGACCGCCGTTTCACATCGATGCCATCGACCTTTGGGATGACGCCGTGTACGTCGCCGTTTCCAACGATGGACGCGTCGCTTTCCTGCGCGAAGGAGAACAACAAGCCGGTTGGCAAGTAGCGCACATCGATCGGTTCAATGGGCAGGTCGCTTTACGGGGTCCTGAAGGCCAAGACTATTCGGCGTCGATACGGAGGTAATACCAATGGAAGTGATCGTTGTGATTCTATTGTTGTTCGGGGCCTTCTCGCTGGGCTCCGCAACTCACGATAGCGCGGATGATGATCCTGCTGATATGGAAATCTCAACAGCGGTGAGTGAGCGACCCAACGCAACCGGTAATGCACTTGGTGATGCGATTGGCACGGAGAGTGACAACTATGTGCAACTGCAGGACTGCATGGCCAACCGCCACTACGTGATCTATCGGGATCTGACCAATTTACATGTGGGTGAGGTCGAGGCAGAAGCGACGACTCCCGGTGACTGCAACGGAACGTGCTTGGATGAATAGTCCGGTGACGTTGTTAGGCGTAGTCATGGCGCTCATGATATCGGTGCCGGCGTTTGCCGTGGATGTGTCCGGCACGCGAGTGAACGAAACTGGCCCCGGCATATCGGCGACGGACACGAATTCGTTGACGCCGTCTGAGTTGGCACGTTTACGTATCTGGGGATTGTCGGAGACGCAATGGCGTCGTTATAAACAGTTGATGCAAGGCATTCGTGGCAGTATCAGTCCGCCGACCATATCGCCCATCGAGGTGTTGGGCATCCATGCGCGGGACGCAGAGGAGCGAAATAATTATGCCGAGCGATGGGCACGTGCCATGCACGAGGACGTGGACCGCATACTTGCCTTCCAGCGGGCCTACGACGAGGCCGCCGAGCGTTTGTTTCCCAACGAGCAATTGATCGATATCAATCGCTTGCCCAGTGACAAGCAAAAGACGAGTGCTTTGCAGCCGCAAGATCGCGTGTTGTTCTTCACCCGGCCGGATTGTCCTGCCTGTGATTCCTTGTTGGGCACGTTGCTCAAGCAGATCGATAAGGTGGCGGGTATTGATATTTATATCGCCGGTGTGAAGCCCGGCGATAACCCTGCAGTAAGAGACTGGGCGCTCGATCATGGGATCGCCGCGGAGTGGGTGCGCAACCGGCGTGTCACCCTCAACCACGAGGTAGGTGTGTTGGAGCGACTCACTCACGGCAAGGGTGAGATTCCTTACCTGCTGCGCCGGCGGGGAGAGGACTTGTCGGTGTTCCGTGCTGCGGAGCTGTGAAGATATGTCCGACACTACGGAAGGTTGTCTGGTTAGGCGTCGCATTCGGGATCGTCTTGCCGACTGTTGGGTGGAGTAGAGAATCCGTTCCCGCCGGTTACCAGGTCATTGCCGCCGACTATGGAATTCCTTACACAGTGCTTTACGCCATTGCCTTAACGGAAAGCGCTGCGGGTACGAACGATGAGGGTGTGCATCGCCCCTGGCCATGGACACTGAACGTCGCCGGGCGCGGCTATTTTTATCCATCCCGTGAGGCGGCGTGGACTGCACTGAATACGTTTATCGCCGGCGGTGAACGATCCATCGATATCGGGTTGATGCAAGTCAATTGGCGCTTCCACCAGGACAAGCTGGGTGACACCTGGTTAGCGTTGGAGCCGTATCACAACTTGCGAGTTGGGGCGCTGATCCTGCGGCACTGCTTCGAGCAACGGCGCGACTGGTGGGCGGGGGTCGGCTGTTATCACTCGCCTGCGAATATGGTGCGTGCCCAACGCTACCGAGCGCGTGTCGTCAGGCACTGGCGACAACTGACGGCAAACGGATAGGGCATGGCGATGGCGAGAAGACTCTTATATATAAGGTATGGATTGGTGTTGATCGGCATGGTGCTGGCACCTGTGCTGGCATGGTCGGATGTCACGGTGATCTACGACAGTGGTGATACCCGGCCGCTGGCGCCGTACCTTGAGATGCTCGAAAGTGTTGAGCCGGCAACGAATTCTTCATCGCTCAACATCCCCAAGCTCGGCGCCGCAGACGCTCAAGCGCTGTTACCGATTCGCTCGCCCGGCCTGAGCCCGGGGCCGGTACACCCGAGGCCGCACAATCGACCGTTTTCACGCCCGTTCTTTCTCATCGGCGCCGATGATTGGTCCAGGCAGTGGCTCGTCAAACATCGGGATCGTCTCAAACAGATCGGCGCCGTGGGCATGCTGGTGCAGGCGGAGACGATTGAGGATCTAGAGGCCATGGCAAACCTATCAGAGGGCTTGCCCATCATGCCAGCATCTGCCACCGACATTGCAGCCGCCTTGGGGATTTCACATTATCCGGTGCTGGTGACTGCACAAGGCATCGAGCAGTGAGCACCCATCCCATCGAGGCCTTACTACGCCCACCGGTGGAACTGTGGTCAACCTTAGTGGCTTTCGCAACGGCGACCATCGCGGTGCTGGCCCCTTGGGCCTTGATGATGCCGCCGGGCGTCGCCTACAGCACGGGTATGGCGCTGGCAGTAATCGGTGTGATCCGTGCCCGACAGGCCTGGCGGATCATGCGTTATCAGCGCAATATGCGCCGGTTACCCAGCTATCGATTGCGGGCCGACAAGATCCCGCTCAGTCGCCACAAACTGTTTCTCGGCAAAGGCTTTCGCTGGACCCAACAGCACACGCAGCGC
>CAMYKK010000127.1 GCA_947258975.1 uncultured Gammaproteobacteria bacterium
TCGCTCTGAACGGCTCCCAGGGAGCCAGGACATTTAACCCGAACAGCAGCGCAAGCATCGTTAAGTTTAAAGCATATATCTCAAGGCAAAAAAGGGCGCCCGAGGAATTCTGGCCTATGCACTAGGGGCGCGGGTGGATTCGGCCCGGTGTGCCGAATGATCTAAAAATCGCTTCACTATCGCCGGGTCCTCAATGATGGCAATGCTCTTGACAGTCCCACGTCGAGTACCCAAGCAGTCTCTCTATTGATCCAAAAGGGCTTCACCAAAAACCAGACGTTGCAGCATTTACAGCTTGGTAGGGTCGGAGTGGGTCGTTTTTACTCATTCGCTGTCATCGGTTCAATACGACTATTTGTGGCAAGACACGGTGCGTGAGGCGAGCCATCGCTTCGCTAACGCAGAGTTAGATAGTGTTGCCAAATTTAGTAATGTATAGCGTATGCTATACGTCATATAGAGGCCCATGCACAACACGTTTTTAGGAAGATGACATGTCCAAGACAAAACAAGTCAACGTCCGGATCGAGCCTGAGATAAAGAAGGCCGCAGAAACGGTATTTAAGAAGTTGGGACTGACACCTTCACAAGCGGTCAAGATGTTCTACCGGCAAGCTGCACTACAGCAAGGACTGCCTTTCACGGTTATCATCCCAAACCGGGAGACGCTCGAAGCGATGCGGGAACTCGAGGAAGAGAAAGGCCTAAAGCGATTCGACCGCTTCGAAGATTATATGGACGAATTGGGGCTCTAGTTTGCGGACTATTGTTCCGTCCACTCAGTTCGGCCGCGATCTCAAGCGGATGGTCAAGCGTGGTAAGAATCCAAAGGAGCTGGGTGCTGTAATTCGAAAGCTGCAATCCGGCAAAGCATTAGAGAAGAAACACAAGCCGCATGCTCTTTCGGGGGTTTGGTCCCGCTACATGGAATATCACATTCAGCCTGATTGGCTGTTGATCTATCGGCTCCCCCAAAATGAAGTCAGGCTGGTGCGCACGGGCAGCCACTCGGATTTATTCTGAATCTCCAACGGAACGGACGATGACCGTGCCGGAATTTTACCGGATTTAGTACTGCACAGTTGTGCATGGCCCGGCAATTTGCAACGAGCGCCCCGTCGGTTTTAACGATAAATCAACAGTTACGTTTTACCCGCATATCTGTTAACCACCCTGTCGGCAGTTCGAGTCTGTCCCGGGGGCCTATTAAGTCAAGGACTTAACCGACATCAGCTGGTCCATCTCTTCTCTAGCGTGACCAAATCGTGACATCCCGTCACCATAACCAGGTGGCGCAGGTGTGACGATTATGCCGAGTTCGGAATAATCGGCATACCCTAGGTCGTCGCCTGGGTGCCGCGGGGGTCTCCGTTGAGACGTGCAAGGTGTTGCCGGGGCATCGCAATGGCGACATTACGACGCACTACTCGGCCCCTGAGTTGGAAGAGCTGATTGTTGCCGCCAACAAGGTGTGTCGGAAAAAGTCCGGCACGAGATTGAATCCGTTCCCCGCATACATGGAGCATTCGAATCCAGAACCGGCACAGTTTTTCAGCTTCGTTTAAGTTTGTTTCGATACTGTAGCTCCACTTTATTTAAAAGGAGACAGCAGTATGACAAGCGAGCGCATTAAAGTCTGGGATCCCGCGGTCCGCCTGTTTCATTGGACCCTTGTGGCGGGATTCTTTATCGCCTACCTTACCGAAGACGACTTTCTGACCGTGCACGTGTGGGCCGGCTATATGGTGGCTGGGTTGATCGTATTTCGTGTCATCTGGGGCATCATCGGACCGCGGTATGCACGATTCTCGAATTTCGTGTTCGCCCCCAGCGTCGTCGTACGATACCTGAAGGACATCCTGCTTTTAAACGCGCGTCGCTATGTCGGACATAACCCGGCAGCCGGCGCGATGATCGTTGCGTTGTTGGTCAGCCTAGTGATTACCACCATTACCGGGTTGGCGGTGTATGGGGCGGCGGAGAACGCCGGTCCTCTGGCAGCATGGCTGGGTTACCGTGGCGAAGAGGGCGGCGAGGTGTTCGAAGAAATCCACGAATTCTTCGCCAACTTCACTCTGTTCCTGGTGTTTTTGCACGTTATCGGGGTCGTGGTAGAGAGCTTGATCCACCGCGAAAACCTGGTGCGTGGAATGATTGATGGATTTAAGCGTTCTGAAACATCGTCGGTACAGGGGGTATGAAGATGCATACCTATCTGGCCATATTCTTAGTTGTGGCGACGGTGTTGTCCGGGCCCGCCCGGGCTGGCAGCTCCGTCGATGCATTGCTTGAGACCTACCGCGGCCACCACGGCGCTGCTGAGTTTGATGCGCGCGCTGGCGCCACGCTGTGGGTACAGCCGTTCAGCCATGCCACGCCGCCCGCGACACGTAGCTGTGCCAGCTGCCATACCGATGACCCGCGCCGCAGTGGACGTCATCTGCGTACGAAAAAGTCTATTGATCCCCTGGCGCCGTCGGCCAATCCGAAAGGCATGGTCAACATCGCCAAGACCCGCAAATGGCTAAAACGCAACTGCCAGTGGACGCTGGGTCGTGAGTGTACGGCCCAGGAGAAGGGCGATCTGCTGACGTTTCTTAAAAACCAATGAGTCGAGGTGCACTATGAAAATCTTCCTATCAGTTAGTATGACCATCTTTGGATTATTGTTTATCGGGTGGCAGGTCTTGGCCAGCGTCGATGACGATTCGGACTCCCATTCCGGGAAACGGTGGTGGCAGCCGCAACCAGGCGTCGCACCGGTCGCAAACGCCACGTACACTACGGAATGCGGGAGCTGCCACATGGTGTACCCTCCAGGCCTGCTGCCCGCAGAATCCTGGCGCGCGATGATGGCTGGACTCGATGATCATTTCGGTGAGAACGCAGAATTGGAACCCTCCACTAACCAATCGTTGACGAATTATCTGGTGTCAAATAGCGCGGATGCGTCGCCGTATCGGCGTTCGCGCAAGATCATTCGGTCTTTGTCTGCATCCACGGCGCCGCTTCGCATCTCCGATTTGCCGTATATCCGGCACGAGCATGATGAACTACCGGCACGTTTGGTGACCGAAAATCCCGATGTCGGCAGTCTGAGCAACTGCGTGGCATGTCATCAAGGTGCCGAACGCGGTTCTTTCAGCGAACGCGACATACGCATACCCGGTTTCGGTCGCTGGGATGATTAGGTAATCTTCCGGGCATGATGAGACTGGCCCGGCGTGGAACGATATTCCTGTTAACCGCTTTTCTGCTTACCAGCGTGCTCGCACGAATTGCCAGCGCAGATGACCACGACAGCGCGCAACGGTTGCAGGAATCCGGCGACATCGTGCCACTGGAGCAGATTCTGGAACGCGCGTTGCGTATCCACCCCGGCCGCGTGATTGAGGTAGAGCTGGAGAGGGAAGGACGGTATCGGATCTACGAGATCGAGATCGTCGACCGGCATGGTGTGGTGTGGGAATTGGAGTTCGACGCCGGGAATGGCCGTCTACTTGAGAATAAACGGGAACACTGACCGTGCGGCTTTTGTTGGTGGAAGACGACGCCGAACTCGTGAACTCCCTTAAGAGAGACCTCGAGCGTTCCGGTTACGCGGTGGATGTCGCCAGGGACGGTGTAGAGGCCGAGTACCTGGGAAACGAGGACACCTACGACGTGGCGGTGCTCGATCTCGGTCTTCCTGCCCGCAGCGGAATAGACGTTCTGAAGAACTGGCGTTCCGGGGGGAATGCGCTGCCGGTCATCGTGCTGACCGCGCGTGACGCCTGGCATGAGCGGGTGGATGGTTTCAAGGCCGGGGCCGATGACTATCTGGGCAAACCGTTCCATATCGAAGAATTGCTGGCGCGATTGAATGCACTCATACACCGGGCACATCGGCAGCCAGGCGGCATGTTGGCGGTAGGCGGTCTAACGTTAGACGAGGCGCGTCAGTGCGTGATCCCCGAGAGCGGTGAATCGATCGCGCTAACCGGTACCGAATTCCGCTTGCTACGTTATTTTCTATTGCATCCCGATCGTGTGCTGTCCAAATCTACGCTCACTGATCATGTCTATGATCTTGATTCCGACAAGGACAGCAACGTCATCGAAGTATACGTCAAACGCCTGCGCCAAAAGCTGGGTCAAGATCGGATCGAAACGCGCCGCGGCCAAGGTTACGTGTTCCGGAGCCCTGGATGATGCGCTCTTTGCAGGCACGGCTGGCCGCAGGACTGCTGCTGAGCCTGATCGCCGTGTTTGCCCTGTCGTGGTTCGCCATGAGCCGGGCCATTCGGACTTTGAGCGAGGACATTATCGTCTCGCGCTTGGCGCATGACGTTGACACCTTGCTCGCCGCGATCCGCGTCGACACGTCGGGTAAGGCTTCACTCGACTCGTCGCAAGTCCCTCACGTGTACAGGACGCCGTTCGGTGGACATTATTACGAGGTTACCGTTGCTGACGACGTGATTCGTTCACGGTCCCTTTGGGACCAGAACCTGGCGACGCCTGTTGTACGGGCCGGCGAGCGTCGGCAACTCCACCAAGTGGGTCCCCAAAGCCAACCACTGCTGGTCGAGGTCCGTGGCTTCACAAAAGGCGGCAATGCGCTGTCGATTGCGGTAGCCGAAGAACTCACTCCGGTTGAATCGAACATTGCCACGTTCCAGCGATACTTTACCATCGCCGCGGGGATCGCACTGCTCATGTCGATCCTTTTACAGATCGTTATCGTGCGAAGTGGCATGCGCCCGCTGAAACGGGTGCAGAGTGAGTTGCGCGCACTGGAGCGGGGAGCGGTTTCCGGTCTGAATACCGATGTCCCCACCGAAGTCGGTCCGCTGGTGGGAGAGATCAATCGTCTGGTTGGCGTATTGGGTCAGCGATTGGCGCGGTCGCGCAACGCACTCGGCGACCTGGCCCATGCGTTGAAGACGCCGCTGACGATCTTGAAGCGTCTCCAGGACGATGATGCATTGGCTGCGCATGCCCAAGTCCTAGCGACCCTGGACACGCAAACCAGTTCGATGCAGCTTTTGATCGATCGCGTATTGGCGCGTGCCCGGATCGCAGGCTCCGGACCACCGGGTTCCTGGTTTCTTCCTCAGACTGAGATCCCGGCGTTGATTGACGCGCTGAATAACCTCCACCGAAAAAAGTCCCTGTTGTTCGACGTCAATATTCCCGCGACAGGGGAGCCGCTCGAGCTGGACCGGGAAGACATGCTCGAGTTGCTCGGTAACGTGATGGACAATGCCTGTAAATGGGCTGAGAAAACTGTGCGATTAACGGTAACCACAGATGAAAAGTTAAACATCGAAATTGAGGATGATGGTCCCGGGGTGGATGACCAAGCCTATGAGGCAATCCAACAAAGAGGCATACGTCTGGACGAGACCGCCGAGGGCCAAGGCCTCGGTCTCGCTATCGTCAACGAGATTGTGACGCAGTACCGCGGGACTATAAGTATCGAAAGCTCAAAAGCGCTGGGCGGCCTCAAGGTGGTCCTCGACATTCCGCTGCATGGTATACACGATGTTTCCGCGACTCAAAGTCGAGTTCTTCCGGAGGGGTAACTTACGGAATCAGCAGTCGCAGCGGAAAAGTAACTGACGAACACCGCTTCGAATCGTCTATCGCTCATTACACGGCATTAGCCCGCATTTCTCACCAGGCGGCGCCAAACTCTAATTCTAATGTGATAGTTAAGGCCGTTACTGGAATTAACGAAATACACAATGTTTAAGACAATCACGCCTATCCCGGCCCTGGCTGGTCCTCGCACACCTGCGCTTGGCCTTCACTCGACCCATAGCTCGCTATGGGTCTCGCTCCAGGCGCGGCGCGCAGCAGCATCCGGGATCCTGGTGAGAAATGCGGGCTAGATGGATGATGATTTCACGTAAGTCCGAGTCTAAATTCCGGGGTCAATTTCTGAAGTTGAGGGAACGCCAGAACGTAGGCGGTGCTTGATAAGCAGCTCTTCGGTGCGCGCAAATCCCAAAAAGATCAATCTACACTGGAAAACCGTTCGCGCAACTGGTGCAATCTTACATCTCTTTGTCAAGCTGCCGGACACTATTCATTGCCGCAGTCTTGTCGAGACCCGCTGCGTCTTCGATCGGCGGAAGCATCGCGGTCTTCTTTGTTGTTCTTTTCACTGCGGTTCCTAGATAGTTTTGCTTTATCCATGGTGCGACGTGCCCGTTTTGGTAGGCGGATGCATAGGCCATTGAGCTTTGATCCAACTTATTGAATTGAAAAAAAATGTCGCCAAGCAAAGCATAACTTTGTCCGTTCAACTTATGATAATCGGTTGCACTCAGCGCTAACACAGCCGAGTTAGCCGCTTCTTGTTTCAGGCGCATCGCTTGCGCGGAGTCCGAAAGCCCAGATAATCGGAAATACGTCACCGCGTAATCCTGTAGCAGGCTGGCGAGAGTCGCATCATTCACGGGGCCCTCGGATTGCGGTACTGGTTCAGCGCTGAGCAATCCTATTACGTTCGGCTCGAACGCCGCCGCGCTAGTGCTAGTGGTGGCGCTCCAGGCGGAGGTTAGTTTTCCCGCGGCCTTAGGGTTTACTTTACTACTATGTGTCAACAAGACCTCCTCGAAACCTGACGCCACCGCTAAATATTGCCGTCGCGCCTCTTTGTTGTCTCCAAGCCTTTCGGCATCAAATCCGAGATTGAAACGGCTCCGCGCCAAGTCGCTCGGAACCACCAAATCTCCCAGCCAATCGATCCCCGCATCGAGTTCGCGATGCCAGAACGCTTGGCGTATCGGACAGACAAAATATTTTCGGTGATCATTGTATTCTTCCTTGTGTTCGTTGATGTACAGAGCCCAACGCAGGAGCTCTAGATTTGTGAGGCCGAGGCTGGTTTTTCGCAGTAAAGCATTCAGGCGCTCGGGGGCGATGGTTTTTTGTTTCAGTTCCTGATCCAGCTTCTGTATACGCCCTGATAGCGGTATTCTTTTCAGTAGACGAGTTACATGTCGGATTGGCAGGTATAAACCGGTTGAACTCGCGAGTTCACGTTGAATCGCGACACCACGCGCCGAACCCGTCGCATCGATCAAAGGTCCACCGCTTTCGCCGGGGAAGGTATCGTGAGACACGACAAAGACCTTTTGTTTCTTCCTCAGGCTTTCAAGAGTAGACAAGCCTTTGTATTGCACGACTTCCTTTTGAATATTCTTTAAGAGGCCCTGTTTTTCGACCGGATAGCCAATTGCGTGCACGCGATCCGCACCTTGCCTAATAATGCGGAATGCAACATCGATCGGCGATGCTTCGCTCAACGCATCGGGTGGATTCAGGCGCAGTAACGCAATATCAATAGATTGCCCCTGGAGGTCGTCGACCAATTCGAGATTCAGACTCGTGATGCCAAGGTCCTCGCTGGAGCCATCAATTGATAGTGAGGCATCACGACCAGCGCCTTGCGTTACATGAGCGGCGGTTAATACAAAGCCTTGCATGCGGTCGATGAGAAAACCGCTCCCTTCTGATCTCACTTCACCAGCCGCATCCTTTACCTCGATCTTAATTACCGCACCACCGAACTCATCGAACAGCTTTCCAGGTTCAAATGCCTGCGGCTCGAAGTTAACCTCGCAGATATTCTGTGCGTTGATATTCCCTGACAGTAGCGCAGCAAGGAACGGCAACACGCTACGTAACTTGGTCATTGTAACGTTTACTTTTGCTCGAATTTTACAGAGAGGTTATGTGTTTCTTCCTTCCTGATGCTACCTTTGAGATCGACTGTGATGGGTTGAATAACAAAACTACCGCCAGCTTCGGTGCTGTCACGTACGATGAAATTTATATTGTAATGCAGCCCACTTAGATCAAGTGGTGTATCGCCGGCGAAAGACTGTTCGCGCCCCGGGCAGCGCTTACGATCGCGCCAGCCAGCATATCGGCGACCGTCCTTTTGCTGGAGACTTCTGAAGTAGCGGGCTTCGGCGGTTTTAACGTCAAGGTGAGGGATTGCGCTCGTTCTTTTTCCCATTTCTTCCCGAACGAGAAAACCAAAAACTTGAAGACAGGACCACCTTCGTGCTTAACCACAGTTTTCAACGTGAGTTGAACCGAGGCAAGTGGTGGAAGGCTTTCTTCCACAAGCGTAGCTTGTACTTTACTTAATCCAAGCTGCACTTCTTTGAGTATGGTTTCAATCTGAACGGCCGTCTTGTCTTCCGTTCCCGACCCCGGTGTCTGTGCTTCGGCGGCGGCGGGTGCAACGCTAGCGAGCGCTACTACGGCAACAGCGGCAGCCCACTGAGAAAGCTTTGTGTCAACACGCATATTAATCCCTCCTTTTTTGGCCCAGTATTCACAACTGTTCGTATACTTTTACGCTCCAAAATTCTGAGTTGCGTCGCGGGGCGGGAATGCTCTGGGAAGACGGAGAAAGGCACTGCAACGTACTTCAATTTACGCAGCGTCGCGCCCCTGTTAAACATCATCCGCCGACTGGCAGCCAATATCAAGTCCGCACCAGAAACGAGTGGTGACAAGAAATGGGGGTCAGAGAACAAATAACACTAGTCACTGCTGTCCCGTTAACTTTCACAGCAAAGGCATCTGATTGATGGCGAATTGATTATCGCGGAGAGGATTACCTCGTAGCAAGGCCATCAGGTCCC
>CAMYKK010000128.1 GCA_947258975.1 uncultured Gammaproteobacteria bacterium
GTAACCCGGGCGAGAAGGGCAAGATTCGATATATGCCATTGATTTTACGGTCAGTTCCCTTAAGGCCGGTGGCCGACTGGTGCAATATGCGGGCTAGGGACCTCTAATTTGGGCGGCCTTCGGGTCGAGGTTGCATTCCCGCAATTATCGCAGGGGTGAAGAAAAAACTAATTGGAACAATCAACCGCGTCTTTTGCCGTCACGGGCGCGGGCGGCGGACCCATGGGCGGCGCCTGAGGTCCGTAATTTGGAATGCGCTTCACCTCGCCGTCACAACCCGAAGCTTATCCTTCAGCGTCGCCAAGCATAGAAAAAGTCGATGATCGCGAAATCTACAACGCCTCCAGCTCGATCACGACCCCGCTCTGCGGTGGAAAAAATGTTGCTGGACGAGGGGCCCACGGGCTACATAGCCTTCTTGGTCGTGATTGCTATCTGGGGACTCGAATTATTCATGAACTTGCGGCAGGGATCCGGGTGGACGTACTGGGCACATCTCATTCTCGTCGGCCCCTTGTGGCTGTTGGTATCGGGTTACTTTTTCTACGCTCTGACACGAAAATTTCTGCGCTGACTGCGCGACGTTTCGATCGAACCACCCGGCAGCTAGCAGCCGCGTGATAAATGCGTGAACATAAGACCTGGCGCTTTACACGCTTTAACCACGCCGACTGCTGGAAAATCCGCACGTAACTAGAGAGCGGCCGGCAAGCGGAATGTACTTCAAATTCGATGCCCGGTGCGCCTTCGCGAATGTGCAGCACCCATCGGCGATTTAGGACCGAGCGTGCTCAAAGATATATCAGACCAATACGAGGATCACGCCGTGCTAAACCAAAGTGTCAACTCAGCCATGAGCTACCTGTTTATCGGTATCGTCATTCTGCTCGGTATCGGGTTCCATATCTATGGGGCGCTTCGGGCGGTGCGTTTACAGTACTCCGGCGACTCGCGGTCGCCGCTAGAAGTCGATCGCAGTCATCTGGTGCCCGATGATCGGTGCTGATCGTGGGTCAAGTGTTCCCAAAAACGGAATAGTGTGGGACGTATCGCTGGCCATTTGCCGCCATCGACAAATAGCAGTTGCGGGAACAGGCCCTGCGCGTCGCCCTCGACTTAGCCATCATTTCGACTAATGCACCCCGGTGTGCCGCTCATGGCTATTTCCGCAATACGTCTGCCGATGCCCAACCGTTGTTGTTCGCATTGTACATACAGATCGTGACGCAACGCGCGGCGCGCAGCCGCACGAGTCCTGCGCCAGCATCCGGGTTCCTGGTGAGAAAAGCGGGCTAGATGCTCTCGGCGATGATCAACGTCAGGTGGTTGAGTCCGCATTTATCGTACTCATAGACCGGTTGGATGAGTCGCCGGACGCGGGCGGACAAGATCCAGCTAGCGATGGCGCTCGCTATGACTGCATTCACCGAATCGACATCCGCGCGCCTTCACGCGCGCAATCTGACTTCGAATGCCTTGTTATAACCCGATTCTGCGTCTCGCCTGTTAACCCTGACTCGACGCCTGACAGGCGGGACAAAAGAACAGCCCCCGGCTGGCGACAGAAGCCCTGACAATAGTGGAGCTGCAGCGGTAACAAGGCAAGCCCTCGCGCCGGTACACCCAGAAACGGTGTTGTTGGAAAGGCAGCCCGCGCCGGCGGAGCGTCTTTGCCAGTTGCTGCGTCACCGTCAGTCCGCGCGTTCGATAGGAACGTCGGCTCACTGACAAGGTGGCGCGAGCGAGTCGGCCGAGCGTGTTTTTGTCCACAGTGCTGGGCCGACCCATGTAATGTGCGCCGGCCGTATACAGGATCTCGGAGCGCAGATAATTGCCCACCCCGGCCATGAAAGACTGATCCAGATATAAGGCGCCGAGGCTTCGATTTCGGAACCTCCCGTCCAACAAGCGCCTCGCCACGTCGGCAGCGCTGACTCGTTGATCCAGGATGTCCGGTCCGAGGCGGGTCAAGAAACGGTGCTCGGCAAGCTCACTATCCGTCAACACTTCTATGTCCGTAGCGCTGTAAAGCAATGCGCAGTTCGAAGCTGTGTGCAGAGCGACACGCAGGCTGCGGGTCGTTTTTGGCAGGCGATCTCGGGCTGCCGTGCGCCATATGCCGTAGAGTTGGTTGTGACTGTACAAGGTGAGGCCGGTGTCAAAGCGGGTCAGCATGGCCTTTCCACGGGTGTCAATCGCCGTCACCGTGCTGCCTGACAGCGCCTTTACATACTTGCGCAGCCGCGGGGGAGCAAAGAACACTTCTACCAGTGCTTCATTCATAAGCACCGACGCGACGCGGTCCGCAGCTAGCCCGCATTTCTCACCAGGCGGCGCCAGGCTCTTAAGTTGACGTTGATGTTTATGGCGATTTAGCGAATTAAAGAAATACACAGTGTGAAGACAGTCACGCCTATCCCGGTACTGGCTGGTCCTCGCACACCTGCGCTTGGTCTTCACTCGACCCATAGCTGGCTATGGGTCTCGCTCCAGGCGCGGCGCGCAGCCGCACGAGTCCTGCGCCAGCATCCGGGATCCTGGTGAGAAATGCGGGCTAGTCGAATTTCCGGCCCCTCAGGCATGGGTGTAAATCAACTGGGAATAGAATCCTACGTCTTCCCGCACCTGCGGCTTTTAATTTAAGCGGCTGGTGCGGAAAAGTTAAAACGTAAAGGGGGGTGAGCCTTCCCTGGCTCAGGGGATAAGGTCTGTGTACAAGCTAACGAGCGTGCGGCTGCTCGGCCTCGATGAGTGGATAGGGATCGGCGTTACGTTCCACCCCCTTCATGATTGCCACCATTATGCAGCCGATCGCCAACGCCATCCCGGCCATACCCACGGTCAACGCCGTAGCGGTAGTCGCGATATCTACATGTGTAGTAAAGGTTGCACTGGGTATCTGCGATCCCCACACTCTATTTGCCACCGCCGCAACGAAGGGTATAGTGATGCCCACCAGCAGTACGAATGGAAGCTTTTTCAAAATCGCCCATTCCAGGCCCGGCGTGTGGCGGTAAGATCGTCGTAATCGTTTTAGAAAGTACATGGTTGATTTCGCTCCTTATGGCGTAAATTTGTACTGACGTCGCTTTGTGGGGAGAACCTTAAAACAGTTAATGTGAAATTGGCGTCAACGGTTGGTTTGCGGAGACGCCGGGGATCCTTACCGGTACCCACCGGACTGTAAGCAAACGCCGCAGGAGCGTCGGTCTTGGTGACACGGCCGAAGCATACGGAGGTGAATCGGTGGACGAGACTCAACACACTCATTGAATGTCGGCTTTCAGGCACATTAGCGAACGGCAGGAAGGGGTCTTTTTCCGTTCGAGCTCATTGCTTTACAACGGGCCAGAAGGTATTGGTCACTGTAACAAATAACGTTGGATTTCCTGCATGCGTCGCCGATGGATTATCGCGTTGGTATCCATAAAAGGGTGACTCAATTTCGGATCACTTATTACGATAGCATTTCGATTTTCTGCCTCCCGCGCCAGATCTTGTGACATGGCTGGTGTGACGACATTGTCCTGCTGGCCTCTAATTAACAGAATATTGCTGCAATCATCCGGCAAATTTTCGATCGGGTCGTATTCGATGGGGCAACCATAATCAGACAAACGACTGGGTGTGGAATCAATGATAATCTTGCTCAGTCGCATGTCGGGGTCCAGCGCATTCAGAAGGAAAACACCGCCGAGCGACATTGCATACACAAGACGCTTCTCATAAGACTGGGCGAGGAGACTCGTCATGATTTCCTTTATGTCATTGACGATGGCCTTTAGCCGCCTTTTACCGTTCGAGCGACCATAACCACGGTAGTCGTAGATATATACATCGTAACCGAGATGTGCATAAGCACGATATTCGCCAAGAATCTGATCCGCAAGCATAGCATTGCCCTGCATCACTAGCAGAAATCCCTTAGCAGGTTCCATTTGCTTCGGGAAAGTTTTGCCAGCACGCAGCTTATAGCCGCGCAATGTTCTGCCGTCTTGTGTTGTAAACGATAGATCTACGACGCCCTCCAATCCTGATACTCGTTTACTGTTTGGCCTACCGGCTGCGGTGCTCCAGAGCCAGAAATAAAAGGGTTCTTTTATTCCACACACACTTTGTTCCAACTTCATAGGCATAGCGGATTTGGCAGCGACTGCAGTGCTGGGGACAAGACAAAGCAACAATGCCATTACATATTTATTCCAACCCATGTTTCTAATTACTATACCGAGGGTTGGGTACACCATTGCTGCTAGCATTCACAATATGACCACTTCTAGCACAAAAAAGAGCTGTTTGTTGTGCCCTGCCTAATCGAAAATCAATCAAGTTGTTAAGTTCAGGATGCGGTCTTGACGGGACGTGTGCCTTTGTCATTGTCCTGGCCATCGAATCGGCGGTGCGTTCCTGCCTGATTGTGGCGTATTCGCAATCAGCACATGATGGCGATCCATTTTGGCTTCTATTGTATGGCGAACGCAAGCGGACCCCTGACCGGCACCGTGCTGTCTGGTCGGCCTGTCGATACCACGGGCTTGCAGGTTTTTGATGTAAACCGGACAGCAATCGGTTTCCCGGTCGCGCACGGGCTGGCTTGTTCAATTCTACTGGCTATTCGTTGTTGGCTTCCTTAATCTTCGCCACATGGGTAATGTGATGTGGACCAACGGCCGATGAGAACGGTACTCGTATCCGCATTTATCGTATCGCTGTCGGGGTTGGTGATTGCCTGCGCATCGGTATCCAGGGATCTGTTTCCGCCCGGTCCGAATACACCCGTCAAGTCGATCTACCTGGTCAGTCATGGTTGGCACGCCGGAATCGTGGTCAAACGCGCCGATATTCCACCTGGTGTCTGGCCCCAGCACAAAGATTTCCCCGAGGCGGAATACCTGGAGGTGGGCTGGGGAGACAAGGACTATTACATGACACCGAGACCACATCTGGGGATTACACTCAAGGCCGGACTGTTGCCGACGGCAAGCGTGCTGCACATCGTTGGTTTCCGGGGTTCGGTCGCACGCCATTTCCCACAGAGCGAAGTTATTCGCATTGATCTCTCCGAGGCAGGTTTCAAACGGCTATGCGACTATTTCGAGAATAGTTATGCCCGCGATGACGCCGGTCTGAGCCAGCCACTCGGTCCGTCCCTGTATGGTGAGGGCCGTTTTTATCGGTCGAGAGAAAGTTATCACGCTTTCAATACCTGCAATGTCTGGACCGCGAGGGCGTTGCGTCACGCTGGCTGTCCGATTACCCCAGCTGTAACGCTCACGGTCGACGCGCTTATGACCCGCGTGACAACACTGGGCACCGTGATTCAGAGCGCGCCTTCTATACCGTAGCATCCAATGACTTGCTTCATCTCGCGCGCCACTGACAAAGCGATCAGGTACGACATACGTATGATCCCGGAGACGCCGCTACCGGCGCTACAGCAGAATATGTTTTTGGCGAATCCGAAGGGTATGAAGCGTATCCGCGAATTGTCGCGGCGAGAATTTGAGGACTCGGCTGGAAAATCAACTCGAGTCCGAAAAGACTCAAACTAGACACCTGCTCGATGGTCGGCTGCGGAGCGGTAGAGCGGTCGGTTCTGGAGCCATGGACACGAATAGCCGCATCGGGTCCAACTTGGGAGTTTCTCGAACGTATATTCCACGTCACACGATACCTCTAAGTCCCGTAAGCGCGTAAAATTCCCCCGACCCTAGCCCGCATTTCTCACCAGGATCCCGGATGCTGGCGAAGAGACCGGGCGACTGGACGCCGCGCTGGAACGAAACCCATAGCCGTAGCTATGGGT
>CAMYKK010000129.1 GCA_947258975.1 uncultured Gammaproteobacteria bacterium
CCGCGGTTGCCGCTGGTTTGGCAAGAAAAAGGGTATGCCATCTGGCAGAAAAGCGCCACTTACGATATCAACTCAACCCGGGTCGACTTCGACGTCTACCCTGATTTCTCGCGGCGATAAGCGCGGCGAACTAAGTCTCTCACCCTGCACGATCTCGTCGGCTGGATAAACCGTCTCTGTAACGTGGGCGCGATTGCGCGGCGCCCGCGGGACGATCAAGCGTCAGAAATCGTGTCTCAGCACCGCGTACACACCGGTCTCGGGCCCGGAAGCTTTCCTGTGATCGGGCTGCGCGCGATACAGCAGATTGGCGCCCACGGTGGTGTGCTCGCGCAACGGAAACCGGTACGAAATCTCAACGTCGGTCTCTTTGCCTTGCGGCACCAGGCTGATTCGCTCGGTGTTGCTCAACACGTTGCCGGCGTAGTCCCGCGCATACGGGATTTCCATATCAACGGACCCGTCGGTCACGCGCAACGGGCGCGATACGGCAATCGCCACCTGATCGTCTTTGCGTATGACGCCGTTGGCGAACAAAGCAGCGCTGAACGCCTCGCTGCGCAAGCTGGAAAAATCGTGCAGCAGGCTGTGCTCGACGTCGTCGACACGCGTGTGGCCCCGTGTGTAGTGGCCCACCAGCGCTAGCGACGGTCGCAGCTGCAGCCGCGCGCCGACGCTCACCGCCGTGGTGTTCGACTGATCGACCCCGAACGCGCCGTTGGACGCCCCGCCCAGCAGGTTGCCGTCTTCGGATAACGTGGTGAGCTGTGCGGTGAGCGACATCCAGTCACTGAGTTCATAGTTGCCTTCGATGAGCGCTGCGTCACTGCGGCGGCCATGCGCGTCACCCTCGTCGGTGGCGACGAATCCCAGCGCGACATCGATGCGCCGGCCGAATCCGTACCCCAGGCCCGCGCTGTTCGATCGCTCGCCGAAGCTCAGATACGGGCTGAGCAGGGAACGCCGCGACAGCAGGCTCATCGCCTTCACGCGGTGCCACTGGTTCGCTCCAAAGGGGGTGCCGAGATCGGTATTCAGATTGAGATGGTAATGCAGCCCCTTGTTCGAAACACTCGACAACGACATCGCGATCTCGGTGGCGCCCTCGCTGGGATCGAAGTCGCAAAACACGGAACAGAGTTCGCTGTCTGCAAACACCGGCGGCGACAACCACAGCGACAGCTTGTGCTTGGAAGCGAGCGGAACGTCCAACGGTTCGGAGAGTCCGCGCAGGTCATCGAGCAGCGACGGCCAGGTGGGCCGCGGATCATGGATGCTCGCGAGGCTCTTGAGGTTAACGACAAACGGTCTTTTGTATTCATCGACAATGACGGTTTTTGCGAGCCGGCCGTTGTCCATCAGCGCGCCGGCGACCGCCGGGCCCAGCTCCAGGGCGACGCGCTGAATCGAGGCGCCGGAGTCCGCAACGGTGTCGCCGGTCGGAATTTGCGGCGGGCCCACGGGCATCAGCGCCGCCGACGGATTCAACAAACCGCGACCGTAGATCGGGTCGGTACCGGGGGCGCCGAGGTCAACGGCAGTCCTGAGCAGAATGTCGACCACCTCGTTGGCGCTCAGAAACGGTGCGTTGTGCAGGACCAGTGCGGCTGCCCCGGACACTTGTGGCGCGGCGAACGAAGTCCCGAGCAGGCCCAGTCCCAAGTCATCCAGCGCCACCAGGTAGGAATTCATCGAGTTGCCGGCGCGCGCCGTGTACGGGCGAATGACATTGCCCGGCCCGACCGCCCCCACCGCAATCCCGCGGCCGCTCAACTGATTGACGATGCCCGCCGGAAAATCCGGGTTCGGCAGCCCCGTGTTGCCGGCCGCCATGACGATGATCTTCCCGGCGCCGGCGGCCGATTGCAGCGAGGCGACGACCGGCAGGTCGTATACCATCGACTGCGTGGATAGATTCAAGATGCGCACATTGGGCCTGCTAGCGGCATGGGCGATGCCTTGACGGCCCCAGATCAATGCACCGCTGCCGGTCGCATCGAGGATCTTGATCGGCATCACCTGCGCCGTGAAGTTGGAACTGCTCACTGCGATGGCCGCAAGCACGGTGCCGTGGCCGTTGTCGTCCGTGGCATCCGGGTCGTTATTGACGAAATCGAAGCCACCGGGGGCGAGGTGGGGCGCCAGTTCCGGTATCGGCGCGATTCCGGAGTCGATCACCGCAATGACCGCCGCCTGGGGCGCGTTGGCGATAATAAGACAGGCCGCCAACATGGGGGGTAGCAGTAAACGTTGCCTCATTTCCGACCTCCAATGTGCGTAATCACGTGCCTGCGAAAGCCGCAAGTCTGTTCGTACAACGGGTGCTTACCGTGAGACTGTTGCGCAGAATCGCACAAGAGGAGGTTGGGCGCTTTGAGCTACATCATAATTTCGTTGTCGTTGCGCGGTTTGACGAACGTATCCAGTGTCTTGTGACACGCGTAAAGGTCCCACCGGCGAGGCATTCCGCGAAATCGCCGAGAATAGTCTCCTGCTGCTATATGTCAATTTAGGCGTATAAATTGTGACTTTAACTTACAGATAAGAAAGTCAGGTTTGACTTGTACCTCGCAAATCACCCGAATGTCGAAGACGCGGGCGTTCAAGAATGCCAACTGAACTTTCCTTCAATACTCATAGGCGTCATTGGTGACAGCGACAATCGAGAGGGAATTTGCTGCACTGCATGAGGCAGTAGCCGGCCATGAAGGGCCATTCGCCTGATCAACACGACCGTCCGCTTTCCGGATGATGCAGCGCACATCCGGAAACGGAGTGCGAGAACTGCGTAGTCGATCTACATCGTTGCCGCCCTCAGCCATTACGCTGCAGCTCACTTACAAGCAACGAGATCTTCCTTACTCCCTGGCAAGTAGTTCGGCGGATTGCCGTCCGGAGTGCAGGTGAACATGGCACTATATACCACATAGTGCGAGCCGTCGCTCATCTCTGTCGTCCCCTTCCATTGCCAGACAGCAAAAAGATCGTGGGCCTTCATCTGCTCCAGTGTTAATGCTACTTTTTTTTCGTTTCCTACAGTCTTTTCCTCTGAAACGCTCTTTGCCATATTGCTTCCAACAGTCTGTTCTTGGGTTTTCGAAATTGAACCCCCGGCCTTCACCCCAGAAAATTCGACCCCCACTTCGAGCGCATGGGTAAGCGAGTCTTTGGTCTCTTGGGTCATTTCGATCGTATCGCCCTTCGTCGTTTTTATTTCTGTCGTTAATAAAACGTCACAGAACTGCTGGCACAAGTGCTCCCATGCTCCCATCACTGGTCCGATCGCCCTGGCGTTATTACTAGATCGAGTTATCTTTAACTTTTCAAGGCTCCACCTTTGCTGCTTTCCTGGGTCATCGGAATATTGGACAACATTTCCTCCGTTAAATCTATCCCGCCCCCAGACATCGAGGAATAGTCCGCTGTGGGCGTTACGTATTTTAAAGGTACCATCTTTTTGTTCCATTAATTCCCACATCTGATTCTCTGCGTCTGGTATAGGCTCAGGTGACCACACACCAACGTTTGCCCTTGGTGCCTTTAACAATTCTCGATCACCTTTGATCATCGAGTTGCCAATATCCGCAAATACAGTAAGCAGTCCTCCGCTATGAACTGCTTTTATATGATACAGAGGTGCTGATTGAGGAGGTGGCGTATCTTTAATGTAATGAAACGTCCATTGATTGTTCTTTCTCTCTTTACTTCTCGGATCATTCTCAGAACCACCCTCTTTCCACTCCCATTGACCAACGTTTGCACCGTCTCTTTGCGATTCATTCAGTACATCGAGAAACAAACCGGAATGCTCTGCCTTAATTCTGTATTTTGTATCTTCCTGCGGTAATGCACCTGCGTTCGCGGTGGCTCCGTACCCAACAATTGTAGTTGCGGTTAATAGACCTCCAACGCAACTCAATATAAGTCTATAAAAAGCGCGACGTGTTTGCCTCATTTTCATAGTTGACCTTCCCAATATTTGAGTTTAGTTCCCGTGCGTTGTTGATAATAATCCGAATCATCAGGTTCATGCCATACCATTACAGTATCAATTGGATTAATTGTTTGTTTTGGAAATGAATCGATAACGGAAAGCGGACGGTCGCGTTGATCAGGCGAATGGCCCTTCAGGGTCGGGTCCGGGCGTTGTCCTGTCGGATGAAAATTTCTTCGTGAGCAACACGACGATGGTGCAGTGCAATAGACAGCCGTCGGCCAGTTCCTGCCATTCGTGCCTTCCGCAATTGAAGTAGTGGATTCAAGAAAGCAGACGTTGACTACGCGACGGCCTATTTGTAATCAACGAGACGTACTCGCCAGAGAACAACTGTGATATATCGCCTTGATACCGATTCGAAATGGCGTTTTCAGTTGCCGCGTGGAGTATAAGCACAAATTGTTTTTGGACCCAGATTATTAAAATGCGGCAATGAAAGCCCTGTCCCCATCTTCTTGCGGCTTATGGGTGACTCCTTTGCTCTTTTGTCTTTCTCTTTCTGTTCTAATCGCGGAACTGATGCAGGCGCTAATTTTTCCTATATCGGTTCTTATAAGCTCTTTGACCTTGGAATCGACTTTGCTTCGAGGTCTCGGAATATTTGTTTGTATATCAACCTCAAATATTGCGACTCTTAATGAACTTTCTACGCGGTTAAGCGAGATAGCAGCTTTAATGCCAGGTAGATTGAATTTTTTGAAACGCTTAACCTCGTACCTCTCATCGGATTCACCCCATGTCGTATAATGCCTGTAGTTTTGATTCTCAACGCAATAGGAGGACGCGAAACGAATTGCTTTCTCATCGACGCCTCGATAACTACTTTTCCATGTTTTTCCGTTATCCGGCAAGCAGTTAGTTAGCAAGACCACAGATATCAATAACAACAAAATTTTCTTAAATATTATGATTAACTCCCTAGGAAACTTTAGTGTCGCGGGTAGGGTATGTGTGTAATCCATGGCGGTCCCTCGAGCACATCATAGAACCACCCGGTGATATTTCCAAACTGGCCAATAATGTGAGCCGGTAAATACCCGGGGCCCATTTGTATCTGATTGTACACATGATCCAGTTCGTGCTTAAAGACTGTTTCTACACCAGTATGTTCACCATATCGCGCCTTCGCCTTAGCGTTGTCCACGGTGATTGCGTTGCCAATCGTGATTCCGGGAGAAAGCAAATTCGCGTTCTCATATAACCATACGCCCTTTCCCTTTTGAAATTCCGCTACCCCTCCGCGTTAATGACCGCTTACGAGCAATTTGTTGGTGGGCGATACATATGGCCAATGACAGCTTGGGGTCGTTTGGGAGCATTGATGTTGCAGCGCACCAACTCGTTCTGATGTTTTCCGGGAACGACGGTAAAGGGCACTGAGCCCTCCTACAAGGACTTCAACGCAGCGGCTGCTTTTGACGCGAAGCCGTCGCGCTGATAGTTCACGCCCTTCAATCAGGCGCGATTTCGAACAGCGGGATTCCAATTGAACCTGACGGCGGCTTGACGCCGAGATAATCGGCGAGTGTCGGCGCGACATCATAGGGCGTGATCGCACGGCTCACCGCCCCGGCCTTCAGGCCGGCACCTGCGAAAATCACCGGAACGAACGTGTCGTAGCGCCAGGGCGAGCCGTGGGTCGATGCCACCGTGAGGCCGTCGAAGTCGTTGATGAAGACGTTCGGCTCGAACACGACGTAGATGTCGCCG
>CAMYKK010000130.1 GCA_947258975.1 uncultured Gammaproteobacteria bacterium
TAGCGGTTCCAGTTGTAAAAGACTCGACCCGACGCGGCCCGTCGTACAAATAGCCGTTTTCCCCAGATGCCTCAATCCGTTAGCAACGCTTTACCCCGATAGTCGCCTTCCTGATTAAAAAAATCGCCTAGATGCGGTTTTGCAGATACAAGCATACACCATGGACGAGGAATCCATGCCAGGTTACTTGTATTTAGCCGCTATAGTGGGAAGCCGTAGGCGCCACGTTACATAACGCGGGGGATTATGCGCCATGGACCCCGGGCTGGCAGGATAAATCGGTGGTCGGGGGTCCACACGGTCCACGGTGCGCGGCGGGGCCGCCGCATAATCCGCGTTATGCAAAATGGCGCTTAAGCATCGCTGTCAGTGACGGCAGCGGCCATTTACACATAATGCCCATTATGCGGGCCGCCAGGCCTTGGCGGTGTCACCCGGAACGGGTGCACATGGCGCATAATGGCCGGCATTATGTTACTTGGCCGCCTCACGACCGTTCCGGTTCGCCGGATGGGTTACGGTGCCTTCAAACCAGGCACTGCCCTTAACAATCGTGCACTGTGCATCACAGTCAACACATCAATACGGTCCGGCAGCGTGCGGTAAATGATTCGGTAGGGAGATTCGATGACCTCGCGGATGTCTTCTCGTTGGTATTCCGGCACCTTGCGTCCGGACTGCGGGAAGTCGACCATCCTTTCCGCCCGGTCGAGCAAACGCTCGATCATGCGTGCCGCATTTTGAGGAGAGTCCTCGGCGATATAGTCGTAAATGGCTTGAAGATCCGCGCGTGCTTGCGGCATCCAGCGTAATTTCATTCAGTCAGGCCAAGCTCTTTGCGCAGGGTCTTCGTGTCCACGCCTTGCCCGGCCTCGCTCTCACGCAACCCGATCTCAATGGAACGGCGCACCGCGATCCGGTACATCACGTCATCCCAGGTCGCATCGTCCGGGAGGTGATCCACCAGTTCGTGCACCTGCTGCTTTACGTTCGCGCTCGCCATAGTCACTGCCTTAAAGATAAGAACGGGTACGCCTATTTTAACGCATCGGAAGCCGCTGTATGGCTCCGGTTCGCCGGATGGGTGAGCGTGTGCACCGCCTTGAGGCCTTGAGCTTTTTGATCGACACCTGGGTATAGACCTGGGTGCTGGAGAGGTCCGCGTGGCCCAGCATCGCCTGGATGAAGCGGATGTCGGCGCCGTTCTCCAGCATTTGCGTGGCCATGGCGTGGCGAAACAGGTGACACGCCCCGGGCTTGTCGATCCCGGCGCGCGCTAAGTATTTCTTCACCAGATCCGAGAGCTGGTTGTTGCGAAACGGGGTGCCCAGATCACTGATGAACACGTACCCCTCATCAGGTTCCAGGACGAGTGCAGGGCGCACGTCTTCCACGTATTTGCGGATCCACGCGCAGGCCCGTTCTCCGATCGGGATATACCGGTCCTTCTTGCCCTTACCCTCGCGGATCAACACCGTGCCCTGCTCCAGGTCGAGATCGTAAAGGGTGAGATTCTGGCACTCCATGCGCCGCATGCCGGTGGAGTACAGGGTCTCGATGATCGCCCGGTCGCGCACGCCGATCTCGCCGTTGAGGCTGGTCTGGTTCAAGATCGCTTCCACTTCCGCGTGATTCAAGATATGCCGGGGCAGTTGCCGATGCACTCTCGGGACGTCCAGTTCACTGGCCGGGTTGTAGAGGATGTGGTTCTCTTGCGCCAGCCACTTGAAGAAGGCCTTGATGGCGTGCAGGAAGCTCGCCTGGGTGGAGAAGCCCAAGGGTTTGCCGTTGTTTTTACGGTAGTGGTACAGGTATCTTCGATACCGCTCCAGGATCGGCTTGGTGATGTCCTGGGGCCGGGTAAGTCCGCGTTCGTCGCACCAGGCGATAAAGCGCGTGAGCGCATAGCGCCGGTCTTTCACCGTCTGGGCGCTGTAGTTCATGGATTCCGACCAAGTAAGAAACTCTCTGAGATATGGGGCAATCCCGTTGTGATCGATGGCGTAGACCGGGGCCTTGGGCCGATCCCGCCGCGCCTTGCGCCGCGGCATGTCACTCGCCCGCGCCGTGTGCGTACGACGAATCTTTCTGGACGGTCCCCAGTAGTGCTTCCGACGGCTTTTGGGGATCGAGTTCGCCGGAACCGTTGCCGCGCTTGGCGTTGCGGGGTTCTTTCGGACCCCGACCACCCCCCGACCGGGGGCCGACCGCAGGCCGACCGGACCCCGACCGCAACGCTTCGAGCCCCGACCACTCGGCGTCGTAGTCGTGGTGGTTGAGCTGTTCGGTGTCGATCAAGCCCATCAAGAAGCGCGCACCGTCTTGCCCTTCGCCGTGGTACAGCAGCTCATACCGGAACTGCTGTCGCCGACCGTCCCGGTAACAGGCGAGATACTCCAGGTCCACCAGTCTGGCCAGGTGCACCTTGAGTTGCGTATCGCTCCAGCCCGTATGCGCCCGAAGCTCGCGGCGGCTAAAGCGGATCTCGGATCGCCCCACCTCCAGAGCTTTGGTCTGGGTACACACGTAATCATCCAGGATCAACAACAGCTGTCTTGTCTGCGGCGGCAACTCGTCCAAGGTCCGGCCCAGGACCTCGTGCGCCAGGCGATTGGCGGTCGCGATGTCATCGAGGGTCACTTCCACGTAGCGCAAGGTCTGGTCCCCGTGGACGACGGATTGGATCGGCCGCTGGTATTGATGCAACAGCGCAATGGTGTCGATCAGGGTGAGGTACTTCTCGTGATCGCGCCGCGTGCGGGTGCGATCGTCCAAGAAGGTCAGGCGTTCGGCGTAGGGATTGATGACCGCCAAGGGCTGTAACAGCCGCTGGGCGTTGCGGTGGCGAGCGAGGATCGTTTGTTTATCCTGCTCTGCCAACAATCCCGACAGGGTCCGGCGGCGACGCTGCAAGCGGTGAATCGCCTGGGTTTGCGCCCGGTTTTCATCGACACCCAGGATCAGGCAGCGATTGAGCAGTTCCTCATCCAGATCAATCGCCGTGGTGGTGCTAAAGATCATCACCGGCCCCTCGACGTAATATTCCTGCGTCACCAGCTTGCCCGTGGCCGGGTCCTTGCCGGTGCTGGCGATGGCGAGTTCGCCTTCGCTCTGCAGCAACTTCAAGGCGTACGACGCCTCGTTGGCGCCTGCTTCTTCCGCCACCGCCAGGATCTTGTGCTTGAGATCCTGTTCACTCATATAGAACAGACTCTGCCCGGTCATCGCCGAGTACTGGATGCGGTCTTCTTCCGGCATCAACGCCAGGGTGGCATCCATCAGTGAGGATTTCCCGGCCGCAGACGAGCTCTGCAGCATCACCGCCAAGGGCGATTCCAACTTGCGCGACACACAGGCCAAGTACGCGACGAGTTTGTTGGTTTCCTCGCCGACCACCCCGCAGCGGTCGAAGTCTTTGACGATCCGATCCAACAGATCCGGGGAGCGCAACAGCCGGAGCGCTTCCTCCCGATCGCTGTCTGATATCGCAACCGTCTTATCCTTGGGAGCCAGCGCCGCCTTGATCTGCGCGTCCTGCAACGCTTCGAGCTTTAACAACAGCTTGCCGAGATCGGCTTTGATGACATCGTTCTGCAGTCCGAGTTCACAGGCCGCTTGCTGGATAAACCCCGATCGCGGCCGGGCCGCGTACAGATCCAGGGTATCGACGTGGATGACCGGTTGGCCATCGGGACCGTCTCGCGACACCAGTACGTTGACCTTCAACTGGTCGTAGCTGAGGTTCTTCTCCATCCCCCGGATGCGATAGCGGCGGTCGCCGAAGGTCATCACGATCTCTTGGTCTTTGACCTCGGCGTCGATGGCGGCGGGCGGGTCCGGTAATGGTGAAGATGGCAACACGTCTGTTGTTTCACTTCGCTCGGATAACTCGGCCGATGCCAAAGCAGCTAAAGGAGCCGGTTCTTCTGCTTCAGTCGCCAATTCTTCCGCCACCGGCTCGGGGTTTGCAGTTGACGTCGTCACCGCACTGGCATTGCCTTTACCGAGCCACTGCGCCGAGCGAATCACCACGCTCAAGGACTTGCTGGCCGGTGTTACTTGGCAAGCGTAGGCGTTCGCATCCATGCCCTTGGGAAACTGGAGCCGGAACGCCTCGATCCCCGATTCCATCAGTTGCTCGGCCAGTTTCTCGGCCGCAGCGTCGCCGGCGGCGTCGCGGTCGTAGGCAATCAAGACGCGCTGTGTCCCCTGGGCCTTAAAGGCCGCGAGGTGATCCGGAGTAAACCCCTCCACCCCGTAGCTGGCGGTAACATTCCGGAACCCCGCGCACCAGAAGGTCAGGGCATCGATCAATGACTCGCACAGAATGATCTCTTTCGAAGCCTTCAGCGCCTCGCTATTCCACACCCCCGCATGCGGACCCGGTAAATACAGATGCAAGGGCGTGCCTTTCCTCAAGTGTTCGTTGATCTTGCGGCCATAGACCTCCGTCACTTGGCCTTTGTCGTCGAACACCGGAATTACAATGGAACCGTTGAAGTGCTCGTGGCCGCTGGCGCGGAGCACGCCGAGCTGTTGCAGTTGGCCCCGCAGCGCCGCGCCCACCTTGCGGTTCGCCTGCGGCAACCGGTACCCCAGGGTACGGTTGGCAAACCCGAGCTTGAAACGATCGATGGCCTCCTGGGACCCAAGGCCGCGCTTGTCTAGATACGCCAAGGCCTCGGGAGACTGCTTCAAGGTGTCGTGATAGAAATCGATCACCTGATTAAGCAACTTCTGATCGTCCGCCTCCCGATCCAGGGGCGTGGAAAGCTTCCTCACCGTGGACTGTCTTACGACCGATCCGGCAGCTAAAGGAAGGTGATCATCTTTCAGCAATTCCACCGCGTGGCGGAACGACACGCCCTCGGTTTGCATGACCCAATCGATAACCGAGCCGCCGGCGCCGCAGCCCAGACAGTGAAACAGGTTTTTCTCGGGAGAGATCACCAGCGAGGGTTCGTGATCGTCGTGGAACGGGCACAGCCCCAAGAGATCCTTGCCGTGGGCCTTCAGTTCGATGCCGCGCGCCTCGGCCAGGCGCTGCAAGGCAATTTCTGTTTTTAGCCGCTCGAGCTCGGATTCGGCGATGCGGGGCATTTTTCGGCCTCCTGTAAAAATCCTGTCAAGGGGGTTGGAGTAAAAACAACTCTGATGTAGATTACTCTTATATAGAGTAATGTCAACTCCCCACTTAAAAACCGGAGGTATGCTGATGATCTCGCAACTCGCCTTGACCGTGAGATCGATGATTCCTAAAGAGCAGCAATTCTTTAAGACACTGGGTGCGCGCATCGCACAGCTTCGCCAGGAACAGAGCCTGACCCAGCAGGCGCTCGCCGATGAACTCGGGATCGCCCAGCAAACCCTCGCCCATTACGAAGTGGGACGCCTTAGAATCCCGGTGTCCTTGCTACCGGGATTATCGGAATTGTTTGCAATACCCGTCGACGAGCTGCTGGGGCTCAAGAACGGAGCGGGCAAACGCGGCCCCACACCGAAGCTACAGCGGCAAATCGAACGCTTGAGCCGCCTGCCCAAGGCGAAACAGCGGGTGGTGATGGAAATGTTGGAGGGCGTTTTGAGCCAGGCGGGACGGTGAGCAGTTCAGTAACCGGTCAATTACGTCCATCGTAATTTGACCGGTTACTTAAAGCCGCTATTTCGAGACAAACTTTCTGAGAAACGGTCTCGTTATGATTACTATAGGAACTACTATGCCTGCAGCAGCAAGCATAGAGATGTAGGGAGGATAAGAAGACAAAAACAGAATAAACAACAAATAGGCTAGCAGGCTCGCTGCCCCACCAACGAGTAGACCTAATACTGCCGCATTAAATAAACGGTCTTTCATGTCTACTTATTCTCGCACTTCTCTTCTTCATCATCACACTGACTGGGGCAATAGATCTTCGCTACTTCCCTACAACCGTATCCAACATTAGCCGAACAACCAATAGCACAAACCGCAGCGCCAGGTCCGGTCGTGGCTCCTAAAGCGCAGGCCGTCCCACAAACCGGTGGAATTCCTAACAAGGAACATTTCTGCGTTTCTTCACGGATACATCTAGACAAGCATGAGAGCGTTTCAGTGGCTCCCGGACTTTCTGGTGGAACGGGATAAACCTCTAGGCCCGTCGGATCAATATTCCTAAGAGGGTTAGCGCCTACATACCCATAAGTATTCAAACCCCCCTCCAACCCAATCGGATCCGAGGTGATATATCTGCCGGTCTTCGGGTCGTAGTAGCGGTTCCAGTTGTAAAAGACTCGATCCGACGCGATCCGTCGTACTAATAGCCGTTTTCCCTAGACGCCTCAATTCGTTAGCAGTGCTTCGCCCCGATAGGCCAATTCGCGCATTTTTCAATCGCTATCTATAAGTTTGTATTTCTTCACTTCTGTTCGGAACATCAAGCTTCCACATCGCTGACACTCCTGAGTACCGCCATCAACAATAAACTGCTTTACTCCGCATTCTGGATGACAAACAGCGTAAGCTACAGAAATCTTCTCTGGAAAAGGAATATCTTTTACGTCAGGATAATCCTGCGGCTCATCGTACCATCGAGTTAGCGATTCGAGATGCGAGATAAACGCTTCTTGTATCGAATCTGAATAGGATTCGGTCACCGCTTCATAACGACGGCGAATGGAGTTCAATAGCACCTCTATTTTGCTAGTCATTGATCTAACTCTTGCTCGTTTGTCTACATCAGCAATTCAGGTACTGGTGAGCATGACCATGGATCTGGATCCTTCGAACAGTTCGACCCTGAACCACCACCCCCACCCGGAAGAGGTGGTATGATTATTGGTGGGGGCAAGGGATTCTCTGGCGGACAATACTGGCTGTTAGATTCCGATTCGTCCGACCCAGGTAGTGGGTTTCCATATCGGTCCCAACGATTGTTACTAGTCTCGTCGTCCCAGTGACCATCCTGAGGTCCTCTACCCCTATCGACACCTGTGCCATGAGACCTATCATCCCAAGTCAATCTGCGGCCTTTTTTGCCTTTATAGTATCCGCCTGAATCCCATTTTGGTTTTTTCCCGCCCACATTATCTGGAAGCTGCGGCCAACTATTCGGTGGCGTTTTCCCAGGTTTTCGCTCTAAACCCTCGATATCAATATTGGCAAGTGGATTAGCATCTACGTAACTGTACGTATTCAACCCTCCCTCCAACCCAATCGGATCCGAGGTGATGTACCGACCGGTCTTCGGGTCGTAGTAACGGTTCCAGTTGTAGTGCAGGCCAGTTTCGGCATCGAAATACTGCCCCGGGAAGCGCAGGTTGATCTGCGCAATCTGACCATCACCAACAGGATATGCGGTCGGCGACCCACCGCCAAAGGCGTCACTGTACCATTGCCACACGATATTTCCATCAATATCCGAAGCCAGACGCGGGGTGTTCAGATGATCAGCATGTAAATACATGATCACATCCGTCGCACCGGTGTGGTCGCGCTGCAGGATGGGGGTATCGCCGAGCCACGCATAGCTGCGGATCGGCTCACCGGTGTCTGTGGTCTCCAGAATCAGATGCCCGTCCAGGTCGTAGTGGTAGACGATAGTCTGGGGCGTGGCGCTGGCCGCATTCAAGGTCTTGGTGGTGCGCAGACCCCGGGCATTATAGGTATAGTCCGTTTGGTTCCAATTGTAACCACCGGTCCAGTATATATACTGCCCCGCATACATTACGCGCCCGGCTTTGTTCTGCGGATAAATGTAATACATACCTCCTCCCGTAAATGGGAGGAAATGGGAGCTTTGATGGCCGTTCGCCTCCACATACACCTGCCAGCCTTCGAAGTCGGTCAGGCGGTTGCTGTCCGGGGCATAGGCGTAATTACCAGGCGACCCGCCATTGACCGTTCGCGTCTCTCGGTTGCCGTTGGGGTCGTAGCCGTAGTCGCGAGAGGTCGTGTACGTGTAAGTCGGACTGTACACGTGGTCCGCCATCTCGTTGTCGAGGCGATCCAGGGTATCGTAGATGTAGTCCGATGACCACGGCGCAGTGTCTATATTCAACACGTTACCGTTGGCGTCGTACCCGTAGCTGCGGGTGTCCGAATCCAGGGACTGGGTTAACAAACGACCCTGCAGATCGTAGTCTCGGGTCTCCTGCAGGCCGTTGCTAAACGTTTGGCCGGTCAACAAACCGTCGGCCCGATAGGTGGCATTGCTCATCACGAGCGTATTGGGTGGACCGGATCCGAAGATACGTACCACGCGCCCGATGGCATCGCGCTGGTAATAGACCCACTCGTTGCTCGGATCAAACACCTGCCCAAGCTGACCGCCGGGGGAGTAGTAGTATTGCGTCACATAGCTTACCCCCAACACCGTACGCGTCTCAGTGGTAACCTGCCCATAGGCGTTGTAGGCATACTGGGTATAGCCGGATTCGTCCTGGACATCACACACCCTGCCCAGTCCATTGGGGCAGGTTTCATAGGTCAGCGTGATGTCTTCCGCCGTCCCGGGATAGTCCACGAATGTAATCCGGTTCAGGGCATCGTAGCTGTACGTCACGCTGACGTTTCGCGCATCGGTGATGGTTTCTACGTTGCCCGCCGCATCGTAGGTGTAGGTGGTGGTGCCCCGGTCGGGGCTGATCTCTTTGAGCAGATTACCCAGATCGTCGTATTCGTAGGTGGTGGTGGCGTTGTTTGGCGCCTGGACGCGAATCAGATTGTCTTGCGCTCCGTAATCATAGTCGGTGAGATTGCCCAAGGCATCGAGCGTGTCGTCCAACCGATCCAAGGCATCGTATGTGTGTGTCGTCGGTGGATTGAAATTGGGATCGGTCTCTTGGATCAGATTACCCACCGCGTCGCGGATCATTTGGGTGAGCGATCCGGCGGCATCGATTGATTCTATACGGTTGCGAAGGTCATAGGCGGTCTGTACCCTGCGTACCAGGGTTCCACCCGGGTCCTTGGTGTCCTCCCGGATACGGTTGCCTTTTTGATCGTAAGTATATTCGATCGTGTTACCGGCATTGTCGCTGATCGACTGAAGATCGTGGGCGGCATCATAGGTGTAGGTCAAGGTTACGCCATCAGGGGTGGTCACGGTGTGCACCTGGTCCATCACTTCGTAATAGGTGTAGATGGTGGTGCGGACCGCGCCCTGGCCGGCGGGTGGCGTTTCCACAACTTGGAGCAATCGACCCCGAGGATCATAATTGTAGGTAGTCACGACCCCTAATGGATCGGTTTTTTGCTTCACGCGCCCGTTGGCATCGTAAAGATCGTAGGTGGTCTGGTGGCCTAGGGCATTGGTCACCAATTGCAGCTGGCCGCACTCTTGGCCGGTCGTGCATTCGTAGTACGCAAGAGTTGTCGTGTCACTGACATCGGTGCGTGGCCCGTCGATTTCTATGACCTGCCCAAAATCGTTGTATTGAAACGTCGTAGTGCGTGACACAGGTGTGCCGTCAGGTCGGTGACCGTTCACGGCGATGGATTCAACATTCAATTTACCGTCAGGCGTGTAGGCGGTAACAACGTCTTTATTGAGGCCCGGAGCGACACTGGTGGTCGTCACCTTTTTAACAAGATCAACGTCCGGCGACACATATTCATACGTGGTGGTGCGTTCCCACTGGGTGCCAAAGGCCTCGGTCATGGTCTCGCGCTGGTTGGTGGCGTTGTAGGTGTATTTCGTGACGCGTCCTTCCTCGTCGGTGCGCTGTTCCAGATTGTTGTTGACATCGAAGGCTTGGCTAACGCCCTTTCCGTCCGACTGCTTTACACGACTGACGACGTTTTTTACACCAAGATTTTCTTCAAAGGTGAATACTTCGATCGCGTCCTCCGCGTCCGATACTGTAGTTTGTGTATTCGAGTCGTACGAAAGCACAAACCGTTCTTGCGGCCCGGCATTAACAGTCTGAGCGTGCTCACTCAGCCTGACATTGCCATCTTCAAAGTACTCAAAGGTTGCAAATCGAACCCCGTTCTCGTCGGTAATACCAGTCAAGAAATGTGTAAAGTAAGAATCTTCATAGTGATAGATTCGACGCGGATTGTCAGTGTCGTCCCCCGGCGTATCGTCCGGATAGATGACCGTAGTCAAATTGTCATTAGCATCGTATTGATACCTGTAGACGTTACCTTCCGGATCAGTCATCGTTTCGATATGATTAGTGCCAACACCACGAACAAAAGACAACGTATGACCGAACGGCCCCGTAATCCATTTTCTCGACGGAGAGTTCCACTCGCGGGTATAGGTCGTTGTCAACCCACTCGCAGTGACCTCAGAAAGAATGTTCCCATAGATATCGTAGTTCTCGGTGTCGCCGTTCGGAAAAGTGACTGTTACCCAAATGTCTGAATTCGTCGTGTCTTCTGTAATTCGCAACTTCGTGTCGGGATCACCCACCCAAACTCCATTGATTTTTACCCAACGTTCCCCACGACCATTAGGTCGTCGAAGGGTAAACTCGTTATCCCCGATCTCAAGCGCTTCAATACGCGTGGTGTCAACGACGGTAGTCCACCCGCGCCCTAGTTCTCTGTTTATAATCGATGATGGCAACCCCCGTTCGAAGGTCTCCAGACTGTTATAGTGGCGAGTGAATTCTAGACCAGTCGGACTTTTGAAGTCTGTTTCGGCTTGATATTTATTGCCCGATGAAGGACTGCATGGATTACCTACATCGTTGCAATTGTCACCGCCTTTTTCTTTATCACCTACTTCTTTGTCAAATGCGTTAATCCCAGCATAAAAAAGCGTCCTCGGGATGTAGCAGAGATTCTCCTCGTTATCTCGACCTGCCCACAATACGGCGGGACAGAAGCTGCGTTTCATCGCAGAGGCAAATGCAAATCCGATGGCATCCGGGAACGACCAAGGTGTATTCTCACAGCCAGCGGGATTAGGCAGATACGCGCCCTCCCTCCTTTGCATTCTTACTCCAACATCAAAATGAGCTCGATTTTGGGGCGGACGGCCAGAACTGTCCCAACGCCACGATATGGTATCAAATTGTCCGGGAGTAAGACGCTTACACGCATCAGGAATATTTGGAAGGTAACCGTCAAGAAGTTCTTCTGCAGCCGCCTGAATTTCACCCTCGGAAGCGAGGGGTAAGGATCCCGGAATACTAAAGTCCTGCCCGTGCATGACGTGATAGCTTTTCGAATGCTCTAGTTCTTCGATAGCGTATCGAACGATATATAAGCGGGTCGGCGCGAGGGGATTATTACAAAATGGCTCTGGCGGATTAAGACGAGGTCTTAGATAAGAGGCCTCCTCAGATGTCGCACGCATTGCTGATTCGGCAGCGGTCAGGCTGGCGAATTCTTGACTTCCGGTTAGCGTTGTCGTGTAGATGCATTTTGCTTGGGCTGTTGGGATCAGCAAGAATAACAAGCAAAGCACCAAGATTATGCGATGGATGTTCGAAACGACCTGTGTTGTTGACCCTAATCGAAATTGAATAACGTACATGGCCTTTGCCTCTTAGTCTTGTCTGCTGGACAACACCCTTAACAATACCAACAGACTTGCCAAACGGTCGTGTCTACGCGCCGAGATTCTTTATACTCTTGCACCATATGCACCATACGGTGACGCGTTGTTAATTTGCCAAGCATAGCCAGATTCACGCACTGGATTCCTCACCCGTATGGGTGATATTTCGAAATCTCTGGAACTGATCGCGTGGGAAAACCAAGCGCGCAGATAATGATATCCAAGACATCTGTCATCGCGGCCTTCTATATTGGTGTTGGCCTCGTGTTTCTTATTTATAAGCCCTGGCGGCCACCCAAACTCCCCCATCTGCGGCCACCTGAAAATCCCCCATCTGTGAGGTGATGTAGCGGCGCCAACCTGGTCGCCGTGTTATACGAC
>CAMYKK010000131.1 GCA_947258975.1 uncultured Gammaproteobacteria bacterium
GATCAAGTGCTTTAAGGTCACACGTAGTTACTTCACCAGTCCATTTTTTGTGTGAGGAGACGTGATGACCAAAAAATCAGCACCATCAAATGCCATTTTATGGGCCCGGTTTCGGTTCTCGGTGATCGGACCGTTGTTGAGCGCTCCCCCTCCGCGCGGCGAGCTCAAGGCAGCCATCCGGTCGCTGGCCGAAAAAGTCTGGACTCATCCTATCACCGCTGCACTTTAGGGGATCAGGCGGCGAGTGCAAGCAGGTCGTGGAAGAGTCTCCGTAATTTACGGTGTTCGGGTGTGTGAGGCAGAGCGGCCAGGAATTTTTTTCCCAGCATTTCTCGGGAAATAGAACGCCGGCGGTCCGCATGCGAGGGACGACGCTGCTCGTTGTCCCAAGGACGTTCACTGCGGTCACTCAATAGCGACTTTTCCACGTCCCAACAACATAACTCGACCAACGTGTAGACCCATTGGTTCAAATGCCAGCATCCAATGTTTGACCACACATTGCGAACTTGTTGCTGACCCGCTCCCCACACTTCTTTCACATCGTGGAAATGTTCTTCGATTGCCCAACGCGCTGCCACCGCCTCCAAAATATCACACACTTCCGCCGATGTGTCCGTGCAGAAATAGGGTGCCCAACCGCCGTCCTCAAAGCGGACAATCACCACCCGAATCTCGCCGCTGACCAACTTGGAGGTCCGTCACCGAGGCGCCACGGCAATGATAAGAGATCGTGCTCCAACCTTCGCGATGCCCGGCCCGCTTGGCCAGACTCATCTTGTTCTTGCCGTAGATGCGGTTGCCGTGAGAACCCTGAGGAGGCAAGTCAAATAGGCAGGCGTCCTTTCGCAAGCGGCTGATAACAACCACGCCCAACTCCAGCAACGGCTTGAGAAACACATCCGCCGCATACGCGCCATCGGCAACCAGCCACACCTTCGCCTGGATACCCAACGCACGGATCGATTGCATGAACCAAGCCAACAATGCCACGCCGAGTTGATGCTTCGTACGAAATTCCCAGTCATATTTTTCCGCCAGTTTCGGTACATCAACTTCACGGACGTATAGCATCGACCGCAGTGGCAGCGCGATCACGCCCCACAGCGGATGCGTTGCCAGCCAGGCCAAGGCGACCCAGTTGTGGCCATAGAGCCACTTGCCGTCGGCCGGTCCGGGAGTCGGGTTGTGATGTACGCCCGCACCTTCCACCTGCTTCCCATAACGCGAAGTGGGCGAGTCATCGATGGCCAACACGATGCGATCGCCGAGCCCTGGTGCAAACTTCCGCACGACCAAGCCGAGCACCGCCGTGGCCATCTTTCCAGAAATCCGTCCCACACGGGTGAGGCAATCGTAGAACCGGTCCCAATCGTGTTGCACTCCAGCCGTGGCAAACCAAGCACTGGCGGTCCGTCGATCGTCGGCCAATAACATCCCGGCCACGATGATCGCCAGCCGGAAGGCGATCCTGCGGTCCATCACCGCTTGCAACACGGAAATCGCCGTCTGCATCGCACCGGTCAACGGTACTTTGGCATTGGTCGTCCTCTTGCGTTTGGGATTCGGATGCTGAAGTCGTTTGCGTTTATCGTGCTGCGACTTCTTGGATTTCTTGTGCTTGGGTTGCGGACGCTTTGAGGAGCGTTTATCTTTAGACATCGGTGGCTCTCCCGGTAGATTGTTGTGGGGTTGACAATCACAACATCGCGGAGAGCCGCTTTTTTGCTAAGACCAATCTGAAATCAAATCCTGATTTCCCCTAAAGTGCAGTTGCATTGTGAACGTCTTTGACTTCTACCCCCAATAGTTCAGCGATCTCTTGGGGCTTGGTGATATCTGCTTCATAGCAATCAAATAAGGACTCCGCCATTTCGTCCCCATTAAGTTCTTTTTTCACGGCCGTCCGAGTCTTCAACTGCTGCTCCTCGTTTGACACGATCTGGTCGGCCGGTTTTGCTTTTCCTGCAACATATAACGCTGGTTCCCTCTCTCTGTCGCCGGTATCTATTCGCCGAGACTGTTTATTCTCTTCCCGTTCGACTAAATGACTCACCTTGCTGTCAATGACGTTCATCAAGAACCCCATGAAATCCGGCTCGGTGGTCTTGTTCCATTTACGACTTTCATCCAGGAAGCTCTCGATCGCTTCCGCCGCAAAATCAGCACCGGAGGCGGCTCCCAAAACTTGGCCGCCCCTTACACTGGGCACACCCCGCCATGTGAGTCTCCTTAGCTTGCGGTCTGCGTAGAGCGTGAGCCGCTCGACCAACTCGGTCCACTGCTCGTCCGTCAGGTTGGGAATTTCGACCAATTTCTGGGCCTCCGGCCTCACTTCTTATCTGCCACTGGGGTACCATCATGGCTCTATGGTACCAATGCCGACGTTTTTTGGGAATTTGCCATTTTGCGTGGCAATTTTCTGCCGCTCGTCGGCATGGAATTATAGGGGCGGAATGTATCTACCCATAAAAGAGGCTATTTGGCCGTGAATTAGAACAGAGTAAGAGGTGAATTATGCTTAAAAGAGTCGAAGCCTCAGCGAATGCTGAGTTGGATCAGGTGTTGGAACTATTGTGTGAGGCTCTCCAGCCGACCCCAACCCTGTGGAATGATGCCCAACAAAAATACCGCTCAGCCGGTGAGTGGTTGTCTGCACCTGAGTCGAAACTCTCTCTGCTCAGGCCCGATATCAAGTACCAGGGCTCAACCCTTCTGGAGACCGTGGTCCGTCCATGGCTCAAGGAGGAGTTTGATGTCGATTTGCTATGTATTCTGACCACTGACAAATTCCGCCACCCTTGCCCAATGGCCGTTTATGACCTAGTCGCTGATCGGTTGGCCGAACATGCGACGTACCGGCGATTGATGAATCGAAAGGAGCGGTGCATCGAGCTCGACTATGCCCAGCAATTTCATCTCGACATCGTCCCTGCCATTCCTCAGGTCGCCTTCGGAAGCAAACTATTGATTCCTGATCGGAAGCAGAAGGTGTGGATTCCGACCGATCCCTTCGGCTATGCCGATTGGTTCTATGGCAGAACACCCGTAACAAAAACTGCTTCTGTGCAGCTCAGCGAGGCACGCGCTGATGTCGAGCCACTTCCACCAGCTAGGCGGGCTGGCGACATCTCGCCCCTGCAACGAACCGTGCAACTCATGAAGCGGCGACGCGATCTGTTTTTCGCTGGCAATGGTAATGCGCCCAAGTCGATTGCGCTTACAACATTGGCTGCGAAACATTACGACGGGGAAGTTCTCTGCACCGATGCTTTGCTCACGGTCTTGGCTGGAATTCAGAATGAAATTGATCTCACTAGCGGCATACTCGTCATCCCTAATCCAGTTGATCACGCCGAGAATCTTGGCCGCCATTGGAACGATCGTTCTTATGCCCAATTCAAACGGTTCATTCGCCGGTTCACGGAGGAAATGGTCGAGTTGTTGGAAATGAATGGGTGGGATCGGATTGCCGAAGCACTGGAATCTCTGTTTGGTGATCGGGGGCGTGGAGCTGTGGAAAAGTACGCCAGAACGGTAGAGGCCAAACGCCGTAGCAGCGGACTAGGATATGCTGCAGGTCCGGTCATCTTAACTCCTTCCTCGACAACTGCGACCAGTACGGTGCCGAATCATGAATTTTTCGGCCAGTAAATTTCACAAGTCGGTACTTGGTCTCTACGAGCAAGCGACTAGGGTGCGACTGATCGTCGGGGACTTTAAGTACAAAGTTCGCCACGGTCAATTGCTGGGGCAAGGCTCCATGCAACCGGCGCCGGGGTGCGAAAGGTATGTGTTTTTGCTTAGCTACCGTGATGGTGAAAACCCAACGGTGAAGATCATCAACCCGCCGCTGCGTTGCCGGTCAGATCAAAGCGAAATTCCACATACCTACGATCCCGACGAGCCCTGTTTATTTCGGCCGAGCATCGATTGGTCGAATGAACAGTCGCTCGGATCGACCATCATCCCATGGCTGGCAGCTTGGCTGTTCTACTATGAAATGTGGCATGCCACCGGGGAGTGGCTAGGCGGTGGAGAGCACCCAGAAACAAACGAAGATGAAATATCTAACACAAACGATTCCAGTCAGGAGTAACTGTATGTTTAAGATTCTAAGCCTTGATGGTGGTGGGATCCGTGGTGCGTTTACCGCCGCGGTCCTTGCCGAACTTGAAAGTAGACTTGATAAGCCGATCGGTGATTACTTTGACATGGTCGCCGGTACCTCGACAGGCGGTTTGATCGCAGCGGCGGTCGCTACCGGCGTGTCGACCTCAACGATAGTAAAATTCTATGAGGAAAAGGGGCCGAGCGTCTTTGCGCCGCGCGCAAAGTATCAGCCGGCCAAACGCATTCGCAAATTGGGAATGCCTGTCGCCCGGCTTGCCACTCGCAAAACTGCTGAAATAAAGCTCGACGATGTGCTTCAAACCAAGTACGAGGCAGTGCCGCTTCACGAAGCGATAGCGGGCGTGTTTGGCGAACAGCTGGTGGGGGAAATCACGAAATGTCGGCTGCTTGTTCCCGCCGTCGATATAACGATGGGGCGAACTGTCGTCTACAAGACGCCGCATTTGCCCGGTCTTACTCGTGACCGACACTATAAGATCGCCGACGTCTTGATGGCCACCACCGCTGCCCCCACGTTCTTTCCGCATGCCAGTCTTGGTGGCAACGGTGCCGTAGTCGATGGTGGGTTGTGGGCCAACAACCCAAGTCTCGTTGCCTACACCGAGGCGATGAAGATTATCGAGTCCGCTGGCCGAGATTGCGATCCTCGCTTTGATTCATCTGACATTCAGATTCTCTCGATAGGCACCGGCGAGCCACGTTATTCTTTAGCCCCACCCGCCGATCATGCTGGTATTGGATGGTGGGGGCCGCGAGTCTTTGATGTTGCGTCGATATCCCAGTCTCAAGGTGTTAGTTTTCAGTTGCAGTACCTTCTGGGAGAACGATACAAGCGAGTAAATTTCGAATTGCCTGATGCTAGTTGGACGCTCGATTCAGTCCAGCACTTATCGGCACTGCTACACCAAGGCGGGATTGCCGCACACGATCATCTTGCTCCGTTGCTAGAAGAGTTCTTTGGTTCTGAGGCACCTGACTTCCTACCCTTTGAAGACTGTAATCGGCTGGTGAGGACTGAACCGTCTACGTCGTAGCCCAAGTTTACTATTGTGGCTATTGGCCGAATAATGCGTTGGATTGTACCCGACAACATAGCGCTGACGTCAATTGTTCTTATCACCACCTAAAGGTTCCTCTTGTATGTTGAGCTGCGGCGAAGTAGGTCGTTGTTCAGCCAGTGTGCCCAACGGCAAGCAAATGGATGCGGAGCCTTTATGGCCCCTGGCCTGCTGTTCTTTACACATGGCGAGAATCATCACTCACAGGCACGCAGCTCGCGTCGCCAAAAAGCTGGTATCGGTCCAGACCGATGAAACTTCGTGGTTAATCGAATTAACAGCGGATGGACAAACCGACCGACTTTCGAGGTTTATTCAACTGCAGGCGGTGTGGCGACTTGATACCGACCTCTGCAGCAGCGGCATTGCCTTGCCACACCGTAGCCGTAACCATCGAACCGCAACTGGTCGCGAAAATCTCACAGCGACATGTAGGTGCAAGCGCGTGAACCATCTCTTTGAATTAAGAGAATATGTTGGTTGATTCTGCTGTTCTAGGTCGCGACTAGAATGTATTGTCAACGCGTCCAGGGTTTCGCTACCAATTCTGTGTGCTGCATAGGTCCTTTGGTTATGATGGATTAGGCGTTGCGCCTTATCAAGCGTTTACTACAGTTGCACGAGCAGGACTTTCGTCAGTGCCTGCAGGACGCACTGAATTAAGATTTCCGCACGATATGGAAGGGCATTGAAGCGAGAGGCGGAATAGGGAGCCACCACGATGCCTACTACGTTTAAGAATGCAGTCAACAAATACTTCCATGCGAGAAATCTCAAGCCGGGAACCAGAAGCGAGTATCTCACAACTGTCGCTAAGTGGCAAAAATGGAACGGTGGCGTTTCGATAGAACGCCTTGATAAATCGACAATCCGACAGTTCCTGAGTTGGATCTATGACAACGCTGTGGAGCACGGTGGCACCAACCCCGGTCGGACTGCCAACAAAGCTCGCACACACCTACGCGCAGTTGTTTCTTGGGCGTGGGAAAACGATCTGATTGAGGTGCCACCGCGTT
>CAMYKK010000132.1 GCA_947258975.1 uncultured Gammaproteobacteria bacterium
CTCTCGCACTCGATCTGCTTGAGCGCATAGAGGAACTCGACTCCCGATTACGGGCAATGCAAGGTGGTCGGTTACCCTGAACAAGGCAGCTGCGACGATACATTGACTCACCTAAGAACTCTGCGGGCTTCACAAATACCGCGGCATCTTGCCGGGCGTACTATCCAAAAACTGGATCGGAGGTTATGAATTGCCGCGCCGCCATTGGAAATGTCCAGTATTCATTGGTGAATTCCTAAATCAGTAGTCGAGTCCGCATGCAATCAATAATTCGCCATGGACAGGCAATAATTAGTGAGGCACCTGCGATTTGATGACGAACGTGGCCTCTCGTCCTACCCCGCGTCCACCATCAAAAACGCACCATGATAGCCAGATTGCGGCTGACTCTGCCGGTTAACGTGGGTAAACGCACCACAGCACCTAGTGGTGACGGACTGAGCGGAACGTCCGCGCAAACGTCCTTGAGCTCCGCTCCCATTGCTCGTTGGGCGTCCCTTCAACATAATCAGGAGCAACCACAATGACTAAATCCCAGCGATCTAACAGGGAAGTAAAAAAACAGCTCTTACTGACACCGAAGGAAAAGAAGGCGGCCAAGCGGGCGAAGAAGCATGCGGGGGATGTCGTTCCCTTTATTGTTAAGAATTCCTGAGCTCACGCCATGACCGGCGGCCCTGACAGGGCATCCGATCTCGAGCGCGAGGGGAGTCGTCAATGTACCGTCTCATGAAGTCCAAACAAGTCACCCTTGACCACCCGATCTCGGGGCTCATGTCTTCGTATCGGCAGATTCAGGTAGCCCAATTCCAGAAATTCGGCGCAGCGCTGAGGGCTTGCGAGGTTGCCAACAACAAAGGCACCTCCCGACACTACGTTCTTAATGAGATGGGCGAGGAGTATTATGACGGTGCTTGGATCGATTGACCACGATCCCCGGGATGATCGCAGCTGCCAAACGGACCGCCCCCCACCTCCGGTTATCTTCACGCAGCTTCGAGCGGAATCTAAGCAACGAAACGAAATAGAGACGATTAAGGGGGTTGGCGCTGAAAGCATGCCAAGTGCAAAAACTAGAGCGAAAGACATGAGCAAGAACCGCCTTAAACAGTCATTTCGCTGCCCGCGGCGGGCCGGCATTGTTTCCTGGTCAGCGTCTGTATGACGAGCGGGATATCGTTTTCTCATTCGATTCCGGTGCGGGTTGGACCTTCATCATCGCAGCCGTCTTGGCCCTCCAGAGCTCAACTCTCGCCGGAATAAGCACCCGTTCCCCGACATCGCTTGCGCCGTGTCGCGCCTCCTGCTCGGGCGGACGCGGGCCAAAGGCATGGGTCCGTAGCCACTTTCGCCTCTGTGTCTCGACAGTCAAAACTCCTGTGCCCACTCATACGGCTCGATCGAGTCTTAGCGGTGTCGCGCGGAGGCGGATGATCACCAATACGCGCCCGCAGCGAACATTTTGTTGTCATGCAGCACGATGCGATTTACGATTCTTGGATGTTCAAAAAAGCAGTCGTTTCGTTCCGAGCCGGTCTAGTACTGTTACATTTTGCCGCACCGGCCCAGGCGACCAACGGCGTGAACCTGATCGGAATCGGCCCGCTGGCGCGTTCGGTGGGTGGGGTAAGCATCGCGGCCCCCCAGGAAGAGGTCAGCGCGGTGTTTGCTAATCCCGCGGCCATGTGCGTTCGGCAGCGCTGCGCGGAAGGCGGCGCCGAGGCGGGCGTAACCTTTTTCATGCCCAAGGTCGAAACCCGCATCCGGACGGGCAACAACGAGTTTGCCGCGGAAAGTCGCTCTGAGGTCTACCTGATCCCCTCGGTGGGCACCTCCAAGATGGTCGGCGACGATTTGCGGATCGGTTTCGCCGCCTACGGCATATCTGGCCTGGGTGTGGATTACAAGGACACGGCGGTGGACCAGCCGAACTATTTCGATTTTTCCCCGATCTTCGGCATGCCCCCAGGAAACGTGACCGGCCCGCTGGCCGCCGGCACCGAGACCTCGCTCATGATCGCGAAGATCGCGCCGTCTGTCGCCTATCAACCCACTGCCCGGTTGTCCGTGGGCGTGAATCTTCAGCTAGATTACGGCCAGATGGATCTGGACCGGGGCAAAAAGAGCGCCACCGGCGTCGGTCTTCAGCTGGGCGTGCAATACAAGATCAGTAACAGCGCCGTGGTGGGCGCCACCTACACCACGCCGCAGCCCCTGACCTACAAGGGTGTGGTGGATTTCGACAACGACCAGACCTTGGATGATCTCGAATTAGCCATGCCGGAGCAAGCGGGCGCGGGCGTGGCGCTGGCGCTCCTCGGCCAAGACCGTCTCGTCATGGGCTCGGACCTGAAGTGGATAAACTGGAGTGGTGCCGAAGGCTACCGCGATTTCGACTGGCGCAACCAGTGGGTGGTGGCCTTGGGCGCCGAGTTCAAGGCCACTGAGCACCTCTTTCTCCGCGCGGGCTACAACTATGGAAACAATCCCGTGAGAAAACACGACGGTTTCTTGGGCACGGGCTCCACGAACGTCCAGGGGAAATCGATGCCCACCTACTATTACGAAACCTTCCGCATCGTGGGCTTTCCGGCCATTGCCAGCCATCATGCTACGTTTGGCGTAGGTTACGTCTTCTCGCAGACTTTCGAGATCCACGTGGCCTATGTCCACGGGTTCGAGGAAACCTTCACCCAAACCGGCACCGACGTGCTGGGGAACCCAGCGGTGCTGGAATCGTCAGTCAACCAGAACAGCCTGGACCTCGGTCTACAGTGGCGTTTCTGAGACCAGGCCAATTCGGCGGAGACTGAGGACGGATAGCCGGCAGCGCCAAGGCGAGCCGGAAACAGAGGGTTAAGAGCGACCTTTGGCCCACGACGCTTTCCATCTCGATGAAACCGCCATGATCTCACTCGATCTTCCGGGCGACTGACAGCCCCAGGCCGGCCGATTTTTTAGCCACCTTCGTCTCGTAAACAAAGGTTCCAGTAATAGGGGCGAGACTGTCGTCTGCAACGTCCGGCCTGCTGGTATCCGTGACCGCCATCGATCAGAGTCGATCCGGTTCAGTGTAACCGGCGAGGTCGAGATCAACCGCCCCCCACGTGGACATCGCCTTTGTGGTGCCTATCAGCCCGCTCACCGCACGCAGCCCGAATTTGAATGCGTTTGCGGAGCGCTGGGTGAAATCGGTCAAGGACGAATGTTTATCGAAGTTGATTCTGTTTGGCGAAACATCGTTAAGACGTGCACTCCGTGCGTACCGCGTCCATTACCATGGCGAACGGAATCATCAAGGTCAAAATAACATACTGTTATTTCCAGCCGCGCCGAAAGCAATGAATCATGTTGACGGATCAGTCGGGTGTAAAGAACGCTTAGGTGGGCTGCTGAAATATTATCATCGGGAAGCTGCATGAGTATTTTGACCAGACGGGAAAACTCCGCGCCATCCCCGAGCTACCTTCCTGAACGCAAGCTCATGGCGTCGATGCGGGCCGCGTGCTACCCGTAGTCGCCCAAGTCAACAGCGTAAGCCCCGCTATCGCGGAAACGACCGATGCCAATAAGATGCCTAATTTGGCGCTGTTTATCAGATCCTCGCTGAAGGCAAGATTGGCGATGAACAGGGCCATCGTGAAGCCAATCCCGGCGAGCAGGCCACCACCAGCCAATGACCCCCAACTCAGCTCAGGCGGGCGTATTGCGATTCCTGAGCGCACCGCCAGCCAGCTAAAAGACAGGACGCCTACGGGTTTGCCGATAGCGAAGCCGACCAATATCGCGATCGTGACGGGACCGCCGAGATTGTCCATCGATAGCGGTACCCCGGCGTTGGCAAAAGCAAAGAGCGGCATGATGACATAACCGACCCACGGGTGTAGCGCAATCTCCAACCGCTCGACTGGAGATAACGTTTCACGCGCGGCGATCTCGGCCACCTGCAATGTCTCACGATTTTTCGTGTCACCACTGCCTTCGTCACTGACCGGATGCGCAATGACCTGAGTTAGGATAGCGTACAAACGATCGTCGCTGACCCATCTGCGAGCTGGTGTCATCAAGCCGAGTATCACGCCAGTAACCGTCGCGTGGATCCCGGACGCGTCCACGGCAAGCCAGATAAAGCCGCCCGCCAGAAAGTAAATCGGAAGACCGCGGAAGCCAAGGAGCGCCATTGCGCGCACGATGGCGATGCCAAGTGCCGCCAGGGCGAGCGCGCCCCACGCGACGTGACTACTGTAGCCGATGGCTACGATAAGAATGGCACCTATGTCGTCAACGATCGCCAGCGATAACATGAACACGCGCAGGCTTTGTGGAATGCGCGACCCCAGCAACGCTAGGCAACCAATGACGAACGCGGTGTCGGTTGCCATCACTGTGCCCCAACCATGCTGGCCGGGTTGACCTGCCTGCATCATCAGATAGAACGCAGCGGGCACCAACATGCCCCCCAGGGCGGCCGATATTGACAGCGCCGCCATGCGAGGGCTGCGCAACTCGCCGAGTACTAGCTCGCGTTTGAGCTCCAATGAGACTAGGAAGAAAAACAGCGTCATCAGCCCATCGTTGATCCAATCTCTCAACGAACGGGCGAACTCCCAGGCGCCGACCTGAAAACCGATCTGCGTTTCCCAAGCGTTCAAGAAAGTATGCGCCCATGGGGAGTTCGACAAAACGAGAGCTGCGACGGTGAAGAACAGAAGAACGGCGCCGGCGGCAGCCTCGATGGCCAAGAACCGTGCAAACGGTTTTGTGAGCCGATCGAGGAGTTCCTTTGGAAGCCGAGTAAACTCGGTGTTGCCCTGCTGCTCTTTACTCATAATGCTGCGCTGATTGAGTGAAGCACTGACTTGAAGGGATGCTGACGGTAGTATAAGAGCAATATCGCGAACGCCCCGCTGATGGATCACGACCTACATGCGGATTTTTGCACGATACGCCCCTCAAACCCCAGCGCGGGGGCGGGAGTCCCATTCAATGTCATCGAGTCTCTCTGCAGTCATGGGTTCTCACCTTCCATCGCCCTACAGTAATTCCAAGGGAGGCCGGTGTCTCAGTCATCTTGGCAGAGAGGGGGCTCGTGTGGGCAATTAAGGACGGCTGTGGGGAGACTGGCGTCATACTCGATTCCGCGGCATCGCCTCGTACTACCCAAAAACTGGATCGGAAATTATTTATCGATTGCCGCGCCGCCATTGGAAATATCCAGTATTCGTTGGTGAATTCCTAAATCAGCAGTCGAGTCCGCATGCAATCAATAATTCGCCATGGACAGGTTAATTGGGACAATTCGTAGAGAGCTTCTTGATCATGTCTTATTCTGGAACTCGACGGACTTGGAACGAAAGCTGTAAGAGTTTCGGCAATATTACAATGACCATCGCGTTCACGCTTCACTCGATGGGAAGTCTCGAATATACGAGCTGACCTAAAGGATTTCCGCTGGAAAACGTATTGTCGAGATCTAATCCAACTCCCACTGACAGCCTGAACTATAATTCGCCATGCATAGGTCGATAAAAAAACCGCCCCGTGCCGTTGGCAGGAGGCGGATCGTGAATGAAGTTGTTGTGTAGATCGGCTTA
>CAMYKK010000133.1 GCA_947258975.1 uncultured Gammaproteobacteria bacterium
TTGCGCCGCCCAGGCCTGGGCTTCCCGCTTGGTGGTGAACGTCGCGGACGTGCGCGTGCCCTTGATGCACACCTCGGCGCGCCAACCGCCACTCCTTTTTCTGAATGAAGCCATTTCCGATCCCCTTCGATTTACGCCAATGGCGTAGATATGGCGTAAAGAAATCATACATCAAGCGGGGAAAAGCGGGGTAGCGCGCAGGAAGAAAAATATGGATTACATGCTAAATTATTGTTTTATTGCAAGAAGTGCTAAGAAGCGGCAAGAAGCGTAACCTATTAATTTTTAATAATGGTGCCCGGGGCCGGATTCGAACCGGCACGGATATTAATCCGAGGGATTTTAAGTCCCTTGCGTCTACCAGTTTCGCCACCCGGGCCGGAATCTGGAATCGGCGAACCGAAAACTACCCATACGGTTGGAGGCTGGGGACGGAATCGAACCGACGTCCACGGCTTTGCAGGCCGCTGCATAACCACTCTGCCACCCAGCCAGAAATTCCGCATAGACAGCCTATAAAGAAAATTGAAAACTTCCCAACTGTATTACTCCGTTGCGGTCGATATAATTCGAAGTGACGCACCCACAACGGCCGTAACAAGGAATTTTTGTCTCAAAAAATGTGCTAAGGGGGCAGGAATTATGCCTATTTGCGCAATCAGGCACAACCAGCCTACAATTTCTTACCGAGCGCCCCGCATCTATGTAATGTAGGCACTGGAGAGACCTGTAGCGTCGCTGCCAGGAAATGACGATATTCGATACTCGTTGTAACTTGGCAAGAATAGACGCGGGCTATCCCGGCCCTGAGTCGATCTCGAGGATCTGAGGGAAATCGTTACTGTGGGCCGATTTTCCCGCCGCCCCAATAAATTATCCCAAGTCGAACAGACTGCTAGCCGTTGGCACGGCAACGCGCTCCGACGACATGCTCCCGATAAACCGGTCATTAGTTTTGGTTAGGGCCTTTTCGGCAGCCCCAAATCCGTGACATACTAATCGGTTCACTCCCGCCGTAGAGCCGCTATGGGGCGCTCGAAGAAAGACATCGACAAGCTGGTACGGGAGGCACTGGCGTTGGAAGCCGACTCAGCGCGTGCCGCTGGCGTCACGGGTTATATGGCGCGGGTGCTGACCCAAGCAGCGATCCCCCACAGTCGTGTCAACGAGTCATTATTCCGGCGCACCAACGGACTGGTGACGGTTACGATCGCAGATGTGTCCGGCATCGGCCTGCCATTTGGCAGCTATCCCCGTCTGCTTCTTGCATGGATCACCACTGAGGCGGTAAAAACCGGTGACCCGCTACTGGAGTTCGGACCGACTTTGTCCGGATTCATGGCCGAACTCGGGTTGCTGCCGACGGGGGGAAGATGGGGGACAATTCATCGGCTACGCGATCAGATGGTGCGTTTGTTCTCCTCGGCCATATCTTGCCATTACACGGATTCGGGGGTGGATCTCGCGGCACAGTTGTTGATCGCCAAGGACTATAACTTGTGGTGGGATCCCAAAAAGCCTGACCAAGCCGCGCTCTGGGGTTCTACGGTGCGGTTGTCCACGGACTTTTTCAACGAACTCGTCGAACATCCCAATCCCGTGTCCATGCGCGCCCTGCGGGAACTCAAACAATCCCCAATGTCCCTCGACATCTACTGCTATCTTTCCTATCGCTACAGTTACCTCGACCGCAAGACTTCCATCCCCTGGGAGGCCTTACAGAGCCAATTCGGAGCCGGTTATCCCAACAGCGTCGATGGATTGCGTGACTTCAAAAAACGCTTCCGGCAGGCCGCCGAGCGTATCCGCAAGGTCTATCCGTCGGCCCGGTTCGAGCTCGAGCGCGGTTGCGTCAATCTGCTGCCCAGCCCAGCACCCGTTCGCCAACTGGGTGGATAGTTTATAACTTTCTGTTTTTTATAGAAATACTTACGCATAAATTGTCCCGTTTATGCTGCGGCCCGAACCCCAATCTTGCGCAGTGACGCGGACGGTGGAAAGGCGTCGTGTTCCGGCTGGGACGCTGCAGGTGTCTGCGTTACCGACCCGCCATCGGGGTCGGGTAACGGGTCGCAACATGCAGGTCGGCGGCCGGTGGCCACACCACCGTTTGCCGCCAACACCGCGCACGGTTCCCGGGGTGGTCGTCCCCACGCACGATGGCGAATCTCCATTGGTCACGAGGATAAAGAGGCTGTTCGAACCCGCTTCGGCGCCGGCAGAAATTTTGGCCCCGCGTCGTTCTCGATAAAGCGCAAGAGCTGCTGGAATCCGTCATCCAGAAAATTCATGAAATGCAATCCGATGAGATATTCGTCCCCGTATTGCGAGACGTAAGCTACCTGACACGTCGCCGTTACGCATCGGCGATTCGGCAACGTGATGTTGGCATTCATGAGTCTCGCTTCAAGGTCCGTCGTGAGTTCAAACATTCTCATCGCGGGGACGGCAATCTGCATGCCGGAGGCGGATACATTCGTGGTATATAGATCCATATCCCGCACCGTCACCGCGAGGCGTTTCACAAATCGTTGAACCCGACGATTTTCTGGGGTCATTCAAGGGTTACGAGATATCTATTCGTCTATTTTCAGTATAGTTCCCGTGCGCCTACCCTGCTACGCGTTACCGGACCGGCAACATCTACCCTTCCACACGCATACCCCAACGGCCGTGTGAGGATCGAGCCAAAAAAAACCCCCCCGAAGTAATCGGGGGGGGGGAATGTCCTGATCCGGATACCGGGTGGGGGTGTCTGAGGAAGGTGTCCCGAACCAGGGATATACTCTAATTTAGATAGGTTTGAGATTCATGCAACTGTAATCGATAGGCGGTTAACTCCAACGGATATAGAGTCAATTATGTCTCCCAAATCAAAGCTGCTTCCGGCATTTCGGCGCCGTCGACCAGGGTGTATCGCAACCGCGGCCTGGTTCGCGAGCACTCATAAAGGACACCCTCAGCAACTGAGCCCCCCTGCAGTGCTTATGCTGCGCGTAGTCGCAGTGCGGGGACAAGCCCCCTGCTGTGCTGGGACGAAAAAACGGGGTCGGAGTCTGTGACTCCGACCCCGTTTTTTAATGATCGGACGTACGCACCAAAAAAAGAACCCCGCGGGGAGCGGGGCCTCGTAACATGGGGGTCTGTCTGGGAAAGGGAGTGGTGATGAATATTTAAATGTCTTAATCCTAATCTAGGACACTGCGGGCGGGACGCCACTATTACGTGATAAACGGGACCGTCTGTTGGATACGCGGGAAAAAAACGGTGACATTGTTCCACTTCTCCGGTGATATGGGGGCGATTATGGCGTCGCGGATGACGCCGGTCGACGACTATTTTCCGAACGGGAACCAGTACCGACCGGCGCTCAGATCAATCGTCCGCGCCGACTTTGAATGAAACGCGAAGTTTGGTGCGATATCCGCTTACCTTGCCGTCATCGCCGATCTGCATGTCCTGTTCGACTACTTCGGCGATACGCATGTCTCGCAACGACTTGGCGGCCGTTTCGATCGCGGCAGATGCGGCTTTTTCCCATGACTCGGTACTGACTCCGACGAGATCGATCAATTTGTATACACTTTCGCTCATTTATATTCTCCAAATTCTCCGTAGCGGTTAGCACATTTGTTATCACCACGCCAGCTACGCATTGGCGCTAAGGCTACTATATCACTTAAGAGGCACATCTGGTTCTTCCCGTTCACACCACGAGATGGACCAGGAATTTCGACCCAAATCTCCCGTTTGTTGCAATGTAAAAATAATTGCTCGAGCTGTTTGTTTTTTGATCGGTACAGCCTTCCACAAACGCATCAACACTGCTTATCCTTTCCTGGCATGCTTGGGGCGAAATGCTCTCACCACGGTTTCATCCGTTTCGAGATAGGGTCCTTCGATCAAATCAATACAATACGGGACGGCAGGAAATACGGCATCCAGGCAATCGGCTATGGCCGAAGGGTTTCCAGGAAGATTAATCATCAGCGTAGCGCCCCTTATGCCGGCTACCTGTCGTGACAAGATGGCTGTCGGTACATGCCGTAGTGAAATCGCGCGCATCTGTTCTCCAAAGCCGTCCAGGATTTTGTCACATACGGTTTCCGTCGCTTCAGGCGTTATGTCACGCGATGCGGGGCCAGTTCCCCCGCTCGTAACGATCAAGCAACACCCTTGGTCATCACTGAGATCCTTCAATGTCATTTCTATTTTTGGCCGCTCATCAGGCACCAAGCGTGTCACTGCCTCCCATTCGGTGGTTAATGCTTTTTCCAACCAGTCCGAGATGGCCGGCCCACTCAGGTCATCGTATTCACCCCGATTGGCGCGGTCTGATATCGTTACGATTCCAATACGTGCTATGTGTTTGCTCATATCTACTGCCTATCTACTTGCCTGGTCATGACTTGAAATACTTTCTCGCCCCCGCGAATCTCTTTGCAACCGCTTCACCGGGCGAGTCGCCCTTGAGTTTCACCCCGTTTGACAATCGACGATGGCGAAGCTCGTATTGGGTCCATAGCCTATGATTGACGCGGGTGTGGCGCAGCGTCTCTCCTTGAAATACTCAGCGGTGTGTTTCTTTCGACATGTCGCATGAACTATGTATGTCGTTCCAGCGCGGCGCCGCCCGTTCCCTTCACCATCATCCGGGACCCTTGGCCCAATACGCGGGCCAGGAATTTCTTGGACATAACGGTAGAGATCTTAGCAAAGATTCCCAGGGTGGATACTTCGGCGAGCCGCGAAGTTCGCGAATCGCCAGTTAATCTAGCGAAAGAGGACACTTGCGCGCCAGTCGCGTCTCAGGCGTTGATACGACAAATACGCAAGTTGCTGATTAAGTGGAGCGGGAAACGAGACTCGAACTCGCGACCCCAACTTTGGCAAGAATGTGGCGGTTTGCGTCTAACTTCATGTACCTATTAAAGATTCACACTTTTACGACAGGTACAAAATGCGTACAAATGGAACAAAAAGGGACGTTTCAGAACAATAGATCAATCCCCTACCCCACTGGTGTCGAAGTTGCCGGTTTGTGCTAGTGGGCCGTGCGGGGTTTAGTCATTATTTAACTATCCGCATACCGCTGAAATAGGCGCTTTGCCATACAGGACGCCGATAGCTGTCGTTCATGTTGTGCGGCGCATAGGGCAGTACGCCGCCACCAGCGGCGCAAGCTGGAGCAGCTGTGCCGCTATATCGCCCGTCCGGCCGTCGCCACTGACCGGCTGGCCCTGACCCGTCAGGGGAATGTGCGATATACGCTCAAGACACCGTACCGCGACGGCACCACCCACATCATCCTCGAACCCCTGGACTTCATCGCCCACCTGGCCGCCCTGGTACCGAAACCGAGGGTCAACCTCACCCGCCCCCACGGGGTGTTCGCCCTTTTATGCCCTTCGGGTGCAACAGCCACTTGCGATCACAGGTGACACCGGCCGGACGCGGTAAACGGACCCCCGACGAGATCAAAACCGCAGCGAATCGCCCCAACCTGCATCTCATCCAGTCCGCGCACCGCCGCCACACCCCGAACT
>CAMYKK010000134.1 GCA_947258975.1 uncultured Gammaproteobacteria bacterium
CCAAGGAACCACGGAAAACTTGTTCTCTACGTCTTGCTCATCGTGCACTAACAGAATGCAATATGAGTTCGTGATGCCTACCAGTTGGCCTTGCCTGCCATGACGCATGTCACACGCGGGTGTGCCTAGATGCATGTCGATGCGTGCCGGTTTGGTGATGGATGCGCCGGAGGCGAGCGGGGGTTTTGTATTCATAGCCAGGGGTCCTGTGCTGGAAAGATTGGGCAGCGCGCATCACGAAACGTGCAGCACGAAACGTGTGGTGTGCTGCAAGGGTTTGTTTGACCTCAATTACGCTTTTCAGGAGGCCGGCGCCAGGTTTCCTCAAGTTAGTGACAGAGCACATATCATCACCTCGTTGAGCTTCTCGCGAACCTCGTATACTTCCCGCATGATCTTCTTGGAAGTCTGGGGAGCCATCCGCCTACCATGCGCGGTGGCGTTTAACTTACTGCCCAGTCGACACAATTGACGGCATAACTCGGGGGTAATCATCTTGCTTCGCTGTAAAAAGTAGGCATGGTAACTAATCCCATACATGCCTCTCACCCTTGTGCCACGGCGCCACTCAGGAACGACTAGCGACAGTCGACGCAAATAGCTTTCGATGGCCACTCGTGCGGTAAGAACGGCTGCTACACGAAAGCCCGCGCGGTCGAAAGCCCGCGCGGTGTAAAAAATCCGCTTCGGCAAAAATGTTCCCGCGGGCATACTCGGCTTTGACCAGGTGACCGCATTGATCGGCAATCGCTCTGGTATGCCAGTAAGAGAGAGCTGACTTGAGAGTCATGGCGACTCCGATGATGCCAATGCGTATCGGCCTCGTAGTGGATGCGCTACAGGCGCGCAGGGGTTCTGTATTCATAGCCAGGGGTCCTGTGCTTGAAAAATTTGGGGAGTGCGCAGCACGAGACATGTGGTGCGCTGTAAATGCAGATTTGGCTTGAAATAAGCCCCTTTACGAGCCGTCAGGGTTTGCCAAATCGCACGCAATCAGACTTAGAAAGAAGATTTCTGGGAAGAGAGGCTGTTTGTAAGCCGGGCGCGCAGCAGATAGAATGGTCATCGTAAACTCCAATCTAGGTTGGGGTTTGCCACGGTCCGGGGTGCGTCAACACCGCCGGGCCACTTTTAGTTCATGCCAACAGAACTGTTGACATTACAATATGAGAACTATACATGCTTACACCATTGGCTGTCAAGCACTTTTTGTGAAAACTTTTTGATTGGTGTTTTTTCTCAGCGCTTACTCAACTGCCGACTTCGGCTCGGGCTCGTCAGAGGAACGCTCCTCCGATCCCGCCATCGCATCAGCCCCAAATCGAGGGCGAGGGCTGACGCGACGGCGACATCGGAGGAGTGTGTCAGGCCATGTGCATTTGAGATGAGGGTATGTTTGGTCCCTCGCAATCAGCTTGCGGAAGCGGATTGCAAACCACCGACAGCTGCTGTGGTTAAGAGCCATGGTGGTGAGCGTGATCGGAAAAGGCAGAGCTAGACTTTGTCAGGTGTGAAACGGAAAGACGAATAACATGAACCATTGCTGAAGCGTCGTTAGTCGAAAGTGGCATCAGAATCAGGGTCTTCCTCCGGTCCTGAGATAAAGGGGTAGTTGATTAAATCGTCTACCTCAGTGCTGGAGAAGTCCGCAGACTGTCAGCACGATGTCCGGCGTACAGATGGCGTGATTCCGTTTAAGGCTCAAGCACACGTCTTTTGATTTCCTGGGGTACACGTTCCGTCCCCGTCGGGCGAAGAATCGGTACGGAAGACGGTTTACCAGCTTCTTGCCGGGTGTGAGCCGTAAAGCGGCGCAATCGATACGCAAAAGAATTCATTCCTGGCGTCTCGGTGCGCGGTGTAACCACCTTTCCTTGGAGAAGATCGCAGAGATCGTCAATCCTACCGTACGTGGCTGGATGGACTATTATGGCCGTTACTATCCATCGGCTTTAAGGCCCATCCTACTTTGCTTAGAACGCAGTCTTAAATTTGAGCCAGTCTTCCGGCTAGGTTCTTACGGGCCAGACTTTCCATCGCCAAGTGCAGGTTGCAATCGTCAGTATTTTCAAGCGATTTCTCACTAGCATCAGAGCTATTTATTCTGTTATAATTTAGCCATGGCTTCTAAAATCACCCCAGAACAAATTGCAGATCTGCAGGCTCATGTTGGCCACCCGGTGCCCGTGCAGGACGATGCCGGGAAAGTGGTATGCTACATGATTGGGGCCGATATCTTCGATGACGACAGTTCGGAATACAATAGGCGATTGAACGCCCTAATCGATGAAGGACGAGCATCACCAAGAGCCCCGGCCGAGGAAGCTCACAAGCGGATGCGTCAGACCATGCAAGCGATTAGCGATAAGCAAGCATGAAGCGACTGATTTACACCGATCTGGCTCTGGTCGATTTCGATAATATTCTGCAACGCATTTCCCTGGACAACCCAAGAGCAGCCGTCGAGCTGGGGGATGGTTTCATGAATACCTGTAAGCTAATTGCCCAGAACCCAGAGATCGGCGTACTGCAGGGCAAACCTGACGCGCCTCTTCGCATGTTCACGCATCGTGGTTATGCGATTTATTATGACAACTTGGAACATAGCGTCGAAATCTTACGCTTTTTACGTCCCTCCCTTGATGTTCACAAGCAGACTCTCCGCTAAAACGATGCGACAGCTTGGCCCGTTTAACTCGCCCACCCTCGCTCTACGTCGAGTCGAGACTGGTGGTTGATACTCGTTGGGACGTACCCATCACATTCTCCATGTGCAAAACGCCAAAGCACACGCGCGCATGGCCGGCTTGCGACCGGGTCCAGAGGATGTGGAAAAGGCTAGCGGAACGTTGGGGACGCCAACGCAGGCGATGCCCATCGAACTGTCAACCACGAAGTCGCTCGATGGCATCCCGGCAGTACTTCTTAGAGCCCTTGTCGAGGTTGGCTTTGGCGGCGAGCCCGTAAAGTGCTACTGCCTTGTTGCGGCGTCGTAGTTTTTCGCTGGCCACGGCAGCGACCATGAGGCGGGAACCGTCTCACTCGTCCTCCCAACCTCGTACATCGCGGTGACAAGTCTCGCGGACCAACTTGAGGGCACGCAGAGGGGCGTGTTCGGCGAGAAGAATAGCCGCGTCATAGGGAAAGTAATGGATGGCCGCACAGACCCCGGGCACCATCATAGAGTTGGTCGAGGAGTGGTCCGAGATCTGCGAAGCCAGAGGCACCGATCGTCTTGGCCACCCCAGCAAGCGTTGTCACAGGAAGCGTGACCCGGCGAATCAGCGGCAGGAGAGTCGCCAGCAGGTCGCCGCGAGTATCGAGTTCCGGCAAAGTGACAATCATGGGCAACGTGAGTTCGTTGACTGGAAAAGGCGCAACAGCGTGCCGGAGGGCTGGAACGAAATCACCCACGGGGAGATCGGTGAGCGATTTGCGGAAAGCAGAGCCGTCTGCGAATGATAGGAATTTTGATTTTCAGCCAGTCTACCAGAGAGAACCCCTAATTCAAGGGGTACGTGTGTGCCAAGGCGACCACGGCCGCCTTGGCACACACGCGTTCCTTGAATTGGGATTCTTAATTAAAACAGGGTGCATGCTGCCAGAAGTTATTTGATAGCAAGTGGTTGTGACAGCATGTACCCTAATTCAAAAAGTTGTGAAAGCACTAGGATCGGCTCTTAGTTTTTCGTTATTGGTCCGCACCGATGATGGAGAACCCAAAATCGAGGACAGCAAGATAAATAACAGGGCGGCTGGTTTCCGGTCCGGCGGTGGCGCTGGGCGCAACCGCCGTCGAAAAACACTTCACCCTGGACCTACCGGTCGGAGGACTGGAAGATGGCCGACTAAAGCTCCCCACTGGCCGAGTCGTAATAACGGGCTCATAGGTACTGTAGCCTGGACCCTTCCAAGTCGTGGCACGTTGATACTGCGAATGCATGGTTTGCCGTGTGTTTTTGCGGTGGCGAGGGGTGTTTTTTATGTTTTAGATAGCCGGAAGCGCGGATTGCCTCACGCGCGCGGGCGCGCGAGACGTAATTGCAAAGATTTGGTTGTCAAAGAGCAGCTTTCATTGCATTGGCAAGGGGTGGCCTGCAACAAGTAAATCGGCCACAAGGCGGCTCCGCCGCCCTGTGGCCTTGTCGCGCTCATTTATTTGGCTTTCTGCCCCGGCAGCTTTGCCGGATGCGTCTTCTCATGAGAAGTAGGCCCGCAAACGGTTCGTGGGGACTGTGGTCGCGGAGGTTTATGTATCTTTATGCAGAAACCCCCAAAATTGGCCCGCCCGGTGTCCGTCAATCTTGGGCCCCCGCATCCCCGTGCCGTCACGTGGTACCGCCCGTTTTCTAAAAATTTTACTCAAAGTGAAAACAGGTAGCCCCCTATCATTCGTCTGCGTTTTGATGTGGACTTTAAATCACTCATGAGTATATTGAACAACAGTTGCACCTGCAAATGCTCCGCTAGAGAGACCTGTAGCCATGAAGCAGAGATACCTTGCACGTTGCGTTGCGTCGGACCTCGCAGAGAAGATGGTGTTTGTGGGAGGTCCGCGGCAGGTAGGGAAGACCACGTTCGCCCTGTCCATGCTCCCGGGGCAGCAGGATGAGTCTTCACCGGCCTATCAGAACTGGGACGTTCTGGAGGACCGAGCGAACATTCTGGAAGCGAGGCTTCCGCCGGACGAAGCGATCGTGATTTTCGATGAGGTCCACAAGTACGCGAGATGGAGAGACCTTTTGAAAGGTCTCTACGACAAGCACAAGTCATCGGTCTCTTTCCTCGTGACGGGCTCCGCCAGGCTGGATTACTACAGGAAAGGTGGTGACTCACTTCAAGGCCGCTATCACTACCACCGTCTCCATCCGTTCTCGGCTATGGAGGTCTCGGACAAGCCCGACGCCGCGACCATCGAGCAACTCTTGACTTTCGGCGGCTTCCCGGAGCCTTTCCTGAAGGCAAGCGAACGGTCCCACCGGCGGTGGCTTCGCGAGATTTCTCAACGGGTGATCTACGAAGACCTTGCCAGCCTCGAAAATGTCCGCGAGATATCTGATCTGGATCTACTGCTCCATCATTTGCCGGCCTGCGTCGGCTCGCCACTGTCCGTGAACAGCCTGAGCAAACTCTTGCAGGTCGCGCCTCAAACCGTCGATCGTTGGCTGGCGATCTTCGAGAGGCTCTACCTGTGCTACCGCATCCCACCATTCGGAGCGAAGCGTATCCGTGCCGTCCGCAAAGAGAAGAAACTGTACTTCTGGGACTGGTCGCGGGTGGCCGACCCCGGCCCCCGGTTCGAGAACATGGTCGCCGGCCACTTGCTGAAATACTGCCACGCTGTCGAGGATACAGAAGGCCACGAGATGGAGTTGCGCTACATTCGCGACACCGACAAGCGGGAGGTCGACTTCGTGGTGATTCGTGACGGTAAGCCAGAGTTCGCCGTCGAATGCAAGACAGGAGACCGCAAAGCGTCTACAGCCTGTCGTTACTTCCGCGAAAGGATGGACATTCCGCGATTCTACCAGGTCCACCTTGGCAAGAAGAGCTTTGGCAATGCCGAGTCCGATACGCTTGTCATGCCATTCGCCTCATTCTGCTCTGAACTTGCATTACCGTAACGTCCGCAACACCTGTCCCGTTTAAATCGTTCAGGACGGCTAACCTTGTCGTTAAAATCCCTACCGCCTGAATGCATCAGACCTTGCTGCAGCTGGGCCCATTGAGCCACGGGAGAGCAGACTTCTTCGGCAACGTGCATTGCGGTTAGCAGTGTCTGATGACGGAGAACCCAAAGCAAGATAAATAACAGAGCGGCTGGTCTCTGGTCTGGCGGTGGCACTGGGCGCAACCGTCGTGAGAAACACTGCACCGTGGGCCGATCGGTCGAGAACTGGACGATGGCCGATTTGGCCGAGTCGTAATAACGGGCTCGTATTTACTGTAGTCCTGTACCCTCAAGGTTATGCCGCGTTGATGCTGCGAATGCAGGGGTTTGCTGCGAGTTGTCGTGGTGGCGAGGGGTGTTTTGCACCTTTTTGATAGCCGGAAGCGCGGATTGCCTCCCGCGCGCGGGCGCGCGAGGGGGTTCCAGAAGAATTAGTTGTCAAA
>CAMYKK010000135.1 GCA_947258975.1 uncultured Gammaproteobacteria bacterium
TCTTCGTCACTCGCTAACGCTCATCACTACGAAAGGGCAGACGGCGTGGCCTATCGGCGACTAGCGGCCTTCGCTTCGCTCTCCATGGCCGCCAGCGCAGGATTCAGTTCACTATAAATGTTTAGCCAGTATCTCTATCCTCAAAATATACGGATTGGATTAGATTTCCTTTCTTATCCGTCAATTTTGACTCTAGTTCAGAAGGTAGATGTTTGCCAGGTAACAGTTGAATATTGAGAGCTGTAGTCAGCTTTTAGGAGATCTAATGGATATCAATTTTTCGCGTTCGCGAATTTGTCGGCAAGAAATCAAACTTGTAAGTTGGAATCACCCAAGCCAATCACTCCTATGTAGCCGTAAGTACCAGTTTGATAGCTAGAGGTGAATGTCGGAGTTCGCTGGATTGCTCAGTTTAACGATCATTGGCTGAACGTCGCCAACAGATTGTTCTAGTAATTCATCACGAACATATGATGACCCGATACCGGTCCTTAACCACCACGATTCTCCGCAATCCGCCCCGCAATAATATAAACCGCCTCAAGCTCACTGCAATTCCGCTCACGCATGATCTTCGCCCGCTCCGCCTTCTCGTGTTTCTCAGTCATGGCAAGCGCCAGTGACAATGGCGGCGGCACATTACGAAACAGGGCTTCGAGCTTATCGGAGAGCACCACGCCCTCGACGTATTTGCCGGGCTCCTTGCGGGCCGAGAGCAGCAGGCTGCGCTGCACGTCGGTCAGGTCCTTGAAGCGTGCGATCTGCTCCACTTCTTCTTTGGGCATGACCAAACACAACCACCACTCCATCATGTTGAGCATCTTGCGACTGGCATCGGGGAAGTCCTCCAGATTCTGGGTGGCGATCCAGAACCAGGCGCCGAGCTTGCGCCACATCTTGGTAATTTTGACCACGTAACGGGCGAGCATGGGGTTCGTCGTGATGATATGACCTTCGTCGGTGATTACCAGGGTGGGTCGGGCATCGTGTTGGTGGCGTTCCACCAGATCGTTGATGTGACTCATCATGGAGATGTAGGCGACGGTGAGTTGATCTTCGTAGCCTTCGCGCGCCAGCATACCCATCTCCAGTATCGTGACATCGGCCTCCGGCCAACGGCTACCTGGCCGGTTGAAGAAGTGACCGGCGAGGCCGGAGCAGAACAGCGCCATGCCGTCGCCCATCTCGATGGCTCGGTTGCGCCGGTGTTCGGGCAGGCTTTGATCTTTACCGATGGCGTGCAAGGCGTTGACCACATCCTCGGTGATCACCTGGTCTCGCGCACCTTGCTTGACGGTCTTGGCTGCCAGGAAGATGGCGTTGCGGATTAGCAGGCGATCGGCCCGGGTCATGCGGGCGTCTTCGCGTTCATCACCACCGGTAATCATGATGCGGGCGGCGATCTCCATTTCACCCAGGATGTCCCGACCACTACCCTCCTCTTCCATCTCATCATCGTCATCGATTAGGTCATCTGGATCGTTTCCGAGTCGCACACGATGCTCCTTGTCCAGCACCCGTATGGCATCTGCAAACGGCGGCAGACTCACGTCTACGTTCGGGTTTAAGGTGACCTGGTTGACGGAAACGCCGTGGGCCTGGAAGTGCTGACCCAACAACGAGAACGACCCACCGGCCTCGATGATGAAGATGCGCGGTCGGTGCATCGCCATCATCTGTTGCAACAGGTAGACCAGCAGTGCCGACTTGCCCGCGCCGGTGGGGCCGAGGATCAACATGTGGGCGTTCTTCTTGCGGTCGTCCTCGTGCAGAGGATCGAAGGCCAAAGGTTCGGCGCCGCGGTTAAAGAACACTAACCCCGAATGACCGGTGCCTTTCGATCGGCCGTACAGAGGCAGCAGGTTCGCGGTATGACGGGAGAAGACCAAGCGCGAGCGGCGGCTGGACTTGTCCAGCGACGCGTCATAGGCCATCGGCAGGTTGCGAATGTAGCTGTCCAGCGCCAGCAGATCCGCTTCCTGCAGGATCGGTTGCAGGCCATTGGGAAGCAGCAACGCATTCAGTTGATTGACGTTGGCGCGCAGGGTTTTGGAATCATTCCCGCGTACATAGAAGGCGATGCTCAGTGGGTAGAGTTTGTTGCCCTGTGCCATCTCCCGCTCGACGAGTTCTGCATCCTCACGCGTCAGCACCGCCTCAGCGGAGTCGCCGACGGCGGAATGTTTGACCTGGGCAATGTGGTTACGGGTGAAATCCTGCGGTTTGGTAGTCAGGGTCAGTACCATGACGGTGTGCTCGGGCAGGCGATCAAAGAGTGAGAAGACATGATCACCGGCCTGGCGCTCGGCGGTCATGTGCCCCACCTCCGGTGGCCGACGCAGACCTTGCACCGTGACGATGGTGTGCGGCAGATCATCGAACCACCAGGTGGCGGATTCGTTATCCGAATGCGGCATCGTCAGGGTGAGCTGCTCGGCCAGATCGTAGCCGAACGGAAGATCCTCATCGCCGGGATACGGCGCCACCTCCAACAACTTATCGGGATCGCCCTCCGCGATCGCGGGTTTCGGGTTGAACCACTTGAGCAGCCACTCGTAGAGATCCTTGCCAGTACCTCGCTGCACACGAATACCGGCCGAGGCCAGTGAGGCGACCCACTTGGTGGCCACGTCGTTCATGGCTTCTTCCACTTCGACCGCTGAGGGCATCTTGCCCTTCACCTTCAAGCGACGGTAGAGCGTCGCACGCACACGGCGCACCTGTCCGCGCCAATGGGTTCCGGTTACCGCGGTGTCCTCGAACAAACCGCCGGGACGGGTGATCCGCGCCAGGTGTTGCGCAAACGTATCCTGGAAGTGTCGGGTGAATGTCGTGTGTTTCGCGTCCGGCATTGCGTAGTCCGCCACCTCTTTCTGAAACGCTTTCAGACTCGGTTCATCCTGAACGTAGACCTGCAAGATCCACGGCGCATCATCCTCTTCGGGAATGGCATCGGTCAGTGCTGTCTGGATGGCGTCACGCAATTGCCGCATGAACTGGGGTGTACGGGCCTCGGTGCCGGCGGGGACAATCTCGAACAAGGCGCCCACGCTAATGCCATCTTCCAGCAGGAAGGTGCGGCTGTCCGGATCGTACTCGACCCAAGGCAACAAATCGGTAAAGGATGGCGGACGATCATAGAGACGCTTGACCGCCGCCGTGGTCACAGGCGCTTCCACCGGATCGTGAGGCTTATTCGCTGATTCGCCTGATGGAGGCTTCGCCATAATCATTTGTGCTGCAGACTGGTGGGGACTTCCCCGGGCAGTGCGTATTCGACCCGTTCATACATTGGAAACGTCGTTACATAACCGGGCACCGGCACCTGCTCGTCGCCCGCCAGATGGGGAAACACATACATCATCAGACTCGGATTCGGCAATCGGGGAAATGTGGTGTCGATCTCGTTGTGGGCCTCTCTGTGATAGCCATTCAGCGCAGCGTCGTTGTCGATAGGAGGACGATGTCCCAGCGCCTCACGCATCGCCAGCGGATCGCGCGCACCCATCTGCTGGATGTGTTGTTCATAGATCGTTTTCATGGAAGGACCATCCTGAGGCAACACCGCCTCCTTGGTGTTGGCGCAGCCCGTCAGCAGCATAAGACTAATCAAGCCGAGCGTGGTGATAAGAGTGAATGGCTTTTGCATGATCGAGTTTCCTGCCTTTGAGATCGAGATCGATGGGGAGCTCTACGTCGACGTGGATGGCGAGCTGGGTGCCGGCCGGCACGAAGACGGCATCGAAGCTCTGTGACTGGCGTTCCAAGAGCCACTTGGCAACCTCGTCGCTGCCGCCGGCGATCGTCTTGCCAAGGATGTAGTTGCCGCTATCGCCGGTGACATTGTTGATCGACGCGCCGCTTTCACTCACGACCGAAGTAGTCTGGGCCGCGGCCGCCGCGTTGGCCGCCGCCTGAATAGCTGTCACGCCAATACGCTGGGTAAGAAACGCCGGGGCGTTGGTCTTGCGTTCTCCGCTGATGCAGGGGATGCCCTGTTGGTCCGAGATCCAGCCCAGGGGTCGGTTGGCGCTGCCAGACTGGCCGCCACGGTCATCACCGGAAATCGTGCGGATGGTGCCATCATCAAAGATAAAGGTGACCGAGTCGAGACGGCCGGTCACGCATGACAAGGTCCAATCGCCGATGGCCGTGCCGCTCCACACCATGCCCTGAACACCGGGCACGGTGAGACCATTGGCGGCCAGATTATCCGCGCCGGTGATCACCTTGAACGGCATGGGGTCGCGCACCTGGCCCTGGATCGGTACCCGACCGACCAGGGCGGTCATAGCTGTCGAACCAATGAGCGTGGCATTGCGTGGAACGGTGTAGACGGGATGCAAGGTGTCCAACTCACGCGCGATGCTGACGGTCTGTTCACGGGCACTGCTCAGCACCCCACCGGTGGAGTGGCGCACCTGTTGCAATAGGCCGTTGCCGTGCGCCGCACTCGAATCGTCATCGATGACATCGAGCGGGTCGATCCAGACCAGCCCCGCGCCGGATAGTGCGCCCGCCCCGCCACTATCGAATCCGAGCCCGACCGGAATATCGCCGCCAGCGTGTATCGGCGTTGCTTTTGACAGAGATGGTGACAGCGATTGCGACAAGGCATCCACCCGCGCCGTCAGTGAGGACAGCACACTGGCATCCCGTTGCTGACGCACTGCCTGATCATTCTCGCGTGCCAACAGTTCGCGTTTGACGCGTGTGGTCACGTTCTCCTCGATCTGGTTACGGCTGTTCAGGAGCTGGCGATTTTCGTTGCGCAGTGTCGCGTTGTCTTGCCGTAGCGCTTGGACCTCGGCGGTCATCGCCGCGACATTGGCCGTGAGGGTCTTGATGGTATCTGCAGGTGTATCGGCGTCCGGCACTCGCAACTGCGGCACCTTCTCCATCACGATCGGCACATCAGACTCGGTCGAGCATGACTTGACGGTGACGAACACCAGCATGAGGACCACGACGCTGGCGAGGATGGGTAACAGTCGATTACTGCTTGCTATCGTCATCGACCCACCCTAGCGCGAGACCGCGAACGGCCGAGCCGAAATCAGGTACACGGTCGTGGTGTCCGCATCACTGCCACCGGCCAACAGGCGATTGTGCTGAAACGTTGCGGTCAGCCAGGTACCCCGCAGGTTGCGTGGATCCAAGGTCTGTGGCTGATCAGTACGGTTGATCAGTTTGACGGCCGTGATATAGAGGCCACCTGCCCGCCAGGCAACTAATGGTGTTGCGTCGACTGTACCGCCGCGCAACAGGGCAATCGGTTCACGGTCTACGGGTACGCGCACAATGCCCGGCCTGTCCTGGACGAGACGCAAAGGTGCATAGAGTTGTTGAGCCGCGAAACGGGTCAGGGCGACATTGCTGTATTGCGCGGTTGCGTCGTTATGTTCGACCGATGAATCCGTTTGGCCGGACTGGCTCTCACGGATCTCCTTCACAAACACCTGCACCGGATGCGTCTGACCATCCTCTTTCGATGCCGACACATCGAAGAGATAGATCTGTCGTACGCACCATGATTCGCGTAGCGTCGAAAGGCGCGCTGGCGAGAAAGTAAAGCGTGCCATTGACGCTTTGGCTACGCAGCAAAGGCTGCAAGGATGCCGGCACGCCCACCTTGACCGGTCCGGGCAAATGTACCAACCGTTCGTGGCCCACCTTTAGATTGAGTTGGATGGGCGTCTTGTTCCACTCGATACGCTCAGTAAATTCCGATTCGGCGTGGACAAAAGACTGTATCAACAGCAAGCCGATCCCAAGCCAGAAAGTGACACTACGTTTGAGATCGTTTGTTGTCGGCATACATTGATCCCTGTTCTGTCAGCCGTCTTGTCCGGTCTTGCTACCGATTTCCGATTCGGTCATCCGCCGCGGGCCAGTCGCTGCAAATCCATCCAGCGCAAGTCCCCAAGGATTGGACTCCGGATCAATAGCAAGGCGCACGACGCGCAGCGGATAACGGATGGTCGTCTTCTTCACCGTCATCCCTTTTACCGATTCAAATAGATCGAGATCCAGCCACACTACCCAGACACCGGCGGCAAGCACGTCCACTCGCCGTTCTTCATAGCCATGACCGGGAGTCTCCTGCACACCGCGCACACGATAGGCCAATTCACCCTGTTTGCTTTTTAGCTCCATGTCGGCAATGAGGTCGACCTGATAGCGCGGCGTGACATAGGGCGACACACGAAAGATGGACTTACCATAGTCGCGCGCGCCGTCCTCGGGCCAGCGATTGAGCTGTTGAAAGATGTAAAAGGCGAAGGCATACACGTTGGCCGGCGGTACTTCATCGACGGCCAGTGTCGCACCGGAACGCAGATCCGGCGGAACGTGC
>CAMYKK010000136.1 GCA_947258975.1 uncultured Gammaproteobacteria bacterium
TATCACCTTGCGCCGCAGAAACACTCTGAAAAACATGACCACTAAGACGAAATCCAATTGGAATACGGTGCGCACCAGGTAAATCACGTCGCCGCTTTTAATCCGTGCCAACAGCTTTATATGTTTGATCAGCTCGCGTACTCGGGCGGTATTGAATTCCGTCAATGAGCGCCATAAAGGTGGGTTGTGCACCACCGCCTCGATGCCTGACTTGGTCAGTTCTTCCGCAATCAGGTAGCCACGCAGTCTCGCCGTGGGACTGGAGCGGTCCTTGCCAGGAAAAATATGCAGCGCCACTACAATGCAGAGCCGGCGGTACTCAGAGCTTGTTCCATTTCTTTCTTAAACAACAGCCAAAGCGGTTCCAAATCGGGCTTTTCATCTGTAAACCACGCTGCCGCCCAGTTGAAATTGAATCCAGTGTCGTACGCAGCCGACACGTAGTTCTCCAAACGAAATTCATACTCTGGTGTATTCAAGTCCAACTTCATTACTTCTCTTATTTTGTTTGTTAATGTCGTCAGGTCTGTGTGATGAAACACATTCGGAAGTTTCAAGGTTATGCCCAGATTTCCCAGTTGTATAACAGGCTTCGAATAGAACGTAGTTTCCACGACCGTTGTGCCACTGGCGGATATGATCAGAGAAGCTCCGCTTAAAACTTCCTTGGTAGGTATCCGATAGTCAACAAATTTGACGTTAGGTGTTCTAGCTATCTTTTCGACGTAAGAGGGGCCGCGTCGCCCTACAGCAGCCGGATGTTCTTTTACGGCCAGCGTATAGTCGTCCGGCATTGATTGAGCAACCTGACGAACGGTTTCGATTTGATTATTGAAGTACGGAGCCATGACATCGATCGTCGCCTCAGGCTGCACCTGAAGAGGAAAGTAGATATATCTTTTCAGTCTATCGAAAGGGTAGTAGGGGAAACGACCCATAAATCGTGTGTTACGCGAATGCGTAAAATAATCACGAAGTATTATATGAGGTGGTCTGTTTCCCGGCGTTATACCCAATCGCGGCGAGACTTCCTCAGTACTAGAGTGTCGAAAACGTGTATAGATCTTCCGCAACAGTTCCACGCGTGCGCGCATTCTCTCGTCGTATGTTTCTTTACGCTGCTGATATTCGGCATATTTCGGACGAATAAACTTTTCCCGGAAGTCCCTTATATATTTCTTTGCCCTGGTTCTATTTTTTGAGTCGCAGCGACGAGAGTTTAGCTCGTCAAGCCGATCGAAAAACAATCCCTTGTCATTTAGATAACTACGAGTGAATATGTTGTAGTCCCTGATTTTTGTATCGGTAACCGCAATCATCGGGACACCAACTCTTCGTGCGTAATGATAGAAAAAGATGTGGCGCAAATCGCCAAATATCGGAGCAATGATAATGTCGGGATCAAATTCGTCGAAGAACTTTTTCATATACTTGAATACCGCAAGCATATAGATCTCTAACTCTTCATCCGGCATGTTTTGCTTGAAGCTGTAGTAGTATTTGTCTTTGTACGTTCTGACATAATGTCGCAAGCTCACCATGATCGGCCATACGGAACCGACTCCAAGTTCTCGACATACGTCTGTTAAGGCATAGTTGTCGCCCTCGAGATATCTTTTGGGATCATCCGCCACTTCGTCATCATTCACTATCAGCTCATAACGCACTTGTTTTTGCGCCAGCGTGAAAGCGTGTGTGCTTTTCTTTAACGTTAACGCCGCAAGAACACATCCGTCATTCTGCATCTGCTGGGCAAGATAATGACCGATTCGAACCCCCCAATCGCGTTGTTGAAAGATCAATACACGCTTATCTGTTAAAATGCTGGTAGCGTTCTCATTCATATATAGAACCTAAATTCATCTAGAGCGAAGGCGTCGCTTAACAGCGACAAAAACTAAACAAGTTTTGAAATGAAAAACTGCGGCACTGTGTGCCGATTTACTGCAGTTCTGGAAACGCTCGAGCTGCAGCGAACTCAAGTTGGCTGTTGCGCAATTGGCTAAACTTGCATCCAACTCGTGCGACAGGAAATGTGGAGGGGTCGGCAATGCATACTGGCAACATTCCAATGCCTCCGGTTGCTTCTATATTTGTCATACAATCGCCACCAAGCCCATAAGACCAGAAATCCCATCTGGACCGATACTGCCAGGTTCGATATGAACCAGAACCGAGCGGCGCACCGTTATGCCAGGATATCCCAACTCGTAGCGGTACCCTTTTTAAGATTCTGATTTACTTTGCGCCCGAGCAATAAATCGTAATATTTCGGCGCCAATCCCAGACCGGGACGAACAACGCGAAGATTGTCCGGTGTCAGAATGTCACCGGCATTCATATCTTCGGCGATATAGAGTGAGCGGCGAAAAGCCAAGGATCCTCCCTCTGCTTTCGTTGGACCGTAATATATTGAGCCCAACGCCTGCCAAGCACGCTCCGTCTCGTATACAAGATTCTTCATCTCGTGGGGTTCCAGGGAAAAGTCCGCGTCCACTCCACCTTCCACGCGACTTAGAGTTAAATGTTTTTCAATGAACGTTGCTCCCAGCGCAATACTCGCGACTGCTGCACCGATGCCAAGGGTGTGGTCGGAAAGACCCACTTGGCAGTCAAACAGCTCACGCAGATGCGGTATTGTGACTAGATTGCTGCTTTCCGGTGTCGCAGGGTAGTTGCTCGTACACTTAAGAAGTACTAGTTCCGAACAGCCTCCATCCCGCGCCGCCCTCACGACTTCGTCAAGCTCGGCCAGGCTCGCCATACCGGTAGAAATAACCATCGGCTTACCGGTGGACGCCACTTTCCGTATTAGAGGCAGGTGGTTGTTCTCGAACGAGCCGATCTTGTAGCAAGGCACACCTAATTCCTCTAGATAATCCACCGCTGTTTCATCGAAAGGGGTACTAAAGGCGACTAAGCCCAGCTCTCGCGCACGCCGAAAAAGAGATTCATGCCACTCCCAAGGCGTATACGCCTGTTCCAGGAGCTCGTACAAGTGGCGACCGGCCCAGGGGCTGTCCTTTGATCGGATATAGAACTCCTCCCGATCCACGTTCATAGTGATGGTGTCGGCCGTATATGTCTGAAGTTTTATCGCGTGCGCACCACAGTCGGCCGCGGCTTGCACAATGGCCAATGCCCGATCTAGGGAACGATTATGATTGCCTGACATCTCGGCTACTACAAAGGGTGGTGCGCTTTCCCCCACCAAGCGCCCGCCGAGATACACCCCCTTGGTGTTAGTCATTCTTCAAACTCCGGTGTCCCGCAAAAACTCAGTGCCTGGTATCCGTATACAGAAATCATATTAGGGCATCCGCAATCGGAGAATCGCCGTCCGAACCCGTTTTATATCCTCGTTAAAGGAAGATGCCGCAGCCTTATTGTCGAGCAACCCACCTACGCCATCCGCAATTCCAATCACCCGCGTTGGTTGCGCGACATCATCGACAACCACAGTTCCCAGTGTTCCGATCACCCCGCCGCCGACAACCCGTACTCCGTCTATTATTTTCCGACCTTGCGCACCATGTACTAGTTCGGAGGTCGCCAGGGCAAGGTCCACCTCCGCCAACAGCCCCGTTCGCATGTCGACGCGGCGCACGTCCAATCCGCGCTCCTGTGCGGCGAGAATGGCGTCAGGACTGAGGCTGCCCACTCCAGCGTCCACCACAAGCCCGGTGTCGGCCAGATAGTCGATCAATTCCTTGCCAACACTAATCTGTCGCAACTTACACCCGATAAGACCGTTCACCGAACCGGGCGTCGTATCCTCAAGAAGCGCCGGCGCCTCCGCTGTGCAGTGAGTCAGTTGGGAGTAATCACCCAAAATTCGGTTCATCCCCGCCGCCCGTTCCTTGTCGGAATCGTAGACCACCACCTTCCCGCCACTTCTCATTAGGCGTACCGCTACTTCCAGCCCAAAATCATTGGCTCCGCAAATAGCCAGGCAGATGCTGCGAAGATCGTGGCAGTAGTCACGCACTAAGGCTTCCGTAGACAGGATATGCGCGTTCCGGTCCGAGTAACGCAGAACTTGACTTTTCTCTACCGCCCCTTCAACAGAAGTCAGAAGATCTTCAGCTGCGAAGTCATCGCTTGCCGTAACGTCTACCATTATCACATCAACCTTGCCGTCCAGCGCTGCTGTTACCGCTTGCGAATCCGACACATTTGCAACTTCAGCATTGCCGACCACCTTCGTTTTGTCGGCGTATATGGACGGAAAACGGGTGGCGTCATTCCCGGCTGGCGCCCAAGCGATTGTGAAAACCGACCGACGTTTCGTCTTTGCCGCAATGTTGAATACCTCCGACGCCATGGCGGTAGCGGAGGACGAAACACTGGAATTTTCTAACGTAAAACCATGGGACTGGTGTCTGCCGATGTCCCGGGTACGGTGGACTTGAGCGCGCCCGCCCCGGTCACTGCATATCTGCTCCGCCGCGGAAAGGGCTTGTTCTTCGGTAACACTTACAACATCGGATTCGGAAAGCCGCATCACTAAAAGCCGAGGGTCGACGTTGAACTGGTCGGCCGCCTTACGCACCAACGGATAGAACCCTGAATGGAATTTAGAGTAACCGAATATCAGCTCGAGCGAATCGCTCGAGTTTGTCGCCATGTAAGGTGCCACTAATTTTTCGGCGACATCTAGAATCTTGAGCAAATCAATGCCGGTTTCATAGCCTAATTTCTGGAAATTGAGCGCCACAACCTCGGTGGCCGCATTTCCCAGGCTGCGGCCCATCCCACACAGCGTGGTATCAATAACAGTCGCACCAGCAGCGGCCGCCGCTATGCAATTAGCGACAGCAAGATGGATGTTATTGTGGCCGTGAAACCCCACTGTGACGTCCAGATTATCTATGAGTCGCTTTACGTAGTTGGTTACTTCATGAGGAAACATGCCACCTGCTGAATCGACGACTGCAACGGTATCGATTCCCCAGGTCGCCATTTGTTCGGCGCGCCTGACCACCTCATCCTCGGGCACGGCATAAGTCTTCATCAGGTTGGCTGAAACCTCGAGCCCTGACGCCTTCGCTTGCCGTACGAAAGGTTCGGCAATCTCAGTTTGCACGACGTCGGTGCCGATACGAATAAATCCGGCGCCCAGGCGGGCGGCGCCGTCCACATCCTTCAGAGTGCCGATACCAGGGATGATGAAAGCACCGAACATAGCGTGCTCCAGCACGTCAGCCACAGCGCCAAAATATTCTTCATCGGATGCCGCGGCGATGCCCAGTCCTTCATGTCCCGACGCGCCCAGCCCGAGGCCGTGGCCCACTTCGATCCGTTTCACGCCAGCGGACTCAAGAGCCGCGGCGGTCACGGCGGCGTCTTCAGCGGTAAACTGGAAGTTTATCCGGTAACCCGCGTCCCTAAGTGTACAGTCGAGAATATCAATCTTCTTTTCGGCACTCATTGTTGCTCTACTCCTGGACGCAGTTCAATATCATCGATTATCGCGCAAATCGTTTCCCCCAATCGCTTTTCA
>CAMYKK010000137.1 GCA_947258975.1 uncultured Gammaproteobacteria bacterium
GGACTTCGTCTTTGGCCAGCACCTCGGTGCCGGGGTAATAGACATAGCGATCCGGGGCGATCACATTGGGGCCCGGGACCATGCCGCCGGCGGCATACGTATTCGATGATAGCGCTGCAAACAGCGCAACCCCAACCAACAACTCAACAAACTTCTTCATCATTAATCAACCCCCTTTTGGTGTGGGGTTCTCGTTAATCGAACGTTATTCGGGGTCAGAAAACAATAAGAGCTAATAGCTAGATATAATCGTTCTCTGACCCGGTGTCTTTTCTTGGCTCGGTGTCTTTTATAATAATGCCGCGTACCACCGGGCATTATTGATACTTCGGTGACCCTTGGTGAACACGAGCGATCAGAAAGAATATCCCACCGCGAGTCCGAAGCCGCTGTAGTCCACATCCCATTTGAAATCACCCTCTTCGAAGTCGTTGGACAACACACGATACGCACCAACGGCCGACCAGCGGTCATTGAACCGGTATCCCACGCCTAAAGCGGCGTTCCAAGTAAAATCCGAATCCCCGGTACCGATATCGCCACGCAGCCACACCTTCCACTTGTCGCCGTTGACAGGAAAAACCCGCAGTCCGACGAAGCCGTCAACCCAATTCTGGTCGCCGCCGACCGTCGGCAACGGGCCGGGAAGGTCGAGATCGACACTCATGTCCTGATAACGCACCCCGAAGAGTCCCTCCAGAACAGGATTGAAGTGGTAGACCCCGCCTACTTCCCCGATAAAGGTCTTAACATCCACGTTCAGGTCCCCGGCGGGCGTCTGTTCGGTGGGCTTGATCCGCGCATACATGCCGTCAAGAAAATATCCCCAGTCGCCCTTGTGCGACTCGAAGCGCAGCGACAACGCGGCGTGCAGATCCTCGAGGAGATCGCTGAAGCTGACGTCCACGTCGAAGTCCTGCCCCGCGATCCTGCCGTTGCCGTCCATATTGATGCCCCAAAGATAGAGGAACAAGGTGCTTTGCCATTTTTCCTCGGGCGGTTCGCCGCCCAGCAATCCCTGGGCTGCAGCTGGCGGCAACCAAAACGCAGCCATCGTGGTGAAAACCAGCGCGTTGATAAAGGTTGGAAATTTCTTGATCATGTACATGGAACGCTCCTTTCTTGGATGGCCAATTCTTCAATAACGCGTGACGCGTGCTCTATTTCTACCACGGTCATGATTCATAAACCCGATACCCATTTGATTACTCGTCCACGAATTATATTCGCGAACAGCTGGCAGTGCTTGTTTTGTAAATGGCTCAATAATTCGACGTCTCAATCATGAGGATTTCGGGAACAGAAACTGGAGTTGAATTCTGAGCGTCCAGTCTGCTCCGAACTGTGGTTTTTCCACGTTGTAGAATGCCTGCGCGGTTGCGTTGACCGGCTGTTTACCGATACGGAAAACCTTGCCGCCGCCTCCTCCAACGGGAACGGTCCATTTGTTGCCGCTATCCGCCTCCCAATTGGCGGTCATGATGGGCGCCGAACTCAAGTACCAACCATCGGCCATGTTGTAATTGATGAAGTACTGCCAGGTAAATAGATTAACGTCCGCATCGCCGGAGCCACCCGTGGACCACACATTACTCAACAGCGAGCCGATCACCCAACTGCCGGGCATAGTCAGCACCACGACCGACGGGCCGAGCCCCCACTTATCCGACCCCAACACATCGTCAGAAGCCGTCGGCAGCAACACCGCCGGACCCGCGCCCCAAATCCACTTGCTGGGTTTTCGGGGAGAGAAGAAGGCAGTGAAGGTCGTGTCACCGAGTCCATCCGTTCGATCGTGGCCTGGTGTCAATGCCGGCTGTGAGACGACCGGCACAATGGTGCGGGTAATCAGATTCCAGTTAGCGTTCAGCGACACTGGCCAGATCGGCTGAATATTGAGGATATTCTGAGTTTTCTCCTGCGGTCCAACATCAAAGTTGGTGTTGTTCTGAAACGGCAGACTGATCAGATCGCTTACCGGGTTCTGGGTAGCTTTGGCGAGTTCGGACTCACTCGTCGTCTGTCCGTACGAAGGTTGAATCAAGAGCAGTGAAATCGTCAACCAGAGCAGTTGTGATAGCGAATGTTTAATGTTCATCCTTCTGTTTAGTATTCCTCGAATAACTTCTGCTGAGAATTTTGTGGAATCACTTTTCATCTTGGTCCTTAAGGCTGTGGCAAGTGGTGTTTCCATGATCGGTGGTCCTTCGGGGCTTACCATCGCTAACTCCTTTCGCGTCAGCCACGCGCCGATTCAATCATTTCAATTCCGCGGCTCTCAGGTACAACATCAAAGCGTATCTCCGGCAGTTCAACCGACATCTCTATCCACGCCAAAACTTTGCGGTAATTTTCCGATCGAATGTGTCGCTCCAGGTCCGTCAACGAGTCCCACTGTTCTATGAGAATAAGTCGCATTGCGTCCTCTGCGCTTTGATACAGATCACACGCGATGCAACCCGACTCGGCCCGCGTAGGACCCAGCATCGGCAACATGACCTCTATCGCTTGCTCTTTGTTCTCCGGCGCTGTCCGGATCCCTATCCTGGACACCATCATCGCGGTTCCGCGCTCTTGCATCTCGTTGGCCGCAAGCCCATGTCTCCAACGTCGCAAGTTTCATTCCAGCATTCGGCACCGAGCGGAAAAAGGGAGGGACGCGTTTGAGTGGGCGGGTTTTCGAGGGTCCGTCACAATGGACAAACCTCGTAACACCAATCCTGCGTGACGATATTTCGTATATGTAACGAAATATCGTGCGTGATCATGATGGGTCATTAGCTCGGCGCGACCCGCGGCAGGCCGGATTCCTCGCTCGTTGCGTTCACTCATAATGACTAAGTTGGTCTTTGTCATCCTGAGGCTTTAGCCGAAGGATCTATGATACTTCGCAGGCGCTCTTCACGACCAATACCAGGTCGGATTCTTCACTCGCTGCGCTCGTTCAGAATGACGGTGGCGCAACGCTCGCTCAGAATGACAAAGCATCTTGTCATCCTGAGGCGCGGAGCGCCGAAGGATCTTAGAGGCTTTCCCCTGCTGCGCGGGGACAAACGCACACACTCAGAACGATGAACAACAGGTCGGATTCTTCATTCGCTGCGCTCATTCAGAATGACAGAGGTCGCCTCGCTCGTTCAAAACGACAATAACCTGTCATCCTGAGGAGCAAAGTGACGCTTGTGCTGGTGCAGTTGCAGTAAAGGATCTTAGGATTCTTCGCTCACAGTGTTCGCTCAGAATGACAGCGTCGTTGAGTTCACCAAAAATGAACATCCAATGCGGTCAAGATTGAAAAGTAAACGACCGCATATCACTGATGCAATCGAGCCTAATTCTGGCGATTTTTACACTCACGGAAGCGTGAGCTCTTCGCTAAAGGTCCTGAAAGGCAGAACCCTGGCATAAGGTGAACGATAATCTTTACTACCCAGATGAACCTGAAAAAATTCAGGAATGTTGGTTCTTTCTTTGTAATATTTGATCGCGGCGCTAACCTCCTTCTCGCCGGACTTACATTCCACAGCGAATAGTGGTTTCTTGTCACGAATAACAACGAAATCCACTTCGCGCCTATCGGTATCCCTAATAAACCTCAGCTCCATGGCATACCCTTCGGTATCTTCCAGAAAATGACAAAATTTGAGTAGTTGACACGCCACGAGATTTTCAAAACGCGCACCGGAATCAGAGACCTGGGACCAATCCCATAAATACAGCTTCTTTTCCTTTTTGACCGCACGGATTTTCGGCGCACCGTAAGGAGGGATACGAAAACACACGTACATGTTCTCGAGTATGCTCACCCACCGCTCTACTGTTTCGTGCGCCACGTTCAGATCTTCTCGAAGACTCTTTATCGAGAGCGGAGCTCCGACACGATCAGGCAGCGCTTCCACGAGCAGTTCGACCAATCCTATCTCTCTCACGTTTTCCAGATCTCGTAAGTCCTCATATACCACTCTCGATAGCCGTTCTCGTTGCCACCGTCTCCAAACTCTAGCGTTAGGCGACAACAGTGGTTCAGGAAACCCGCCAAATTTCATCAACAATTCGAGGTCGCTTTGGGTCGGTTTTTTGTTCATCTCACGGAGTGAAAAAGGGTGAAGCCGGTAGTAGTGGTATCGCCCCTGAAGCGAGTCTCCGCCCTTGCGATAATAATCAAGACGCGCCGAGCCGGTAATCAGAAACGATATCTGATCTCCAACGGTGTCATAGAAACCTTTAACCAGATTTCGCCAACGCGGATGCTTGTGAATTTCATCGAGCACGATGATGCTTTCGTTGCCGGGCAGTTCGCCGCGTAATAACCGTGGACGAACAGTCGGATCGTCCCAGTTCAAATAACCGGGATGGCGGGCGGTTTTCGCGCCCAACAGCGAGAGTGCGAGCGTGGTTTTTCCCACCTGCCTTGGACCACCGATCAGCACCATTTTTCCTCGCAGATCCGCCGTTACGGGAGATGCCAGGTAGCGTTTGAGTGGTTTTGCAGGCATGAGCAAAATCAGTTTAACTCTATTATACTCATGAGTAAAATAGATTTATGTCGATTTTACTACTTAGTTCCGTGTCTTGAAGATTTAGTCGTCTGCAGGCAAGACGGTGAGATTCCTCGCGGTGCTCGGAACGACCAACAACAGGTCGGATTCTTCGCTCGCTGTGCTCGTTCACAATAAAGACGACATTTTGACCATGGTCATCGACCATAGTATATTATTAGCCATGGAACAAATCGCCATCTCAAAGTTCAAAGCGACCTGCCTGTCCGTTCTGGAAAAAGTCCGCCGGACGCGCAAACCAATCCTGGTCACGCGTTTTGGAAAGGCAGTAGCCGAGGTCATCCCCCCTCCTCCAGCGCCAAGGCCCGAGCACTGGCTAGGCGCGCTCGAGTCAACCGGCAAGATCAAGGGGGATATCATCTCGCCTGCGACAGATGAACAAGACTGGGAAGTCTTACGTCCGTGAAGCTACTGCTCGACACGCACGTTTGGCTTTGGAGCTTGTTGGAGCCGCATCATCTGACTCGTCGGGTCGCGCGCGCACTCGAAAGCAGACAGAATGAGCTTTGGCTCTCACCGATCAGCGTCTGGGAGCTGGTCATGCTCACGGAGAGGAATCGAGTATCGTTGAATGTGGACGTTGAGGAGTGGGTCGCCAAGGCGATGGAAGCCGTGCCACTGCAAGAAGCCCCGATCACTCATGAAGTGGCACTCGAAACGCAACACGTCGGTCTCGCCCATCGCGATCCGGCGGACAGGTTTCTCGCCGCAACCGCAACGGTATTCGACCTGACTTTGGTCACCGCCGACAGTCGCATGATTGGTGTCAAGGGATTGCCGACCCTCGCGAATCGCTGACCGGCGTGTTAGTTGAGTCTCAATGTCTTGAACTTGG
>CAMYKK010000138.1 GCA_947258975.1 uncultured Gammaproteobacteria bacterium
GTTCATCATTCTGCTGGGCGCGGCCATGCTGACCGCGGCGTTTCGCGCCTTCGGCGGCGAGGAACTGGTGAAGGAATTCCTAACCACCATGCCGGGCGGTTTCTGGGCCCAGTTCACCATCGTTATGGCGGTGATCTTCGTTCTTGGGTTCTTCCTGGACTTCATCGAAATCTCCGTGGTCGTCGTTCCGATCGTCGCACCCATTCTGCTGCTCGACCCCGCGGCCAACGTCACTGCCGTGTGGCTGGGCGTGATGATCGGCCTGAACATCCAGACCTCGTTTCTCACACCGCCCTTCGGGTTCGCGCTTTTCTATTTACGCGGTGTGGCCCCGCCGACGGTGAAGACCACTGAGATGTACAAGGGGGTCGCGCCATTCATCACCTTGCAGTTGATCGCCCTCGTGATCGTTGGGCTGACGCCGCAGGTCGTGAACTACCTGCCGAACCGGTTGTCGCTGTTATCGGAGACGGCGCCGCCACCCCGCAACCCGGCACTTCAAACGTGCATCGAAGACTATGTATTCGCCGAGTTCAAAGAACGCGGCGCCGAAATCCGCAGCGCTATCGCCGGGGCGCGGCGAATCGACTTGTCAATCCTGCCGGACGAAATGCGTTCCGACCTGAAGGGCAGCTTCGACAGGGCTGAGAAGACCTTCGAACTGCTCGAAGATATCGAGGCTACGGAAAAGGCGATGAACGCCTATGCCGTGGCCTATCTGCCGCTGCATGCCGAGGTCCGCGAAATCCACAAACAACTGGCGCGAATCAAGCTCGTGCGCAAGGAGCTGGAAATCAATTTGCGGCGCTTGCCCGAGGACACCAAGTATGACGTCCAACGCCGGCGCTGGACTGCGCATCTTGAAGAACTACAAGCTGAAGCGCAGGCCTTGACCGAATCCACTCCGGCCGAGTGGACGGAAAGGCACGAGGCTTTCGTCAAGCTGAAGAAGGCCGACAACAACGCCCGCCGTAAGTACCGGCGCAACGTCGACGAGGCCTACGAAACCCTGCACGAGGCCAATAAGGTGATCGCCGCCAACGCCAGCCTGACCGCCTTCAACGGTGAAATCGCCAACATCAAGGAAACCGCAGCAACCGATCCCGGGGCCGCCGTCGAGGCGATCAAGGACCTGGTGAAACAGATCAGGGCCGTCCCCGGCACCCGTTCGATTACCGATGAGTTGTCAGCGGCGCGGAAGTTCCTGCGTCGGTCGGAACCGGATTCCAACCAGGCCTTGAATTCGCTCGAAAAAGCCGAGAAGGCACTGGCGAGGGAAATCGCCTGGCGTCAGCAGGCGACCGCGACACTGAAGCCGGCACTCGCAGGCTATGAGGCCTCCATCCGCGAAACCATCGGTCTGCGCTTGCAATCGCGGCTGCCGAAGAAGCAGGCTCTTTCCGTGGCCGCCTGCAAGTCCACTCCGGAAGATCTTACGCTCGATTTCTAAATGTCTCCCCCTCTCGGGGCCTCATTTAGGATCTTGGCACCTTTGGCGTCATTCGTGGAGACTGCAAGCAGCAATGCAAAAAAATGGATCGATAGATCGTACAGACTGCTGCGGGTTTTTTATGTGGCTGCCCTGGTGCTGAAACTGCGGGTCAATCTGACCAGGTTCCGTGGGGTGTGTACCCCAAACAGCAGCTTTCCCCAGACACCGGACTCGCTTATCGACAACCTCATTGAGCGTGTGGGTGTCGAATGAAAAATGGCGTGAAAAATGGGACGGGGGGATTACATTTTTGATCACTCCTTCCCCTATTACATTTTCTCGTAGAATAGATCGCCCCGCGTCACACTCAAACTAACCGGCTAAGTGAAAGCATTTTCTCACCTTTGTGGATTATTGGTCTGCTGTCCGAGTGAATCCTTAGTCGTAATAATAAAGCAGGAGGTAGAAATACGGAATTAATCGTTTGTCCCCAACGCGATAAAGTCGCTTACGGCCATGTCCGGCCCTTAAGAACGTGGTGTCTCAACAGCTGGTCGATCCTCGCAGCGGTCATTCACCGGTAGAGACAAAACCAGCAAAACAACATGCTGCGGCAACTCACTCCAGCCGACCGTAGAGCGCTAGCTTTATTGTTTCAACGTAAGACTTGACCCCTTTTCTGTTCATGGCTCCTTTCGTGTACATGCAACAGAACCTGACTATTTCATTTTCGCCTTTGTTTCCCCTGCTGATCCAGTCGTAATTCCCACTTTGGCAAACAGGCCCGTCAGTTTCTTCTCGAGTTCAAGATCTCCTGTCGTTCTTGGTAGACTTGCTTTTAAGACTCGCTGAAGTTGCAAGTCGATAACATAAAGTTCGCCAGAAAGGTATGACAAATCACTCAGCTCATCGATTACGAATGAAGCCATGACGACGGCATCCAATTCAACTTCTTTACCGCGTGCGTAGAGGAATTCCAAGTTAGGCTTCCACAGGTCCTCACGCTGTCTGTTCCATACTTTCTTCTGATTCAAAAGTCCCGTTGCTTCGATGTCGTAAGATTCAACGAGGTCGGTCCCGAAAGCACTTTTAATAGTACGGGTCAGCTGCTTTCTTTGATATTCGATTACTGAGTCATCCCCCTGAGTTCCGGAGATTGTATATACAAGGGGTAAAAGAGTGACTCTCTTGAGGCTTTGCTCCGCATCTGTTGATGGAGGGATGATCAGACCATTCAGATTGATGGGTAATCCTGGCAGAGCCAAAGCGATCTGTTCAGCTATATTTTGTCGTCCGTTTTCTACACTAACGCGCAGTTCCTGTCCTTCGTTAGAAATCCAATGGTCTGTGTTATATGTTTGGCCAACGTATTGAAAAACTTGTTCATCTATCAACTCCGCGTCTTTAGTTCTCACGAAATCTACTGTCGCATTCATATGAAATTGGGCACTCGTCACCTTAAATTCTGGATCCTGGGTGTTTAACCAAATCCCTAGCTTCACAACGTGCACGACCGTGTCAATTCCTCTTTCATGAAAGTCTCGGTAGCTGTTTCGGCCGGGTTCAACAAGCGGCGTTAAGGGGAACCCCGGATGCGACGCGGCTTTCGTGATCTCTTCTCGTAGCTGCTCATAAATCTCGGATTCCGTTAAGATATTCTTCATCTGCTTCTTGGCCTCTCGCACGCTTCCCTTCATATGGTACGCCAGTGACATAAATGGCATAGCTGCTCCCATAACAGCAGCACCCGCCGGACCCCCATAGAGTAATCCAAGGACAGCTGCGGACGCTGGGTCTCCGGATTGGGATCGAATACCCCGAGTCCAGTCGCTGGATACCAGAACTCCAATCGATCCAAATTCTCGATGGATTTTTTCAGCAGCCAACCTTTTTTGTTCGGCCTGGCGGCTAGCCTCCAGTTCGGAGATTCGCCTGTCCTCTTCCTCGGCAACTCGCCTTTCCTCTTCTTGCTGTTGTTGAAGGCATTCCGGCTTCAAGAGGCATAATTCTTTTTTAGCGGAAACGTGCCCTGCGGAGGCCGCGGCACGCCACCATTTGACGGCTTGTGTAAGGTCTTGTTCAGGCCCCCATCGGTACTGGTTGCCCAACTTATACTGTGCCTCAATGTCCCCCTGTTCGGCTGCTTGTGTCAGTTTAGCTAGCGTTCGCTTACGTGCGGCTTCGGCCTGCAGTGCCAGTTTGGGTAGGTTTCGCCGAACTTCCGTATCGTCGCCGATCCAACCGGGGTCCATTCTTGTTCGTTCTTGCGCAAGCTGCCCTGAAAGGCGCGCGCATTCGACTTCTGTGTTAGGTAGCTTACATAATCTTGTTTGAGCACCTCGGTGCCCCTGCTGCGCCGCCTGCCGATACCACTTGGTTGCCTCGGCGACATCGCCAGTAACATCTATCCCCAGGTCGTACATCAGTCCTAAGGTGTATTGGGCTTCCCAGTGCCCCCCTTCGGCCGCTTTACTAAACCAGTGGATTGCCTGGCTTATGTCTCGACGGTTTCCATACAGCTCGCCAAGCTGAAACGCGCTTCATGGTCTCCTTCCTCGGCCGCTTGCGTGAGCGAAGTCAAAGGATCTTCAGGTTCGGAGACCTGAACCGGAGGGGTCTCAGATGTGGAGGGCTGAGTCGGTGTCGTGTTACAACCCGACAAAGTTAAAACAGAGACCAGCAAATAGACCGTTAACACTGTCAATTTGCGATTAATCATCGGAGTCCCCTTTACGTTGTTGTCTCAGCCACCACCGTACAATCCACAAACCGTGCCAACCCGAAGTCGCTTTAGCATCTCCCGAAATTTCAGTGGGTTACAAAAGCATCGTAAAAGGGTGTGAAATCGCGCCGGTGTGAATTGTGTGATCTTGGGGAAATAAAAGGTGTGAGGGTCACCGGGGCATTGATGGTTTGCGGGCCGAACTACAGCGCGTGGGAAAAAACTCTGTCGGCCTGCTTGAGGTACGGGCTGCATCTCGGGATACCCCCATCGTGAACCCAATACTTAAGGCCTAGACCATAGACTTCTGGATACGTACCTTGCAACCTAGCGCGGCAGTGGGTATTAGGGCCAAGCGTAGGATAGGCAATTTCTTCTACAATGACTGGCCTTAGGCGCTTTCTACTTCTTTGCGAGCGTCGGATCGCAGAGTACTTCCGGACGTTCAAGTGCTGAGAGTCGAATAACTGCAGTGGGTCGTGAGCCGAGATTCGGTCTCCGACCAGAGGTACCAATCTGCTGCGGCGCAGCTAATCGCTCCTTTCGGCCAACCGGGTATTCGCCTAATTCAGCAACGGGTGCCCGAAGCGCGGACGCTTAGGAAAGGCAGCCTTCAAGCCACGACCACATGCCGTTGCGAGTCTTGCGGGCTGTGGCGGTACTGCGCAGCCCGAGGCATCAGGCCTCGCAGATATAGCTGACAGTCCTGATACGCCGTTCCGTCAATTTGCGAACCTGGTTGCGTGCCATTTCGGGGAAGTCGCCACCAAGAAAGGTTTGGAAAGTTACGGCGGACGGACCCGATTGTGCCATGCGTGCCGTCATCTCTTCGAACCAGCTTTGGCTCTCGCCAGTTGAATCATGGACATCCAAGATTTTGAAACCGGCGTCGGTTAGTAGTGATTCCATTTGAGAGGGGGTCGCGAGATGGCTGATGGACGGCTCACGCGCCCAGGGTACCGGAAACAGTACGGCGCCACCCTCGCCCGCAAGCACGTCATAGACTGCAAAAATGCCATCGGGCTTGATGACTCGTCGGGCTTGCTCGTACATCTTGTCCTTGGCCGGAATGTTCATGGCCACGTGAACCGTCATCGCAGCGTCGAATTGATTGTCCGCAAGCGGCAAATTCGTTGCGTCTCCTTGTTGGAACGCCAGTTGATTGCCAAGATTTACCCAATCGGACAT
>CAMYKK010000139.1 GCA_947258975.1 uncultured Gammaproteobacteria bacterium
AGATAGACGTCCTCCTGGATGCCGAGGAATTGGTTCCAGTCCTGAGTGTCGCCGTAGGCAAAGATCTCTACGTTCAACGAACTATCACCGAAACCCACGAACCTCACGCGCGCGGGGTCCTCGGTGATCTTAGGGTGCGCTAAGAGCATCTCGCGCAGCTTCGCGAGTACGAAGCGCAGCTGTTCTGGTGTTGTCTCATAGCGCAGCGAGATGGTTGTCCTCAACAACATTCGATCGCGCTTTGCCAGGTTGATGAGCTGCAGCTTCGAGAAGTCTGCGTTGGGTATGGTCGTCACCGTGCGATCGATGCCCCTAAGACGCACCGAGCGCAGCCCGATCTCCTCAACGGTGCCGAGTCTCCAGAACCCGGCCGGGTCCTCGCCGTAACGGCAAAAATCCCCCACCTGCAGTGGCCGATCGAAATAAAGCGTGAGACTGGCTATGAAGTTCTCGAGGGTCGGCTGAGCCGCCAGCGCCACTGCCAGGCCACTGACCCCTGCCGCCGCAGCGACCGGCAAGACGGGCACGCCGATGTCTGTCAAGCCTTTGAAGATGATGAGCAAAGTGATCACTAGGCCAAGGACGCGAAAGCCGAGCCTCAATAGGCCAGCGTCTAGGCCCTTCTCGGAAATGCGAGGCGTGCTGATGATGGTTTCCGCAATCACGCCGCTGAAGCTCATCACTGCCCAGGACCCCGCCACGAAAAGAACCACCTCGAGCCCCGCCAGAACAACCTGTAGCATATTACCGGTGAGGTTGAGTGGGCCCTCCACAAACGCGCGGACGCCCAGGGCAACGAGCATCACGCTAACCGGCACGAGAAACCGTTTCCAACTCCGACCCAAAACCGGACCGGCCGTGTGCCGTCGCCAACGATCGATCCACAACGGCACCAGTGCAGCCAATAATACTGAGAGTACCAACCCGATCCACTGCCACACGGCCTGCCCGATAAGTTTGGCTTGCGCCCAGTTCGGCAACTCCTTGCCCCACTCGAACCATCGCGGCGGAAGTAACCCTGGACTGGAAGTGATGAACTCGTAGAATCCCTCCGTCGCCCCGGCGCGGTAGGGGAGCTTTTGCACTTTCTCGTAGAATTTTCCGACGCGATCTACGGTCGCTGCCGTAAATAGATACTCTCCTTGCTGGGGACCTTCTTCCACTCTGGCGATGGCGATCTCGGTGCCCGGTATGATCCAATGGGAGAACTTGGCTTGGACGTCTGCGCTTTCCTGTTTTGTATCGGTCGCAGACTCTGATTCTTCGGCTTTCATTGCCGTTGCATCCGGGATCGCGTCGACAGGTGGAAGCGGGATGCGGTCGAGCACCTCCTTTAACAGCAACGCTCTCTCAAGCCCCACCTTCGCCCTGAGTGCCGGGGCAATTTTACCGAGGTCAAGCGTGCGCGCAGCACGTTCAAGCAGCTCCTTGGTGCGTTCCTCTACCTCGCGTGCCGAATCGGGCGGGAACAGGCTGGGCTCGGCCAGGTACGAAGCGTATGCCGGCATCAACTCGTCGTAGGCTTCGCGGATGTTGTCGCGGAAACTCTGGAACGTGGCTCCTGTGCCGCTGCGGTCCCAATGCATAGGGACAGCACCAGTGCCCAACATAAAAGCTTGAGTGGCGGCCCAACCCTGATGCGAAAGCAGTTGGATTGAGTGCATGTCCAGGTCACGCTGTCATTACGCATCTGCGGTTACCCTATCTTCGTCTTATCTCGTGAGTGGTCTGCTTGGTACCGGACCTTCGCCTGTCCGGGGTGATGGATCTGCTGGATTCACTGACATCGTGTCGGCGAATAGCTCGTGTTAACTGTTTGTTAGAATCCAGGCGGTTTCTTTTTCCATGGGTAGCCGTTTTTGCCCATCTCATAACCGCGTTCGAACAGCGCGCTCATATAAACGGGGTCGAAGCCTTCCGCCGGTTTTTGAGTGAAGTCGGACGGTATAAAGGCCAGGTTGAAGTCGTTGCCATCGCGCACGCACAGGCTGTGAATCTGATAAAGATCGCCAATCCCCTGAGTACGGATGAGTGAGGTGATCGAGCGTGAGGCGATGGGTACCAGATTGCGCTTGACGCTGAGAAAATCCGGCTCCAGAAAGGAATTCCTGATCACATATACTTTCGGTTTACCCTTGGCCTTGAGCTTCTTCATGATCAGCGCCCAGTCTACCGCCGCAGGATACACGAACACCTGCGTGGCCGTGCCACCGTCGACGTGCATTTCGTCGTAGTTCTGCCCGTTCGCTTCCACCGGAATCACGACCGGCGGAAAGGCGACCGGGATGGCGGAGGACGCTTGCAGCACGTCGTGAATCAGCGCCACCTTGCGCGGATAATCGCTGGCGGCAATGGCGCCGAGATTCCAAATCATCCCCCGACCCGCATCCAGATTCGCGGTACCGATAAACAACCGTCGACCCTTGCGATGTGCAGCGGCAATCGCCTCAATCACACCTTTATTAATGTAGCGGGCGATTAAGGCCCGCAACGGCTTGGTATCGGTCACCGCATCACTGACGGGCACCTTGAACACGCTGCGCTCGTTGATCACGTCATCGGTAGTCGTGGTCGTGTAGACCGCCTTGAGCTGGTCATCATATTCCGCACCGAGAAAGGCGAACGGCGCTGTCAGGGCGCCGGTGCTGATCCCGGTTACCATGGTGAACTCCGGACGCGTGTCGCCCGCGGTCCAGCCGACCAACAAACCGGCGCCAAAGGCGCCGCTGGCACCACCGCCGGATACCGCCAGATAATGATGTGGGCGGCCATAAATCCCCTCGTATTGGGCCTGGAACTCAGCCTCCGAGTAAGTCTGGAAACGCTCGAGTGAGAATTTCGGCCATTCGTTCGCCCAGAACCGGGCCTCCGGGACGCCGGGGATGCCGGCTTTAGTCGTCAATTCCACGGGTAAGGGCGTGCGTTTCGGCGCGGTGGCACAGGCGCCGAGCGTGCAAACAATGATCAGCAATATTAAGCTGGCGAATGGCCATCTGCTCGGAGTAGCGACCACTGCAGCAGCGCCACTCTTATTAACGACCAGGTGAGTAGTCTCAAGATTGTCGGTAGTCTTCATCACGCTACGCTCATATGTTTACTCCGACTCGGTCGCCAGCGGGGTATGCCACTGCGCCTTCGGGACGAGCTTCGGTTCGGCCGGGTCGTCCTCGTAAGCCGGGGTCATGATCTGTATGCCGTTTTCGTTGAACACGTCCTGGATATTGCGATGCATTTCGGTGTACAACGCCATCATCTGTGAGGCATCGTCACAATACGCGTTGAGTTCGTAGTTCACCGCGAAGTCCCCTAACGATTTCTGTCGGATGAACGGCTTGGGTTCCTTGAGAAGGCCTTCGGTGCGTTCGGCGGCCAGTAACAGCATCGCCTCCACCTGCCGCCACGGCACCTCGTAACCGATCCCGACCGTGGTATGCAGGATCAAACCCTGGTCACGGGCCATGGTGCTGTAGTTGGTTACTTCACCGTTAAGGATCGTCGAATTCGGGATCACGACTTCTTCATTTTTCGGTGTCTTAATATGGGTGACCAATACGCGCATTTCCTTCACATCACCCAGGGTGTCGCCAATCTTTACCCGGTCACCAATTCTGAAGGCGCGCCGGTAGGTCATGCTGTAGCCGGCGATGACGTTGGAGATCACGGATGTGGACCCGAGCGAAAACAACACCCCTAGCAGAATCGAGACCCCCTTGAACGCCGCAGACTCCGATCCAGGGATATGGGGATAGGCGATCACCAGCGCAAAGATAATGATCCCCACCCGCACAATCCGATAGGTGGGCCACGCCCAATCGGTCTCGAATCCTTTGATTTTCAGACGCTTGTCGTCGATCGCGGTAAACAAGCCGCGGGCCAACTTCAACCCATAACGCGCGATGAAAAACAACACCACCAGGAACACCAGGCTCGGGATAAAATCGATGATGGCATCGACCATGCCGCCGAGAGGCCCAGCCACGTACTGGAACAACGTGTGGGCGGTGTACCGCGTCCACGGAAACAGACTCAGCACGAAGTTTATGAATACGTAGGCCAGAAATAAGACGACCAGCGTCCGCAGCAACCGCAATGCGCCTTGTAGCAGGATCCAGACCTGCTCTCCCTGAAAAATGCGTTGCGATCGCGCTTCCAGTCTCTGCATACGGAGCTTGACGCGACGTTCGAGTAATCCGTTTAGACGGCGAAAGACCCAGAATGTCCCATACAAGAGCGCTATCAGCACCACCGTACTTCCCAGCGCATACAGTGCGTTCTTTGTTAATACGGCCGGCGTGCGATCATGACGGTAGTCCTCGATGGCCTCGGCAATGCTCGTGCGCAGGACGTCGACAAGCACCGTCCGTAGGACCCCTTCGGACTCGGCATCCGCTTGTAGCACCGCTAAGATGGCCTTGCCGCGCTCGCCTGGAAAAATCCTGTGATACTCGCCGAAATCGTCGATCCGCAACGTCTTGGGATCGAACGTCGGATCTTGCGCCAACGCCTCGATGCGCCGGGCGATTTCGTATGCTCGGCGTTCGGCCGGGTAAGCCGACATCCCCACTACGTTAAACCGCACCTTACCGTTTACCACTACCGGGGCCGTATCCGCTATTCCGAACTTGTTCGAGCCGTCCTCGATAGCAGTTTCGGATTGCGCCCAAACCAACGATGACGAAAACGCGACAACGAGCAGTAGGCACAATCCAATCCTGCGACCGTGTGAAGCAATGCGGCTGTCCGAACCAGAAGCTGACTGGTAAAAACCAGGATTACAGGAGCTAGTTACCATTAACACGGCGTCGTAAAACAGTCATTCCCATCACTTTACGGTAGAGAGAAGCTTTTATTCCGGCTGAGGCGCGGGCGCCGTGTGCCACTTGTACCCAACGTGTGGTACTGACTGATTCGTAGGTCCATAAATCGTTTCTTTCTCCATTTCTCGCTTGGGTCCAACACCAAGTGGCTTTGAAAACCGACATAGAGTCATGATATTCTGACATCATGTCGGAATTTAAACGATCGTCATCTCGACCGCAAGTGAATCCGCAACCGGTGCCCAAGATCGGTAAATCCGAGCGCACGCGTGCAGCAATTCTGAATGCGGCGTTGGACTTCATCTGGTCGCATCCGTTTCGGGACATGACCGTCCACTCACTGATGGCTTCGACAGGCCTTAGCCGCTCCGCGTTTTATCAGTACTTCAATGACCTGCACGATTTGATGGAAACCTTACTGGAAACCGTGAGGGTCGAGGTCCTGGCTGTTACCGGGCCCTGGTTTACAGGCGTCGGCGATCCCGTTGTCCTGTTGAATGAATCCCTCGACGGCCTGGTCGACGTTTGCTATCGCCAGGGTCCCATTCTGCGGGCCATTGACGATGCTGCCGCCACCGACAAGCGGATCGAGAAAGCCTGGGCGCAGTTTTTCGGTGAGTTCAATGATGCGGCTAGTGCCCGCATTGAAGCCGACCAGGGCCAGGGCCTGATCCCCGACTTCGCTGCTCGCCCTGTCGCAATTGCGCTCAATCATCTTGATGCCTACACGCTCATCGAAGCTTTCGGGCGACGCCCGAGAAGCAAGCGGGAACCGGTGCGGGAGGCGTTGGCCCGAATCTGGATTTCCACGCTTTATGGCAGCGAGTGGCTTGGGAAAGAGTCCTCGAATCTCGTCCGGACATGAGTCAGCCCGTTTGAGGATAAAGACATGACAACGCTCAATCGAACGACAAGTTTCAGATTGACTGCGGTCGAAAGACCGGTAAGAACACGTTTTGAGAAAACTGAAACCGATTCAATAAAGAGGAAACAATGAAATTATCTTCAAAAATAGGTACGCCGATTTTGTCGAGTCTGCTGTTGCTGGGTGCCAGCACGGCAGCTCTCGCAGAAAAGACACCCGGCTACAACAACAAAATACCGGACACCATTCTGACGCCGGATACGGTTGAAACCCGAATCGGCACGTTGAAATTCTTTGACGGCAGTCCAACCAAAGAAACGGTTGAGCTTGTCTACGACAATCTCGATTTCATGAGAGGCGTGGAGACATTCCTCAATGGCATGCCGGCAGCGTCGATCGAGGCTTTGCGGCGTGGTCAGGTTGAGCTTGGCGCGACTGAAGCCAACCATGTGGTCATTTTCGATGATCTGATGGATTCCGACCCGATTTTCCTGACTGGAAATACCGACACGGTCTATGCGTTGGCCTTTTTCGATCTGAAAAAGGATGGGCCGATGGTTGTTGAGGTCCCCAAAGGCTCTGGCCCCGGCACTGTCAATGATGCCTTCTTTCGCTTTGTCATCGATATGGGTGCGCCCGGCCCTGACAAAGGCAAGGGGGGGAAGTATCTGCTGTTGCCGCCCGAATATGACGGGCCGCTGGATGCGCCGATTGGCGGAAAAGAGCAGGATGTTAAAGTCAATGGCAAAACCGAGAAGATGTTTGTTACCCAATCACCCAGCTATGTTAACTGGCTGATCCTGCGTGGCTTCCTGGTCGATGGCAAGCCCGATGCCGCTTCCGCCATGTTCCGCAATGGCATCAAGATCTACCCATTGGCACAAGCGGCCAATCCACCCGCCATGAAGTTTTTCAATGGCTCGGAAAAACCGTTTAACACCATTCATGCCAACAATTTCGAGTTCTACGAT
>CAMYKK010000140.1 GCA_947258975.1 uncultured Gammaproteobacteria bacterium
CATCCTTCATATCCGAGGAGATTAGCGCAGGATATCCAGCAGCGGCAACATTGTGTTGTGAGTCGATTTTGCGACAGAATTAGGAATTCGAGACGGACACGCTCAGGTGTGGGCTGAGGCCAACGCCACCAGGCCGGTATGGTCGGAAATGGCGATACTACGGCGTTTGAGGCGCACCCATCCACAGTGCTCGAATTCTTTGAGGTACCGGCTCACGACCTCGCGCGCGGTACCTAACTCCGAGGAAAGCTCGCGATGCGACACTCTAATGGGATTGTCGCCGTCCCAATGCGCCAACAACCATTGTGATAACCGCTTCTCAATGTTGCCGAGCGCGATCTGCTCCAGACTGTTCACGAAGCCGCCGAGGCGTTTGGCGTACTGTGCACATATGAATTCCCGAAAGTCTCGAGAGCTATGAAAAGCGTAATGAAAGCACTTTGACGATATCAACATGATTTTTGCATCATCTTCCACCATGGCGTTGGCCGGGTACGTTTCGTTGCGCGACAGCATGGCAGCCGTCAACGGACAGGCCTCTCCGGCTGCGATACGATACAAAAAGATCTCCCGCGTTCCATGACAGCAGCGGTACACGCGTAAGGTGCCCTTAAGGACCAATATCAAGTGGTTGCATTGTTCGTCTTGCCGGATCACGACGGAACCAGACGACAGGAACACTGAACGCGCCGCCGTTACCGCGCGTCGCAAGGCCGGGTCTTGATTGTCGTAAAGAAATCGTAAGTTTTCGGGCCGCGCGGAGGCCGGATACTTGGCGTCATCCCGGGTAGACGCGTTGTCAGCAAAATGTGATTCACGGTATGCACTTCCTAAACGTGTTGATTTTTTCGTCATACAATACCGCGCGTCTACTAGAACGTCTTGTTTATTTCGTGAAAAGATGCGTGCCCGATTCGTTCCGCTGGCGCTACGGATAATCGCTTGTTTCAATTGCCACGACGTGCTGCTTTTAAAGAACCGTAAGTGGACCGCGTCCCAGCCGAGGTAATGCGAAGTCGAGAATGTGGCTGAAGCGAGTCTGCCCGTGCCGACGCGCACGCCAACAGATTCGTTTGGCGCAGACGTCGGGCAGGTTAGTGAAGTTATGCAACGTGAATAGTGATGGCGTCGGAGACCACCGGCGGATCGTGCGGCACATGTTTTAAGTCGGCGAGTTGCAACTGCAGGGTGTGCTTTCCTGGAGTCAGGTCTAACGTCGTCTCGGTCTGTCCGCCGCCGAAGTGACGATGATTTCGGTCATTGGGGATCGGCTTGTTTAGATCGGGCAACAGCGCATCGATGATCAAGTGATGATGACCAGTTTTTTCCTTGTTGATCCCTGCTGGGGCGACTCCCATTCCCTTCAACCTAAAAATGACCTTGAACGGACTCTTTACGCTTGCGCCGTCTTTGGTGGCGACAAAGTAGAGTCTAATTTCTTCACCAGCTCGCGCGCCGCCGGAGAAGACAGATACGCTGAAAAACAAACGCAGAATACTGGCAAGCATATTTCGCATGCTTAAGCCTCCCTTTGCGGTGGTCATACACTCGCGAAGAATACAGTTGTGAATGTTGTACAACACTTCACCGCTGTTTTTTATTCCAGCGTGGTCATTTTCTCTCGCCGAGTGGCTGATTTTTCGAACTTTAGCGTGAGGGTTTGCGCGTAACGGGTGATTATCAGTTTCAATTGCGATATACCCGGTACAGTACAAGGGTTTTGACGCAAGTTGGATGAAAGCTTTCCAAGTATGCTGCGACCCCATATTGCGGTAATCTTTGCTCTTCGCGGAGAATGCATTTTGTCCGATTTTTTAAAAAATAGACTTCTTGAATTGCTCGATCACAAAGCGTGAGGTAATTTATCGGTCTATTCGATTTTGGAATATGGGCGAGCTGGGACTACCGGACGTGCGAGTCGCTCAATCATCGACTGTGCAAAGCCTCATCGGTATTCGGTCGCGCCGTGACGGCCAGGTATTGCAACATCGGTTTTAAACTGACGATCTATCACTTGGTGGGATTCAGTTCTGACGAAATGAACAGAGGCGAACAAGTCTTTAAGAATGAATTGATCACGTTGTTACCGAGACTTCGGCGCTTCTCACTGAGCCTGACTGGATCGGTTGATGCCAGTGACGACCTCGTGCAAGCGGCCTGCGAACGCGCACTTTCGAGGTTTCACCAATGGCGACCCGGATCGAGTATGGATCGGTGGGTGTTCTCGATACTGCATTCGATTTGGATGAATGAATTGCGGGCGTCGCGCGTCAGATGTGCGGACAACTGCCTGGATGTGGAGTGTCTCCCGGATCAGAAATCCGACCAGGCGGAGACCAGTCTGAGACTTGGCGCGTTGGAGCGCTCCATTTTCAAGCTTCCGGAGGCACAGCGTGTGGTTGTGTCGCTCGTATCGGTAGAGGGTTACAGCTACAAGGAAGCCGCGGAAATACTTAATATACCCATAGGTACGATAATGAGCAGGCTGGCCCGTGCGCGCCTGGCACTCGTTGAGTCCCTCGACGAAATCGATGTATATCGAGACGAGGGAAGCGGCCAAGAGATTCAACATGCGCAAAAAAATGATTGACGAAAAAACGCTCCTCGCATACGTCGATGGGCAGCTCGACGCGCAGCAGGCGGCGGAGATCGAAAACGCGTTGAGTGGCGACGAGCAGGCCAGGCGTATGGTCAATCGCCTTAGAGAATCTAGCGCGTTACTTCCCAGTGCCTTTGACTCCGTCTTGCGCGAGGAGGTCCCGCCAACACTTGTTGACGCGATTCACGCCTACGAACTGGAGTCAAAACCGTCTCGCCGCGTGCCTTTTTATTACTCCTTAGCGGCCTCAGTGCTGTTGTTTGTCATCGGTATAGCCGGTGGCTTGTGGGGCAGTCGCTACTTCATGGAGACGCCGATGATGGAATCGGCGACCAAAACATGGATTGACTTGGTCGCCGATTATCAGGTTCTGTACTCTCGCGATACCCTTCATCAGCCGGATGCGAGTGCGGAGGAGGTTCGGGCTACCGAAGAACGACTGGGACAACGGATGGGGTCTCCTGTCCACATCCCCGATCTCAGTGGACACGGTCTCGACTTTAAACGCGGGCAAACGCTTGAGATCAACGAAAAACCCTTGGCGCAGCTGGTCTATTTACCGAAGTCTGGGAAACCCATTGCCTACTGTATTCTTCAGGCTGACGCGACCGATTCGGGCATGAAGACCGGGCAGACCAGCGGGCTGAACTGGTCAAGTTGGCAGCGCGGGGGTTATGCCTACATCGTCATCGGGCAAAGCGACCGACGACTGATCAACGAAATCGCTGAATACATATACGCCACTTTATAACGCCTGTCGCTCGTCATTACTCATCCGTAGGAGGATAGCTCCGCAAGCAACCACCATCTCAGGCCGCCTCGCGCCATTCGTAGCGGTGATGAAATCCACCCCGTACTATCCAAAAATTGGAACGATCATGCGGCCAGTCGGTAGTAGTAGTTTAGCATTCCACCGAGTCGCTCTCGTCGATTTATGGGGCCCTCTGGTTTACGGGTGTTAATGGCCGGCGAACTAAGCAATTGGTTATCTAATCCCTGATGGTTTCTCTCAGTATGATAATGTTTGACATACTCGTTGATCGCACGACGAAGTGATCCGACACCGATTGGGATGATTCGATCGAGACATTCGTCTTTGATTGAACGCACAAAACGCTCGGCATACGGGCTACAATTCGGAGAACGCGGGGGGTAAGGAACAGGCTCTACACCCTCTCGTCGCAAGAATGCCCTGAACTGATTGGTGAACTTCGAGTCTCGATCCATAATCAGGAACCGTACGTTGTTCAACGTGCCATCAAACTCGTCGGTCAGCTGTCGCGCCACCTGATTCATAAACGCGCTATTCGGGTTGGGCGTGATGCCGGCGACATGAACTTGGCGCGTCGCCAGATGGATCGTAAACAATACGTAATAGGTGACTAACCCACGCATCGTCCATACTTCTATAGTAAAGAAATCGGTCGCCGCCAGCAGCTCCCAGTGGGATTTCAAGAAGGTGCTCCAGGTCGTGTGCTTTTGCCGCTCGGGTGCAGGCTCAATCCCGCGGCGTTCGAGTACATTAGCGACGGTTGTGGAGGAGATTTAGTACCCGAGATTGGCGAGTGCCCCTTGAATTCGAACATATCCCCAGTCCTGGTTTTCTCTCGCCAATCGAACGATTAACGTCTCGATCTCTCGATCTCTCGATCTCTCGACTGATCGAAGGTCGTCCCGGTCTCTTGTGAGGGTAAGTCCATTTGCGGGCAACCAATATCCGATGCCACCGCAGCAGTGTGTCCGGTGTTACTAAGGTCACGATTTCTGCCAGGCAAGCTCTGCCAAGCTTTTTGGCTCGTACCGCCAATCGACGACGTTGGTCGTTCGTGAGTTGCACACGATGGCCGTTTAGCTGAGCCTTTAAGCTTCGATTCTCCGCAAGTAGGTAATCGATGACATCCTGCTGGTGCCGGTTGAGCCAGCCTGCGAGGGCGACGAGAAGGAAATGGAATGGATGGAATGTGCTGCTCATTCCACCAGCGTAAATTGATAAGAGACTTACGGCAATCTAGAAGTGTCGATCGAATTGTTGGATACTACGGGGTTATAACAATTGGAATACACGACAGGGCCCTCGTTAAGGCCGGGGACAAGATCAAGGCGGGCCAGGCCATCGCCGGCAGCAACTACGTCACCGACGACGGGGACCTGGCCCTGGGCAGGAACCTCAGGGTGGCGTTCATGGCCGCCCCCTCGGGCTCCTCCTTCGAGGACTCGATCGCGGTGTCCCAGTCGGCGGCCGACAGGCTCACCTCCACCCACCTCTACTCCTTCGACGTGGACACCAGGGACGGCACCGAGACCACCAAGAAGAAGTTCGTCTCCCTGTTCCCCAACCGCTACACCAAGGACCAGCTGGCCAAGATCGGCGACGACGGCATGGCCAAGCCCGGCGCCAACATCGAGCCCGGGGACCCCGTGATGCTGGCCCTAAGGCCCAGGGCGCTCTCCTCCAAGGACGCGGCCCTCGGGTCCCTGTCCAAGGTGCTGAAGAACAGTTTCGAGGACTCCTCCCAGGTGTGGGAGAAGCCCAGGGGCGGCATCGTGTCCGACGCCGTGGCCGCCGGCCGCAGGTTCAGGGTGAACGTGG
>CAMYKK010000141.1 GCA_947258975.1 uncultured Gammaproteobacteria bacterium
CCCCATCCTGTCGCCGCCGACGATGTGGACGCCCAGGTATCGCTCGGGGAGCGCACTGGGGTCGCAAACCTTAAGACGGACGTCCTCGGCCTTCCAGTTGGGGAACACTAACATTTCATCCGTTTTTTGACGGTGATACCGATAAAATCTTGTGTGCGTATTCAACGGGTTGCGATCGACCGATCTTGAATACTTAATGATATCAGTTCACCAATACACTTTTCTAAAGTGATTCCTCGGTAAGGCTCCAATCCCGCTTTTTCGGCCCGCTCAACGCGCCGATGTCGGCATAATGCCGGGACCTGTAAAAACGATCGACGACGGAGGAAGTCGATGGTCCCACAATGGCAAACCCCTTATCTCGGTGCACGCTCTCTACCCAAGCAACTTTCCGGCTGGGAGATTGACAACTTCTTCACGCTGTCGCCGCCGGAGCGCGATGACATCCGCCAACGTTTTCAGGGTCAGCATCGCCTGGCCACCGCGTTGCAGTTGGGCTTCTTGCGCATGAGCGGTTGCGGGCTCGACGGCGTGCGTATCCTGCCAAGCGCGCTACTTGAGCATATCGGCGCGCAGCTCGACATCACGACACCCACGCTTGCCTCGGTACGTGCACTCTATCGACGTGCGCGTACCCGCTACGACCATCAGCGATGGGCGATGGAACGGCTTGGCTTTGCCGCGCTCGCACCGGGTCAACGTCGTGTCCTGGTGACACGACTCAAACAGCAAGTACGCACCACGGGTGATGTCAATGCGCTCATCGACTTCGCGCGTCGATGGCTCTACGAGCGCCGTATCATTATCCCGAGCACCCGAACGCTCAAAGAGCTCGTGGCCGGTATCCTCGTCGAGGTTGAACGCGCGCAGCACCAAGAAGTGACCGATATCGTTCCAGAGCCGGTGTACACAAGATGGCTCGATGAATTGTATCGAGAACACCCCCGCTATCACTTACAGCTCATCGACTGGCTGAAGACGCCTCCGGCGAAGCGCTCGGAGACGAATCTCACAGAGTTATTCGATAAGGTTGCTGCGCTGAAGGCGTTTGATGTTCATCGTTATGATTTACCTTTTCCCCTCGAACGCCAACGGTACTATGCGTCGCGTATGCGACGTCGTTTTCCGCAACGGTTTAAAGCGCTATCGCCCGCTCGTCGTACCTTGGAGCTCGTCTGTTTTCTTCGCGTGACGTTGCTGGATCTGACCGACACCATTCTCTCGCTTTCCGACAAGCGCGTCAGCGAACTGTGGTCAAACGCACGGCAGACCGCCGAACGCCAACGCGCCGAGAACGCCCATCGCGCATGGGCGGCGTTGCAGGCGGTTCATCATACGCTACACGACACAGACCTCGGCGATCGTCAGGCCCGTATTACCGCTTGCGCCATCGTGGATCCATTGATTGAGCGGCAGCTACCACCGCGAGCCGTACTCACACGTGAGGCACTAACGCAAGAGCCAAAGATACGGCCTTTGCTCCGCGCCTTGATGGCGTTGGATTTTCAGGCGGCACCGGACCATCCCGGCTGGTTAGCCTTGCAGACGCTGCGCGCGCTCTACGACGCCAGCGCACGCGAGCTCCCCACCGATATCGACGTCCCGGTGCCGCCGCGGTGGCAACCCTTGGTCAACGATCCGGACCGCAAGCGCGCATTGGGCGCGTTCGAAGCATCGACGCTATATACACTGCGCCGCAGCCTGAAAAACGGGTCGTTCTCCGTCGACTACAGCTTCGCCTATCGCAGCCGCGAATCCATGCTCATACCCCTTGAAGAATGGGAGAAAAACAAGGGTAAGTACTACAAGGCCTTGGGTCTAGCCCGGTCACCGGAGAAATTCCTCAACAAGCTCAAGGCCCAGCTAAAGTCCGGATTGTCCTCACTCGATGCGGCCGTGCACGCCGGCGAGCTCGATATCGAGGAGGATACCATTCACCTGCCGCGGATAACCCGCGAATCGAAACCCAAAGGCATACGAAGTGTGGCCAAGGCGCTGTTCGATACCATCGGCTCCGTTCAGTTTCCCAACCTCTTGCTCGAAATCGACAGCCACAGTCGATTCAGTTGGCAGCTGCTTGGCCGCGCTCCAAAGAGCGAGCGAAACCTGCTCGCGCTCTATGGCGCGTTGATTGCACAGGGCAGCGAACTCGGCGCCGCACGTGTCGCGTTGATGATCCCCGGTGTGCCGATGAGCGATATCCAGAAGGCGATGCAGCTGCTCCAAGAAGACGGTGCATTAGCTAAGGCCAATGCCGCGGTGTTGGCCTTTCTTCGTCGACACGCCATCGTCACGCATTGGGGAGACGGCACCTTTGCGTCGTCGGACATGATCGCGCTCGAGGTGTCACGGCATCTGTGGAGTGCGCGTGTCGATCCGAAACGCCGCACCCATGCAGTTGGCAGCTACGTGCATGTCCTGGATCAATGGGGCATCAGCTATGACCAACCTATCATTATCAACGAGCGCGAGGCCGGTCCGGCCATCGAAGGCGCGATCCGATCGCCTGGAACGAAGATTGAGGCCGTCGCCGTCGATACCAAAGGGCACACGCATTTTGCCGCCGGTTTTGCCAAGGCGCTGGGTTTAGATCTCTACCCGAGACTTCGTAAGCTCAAGTACCAGAAGTTGTTCGTTCCACAGGGTGTCGACGTTCCCGACACACTAAAACCTATCCTCGGACCCACAGTGTCTCTGAATGCAGTGAGCCGTGATTGGGATGCATACGTTCGTCTGGTCGCATCGGTTCGTTACGGTTGGTGCTCAGCGACAATGGCTTTGCGTCGATACGGCAGCGCGGCACGCGGTGAGCCGTTACACGGCGCCGGTGTGGCTTTGGGTAAGTTGGTTTTGACCAGCTACCTATGCGATTACTTGTCGCAACCGGACTTCAGACGGGAGGTATTACGCATCCTGGGACACGGCGAATCGGTGCATGCATTGCAACGCGCGATTCATCATGGGCGACCGGTGGCCAAGCGTGGAAGGCGACGTGAAGAATTGGTTGCCCAATCGGGTGCCCTAGCGCTGCTCACCAACATCACCCTGGCGTGGAATACCCATCAAATGGACAAGGTACACAAGACGTGGCGACAACAAGACCCTGGGAAAATCAACGCACAAATGCTTCGGCACATCACGCCCGTGCGTTACGAGCACATCAACTTCCGCGGCGTGTTTGCATTCCAAACGCGCCCCTATCGTGAACGTCTTTTCACAGGATCAGTCACCATTAGAGCACGAGCAGCATGACGGGAAGGACATCGATCTAGAAACTACTTCAGAAAAGTGTATTGGAGTAATGAAATTATTGGATATCTTAGATAGGTCAATCACAACTTTCTGATTCTATTAAAGATTATTTCGCGATTTGACCGTCAAAAAACGGATGAAATGTTAGTGTTCCCCAGGTTCCGTAGTCGAATTGATGAGGCGGTGGACGCAGAAGAGGCGTTCGACGAGACCTTTGGCAGGCAGGAGTTCCTAGAGCTAACAAGGAGCAACATCAAACTCGGCAAACTACGCAAGATTATTGCTTGGGCAGGGCGAGCGGTCGGACTGCTACCAGGGGGGACTCTTATCGCCGTGCCTACTGAGGAGGGGATGGACCTTCTTGCAGAAAGAAAGCTGGTAGGCGACAGGGAATGGCTATATTGCCTCATTGATGCCAAGGAGACTGGCGATCGATAGTTGGCAGCAACTGTGCGACTCAGGTCGATTTATATCGGAATCGGTGCTCGTTTTCAGCCGGAATACGCAAAGCAGAACAATCATTCGCTCTCATTGGCGCCTCCTCTGTATGCTATGAATCCGCGACCGTCGATGGCGTTCTCGCTGATCGTCGTGTAGGTAAATTTCCGTTGTAACAACAGAGGCATGACCCAGATTATCCCGCACATCGGTGAGCGGCATACCACTGTCCACCATCGTTGTACCGTACGTATGACGCAGCCAGTGCGAACTTGCGAGCCTGAGCCGATCGGCATGCTCACGGTTTTTTGTGTCGCTCGTTGTCTCCAACCAATCCGCGGCTTTATGGAACGCGTCTTCAACGAGATTTGACAAGCGCCGAGCCGCCACCGGCTCTTTGGCGATGAACTGTCCCGCCGCATCCAGCTTGGGAATTAGCGCGGTCTTTTCCGCGGAGGAGGGGAGGGGTGTCTTGGTGCCTAGCCTCCGCCGAAAAGCAACCAGCGCATCGAGGAACTCGTCGGGTACTGGAATAAAGCGCTCTTTGTCGCCCTTACCGGTGACCCGAAAGAACCACAGCTCTTCATTATTATTTTTGTCCTTCGCGAAATGCGCCATGCGGTGTTTAGCGACCTCGGAGATCCGAAGGCCCAGGTAGAAGTAGACCTGAAGCAGAAATGTGGCTCGGGCCAGGGCGTTGGTCTGGGCTTCCGTCTTTGCCTGTTTTTGTAACGCCTCGAGGGCCGACAACGCCGCCGCCAGGGACTCGACCGGTAGATGGCGATCGCGAAACCGAGGTGTGTAGGTGCGCTTGGTTTTCGGCATCGGGTTCACGTCGGCGTAGCGTTTCTTGACCAGGAATCCGAAGAAGCTCGAGAGGCAGCGCTCCGCCTTGGCGACGGAGGTGTCGCTCAAGGGTCCGGCAAAGGGCCGCCAGTCGGGATTTACGCTGCCGTCGCGTTTCAGTCGTTGCGGTTTACGTCCGTTGGGATCGCACCAGCGCTTATACGGTTTCTGTAGGAAGCGCCGGTAGCGTCGTAGATCGGTTTCTCGTAGTTCTGTTATCGTGGTGCCGGCGACGTGGAGACACCATAATAACAGCCGTTCGAGTTCCTTGGCGTACAATGTTCGTGTCGTTTGCGGGCTTTCGTTAAGACTGTCGAGGAATTCGTGTATGGCATCGGCGTCGTTCTCGGCGTGGATGGTGGGTTCGGAACGGGAACGGTTCCAACCGGAGGTCTGGAGGAGGTCGTAGTCCTGCAAATCAAACTCGCAGGGATCATCCCGGTACAGCGGCTTGGGGAGCGCCGTCACCATAGGCTTATTATGCATAGTATTGTAGTACTATGCAATATGAAGCTTGGACAGCAATGTTTCTCTGTGACGACTAGGACCCCTAGCCCGGATTATTCATGAACAGGTAAAGCAAAAGCCTCGATTGTGCGAAAATAGTGTTTTCTGACAAATACTTAAGCACGCAGGAGGCTTTTGCA
>CAMYKK010000142.1 GCA_947258975.1 uncultured Gammaproteobacteria bacterium
CCGTATCGTGCGCCTCGCGCGTACTATCGCCGATCTCGCCGGTTCAGACATCATCGAACCGGCGCACATCGCCGAGGCGGTGCAGCTGCGTTGCCTGGATCGCAGCCCGCGATAACCGTAGTGGTTCAGCAATTCTTAGCGTGGCGCGAAGCGGAAATCGCACTTTTCGATTTTCAGGATTTGAAAATGCCGGGATCGATTATTCAGAGCTGACTCGATCTTGATACCCGTTACACTCGATGGACATTCATTGGCGCAAGAAGGAAAGGACTGTGATTACCGGGATCAGTAAATCGATCATTCGTTTGATCTGCGTGATCGTCGTTATCGTGCTGGCAGCGGCGTGCCAGCATCGGCCCTATCCGGTTACGTCGGCGGCCTCGTCATTCGATGGCACGGCTATGAGCTACGACGTTGCCGGTAGTGGCGCGACTGCGATCGTATTCGTACACTGCTGGACCTGCGACCGGACCTTCTGGGATGCGCAGTTCGAATACTTTTCCCGAGACTACACCGTGGTGCGCTTGGATCTTGCCGGGCACGGCACCTCGGGTCGTGGCCGCGGAGAATACACCAACGCCGGTTTCAGCAGGGACGTGGTGGCGGTCGCCAACGAGCTCGAGCTCGGCAAGATGTGGCTGGTCGGTCATTCCATGGGTGGACCGGTGTCCGTGGAAGCTGCGGCACTGTTGGCGGACCGTGTGGCCGGTGTCGTCGCTGTCGACAGTTTCTATACAGGATTTCCGATACCCAAGACCGACGAGGAGGCAGCGGCATTTGCAAAACCCTTCGAAGACGATTTTACCGGCACCAACAGAAAGTTCTTGGAAACCATGTTTCTCCCTGGAGCCGATCCGGTCAAGAAACGAGAAATCGTGGCGACATTTCAGCAGGCGAATCGGAGCATGGCGATGCAAGCGTTGAAGGACCTCGTCCGCTGGTTCCGATTCGTCGCCGCGAGCCGGCTGGCCGGCCTGGGGGAACGACTTCATAACGTCAATGCCGCTCCGTCGGTCGAGGTTACAACTTCGGATCACAACATCACGTTGGTCCCCGGGGTGGGACACTTCGTGCCGCAAATGAAACCACAGGCGTTCAACCGGGCGCTGGCAGCGGTCATCGGCCTCGGGGTCAAGTCTTGAATCGACACATTTTCATGATTCGCCTGCCACGATCGTGGTGCGCACGGTGTGAGCGTCGGGCGTTTCGCGCCCCTTGGAATGGTATCAGCATCTACTTGTCTTCCGCGGTATGCGCGCGGGTGTTGATGTTTCAGCAGCTTACGAAAAATCGATTGGCGGCACGCTTATTTTTGTGCTTTTGATTTTGTCAACCATTTTGTTGCGGCGCCACCACAACCATTTGTTAAGCTCGGCAGGATCAAAAACGAATACAATTATCGACTGTCACGACGCTATTTATCTGACGAGATAAGTTCACACTTGCCGTAATCTATATTTATACCGAATGTCCCTTGGCGCTGGTAATATAACCAGGCCGATGCTATCGAACTTGCTGAGATTGCTCCAACATGGATTCCCATAAACTCGACAAACGGCTTACTCAGCAACAGAACCTGCTATCCAATGCTCGGGGCGTAAGCGCGCAGTTTCACCTCCCGGAGTCGAATAATTTTGTCTTCTCTCTGGTTTCGAAAAAGCTAGATCAAAACAGATACTATTCTGAATGGGCTAAAAAGACAGAAGGACTTAATCTCGCGGATTCGGCGCTCCTCAAGTACTGCTGCAAATACTTAGAAGATAACCCCGACTTCGCAGCTACTTATTTTGCGAAGCGTTGGTATGATTGCATAAAGGATCGTGTCAACCTTAAAAGTGGTCAATGGTCGGACGCCCTCATTTCTCGTCTGGAGGATAAGGGCGAGCTCGACGGCACTTTCCCTGAACATCTCAAAGTACACGCACCGAAAGTGCTGGGTCTGTTCGTTCAAATTCCTGAATCAATAACAGGTAAGGTTAGAATCAATATTTATCTGCGCGCGAATCAGACTGTCGATCTTGTGGAAAGATTGATCAATGAGTCCGTCACACCTTTGAATGAAACCACTGAACGAATCGAAATAGCCAAGAACTACGTGGTGGATTCCGCAGACGATGGCAGCGGTGGTTTTCCCCGAGTCATCATTTATCCAAATGGTGAAATCGCGAGTTCACAGCACGACTTCAACCAATTAATCTCACTAATCGGGAAACTATGCGACAGCATCGGTCAAAAAGAGCGAGCGCGCGCCGAATACGCTTACGTATTCAGTGAGAATTGCACGATAACCGAAGGGTTTTTCCTGTACAAGCGATATCTCAAGCGCCTCGGCTTGCTTGATAGTGTGTATTCGGCCGCAAGCAACTACGCTTTCCTGCACGATTCCCAAATCGCCGGTTATCTTTAGATTATACATTCGGCTTCTTCCAGTAACTCAACACATCCGTCCTATGCTTTTCAGCCATTGGCCGTGTTTATCCTAATGGATATTTCGTGCTCCTTGATATTGGGTTTAAACAGACTTCCCGTCTCTTCGTAGTTGGTGGCGAAACACCCTCCCCGGTATTCTTTTTCGATCCCTTCGCTCTTACAGTTGTTGTACAGAGTAGAACAGCCGGACATTTCCTTACGGGTCTTTAAGCAGTAAAGACCATACTCCACGTCACCCAGCAAGCCGGTATAGGTATGGTCTTCTATGGTCGCAATCCTTGAACAACCTGTAATCTTGCCCGATGCCTCCACCGCAACGGTATCTCTACCGGCGCCACAACCGAAAAACCCGCCGCAACTATGCTCGCCATCTTCATCGAACTGCGAGATGCGTATAGGCGCATCCTGTTCCACAAGTGCGCGGTACCATTGCTTAGTGACCTCCATATTACGGGCATACTTCGCTAAAGCCTCCGGAGTCCATGCTTCGCCGGTTGCATGACCAATGACGAATTGGTTAATCCCACGTTGGTACAAATACTCAATGGATTTAAACAGCTGGCCGGCGACGGCGGGCATTACAGTCATTTTAGTGCCAACCCAGGGCTGGACCTCTTTCAACAGATCCATACCCCGCAACACTGCATCAAACGTACCATTTCCTTTTTTGTCCACTCGATAGGCGTCATGCGCCGATTTCGTCCCATCGATGCTAAGCAGCACCATGATCCTGGAATCAGCGAAGTAGCGAACTATCTCCGGAGTAAACAGAACGCCATTGCTGGTCATATCAAACTTGACATTTTTCCCTGATTTAACCGCAAGTTTATTGGCGTAACTTACCGCTTCGCGGATACCGGGCATGTTCAAGGTTGGCTCCCCGCCAAAAAGGGTGACTTCCAGGTCCTTTCGGCCGCCGGAATACCGGAACAACATATCCAACGCCTTATGGATTACGGGCCCATCCATAAGACGGCGGCGAAGATACTCAGTGTTTAGGAACTTGCTCTCAAAACAATAGGTACAGGCAAGATTGCAGCCCTCCACAAGAATCAATTCAACCTTCTTGAGAGGGATAAACAACTTTCGATTAAGATCAAAGACGATATCCCTGAACACCTCCTTTGCATCGTCAGTCGGCAAACCGTATTCACTTCCAATCTGGCTCACCACACCAGCGATGTCAGGCACGTCTTGCAACAGCTGAGCGCTGATACTACTCCCCAAGATCCCTACCTGTTCCTCCATAACTGAATCTTGCCTTATGAGTTGTTATCGTTCCGGCAATTTTAATCCGGTAAATTTATTGCTGCATTTAAACGCTCCGCTGCAACTGAAATCATCGTTGCAACTAAAGGAAGTCGCCGAGGCCGGGCCGCAGGTCATACCTTGGACAATTGGAATTATTGGATCAATCAACTTGCTCAGGTCTCTTTCGACCATCTTTTCTATCTGTGCAGAAAGATCTCCGAGTTCTCTAGGATCCATCACTTGGCGGTAGTCATTGCTGCAAGACACGCTTTGTGTGCAGTTATACTCGTTGTTACACCAGAAGGCGTCTTTACAATTATAGGAACCAATCCTTCCTCCTGGAGAAAGCTCGCTTACTTCCATCTCATCAAGGATGATTTTTGATACTTTTTTAACCAGCGCCTTCTTGTCAAATTTCTTTCCAGCCATGCGTCCTCCTGTGAATCGAAAAACTATCTATAGAAAGATCAGGTGACTCAATCAATTCGGCGCACCTGAATACCAAGGAATTTAGCACAAGCGCGATGCGTATAGAAGGAATAAAGAAATCGAATCCGCGACACCCGAGGCAATAATGTCAAACAAGCGGGGTCAGGTCTTTTACTGCAACATTGATGTGCGCAGCGCAAAATCGAACCCTGATGTTTTCGATGTGGCAAAGAAAGACCTGACCCCATTCCCGCGGAGCATTTCGTGGAAGATTCATGGGCAGTTCATGAAGGCCCTTGTGCATGCGGCAAAAGAATTCGTTGATCTCGGCTTGGTCACCGAGGAGGAGAAGGCGGACATCGTGTCGCAGGCGGCTGGGTCTGAATGCGGGAAATAATTACCTGAATCACTCAACACTTGGATACGCAGCGACGTGTCCCGTCGTGTTGCGACGCGTGACGCTTCGCTGCAGTGGTCCCGCGATCTCTGAAGTGACAAAATTGTGCGTATATTAGATAGGCCTAAGCTTCGCTGGTAAAGTTCGCGATAAGCCTTCGGGTTCTCCGACACGGTTGACGTTGTCCTCGTTCCCACCTAGAAACTGAACCGGCATCGACGCCCAATCGCCGGGCCAACTGTCGATGAGAGAGGCCGCGATGGATTTGGTGCAGTCGAAGTCGCTCTCCGAGGGCCGTTGCCCGCCGGTACGGGCAGTAGGTGAGAAATGCCGTAATCGTTGGAATGTACTCGACAAGTGGCGCCGACCTACCAGATTCCCAGTGACTGAGGGTTTCTTCGGTGACGTTGAGGATCTTGGCAACCTCCCGCTGAAGCAGTCCGAGGCGCAATTGCCGGGCTTGGATGTGGTCGCCCAGACAAAGCAACGAATCAATTCCCGGTCCTGAAGACGACCTAAGTGCTTGAAAATGCACAGGTGGCAAAAAGGCAACGCAACGGTGCCCCTGCGGCTGGCTGGGCGACGCCGGCGGCCGCTGCCATTGCACCGAAGAGCAGGTGCACAAGTACCGCACCAAGGTGTCCGGGCCTTTGCTGGAC
>CAMYKK010000143.1 GCA_947258975.1 uncultured Gammaproteobacteria bacterium
CACACCGTCATCGACCTCTTGGAGCAGGACGATATCAGCGTCGTGATGGGAAAGTATCGCGGCGATGCGATCCGGTCGAAAGCGGCGGTCAAAGCCGATAGCGCGGTGCACGTTATACGTCATCAGTCGGAACTTCACGGCATAAATAACCCGTATTATCCAAAAATCGAATCGATCATACTGCGAGTCGGTAGTAGTAGTTCAGCGTTCCACCGAGACGCTCTCGCCGATTGACAGAAGGACCACTCGTAATGTCCATAAATTGGATCGATCATGCGGCCAGCCGGTAGTAATAGTTTAGCATTCCACCGAGACGCTCTCGTCGATTGATAAGACCCTCTAGTTTTGGCGTGTCGTTTGCAGGCTATCAGAATACGATACCATCGCAAGGGTGTGTTAGGTTGGCGTTCGAGTTGAACATCCGGCTAGGCCGCTTCTCTTTTCTTGACCACCAAATCGACATCGCAATTTAAAATATGGAGAAGTGCCACCAGCTGCGTCATTGATTTTCGCGTGTTGGCTGTATCCAACAAACGATACAACTGGGGCACCGATGTTTTAAGACGCTTGGCTACCTGACGGCGACTGAGCTCGCTGCTTTCCATCAGCTTTTGCGCTTCCAGAGATAATTTATAGGTGAGCAGGTCTGCCAGATATTTTGGATCCTCGTTGTATTCAAGAACCTGTTCGATGTGAACGCTCCCCTCTTTTCCAGACGCGAGAACATAGGTGAACGCTTCATTCCCAAGCTCTTTATCTACAAATACTTCCTCAATGCGGTCATCCGGGCCAGGTCGAGGCTCTGATTTCGAATATGGAAACGAATACTCTACACCCGAACGAGTCGTAACCGAGAACTCGTTCTTCCGATTATTCGATGCAACGCTACGGATTTTCATAACTCACCTTCACTCTCTAAATTCTTCAATGATCTGTAACAATCTTCTATTCGCCTTCCCTGCCATAGGTCGCCAGTTCTCCAAATCCCATTTCACGACCAGCTTTGAATCACGATAAACATGGACATGGCGTGGAGAATGATCGCCCTTCCATGTCAAAAATACGTAATTGCTACGGCGTATCTTTCCCATATTTTATATTTTATATGTTACCATATATGGTAACACTTGCAACCTTTTTTACTGCTTCAACGAGTGATTTATTATTGGTATGAACCACAACAAATATACATGCTGCTGGCTTATGGTAAGAGCGACCAGGACGACCTCACACCGAAACAGTTGAAGCTATTGACGACGCTCGTAGAGCGGGAGTTTGGATCATGAAGAAGGCATTATTCGATGAACTGGTGACTAGTCTCCAGGAGGCGGGACGGATTAAGCGTGGTAAGCGCGTAGCGCTACCTCCTACATCCATGTAGTCGTGGTCGTAGCTTGTCCCACATTCTTATTACGATTGTAAATCTATTAGTTACATCAACCACTCGGGACGCCCACAGCACATAGTCCCATATAGTTCGGTATAGCGTTAGGGCCGAATAATGAGCAGTTGAAAGCACGGAGCAGTTCACGTCGGCTTATATACTATTCGTTAGGAACGCGGGGGGAGGTGCCGGTCAATTGTCATGCTGCATATAGCTTTCTTACCTTTAAAGATTTGCGCTTTTTTTCGGCTTCCCATAAGTCGTACTGGGCTTGCTGATTTAGCCAACTCTCGGAAGACGTTCCGAATGCCAAGGAAAGACGAATCGCCATTTCAGGGCTGATACCTGCGCGGCCATTCAAAATCGCGGATAAAGTCTTTCTGCTCACGCCAAGCGCTTCGGCAGCCTCGGTAATACTAAGCCCCATTGGCTCAATGCACAGCTCCCTGAGCACTTCACCGGGATGGGGTGGATTGTGCATCTTCATCATTACACCTCAATGATAATCTTCATAATCAACAACTTCTGCATCCCTGCCTTGAAAGCGAAATGTCACGCGACAGTTACCACTGACCCAAACCGACCACACTCCTCTCCGACGCCCACTAAGCTCGTGTAATTTCAGCCCTGGAAGATCCATATCCTTTGGATCAGTCGCTGAGTTCAATCGACCAAGAATTAGTCTCAACCGAGCAGCATGCTTGGCTTGAATTCCCGATTTAGTGCCTTTCAGGAAAAATCTTTCAAATCCTTTGTGCTTGAAACTCCGTATCATGTGGTCTATCGTAACCTATAACGTTACAGGTTCCAAATGTCGCAACCGGATAGACTTAAACTTTCGAATTTTTAGTCTACGAGCGATAAACAAATGGATGCTCGAAACAGTATTTGGCGCTGAACCGAAACGACAGAAGACGGCTAACTCTTGTCGTTCGTGGTCCCCATAGCAACGTCCGGTTATGGTGGATATTTTGAATGTACTGCTCTCTGAGTCCTTGCGATTCCTGAGTGTACCGCTTGGATGAAAAACCCCCACCGTATGTGTACATTATATCTGCGGCCAACGAGGGGGTGGCTACCACAAGTGGCTGAAGTTGAGGGTGATCTTCTCGTAATCCACACCCGTGGGCAACGTGACGCTGTCTAGCCGATATCTACTATCCTTTTCATGGACGCGATGAAGGGAGGACAAAACCATGTCCATGCGATTATCCATGCGGCTTCTGGCGGCGACCTTACTGCTCAGCCCATTCGGTGCTACTTGGGGGGCATCGATCCGGGACTCGGAGCGCTCCCCTCCCGAAATGGAGCCGAGACCGACGCGGCCGGCAACCTGGTTCGTAGCCAGAACACTGAGTTATAACATATCGTATTAAAGTCAACTTCCGGGATGCCCGTTGCAGGATTTTGCAGTACAATGCCTAACCGTGCATTACTGATTCCCGCAAAACTCCCGCAAAGAAAATCTCCGTAACAACTGCGCTAACCCGTGCGGCGCTTTTTGGTGGGTCTGGTTGAACGCTTAGTTAGCGGCAGGACCGGGAGTTCTTCCCGAATCACTTGGCGCAGAACTGCTTCCGTAACTGGTTGTTCCTTCGTTGACAGGAACGTTTTTAGCGCCTCGTTCATCATCGTTTGATAACCGATTCCTGCCCGCTCCGCCCGCGACCTGAACTCATCGAGGACCTCATCATCAATATAGATCGTGATGCGTGTCTTGCCCTTTTGTTTAATGAGGGCTCCACGCTTACCTTTTGAAAAGTCGTATTCAGCTCTCATAAGCTTTCACCTCATGTCTCGTCGCGCAACGAGCCGAAATAATTCGAACCTCGTCACTGCGTAACGTATATACAACAACTAAAATCTGTCCCGCGCTTCCCATCCCTACGGAAACGAATCGCTCTTCACCCTCCGAAGCGGAATCCAGTTGATGAATTGCGAGGGGGTCATATAACACGCCTTCCGCGTCCGCAAAGGACACTCCATGTTTCTTCAGATTACTTGCGGCCTTTGACGGGTCGTATTGAAAGCGCACATCTAAAATATATGTATATTATACATATATGTCAAGCAAATCTTAGCGACTGACAAGGCTATGGAAAAACCTGGTGGAAGGTCGAGCGCTGGCGCGGTTGTTAACAGGCGTGCGATCTTGACCCGCACGTTTCTATATGTTTCGCACACTTAGCCCGCCGATCGGCGTCGAGACCCGGTGCCGATTAACATCTTTACTGTTCATAGGCCTTCCGCTCTCGCGGTGTCATTTCTCTAGCAGATATTAATCGAAATCGACTTCCTCTTTATCACAAATTCTGGAACTCTAAGGTTGCATAGTATACGTCACTGGCGTATACTTCATTGGCGTATGGTCATTATCGAGACACCGACCTTCAACCGGCAAATCAAGGAATTGATGCCGGACGATATTTACAGGGAACTGCAAGAGGCGTTGCGGATCAATCCGATTTTGGGAGTGCTGATACCACGCTCTGGCGGACTCAGGAAGGTCCGCTGGCAGTTACCAGGTAAGGGTAAGCGAGGCGGTGTCAGAGTGATCTATTATTGGTATGAACCACAGGTGCAGTTACACATGCTACTGGCTTATGGTAAGAGCGACCAGGACGACCTCACACCGAAACAGCTGAAGCTATTGAAGACGCTCGTAGAGCGGGAGTTTGAGTCATGAAGAAGGCATTATTCGATGAACTGGTGACTAGTATCCAGGAGGCAGGACGGATTAAGCGTGGCAAGGCCAAGCCGAGCCGTCAGCAAAAATTTGGCGACGTAGATGTGCAAGCAATCCGCAAGAAGACCGGGCTGTCACAGAGCCAGTTTGCATTATTGATCGGGGTCAGCGTCCGCACGCTGCAGAACTGGGAACAAGGACGGCGCACGCCTCAAGGCCCGGCGCTGGCCTTGCTGAAAGTATTCAAGAATGATCCGGAACACGTTGTCCACGCGCTTCATGCTTGATACTTGGTGTTAATAAGCATGCACACTTGACCCAGTTGATTTTCTAAATATCGGGGACTTAGCGCGCCGATCGGCAACGAATCCCAGCGCCGATTAACAAACATGAAACCAAGACCGGTCGACATCTATGTCAAAAAAGCGATCTCACGCACGAAAATTTCAATAGAAATCGACAACCGTTAATTAACGGTTTACATTTTCTTGCGATTAGGAGCTTTCGCCATCGAGGATTGAAACGGCTGTACGAGCGCGGTGATCGCGGCAAGATTGGAGCTGATCATATAGATAAAGTCGAACGTATTATCGCCCGTTTGGATGAAGCTCCCCATGCTGCTCACATGGATTTACCAGGCTTCAAGCTCCATGAACTTAAGGGAAATAGAGCTGGTACATGGGCGGTTTGGGTATCGGGAAATTGGCGAATCACTTTTCGTTTTAACAACCAAGGTGATGCCACAAATGTTAATTACGAAGATTCCCACTAGGAAGTAAGAATTATGCCGATGAAAAATCCTCCGCATCCTGGTCGTTCTGTACTCTTAGATTGTCTGGAACCTTTGGGCCTTAGTGTGACGGAAGGTGCAAAAATACTTGGCGTGAGTCGCACGACATTGTCCAAGCTTGTCAACGGTCATAGCGGCATCTCTGCTGAGATGTCTATTCGTTTGGATAAGGCTTTTGGTGGCGGCGCTGATACT
>CAMYKK010000144.1 GCA_947258975.1 uncultured Gammaproteobacteria bacterium
CAGGTCTCGCCGCTGCCCACGACACTCTCCGCCAGACGCTGTTTTTCCTCCAGCATTTTGTCGATGCGTTCTTCGAGGGTGCCGAGGGTCACCATCTTGTGGACGAAGACCTTTTTGTCCTGACCGATACGGTAGGCGCGATCGGTGGCTTGGTTTTCCACCGCGGGATTCCACCAGCGATCAAAGTGAAAGACGTGGTTGGCACGAGTGAGGGTGATCCCGACCCCGCCCGCCTTGAGTGAGAGGATAAATAGCGACGGTTCGCTCTCGGCGTCCTGAAACTCGGCGATCATTCGTTCCCGTCTACCGCGCGGGGTACCGCCGTGCAGATAATAGGTGGTGTAGTGACAGTCCTGGCGGAAGTGACGTTCCAGGGATTTGCCTACCTCGGTGAACTGGGTGAAGAGCAACAGGCTTTCCCCCTCGGCGATCACCTCCTCAACCATCTGGGCGACCCGCTCAAGCTTGTGCGAGCGGGATTCCGAGAACTCACTGCCGTCCTGCAGGAACTGAGCGGGGTGGTTACAGACCTGCTTAAGCCGCATCAGGGTAGAGAGTATCAACCCCTTGCGTTGGATACCTTCGACGCCGTGCAGTGCCTGCTGTACCTCGTCCACGACCGCCTGGTAGAGCGAGGCCTGCTCGGAGGTCAGGTTGCAGTAGACCTTTTGCTCTACCTTGTCGGGCAAGTCTTTGATGATGCTCTTATCGCTTTTCAACCGACGCAGAATGAACGGTTCCACCAGGCGTTTGAGCGTCTTCGTGCGGGCCGGGTGCGCCTCTTTTTGAACCGGACGCTCGAAACGCTGTTTGAACTGGGTCGAGGTGCCTAGGTAGCCGGGATTGAGAAAGTGGAAGATGGACCAAAGATCGAGCAGCCGATTCTCGATCGGAGTACCGGTCAGTGCCAGGCGGTGCCGCGTCTTCAGTGTGACGATGGCTTTGGTCTGAGCGGCTCTGGGGTTTTTCAGGTTCTGCGCCTCGTCCACTACGACTCGGTGCCAGGATTGGTTCTGAAAAAGCGCTCTGTCCCGCCGTATGAGCGCGAAGGAAGTGATGGCCACGTCATGTCCGGTGATTGCCCGGTTGAATTCCGCAGGGTTCTTCGGACGCAGTGGACCGTAGTGGATGACGGCACTGAGCGAAGGTGCGAAGCGTCCCAGTTCACGATGCCAGTTGCCTAACACGGACGTGGGGGCAATGAGCAGGGTTGGGCCTATTTCTATTTGTCGTGTCCGCTCAAACAAAAGAAGAGCGATCACCTGTATGGTCTTGCCGAGCCCCATGTCGTCCGCCAGGCAGGGCCCCATGCCGAGCTGTTCGAGATAATGCAGCCAGGCAAGACCGCGTTGCTGGTAACCGCGGAGTTGGCCCCGGAAATGGGTCGGCGTTTCAACAAGCGTCAGGCGGTTCGCCTCTCGCAGGCGCTCCGTCATGGCCTCTAGTGCCCCATCGTAAGTGATCTCGAAACCCTCCTCTTCGGCACTGGCTGCTTTTTGCAGCAACTCCGTTAACGGCATGGTGTGATCGGTGTCCCCCTGGCGTTGCCAAAACTCAAGCATCCTGGTCATTTCGTCCCGATTGAGTTCCATCCACTGTCCACGAAAGTGGACGAGTTCCGATTTGGCTTCCACCAGCGTGCGCCATTCTTGTTCGGATAGTGTTTCTCCCCCGATCGCCAGTTCGTAGCGGTATTGGACCAGTGACGGCAGGCGGAAATGGCCGGTGGTGGAATCCTTATCCTGGGAACTCCGGGAACTTGCCCGAAGCCGCAATAGCGCTCGCTGTCGACCCTGTGGTGTCCACCAGGAGGGAACGATGACGCGATAGCCGCTGTCTTCCAATACCCAGGCGTGTTCCCGCAGGAAATTCAGGGCCTCGTCCCGGTCCAGGGCCACCCCGATGGGCTCGTCCGTGTCTAACCCGTCCCACAGCTTCGGATACATCCGGGCCGCCTGCCCCACCTGCAGTAGCAACTGTTGTGTGAAATCGTTCCCGAAACGGCGGGCGATGGCGGTTTTCTTGGGACCTTTGAGAGTCCAATAGTCGGATAACGCTAACTGCAACGAAGGGTCCTTGCGGGAAGCCGCCAGCCACTCCAGATACCACTGGTCCGGCTTCTTGGCGGACGCTTCCTGCAGGCGGAAGCACAGCATGACTCCTTCTTCCTGGTGCAGCTCCTCCAAACGTCGACGCCAACGCGACCACTGCTGCCAGGTTTCCAGCGTCATCGGAACACGTGAGTTGTGCGTTGCGCGATTCCCAGCGATAGCGTTGGAGATAAACGTGCGGTCCACCTCTTTGAAATTCTTGTTTGGAAAAGGCGTATCCGCTACCAGGCGCTCAAGAGTCTGGGCGCAGAAATGGTTCAATAAAGCAACGGCGTTGCGTACGGATGGGTCGCTCTTTTCGGTTGTCTTCACTGCTTTGGATGAAACGGCGCGGCAAAGCCCCGGCATGGCTTCCCCATACTGAGTCACCACCTCCCGGTATCGCGCGGAAACCGGGCGCCAGCTGGTGGTAAATGCCAGATCGGACTGCTTGTTTCTTAGAGTCCGCGCTGTTTTTACTTGGTAGGGGAGGATGGCGGGTATGTAGTGGTGCTTGTTCACCACTTCCCGGATTGCGCGTCCAAAGCGGCACCAGAATAGTACATCGCCGCCGAGCCTTACCCGGTCGGCAAAGTATTGCGCCTGGAAATGGATTTCCTTGAGCAAAGGCAGCGGCTGTTCGGCACCAAGCGCGGACACACGCCATGGCCGCCAATGAAACGTATCGAGTAATTCGCTTCCTTGCATGTGGGCCAGTTCCGTTGAAGGGAGAGGCTGTTTACCGGTACTTGGGAGCGTAATCCACAATGGCGTTGTGGATTTCGTCAGCAGTGCTGTTGCCTCTCGTGGCAAGGGGATTACCTCGGAGAAAAAAACGTTGAGCGGCTTTCCGGTCAGATGGAATGGGTGGATATCGGGCGATTTCGTGGCTTTTCTTGCGGCTCCATGCTCGACCCAGAAAACAAACTTGCCGTGGTTTTCGAACCGCGTCTCGTCGCCAGGGAGCCAGGTGCCATGTAGAATATGCATGGGTATCGATAATAATGTGATCCGGAAGATTCTTGAAGCGTAAGTTGGAAATGCCAGAACGCAACCAATCCCGAGGGGAAGAAATCGCAAACAGCGTTAGCCATGGTGTCGGACTGCTGGCGGCGATAGCTGCGACGCCGGTACTTATTGTGGCCGCAGTCAATCGTGGTGATCCAGCGGGCATTGTGGGCGCAAGCGTGTTCGCAGCCGCCGTGACGCTCCTATATCTCACCTCCACGCTTTACCATGCGTTACCCGCGAACAGGGCCAAGCAGGTATTCCGGGTTCTGGACCACGGCGCGATCTTCCTGCTGATCGCCGGGACATACACGCCGTTCACACTCGGTGTGCTCTACGGCACGTGGGGCTGGATACTGTTTGGGCTCGTGTGGGGCCTTTGTCTTGCCGGAATGATATTCAAGGCTATAGGCGGAACACGGTACCCGATACTCTCGACGTGCCTGTATTTAGCCATGGGTTGGCTCGTATTGATCGCCGTAAAGCCGCTCTGGCTCGCGATGCCAACGTGGGGCTTGTTCTGGCTACTGGCAGGCGGCATCTCGTACACGGTGGGGGTCGCATTCTTCGCAGCTCCGCGTCTGCGATACACTCACTTCATCTGGCATCTGTTCGTTATGGCGGGCACCGCGTGTCATTTCATTGCGGTGCTGTGGTACGCGGCGTAACGTCTCTACGACTGCTGTAAACCGCCAAGAATTCTTTGGGTTCTCGGTAGCCTTATTGATCTTAGACTGGTGGCGCGTTGAGAGTCGGGGAAAGTTGTCTAATTCGAATTCTCGAAAACCGGATATACAAGCATATTACAAGCAGAAAGTGGCGCGAATTTTAGACAGGCGTACGCATTAAAAGTATCGTTCACACAAAGTGTTATCTTAACAATCGGAAGCTGATTTTTAATCAGGTGGTCGCAGCTTCGAGGCCGCTCTCGCGCATCCCTGCGCTCCGCGGCACTTGTCCATCCTGCACATCGGCCGCTCTCGCACGGTCGTTGCCGGCCGTCCCGGCCTTCCTCGACACCAGTACTTCCCTGTACGTCGTCTATGCGCTCCGCGCCACTTGGTATCCTGCACATCGTCCTGCGCGGCCCAGCAATTTTATGAAACGGAAATAGACCTGTCCCTATTACTCAATCTCTAGTAAATTTTGGTTGGCCACGTATCGCAGCTTCCGCGACCCATGACACATGAGAATTCCCGAATGGCTACAACAGCAGGATCGATGAAGAATCGCCCGCTCTCTTGGGTGGCACTGATTGCGCTCTTGATGTCGATCATCACCATGGCGGTTGTGGCGGTGTCCACCATGGGATTCCGCATGGAGTGGTGGGGCTACGCCAGCTCACTCAAGATATTACGCGGCGCGGTATATGGTGGCGTTATCGCCATCGTTTTCTCACTGCTCGGGATCTTCATAACATGGCCCGGGCGAAAACGCGGGGGCCTTGTTTTCAGCATAATGGGGGTAATCATTCTCTTGCCGTCCCTCGCTATGCCGCTCTACTGGCACTATTCAAAATCGAAGCTGCCCCCTATTCAGGATATTTCCACGGATCTGGAAAATCCCCCTGAATTTTGGGAAGCTCCCACCTCGAGAATCACACATCCGGGCGCGGCCGTGGCCGAACAACAGCTAGCGGCCTTTCCGGACATCCAGCCCGCTATGTTCCTCCACGCGAAAGATCCCGTATTCGACAAGGCTGTGTCTCTGGTGCGAGACTTTGGTTGGAAGCTGGTATCCGCCGATTCTGGCGAAGGCCGAATCGAAGCGACGGTTACTACCTTCTGGTACGGCTTTAAAGACGATGTCGTAATCCGTCTTACCGAGACTGACGCGGGAACAAAAGTAGATATGCGTTCCACCTCCCGCTTCGGTGGAGGGGGTGATGGCGGTTCCGTTTCCGTACCAACAAGTCAGCAGGGAGGTTGCGCAGCGAGCGTTCTATTTGCGTGATCATCTAAATCGGAACCTGTCTTCTAATCAGGTGGTCGCAGGTTCGGGGCCGCTCTCGGGCGGTCGTTCCCGGCCGTCCCGGTCTATCTCGACACCAGTATTTTCCTGTACGTCGTCCATGCGCTCCGCGGCACTTGTGCATCCTGCACGGCCCAGCATAAAACGAAAAACAACAAACACCGAGAGTGGACTCAACAGTACTTCGAACCTTGCGCCTGAATGAACCTGAGCCGAATGCGCCTGTGGAGATAGAAACACACAGCGTAAACCACGTCTTTGAAACAGCCACTCATCCCTTCAACTAACCATGTCCAGGGGGTCAGTATCGCACGCCGTAAGGGGTCAAAGTTCAGTGCTTATTGACAGACTTGCGCTTGTATACCCGATCGAATGTAGCCACAAGCTGCTATATCTGCTGACCCGAGGACCATCAACGTACAAATTCCTCAACGTCCGTATATGGACTCCTCCTCGTTTGCAAGTAATCTGTCAATGGCTGTTGGTTCGACTGCATACGTATATCCGGCCTCTTGAGATGGCATACGTT
>CAMYKK010000145.1 GCA_947258975.1 uncultured Gammaproteobacteria bacterium
CAAGCTGGACAAGGCGTTTCTTCTCCAAGCCGTCCTGATCAGCGTGGTCGCGGCATTGAGCGTCTATGCGGCGGCGTTCGTACTCGAGGAAGTGCTGGTTAAACAAGCCCTGCGCGCGGAAGCAGATTATTTCTGGCGTCATTATGATAGGCAAAGGCAATTCCCGAAGCCGGACACGCTGAATCTCACCGGCTACCTGGGTGCGCTGGAAGGAGGTGATGGACTTCCACCCAAACTCCGTGAATTGGGCCCCGGGTTCCACGGATCTTCGGCACTGGACTACTCCGTCGTTTACGTGACGGAGCACGCGGGACAGCGGCTGGTGTTGGTATTCGACGGTGAGAGCGTTAACAAACTCGCTTTATACTTCGGCCTGGTGCCACTCACCATCGTACTGGTGATGCTATACGTCGGGGCCTGGATCGCGTACCGGCAGTCACGGCGGGCGGTGTCGCCGATCATCAAGTTGGCCCACGCCGTACACGATCTGGATCTGGAACACCCGAACGCAGCCGTGTTCGATGCCAGCGGGTTCAAAGACGACCCCAACGAGGAGGTATCATCCCTCGCCGCCGCCCTGCACCGCTTTGCCCAGCGGATCAACCAGTTCGTTGACCGGGAGCGTGCGTTCACCCGGGATGCCAGCCATGAGTTGCGCAGCCCGTTGACGGTCATCAAGATCGCCGCGAACATGCTGCTGAGCGAGCAGGAACTGAGCACCCCGGTGAGAAACTCGGTGGAACGAATCAAGCGATCTGCGTCGGACATGGAAGATCTGGTGAGCGCATTCCTGCTGCTGGCGCGCGAATCCGAGCAGGGGCTATCGCGGGAGCCGGTGTGCGTCAATGAACTGGTGGCGGAAGAAATTGAACGCGCTTCCCCGCTGCTCGCCGGCAAGCCAATTGATGTGCAGTCCACGGCCGACGTCAGACTGATCATCGTCACATCCGAAAAGGTGCTGTCGGTGCTGATCGGCAATCTGATACGCAACGCGTTTTCCTACACCGACGAGGGCCGGGTGACGGTCCATATCGGTGACGGTATTGTGCGCATTGAGGACAGCGGCATCGGCATACCCAAGCAGGAAGTTGAAAAGGTATTCAAACCATTCCACCAGGGCCACTCGCAGCGCCGTGGCGGTTTTGGCGTCGGTCTCACCATCGTCCGTCGTTTATCGGAGCGCTTCAACTGGCCCGTCAATATCGAGAGCCATCCGGAAATCGGGACCCGCGTGACGGTGAAGTTTCCCGGCGCCCAGAGAGAACCCCTGTAGCATACCGCCCGATGTTCACTTGGGATTAACGCCTAGCCCGCATTGAGGCGTCAGCACCGGCTGGCCCACATATAATATGGGACCTGCATTGAATTCAGACGCCATTTCGCGCAAATCACGCAGAGTATGAACGACGCACAACCCGTCATCGTGTGGTTCCGGCAGGACTTGCGCCTGTTCGACAATCCAGCTTTGGGTGCGGCCGCCAGAACCGGCGCGCCTGTCTTGCCTGTCTATGTCCTGGATGACGAGAACGCAGGCGAGTGGGCGATGGGCGCAGCGAGCCGTTGGTGGCTGCATGAGAGCCTGAAGTCGCTCAACAACGACCTCGACGGCGGTGTGCACTTTCTGCAAGGCAAGGCGGATGTCCTCATTCCACGACTCGCCGAGAAGATAAACGCCGGCGGCATATACTGGAATCGCTGTTACGAGCCGTGGCGCATTGCCCGCGACAAGGCCATCGCGAAGGAATTAATTGCCAACGGCTATGACGCAAAGAGCTTCAATGGCTCGTTGTTGTTCGAGCCGCCGTTCATCACCAAGGCGGATGGAACGCCCTACAAGGTGTTCACGCCGTTTTATCGCAAAGGCTGTCTGGCGGGCGGACCGGCGCCGCGGCAGGTGGTGGATAAACCGAAAGAACTTCGTATTCACAAACTAGAAACCGGCATCGAGCTTGCCACCTTCGGGCTGCTGCCCGGCATCCACTGGTACGACGAAATGGCGCGCACCTGGTCTCCCGGAGAACGGGGCGCGCAAGCGCGCCTGGACACGTTTCTCGAGCAAGGCATACAGAATTACATGTCGGGCCGGAACCGGCCCGATCAGGAATTCATATCCAGATTGTCACCCCATCTGCATTTCGGAGAGATATCACCGCATCAGCTTTGGTATGACGCCAAAGCCCTGGAGGGAGACAGTGCCATCGCCGACGACATCGATCACTTTCTGAGCGAACTCGGTTGGCGGGAATTTTCGCATCATCTGCTCTATTACTCGCCCGAGCTGCCGAGGAACAACCTGCAGCAAAAGTTCGATCAGTTTCCGTGGCGCAATGACGACAAAGCCTTGAAAAGCTGGCAGCGCGGCCGCACGGGATACCCGATTGTCGATGCGGGCATGCGTGAACTGTGGCGCACCGGCTACATGCACAACCGGGTGCGCATGATCGTGGGTTCATTTCTGGTAAAAAACCTGCTGTTGCACTGGCATCGCGGGGAGCACTGGTTTTGGGATACCTTGGTCGACGCCGACCTCGCGAACAACAGCGCGAGCTGGCAGTGGATCGCGGGATGCGGCGCCGATGCCGCACCCTACTTCCGCATTTTCAATCCCGTCACGCAGGGGAAGAAATTCGATCCCCACGGTGCTTACGTGCGGCGATATGTGCCGGAGCTCGCCGAATTGCCGAACAAGTATCTACACAACCCGTGGGACGCGCCTACCGACGTGCGGAGTGACGCCGGTGTCAGGCTCGACGACAACTACCCCGCGCCTATCGTCGACCTCAAAGCATCGCGCGAACGCGCATTGGCGGCATTCAAGTCGCTGACGCCAGTAGCGACGTAAAAGCCACGGCCGAGGACAGTCTGGTTATTTCCAAAGAATCCAAGCACAGCCAGGTTCTAAGACAAGTACCCTGCCCGCGGATTCGCCGAATTAGAAAATTAAGTAAACTGTTCTCAGAATTGCCGCGGATTAGGATTACGGATTATCAACAGATAAGTAAACTATGTCCCCGGATTACTCGTGTTTATTTTTTGGGTTTGTCTCCACCCATGGTCCGCACTAGTGGTTCCACGATGTGGTCGTCCAAGGCGTTCGCTGCACCGTCGAAGAATTTCCAGATCGTCTCACCCGCTTCTCCGGCAACATCGATAACGCCGCCCATCAAATCCTGAAAAAACTCACCGGAGAAGAATTTTTTAACCTCGGCGTCGAATTCCTGGTCACTGTGCACTGCTTTGACGGAATTTAAAAGCGACTCCAGTTCCTCAATCGCCCGTTGAATATTCTGATCTTCGTTGTCGCCGTACTTCTCCTTTAATTCCGCGATTTGACGTTCCAACCCGGTCACAAAGGATTGGCGTCGATGTCGCTCTACCGACTTTTGCCCGGCACTGTAAGCGGCGAACAATGCAATTGACGCGATAACACTGCGAAGAAGAAAAGGAATCAGCGGCCCCATGATACAAACCTCGACTAAGAACGTTGGTTACGGGAGACACGATAAGATCGGCGCAACAGTGAATTGCTATGAGATTATCGCGGGAATAATCGCCACGCCACATACGACGACCCTGAGGTACTGACGCTCCAATGCGCCAATGTTTGCACCGCCTCGGCGGTGGCGTCAAGGTCAGCGCTTTTGCGCTTCCTGTGCCCGCGGATATTAGTACGTTCTTATACGTTATCGCCGACATAGAATAACCAGCTGTTATTAAGCGAATCCTGGATCATCGTTAACACCACAGCGAATCGGCACATTCCAAATTCGCGTTACACGACATCACTTGAGGCGTGCGGCCGGGACCGCTTGCGGTCCCGGCCACGTCACGTTACTTGATATGCTCGGAACACTCCTTGCATCGGTTTCGGATTGCAGCGTGTCCTGCAAGTTCTGCCAACACCAAGGATCCCGGATGATGGCGAAGGGATCGAGTGCCCATAGTCACGCTCGCCCTATCGACAGGAGTCGGTTATGGATGACCCGGTTTTCCATCGTTGATTTCAAGGCATCGCACGAGCGGGCGTTGGTCGCATTTAAGTCACCCGCGCCAGTATCGACGAAATAGTGGCGGCCGGGGATGGGTTACTTATTTCCAAAGCATCCAAGCGGAGCCAGGATCTAAGATAGGTAAACTGTACCCGGAATACCTATGCCTGAAATACCTTACCACTACATTGTTGCTGGCATGAAGGTCGATTCCGCAATAAAGTTTCATGCTCGACTCCTCTTTTCTGATGGTTTGCCTCGTTTAGAAACTCGACGTTTACCATACGTTGGAGGAGTCGGCTAGATGATTATCAGAGAACAAATTTAACTAATATTCCACGAGTGTGAACTGATAGTCTCGTAGTTCGACCCACCAGGCCTGAGTACGTTCGCCTACGGTTCAAGGACACTATCTTGTCGTTATTCAATCGCCCGTATATTAGCAACGATTGTTCTCTGACCCGGTTTTTTGTTCGTCGATCATGAGATATTGCTCTCTGGTCCGGTTTTTTCGGTTCTTTTACGGTTTGTTAATCCCACACGAACTCCAGCATGAATCGCAGATCGTATTCGGTACCCTTGGTCGGGCGTATGACGTTCTTGAAAAACTGGGTGGAGAAATTCATCTTCTGTTTGCCCCATTTGAAGTGACGCTGGAACCCGCCGCCAAGCGGCACGTAGGCGTCTTCACCGCTGGGCTTGTCCCAGTAAACACTGACGCCATAGGGTATGTAGATCACATCCCAGTCTGTATTCAATTGGTACACGGCAAACGGTTTGGCCATCAGGTAGTTGACGTCTTTACGGTCGTCATCGCCGGCAAACGACCAAAGCTGCAGGGTAATGATGCCGGCGAACAGCCTTCCGGATTCGTACTCGTAGTCGAAGCTCGGGCCGACGGACCATTTTCCGCTGCCCAGGTCGTCGCTGGTCGCGGTCGGGAATTGTGCCGCCAACCCCAACGCAAAATGATGTTTGCCGTGATGTTTGAATGCGGTTAGCAAGTCGTTGATGCCGGTATCGACTTCGAGGCCGGGCGATCCGTTACCCCGCGGTTGACCGGGAATGGGCCGCGGATAGTCGGCGACTTCCAGATAGGAGATGTTCTTCACCTCGTAGCTGCCCAGCGGGAAATAGCTTTCCGTCTCCAGGCCCAGCGTCTCCGCCTCGTCATTCTCCGGCAGGAAGCTGAAGAACAACCAGCTGCGCCACGCACCCACGCGAAAACCCTCTCTCGCCGCGGCCTGACTGGGATCGCCATGGGGGACTTCCGCCGCCTGAGCCATAGATGCGACAAAACACAAACAAACCAATACAACAACATGTTGCCAGCGCGTCTCGATCACGGTTGTTCTCACAAGTAGGGGCCGGAGTGGAATGGCACTAAGTTAAGCCCCTTCAGCATGGATTCAACGGGTGCTGACGCATGTCCGAAATGAGACAATTGGGCATGAAAAATAGCACCTTGTATCTA
>CAMYKK010000146.1 GCA_947258975.1 uncultured Gammaproteobacteria bacterium
TAAGGAAAAAATGCAAGAACGTGTGGCTAAGCTAGCCGGCGGTGTTGCGTTAATCAAAGTAGGCGCCGCGACCGAAGTGGAAATGAAGGAAAAGAAAGCACGTGTTGAAGACGCATTGCACGCCACCCGCGCCGCAGTAGAAGAAGGTGTGGTGCCCGGTGGTGGTGTAGCTTTCGTACGTAGCTTCGAGGCGGTCAAGAACTGTAAGGGTGATAATGAAGATCAAGAGGCCGGCATCCGTATCGTGCGCCGAGCGTTAGAAGAGCCGCTGCGTCAAATTGTGCAGAATGCCGGCGAAGAAGGCGCCGTGATCCTTAACGAAGTTAAGGCGAAGAGCGGTAACTACGGTTATAACGCGGCCACCGGGGAGTACGGTGATATGATCGCGATGGGTATTCTTGATCCAACCAAAGTAACGCGTATTGCGCTCCAAAACGCTGCATCGATCGCAGGTCTTATGATCACTACTGAAGTCATGGTGGCAGAGCTCCCGGAAGACAAACCGGATATGCCCATGGGCGGCGATATGGGCGGAATGGGCGGAATGGGCGGCATGATGTAAACCGATAACTCATTAGCCAGAGCTGTTGTACACAAAGCCCCGCTTGTTGCGGGGCTTTGTTATTGTATCGTGCGAAATTCTTTATCCGGGTCTAATGTAAAATTATTGGGGAACGATCAAGCGGATACACGACTTGAAAGCCTTTTCATGTGGAGTAGACACCCGTCACCCGTTGCCACTCACTGATCGCCTTGGCGCGAAACATCCGATAGTGACAGGCTCGCAGTAAATGTCTGCCTGACCCAAATAGATTATTGACGCACAACAAAACGGCGAGAGACGCGGCATCAGGCTGGACACCGCCAACAAGACGTGTCAGCCTGTTCCTGATCCAGATAAAAAATCTCTGGAGTGTCCTTAGATTAAGTTCCAGGCTTGGTGTATACGTTTAGCTATGACGCCAAACGATCTCATCTGCCCCTACGACCAAATGGGGGTGGTCACTACAGTCTGGCACAATTAACTTTCAATAAAGGAGAAACAGATATGGGCGATAAGGGGAAAAGAGACAAAGGCAAAAGGGAGCAACAGAAAAAGGCCCAGCTTAGTCCACAGGAAAAACGAAAACTGAAAAAAGAAAAGAAGAAACAAACACCCAGTGCTGTCCAGTGACCCTTAAATCAAGCACGGAAGTTGTGTGCCGGTTACTAGCGAAATAGTACCTCGAATCGACAGAAGAGAAGCAGGTGCGGGTCCCTTGTATAGTTTGCCAACGCTTCGGTTAGTTGTCATTCCCATTTATTAATTAATATTGGCTCAAGCAGCCATTCGCACATATTCATGATGGAGGCCACCGACACGAGGTAGTTCGACTACCGTGCCTTGTTCTGGTAATTGGATAGTGCGTCCGTTTGGCGTACCCGTGCCAAGGATAAATGGGTTCTCGCGCTGAGGTAGTAGCGTACATGGCTGGAAAGGATGCTTTTGCGATGACGCTTTCCGAGGATGATCTCGTGGTCCAAGCATCCCCGACGGATGGAGCCGATGACGCGTTCTGCATCACTCAATCGTGCGAATGCGGAGAATATCCGGCCTAATCTCCGCATTGAAAGCGAAGATATTTGTTGTCCGTGCGGAGAATACCGGCCAGAAGGAAGGCGAAAATCGGGAATTAGACACCCACAGGTCGCGGTGTGCAGAATACTGTTCGGAGTCATATCATCATCGTGTCCAGGCTGCCGGATTCAAGGGAAAAATGAAATAGAATAAAAGCGGACGAATAATTAGGATGCGCAACTCAAAAACTCGGAAACGGTCTGGATATAGATGCCAAAAGTATTTTCCGGCTGGTTCATGAAGGGACCAAAGTCCTTACGATCACCGGTGAGCAGATGGGTTGCCTGACAAGCGAGCGTTGCCTGGAAGATCGGTTGGTCTTTTTGTGCTAGACCTTCAGGGAACGGAAGGTCAATCCGGTGCTTAACAAGACGGATGTTGTGCCGAAGTGTATCCAGACCATCCAGGGATTGTGGAAATTTTCTCTCCAGGTTGCGGCGTGTTTCCTCCATCGCATAGAGACTCGAAGATATCTCCCAATGTCCCTGGGCCCCAAGTTCAATGATTAATGCAGCTTTTCCTCCCGGGTTATGTGCCGCAGTGAATAGAACGTTCGCGTCGAGAAACAGCCTCATTTTTTTGGCGCGGTCAGCGATTGGACTATTTGAGCCCGCTCAGAATCTGAGAGTTTGTCCTCGGCATCCCACTGGGCGATTTGTTCATCACTGTAATGCTGAACTTCGAGAACTATGCCGGGCTTGAGTACGACCTCATTGCCACGATCTTCCAGAATCACGACATCGCCGCTTTTAATCCCTAGGCGTTTGCGCAGTGCGGCGGGCAGGGTGATCTGGCCGCGGCTGGATACCACCAGTGTTTCACTCATCCGATTTGCCTCACAATTTTTTATCGACACCTCAACATTAGCATATTTACGGAAATACGGAAAATATGCTATTCATAGAAGGGCACACGAACGTGTGCGTGGTTAATGTCAAATGGTCTCTCAGATTTTCGGGACCCACAACGTATCCAGATCGAAGAAACCAGCGCCTCTGCACACAAATCGGACGTAGTGTTCACCTCTCGGAAATTCGTTTCAGAAAAGATGGAACACTTGGGAAGCGCCGGGAGTCTTTCACTCTTTAACTGCGAAAACGATCTTCCGGAGCGTGCCCGATGAAATCGGACCTACGGCTGTTGGGTAATCGGTATTAAGAACGCTAGGAAATTGTCGGTCAGTATTGCTCAGGTGTTAACAAGTTCGTATAAAAAAAAGGCTAAACGATGCCTACCTCTTAGGCAACGTTATCGGGTTACAAAGTCAGAGCATCGACCTTCGCCTCCCGAATCCAGCGAATAACTGAAAATCATATTTGGATTAACACGTTGTACGCCTTCCCCGCGTGCAACGGTGACTGGAAGGGACAGGAAATACACCGAACGTGACTGCCAGGTTTCACGTTCCCTCTGCGTGAGCCTGCGGAGGACAACACTCAAGTTGAGACAACACATTGCGCAAGTCCCATATTGGGACTACCATTCAACTCATGAGAATCATTGCCCTGTCGACGCTGAAGGCGTTCTGGGAGCATGATGCGGCATATTCCGACGCTACCGAGCCGACTTTAGCTTGGTATCGACATGCCTTGAAAGCAGACTGGGCAGCACCGGTTGATGTAAAAAAGGACTTCCGGCACGCCAGTATTCTGAAAGATGGCAGGGTAGTGTTTAACATAGCAGGTAATAAGTATCGGCTGGTGGTGTGGATAAACTATGCCTACCGTGTTGTATACATACGGTTCATTGGTACGCATGCACAATATGATCAAATTGATGTACAGACAGTTTAATGTCCAGAGGTAAACAAGGTGGATATCAAACCGATTAAAACCGATGCCGACTACCGAGCGGCATTGGAGGAAATCGAAACGCTTATGATGGCAGACCCGGACACGCCGGAGGGTGAAAAGCTGGATGTACTAGTGACTCTGGTTGAGGCTTATGAACGAAAGCACTATCCGCTTGATCTGCCCGATCCAGTGGAAGCTATTAAGTTCGAAATGGAGCAAAAAGGATTAACCGTTAAAGATCTGGAGCCGATGATTGGTAAAAGCAATCGAGTTTATGAAGTCTTGAATCACAAACGCTCGTTGACACTTAAAATGATTTGGCGCCTCCACGAACAACTTGGAATCCCCGCTGAATCATTGATTAAACAACACGTTCAAGACGGTCATCATTGAGCGATACCTGTGCCGGACCACGGTTCAAGCGCCCCACTTGACCCTGGGTTGGTCATGGCGGCACAACCGTTTGATTGTAGATGGAGCGCTTGTTTTAGTCGGATTTCGCGACGTGTCCTCCGGAAAAAATATTTACAGCATTACTCAATCGCAATCATCGTGATGCCCGCACGAGACAGTGACCGTTAACGGGTGTCTTGTCGTCCGTAAAAAACTCGTAGTATGTTATCAATCGTCACGATCACGTACGCACGATGGAGTCCACCTAGTATTGGTGTAGAGATCACGTCAAGTTTGTCCGCAATACGCTGAACTTCATGTCCTACTCTTTGCGGGGATACAAAGTGGTGGATCAGGCAAACTCCGTCGCAGCTAAGGATGCGATCTCGCCCAGTTGTACCGGCGCTGTTAACGCGCACATGAATTTGACCCAATCAACTTCCTACACTTCAGCGACTTAGCACATCGATCGGCGCCGTGATCCAGCGCCGACTCACAATTTGCGTACGACTCGAAAGGAGGGGTTCTCCGTAAAATCCGCATATCACGCGCTTTAATATCGGTGTAGTGATCCAGCTATCTTTTGGATTGCGTACAAGGTTGATGGGCTGTGGGAATCGTACGAGCACTGCCTTTTCGGGACAGGGGCTGCTGCAACCAAGAAACAACGACTGACAGCGAGGACGGAATGTGGAAACGACGGGCGTTAGGGCTGGGTATCTATTCTAACTTATTGTTTTTTGTGATTTGGTCGGGGTGAGTGGATTCGAACCACCGGCCCCTCGGCAACTGCTCCATGCGTTGCACTATCTCCTGCGTCCGTGCAGTCGTGCCTCCCGAAGACCATTCCTTACTTGTGAAACGGTATGTAATTAATTAATTTCGCGCTTGGGCCCAGCGTGTGGGTCTCGGATTCCTAATCACGCGGCCATTGGCAGCTGGACGAGTCCGCGACAATGCGTTTCCCATCGAAACTCATCGAGTGTGGCTCTCTCTACTAGATTCACCGCTGAGTTCGGCCGGTGTTTTTCCATCGAGCGAAGCGTGAACACGTTCCTGGTTGTAATAATACTGGAATTCTCGGAGCTTTCTTTCCAGATCAACCGTATTCCAGAAAAGAATGCGATCA
>CAMYKK010000147.1 GCA_947258975.1 uncultured Gammaproteobacteria bacterium
CTGTATGAGGAATAACGCACAACGTAGACAGTACTCCGCTGTACGGACCGGCTGTCTCGCTCCACCATTATCTACGGTGCGTTATGAGAAGTCAGATACGCTACTCGCATGGGTATTTCTGACGTGTGCATCCATAATGTTTCCGAACGTCTGCTTAGCTGACGGCAGCAGTATGACGATCCTATGTTGAATCGCGGTGCTTGACGTTCGGAGATTGACTGTTAAAGCCAAACAGATTGGCGACATCTATAGATTTTATAGGGTGGTTACAGTGTAACCACCCCTATTTCTAGATAATGCTCAGCACTTTCGTCGTCGGTCTTTTGCCGCTCTGGCATTTGTAACGTTTTGCATATTTCTACCAAAGGGTTCCTGCTGGAAGTAGTGGATCTTCGTACTTGACGCTTGGACACTGCCTATCAAAACAAATCTGATTTGCTACGTCTAAGAATTTTTTAGGGTGGTTACACTGTAACCACCCTATTTTGAACGATGCCCAGCGTTTTCGTCCTCGGTCCTTTCCCGCACTGGCATGTGTAGCTTTTTGCGTATTTCTGCCAATGGGTTTTTGCCGGAGGTAGTGGATCTGTATTCCTCGCGGCGTTTCGCTTCTACCAGACTCGCCATCTGCTGTTTCGCGTGTCTCAACTGCGCCTGCTCACGCTCGATGCGCTCACCACGCACCTTGATGCCGAGGTTGGGCACGAATTCACCTTTATTCGCAGCCCGACACAAGTAGTGGAGGAACCTCAGTTCGTCATACACGGGTTTCATGCCCTTCTGCTCCGAACGCAGTCGTCCCTCCAGCTCATCGAGGATAGGCTGGCGTACCTCCGCCGTAACAGTATTCAAATAACGATCCGCCAATTCGCACTGATTCTCAGACAGCCGCTTGGGATAGATCAGCGGCGGGTCTGCCTCAGGGCGGTTGGAAATTTTTGTCTCTGTAGTTTTTGTAGTAGTAGTATTTATATAACTACTACTACAACTACTACCCGACTTCGATTTTTGAGGGTTCAAAATTTGGTCTTGGCTGATCACCGGCTTTGAAATTTGGTCCTGGTGATCCGAGCTCGTTTCCACGCCCCCGTTTCTAAGTCGGGTCATCACCTTTGCACTGAATGCAAAATAGCGCCGCGGTGAATCCTGTTGGATTGCCTCCACCGCTTGTATTCTTTGCTCGAGCGGATGGCCTTGGGCGCAGATATCGATTCCCCCATGGATGTCTTCATCGATTGTATCCAACACCCCCTTGGCAACCAGGCGCACTCGCGCGTGATGATGGGCGAGCGACTGGCGCAGGCCTTTCATGTAATCGGGGTCCAGATGCAAGGCATCCGCCAACGGCAGGGGTTCATCGTGCAGCGCATAGACGTTGCCACAAAAGCGGCCACGCGTGTCCCTCAGCCGGGCGCACAAGGTTAGCCAACGGGTGGCACGTAGAATGGCAATGGCCCTGGCAATGGTCGACGTGGAGGCAACATTGGTTTTTTTGGCGAGGATCTCATAACTGGGAAACGCGGTGTGAGTGCCGGCCTCGCCAGCCTGCAGCATGATGACCATCCACACGAGCTTGTCCACGGGTTCGAGTACGGGATCTTGCACCACCAGCGTGGGAAACGATTGATGCCGGTTGCCCATGAATACTAGGGTATCAGCGTGCGTATTACCCGCGTGCGGAGTACCTGAATCCTGTTGTGCACGCGCTACCGTTGCCTGGATCAGTGCACCCAGTGCGTGAATGTCGGGGCGGAGTCCTTGGCGATTGTCACCCATCCGCACACGTTCGCTGCGAGGGATCGGCGCTGCTTCGACCCGTCAGATCACCGTATTGATTCCAGCGCTGCGTCAAGTTCCAGATTGCCCGCATCGATATGCCGGTTTCGCGATGGATGGCAAGGTACTCAGTCGGTGGCAACGGATTACCCTCTACCCGACTCGCCCGTTGAATCCAGGTATTCCATAGCGTGTGCGTGCTCGCTTCATCGGGTTCTGCTGGCCGGCCGACGGAGGGCTCCACGGTCAACATGCGGCGCAGTCGTGTGTATTCACGGGAACCGAGGCCGAACAATGTCTGCATCATCTCCAACGGTGCGTCCGCGGCGATCAGCCCCTGTTGTAGTTCCTCGGATTCGCGCTGACGCCGCAGGTGCTCGATCATCGGCCAATACACCTCCCGATTGAGGCCGATCTCGAGGCAATGGGCACGCAACGACTCGACACGATAGAGATCGGCGAGGTTCATGTCGCGCAGCACCTCAATTTCGCGCGGGCCGAAGTTCATGTTGCGCAGCGAGGATTGATCCCCTTCGGCGAGGCAACGGATGGCGTACATCAGCACCGCGGTAGTCAAATCGGATTCCTTGGTCCCGTCCATCGCGCTTATTCCCAGAGTCGAATCTGTGAGTCCTCCGCCACGCGGTGAATGTGGCGGTAGGTGTCCATCAGGTTGAGAAGATCCTGCCAGTCCTGCTCACCGAGTTGCCGCCAGAGCCGATAACCGGTGTGCCCCGGATCCAGTGTCCAGACGCTGTTGAAGAGCAAACCGGCATCTTGGTTTTCGAGCGCTTGGCGAAGAATTGACGCATCGGACAAGGTGGCGACAACAGCGTCCAGCGGCGCCACCGTCATCTCCGAACAGGCGGCAAGGTGCCACCACAGCATGGAGACCTGACCCAGGGTGTCGGCGTCAAGTTGATCAGCCAACGACGCATCCGGCACGTCACGGAGGATGAAACCAAGCCCCTTGCCGGACAGTGGCGCAATCAGTTCGTTGATACCGTTGCGTTGCGCGAGACGTGCGGCCAGCGTCCATGCCCGAGCCCGCAGAGATTTGAGATCTGTCGGGCCGCGTTGGCTGAGGGTGATCGATGGTGTTACTGGCGTTTCGGTCGAATGGGCGGGTGATTCGATGGCAGTGTTCAGTGCGTCTTCTGAATCATCTTCAGATGCATTGGGCGATCCAACGTGCAATGGACGTTGAACGGCGGGCACTTCACCTTTAGCTTTTGCGGTCGCGTTATCATCGCGTGAATTACCCACCGTCTGAATGTCGGCAACATCGTTTGCTTTTTTCGCAGAGCCTTTCGAAGACGCATCTTCTTTCGTCGCCGAATCAGTAAACTGTTTACCATCCGATGTCGGTATATCGATATCGCTCCCAAAAAGATGCGCATCGAGTTCGACACGAATGGCATGGATGCTCACTTCAAGCGCTTCCGCAATCTCGGTCTCGATGGCAGCGCGTAATAGTTCGAGATCCCACTCGGGGCCGTCGTATCGTTTACATAATGTCGCGAACACTGCCTCAAAACTTTCGTCGTCACCCAGGTTCCGGTTCTTCCAGATCCCACGCGCGGCCCTGTCCAAGGCACGAATCCGTTCGATCTGCGGTCTTCCCAGAGCCGACTGCAAAGCCTGGGGAATAGCCTGGAGCAAGGTGTGAACCGCGTATCCCATCTGAGAGATCAGCCCATGACTTACGCTGTAGCCACGTTCTCTAAGTATCGTCTCAAGCTGTCTTTGCGAAAGCATTTCGATGTCCATTTCCGCTTCGAGAAGTTGCTTGGCCTCAAAGACGGCCCGCGCCTTGTCGATGAAACACAAGCCACCACGCAGATCGTTTTCCCTTAGATGGGCAAGGAGAACATCCGATTCGTGATGCCAAGGCTTGAACAGGCAATCGACCCAATAGAAGCGCGCGTCGCCCGTTTCCTGGTACAACGCTTGTAGAATTTGCAGTCGCGTGTTGCCTCCGGCGCCGACGATATAATCTACTTCACCGGGCCGACACGTGACGACCAACGGCTGATCCAACCCCTCGGTGCGAATCGAGGCTTTGATGCGATCGTATTCCGGGTTCTCGCTGTGGCGTGGATTGCGGTCGTAGGCCTTGATGCGGGTGATCTCCAAACGCATTGTCGTCGGCACGTCCAGCGGCAATGTCGTCCCGGTTACAGGTAAAACTTCTGACGTCGAGGATGTTTTGTTGGCGGGGATATTACTCATCGCAGCGTGTCATACTCGGCATCCGGTTCGTCTCGCACGACGGCGAAAATCTCCGGATACTTGACCAGAGTCTGTCTCGGTACCACCTTGAGCCGACCATCGCACCGCAGGGCGACGCGCCGGGTCATCTCCTCGATCCGTGTCGCCAGCAAGGCACTGGCATAGCGATGCCCGCCTGCCAGTTGATACAGGTACGAAACCGAGTCATTGCACACCGCCGCCACCTCGGCGCGCTCCCGCTTGGTCGCTGCCTTTAAGAATTGCTTAAGTTCCATGGGCAAAAACATTAGCTCAGTGCTAACCATCTCTCAAGGTTCGAGGCTGATTAATTGTTTATCACTGTGCTAAATTATGCGCTAAACGCTTGCTATACTATTTTGCATGAAGCGAAAACATGAACAGATCCGACTCACCAACCTGGAAATTCTCATCGCCGAGGCGGGTTCTGCCGCCAAGCTTGCCCGGATTGCCGGCGCCAACAGCTCCTATCTCAGCCAGGTCCGGCGTCAAATGCAGACCCTGAAGGGCACACCGAGGGGGATTGGTGACGAACTGGCCGGAAAACTGGAACGCGGTATGGGGAAGTCGGTGGGCTGGATGGACGAGAGTCACAACAGCATCGGCGAAGCGCCGCCGCCTGAATATGAAACAGCTGAACCTGGACCCGACCCCCGCCATTTGCACCCGCTTATCTCGTGGGTTCAGGCCGGCGAGTGGACTGAAATCGTGGGGAACTTCGAACCCGGGGACGCGGAGACATACTTACCCTGCCCCACCACATGTAGTAAGGATACCTTCGTGCTACGTGTGAGGGGAATGAGCATGGAGCCCAAATTCCACGAAGGT
>CAMYKK010000148.1 GCA_947258975.1 uncultured Gammaproteobacteria bacterium
TAGAGTCTACTCAGAAAGTATAACTCGTTGATATTATTATGATAAATAGCTGTTTTGAGGTATAATGGTGCACGAAAAATAAGCCCAACCTCACAGAAACCGTGCACCGATGATCCGTTATCGCAGCCAAAACCAACTTTCTCTCGCTGAATTTGACTGGCCCTTTCAAACGGCTCTGGATGAAGACAACCGCTGGGTGAAGCTGAGCCGATGCATCCCCTGGGACGCTCTGGCGGAGGGCTATTATCGGAGTCTATCCGTGACCCAGGGTCGCCCGACCAAAGATGCGCGCTTGGTGATTGGCGCGGTGATCGTCAAGCACAAGCTGTGTTTGTCGGATGAAGAGACCGTGCAACAGATCCAGGAGAACCCCTACCTGCAATACTTTGTGGGATTGCCGGGCTATCAGAGGGAGGCGCCGTTTGCGCCATCGTTGTTCGTAGAGATTCGCAAGCGCATGGGGCAGAGCGTATTTGAAACGTTTCACGATGCCATCGTTACAGCACTGGACAGTACCCAGGCGAAGCGCAAGCCGGGGCCGCGGCGTACCCTGAAATCGGACAAGCCTGATGCCGATGAACAGACCGGCGATGACGATCCGCCGTCGTCGTCCGCGGGGACAACCCAAGAAGCAGCACCGGCCCGCCAAGGCAAGCTGATCCTGGATGCGACGGTGGTCGAACAGGCGATCCGTTATCCCACGGATCTGAGTCTGCTCAATGAGGCGCGGGCGTTCAGTGAGCAGATCATCGACATCCTCTATGCCAACAGCGGGTTGACAAAGAAACCGCGGACCTATCGTGAGCGGGCGCGCCGGGCTTACCTGGCGGTGTCGAAGCAGAGGCGGCCCAGTGGCAAAGTTCGGCGCCGAGGGATCAAGCAGCAGTTGCAGTATCTGCGCCGCAACCTGGGCCATATCAAGCAGTTACTCGCGTTGTGGCCGGACGGGACGCCGCTGCCCTTGCCGCGTTGGTTGTTATACCGTTACTGGGTGATCCAGCATGTGTATGCCCAGCAGTGGGAGATGTACCGGACCCGAAGCCGGCGCTGTGCGGATCGCATTGTCAGTATCAGCCAACCGTACGTGCGTCCGATCGTTCGGGGCAAGCAGGACAAGCCGGTCGAGTTTGGCGCCAAGCTCAGTGTCAGTCTGACCGGTGAAGGGCTGGCGCACGTGGATCATCTTCGCTGGGACGCGTTTCATGAAGGGGGAGATCTGAAGAGCCAGGTCGAAGCGTATCGTGCACGCTATGGCACTTATCCAGAGGTCGTCGTGGGCGATCCGCTGTATGGTACGCGAGACAACCGGCGTTATCTCAAGCAGCATGGCATTCGTTTTGCCGGCAAGCCGCTGGGGCGTCCCAAGAAAGTCACCGACGCGAACCGGGAAGAGCTGAAGCGATTGCACGCACAACGAAGAGAAGAGTATCTGCAGCGCATCCCGATTGAAGGTAAGTTTGGTCAAGGAAAGAACGGCTATCGACTCAACTACATTCGGGCCAAGCGTGCCGATACTTCGACGTCCTGGATCCACAGCATCTTCTTGGTGATGAACTTGCTGATCCTCTTGAGGATCTTTTTTGCGCTTTATAAACCTGACGTGGCCTGGCGTCTCCTAGCGTTATGGCAACGAGGTCGGATGTTGTTTCGTTATCGACCCACACCTCCAACCGCCACAGGTACTTTGGGTTGCGAGGTATGCTCCTGACTTTTTGAGGAGACTCTAGAGGAGACTCTAGTTAGTTACTGCCCCGCTGCCTACCGTCGCAATTCCAACAAGTTGTCGTATCCGCGCACGCACGGGTCAATGCAAGTGGTGTCCGTCCGTTGTGATTGACAGCGAAAGCGGCATCCTGATACTGGTGTGAAATGACTGATACTGATTACCTCGCAGACATACTGATCTTGTTGGCGGTGGCGATCATCGCCGTTCCAGTCTTCCAACGGCTGCGCCTCGGTTCGGTGTTGGGTTACCTGGCTGCCGGCGCTATCGTTGGTCCCTGGGGACTCGGTTTTATCGACCAGATCGAGGAAATCCGGCACATCGCCGAGTTCGGTGTTGTCTTCCTGTTGTTCATAATCGGTATAGAGCTACAACCCGCGCGCCTGTGGGCTATGCGACGCATGGTGTTCGGTTTGGGTACCGTACAGGTGATGGTGACCGGGCTGGTTATCGCTGGCCTGGCCTTGATGTTCGACCAACCGCTCAGCGCCGCCGTGATCGTAGGTTTCGGTCTGGCGCTCTCCTCGACGGCATTTGGCCTCCAGATCTTGACCGACCGTGGTGAAATGGGGACAAATCACGGCCGCACCGCATTTTCCGTGCTGCTGTTGCAAGATCTGGCTGTTGTGCCACTGCTGACACTGGTGTCACTGCTCGATGCTGAAACCCCACTGCTAGAAGGCATCGAGTTCGCGATACTGGAAGCCGTACTCGTTGTTGCCTTCGTCATCCTCGTTGGACGGTTCTTCCTATCCCCCATTCTACGTCTCGTGGCGACCAGCAGGACGACGGAGGTATTCACTGCCGCAGCCGTGTTCGCGGTGCTGGGCACGGCGTGGCTAATGGAAGAGGTCGGCCTATCGCTGGCGCTGGGGTCATTTCTCGCCGGACTGATGATGGCGGAGTCGCACTACAGGCACCAAGTGATAGCCGATATCCAGCCGTTTCGAGGCATCCTGCTCGGCTTGTTCTTCATGGCCGTTGGCATGTCGATCGATTTTGGACTGCTTGGCCGTCAGAGCGTCTTGATTGTTGGCCTAGTGCTTGGCTTGTTGCTGCTCAAGGCAGCGATCAACTGGGGGCTATGCCGAATAATGGGGGTCGGCAAGGCGGATGCAATACGAGTATCGCTACTATTATCACAGAGCGGGGAATTCGGCTTTGTGCTGTTCGGGCTGGCCACCATGAGCGGCGTGCTGGCCGAGGATCTTTTCCAGATCCTGACCCTGCTCGTGGCGCTCACTATGGTCACGACGCCGTTGATGGCGGATCTGAGCGAATTTCTCAACAGGTACCTGACCAAAACGGCAGATCGGCACGATGTCAATACTGATCATATTGATGCCGACCAACCGCATGTCATCATTGCCGGATTCGGCCGTGTGGGACGCCGGGTAGCAAGGATTCTAAAGGCCAGTGGAGTACCCTACCTAGCCATCGAAAGTAATGCAGACCGGGTGCTGGAAGGGAGGCAGGAGGGTTTCTCGGTATTTTACGGTGATGCCAGCCAGGTTGATGTGTTGAAGGCAGCAGGTGCTGGGCAGGCTGGCGTGTTGGTATGCACGCTTGACAAAGCCGTGCCTGCCGTGCGGCTCGTTAATATCCTGCGACAGCACTACCCGCGCATCGCCATCCATGCCCGAGGGCGTGACCGACATCACTGCGATGAATTGTTGAAGGCCGGCGCAACCATCGCGATTTCAGAATCATTGGAAGCAAGTCTGCAGATTGGTGGGGCGGTGCTCAGTAGTATGGGTATCTTTGAGGAGGATGCCGCCGCGCTAATCGAGTCGTTCCGAAAGGAATATTATGGATAGCCCCGCCACCGATTTCTTTCGACTCTAGTTTTAATCTAGTTTTAGAAATGACGGCTATGCTGCACATTTATACGGTATTGGCTCTTGACGCCGCCCGGATACCAGCATGGCTGTCGTCACGGGGATATCGACCCGCTCCCTTCCCATTCCTGCCGCTGCCCTGAGAACACAACACTCTACCGGGTCATCCAGCAACTCCTGTAGACTTACTTCGGCCGTAAGTGGGTTACAGGCTCCGGTCTTTTTGATGCTGCAGGCCAAGCGCAAGATCATCGCCTACGACCTGAATGTGGCGTCAGGTCGCATAGTGATAAAAGCACCAACTCCCGATGTAGCGCACCTAATCGGTCGGTCTAACCTGTACCCAGCAACATGCGCCAGCAAAGCCGGCGCGAGAGACAGCAACGCTCGACTCGGGGCTGTCGGTACCACGAGCACACATCCCTGGATGTTCACCGCGGTCAGTTGCGGATAGCGTAGGCGAGGCTGCGACCGGGCGCTCCTCGTTCGGTAAGGGCATCTTGCAGCTGAGATCGGGTTAAAATTGGATTATTAAGAAAGCGCTTCAAATGCTATTCCGAGGACTTGTCTTCAGGGGTTAGAGACCGAACAGCGGAAGAGCAGGAGACGTTCTGGGGCGAATGCAAGATTGGCAGATGCACCGCTTACAGTCTCAAGACTTCACTTGAATGGTGACAAAGATTGGAATCCGCATTTAAGCAGGCCCATGCGTCGCAGGGCGACCCGGGGGCGATCGAGCCGCGGTGGCACGCCAAGGAAACTGAAGCGATCCTTCGAGAGCTCGATGTCGACAGCCGAATCGGACTGGATCGGCGGGCGGTCCAGCAGCGACTGGAGACGCACGGTTACAATGAAATCGAACAAGCACAAGCTGTCTCCCCCTTCGCTCTGCTGCTTGGGCAATTCCGCAACGTCTTGATCATCGTCTTGCTGGGGGCCGCCGGGCTCTCAGCTGCAGCCGGCCAGGTCCTAGACGCACTGGTAATCCTGGTCATCGTCTTATTCTCCGCACTCCTGGGGTTTTTTCAGGAGTATCGCGCCGGGCGTGCCGTCGATGCTCTGAAACACATGCTCGCCCCGACCGCCCGTGTACTCAGAGACGGGCAACCAGCAGTGGTGCCCGCGCGGGAGCTGGTGCCCGGTGACATTATGTTGTTGGAGACCGGCGACCGGGTCTCGGCCGACACTCGTGTGCTCGAAGCTCACGCTCTGAGCTGCGACGAGGCGCCGCTGACCGGCGAATCCGAGGCGGTAGCCAAGCAGACGTCGGTCGTGGCGGACGGCACGCCGGTCGCCGAGCGTACCAATATGCTTTTCGGCGGGACAACCATTACCTACGGACGCGGCAAGGGTGTGGTGACGGACACGGGAATGCGAAGCCAGTTCGGCCGCATTGCCGTGGAAGTGGCGGCAGTGGAAGTGACCGAAACGCCGCTGGAAAAACGCACCTCGGAAATCGGCAAGTGGCTCGCCGTCGTCGCGTTATCGGTCTGTGGCCTGGTGGTCGCGATCAGTCTGATTCGAGGCGTGCTTGCAGACACCCTCGATTTCGACCTGCTTCTCGGCATGATCCTGTTCGCCGTCGCGCTGGCGGTTGCTGCGGTGCCGGAAGCCCTGGCCGCGATCGTGACCGGCGCCCTCGCCATCGGCATGTACTCGATGGCCAAACGCAATGCCCTTATAAAGCGCATGCCGGCGGTCGAGACCCTGGGCTCCACCACAGTGATCTGCACCGACAAGACGGGCACCCTCACCCGTGGCGAGATGACGATACGACGGATTCTCTGCGGTACCAAATCCATCGAGGTTACTGGTGCGGGATACATACCCGAGGGGGAGCTGCGTTTGCCGACCGACCTGACGCTCGACGATCACATGCTGCAGCTTCTTATACAGGGCGGCGTTCTCTGTAACGATTCGGAGCTGGCCCGGGAATCCGACCAATGGACCGTTCGAGGTGATCCTACGGAGGGCGTCTTTCTAGTACTTGCGGAAAAGGCCGGTATCAGCGTCAGCGATACACGTGCACACTGGCCGAGGTCCGCGGAAGTCCCTTTCAGCTCCGAGCGCAAACGGATGACGACCATTCATCAGCGAAACGGGGAAACGGTCGCATTCATGAAGGGTGCTCCTGAGGTGATCTTGGAGCACTGCAGTTGCATCGCCGATGGTGACCAGGTACGCGACCTCGTCGAAGCCGAGCGCGAGCGTATTCTGAAGCAAAACGAAGCGATGGCGACGGACGCGCTTCGAGTGCTGGCGCTGGCCTATCGCCGGCTTGAAGGCCGGCACACGCCAAGCGATGAGGAACTAGAATCTAAAATGGTGTTCCTGGGGCTCGTCGGCATGATGGATCCGCCCCGCAGCAATGCCGCGGAGGCGGTCGCTACCTGTTCAGGGGTGGGCATACGGACCGTCATGATCACCGGTGATCACCAAGTGACGGCGACTGCGGTGGCCCGCGAGCTCGGCATATACAAGAAGGGGGATCTGATCCTCAATGGCGAGGAGCTCGGAGGCATGTCGGAGGCTGCGCTCGAAGATATCGTCGAGCGTGTGTCCGTCTATGCCCGGGTCTCGCCGATGGACAAGCTCAAGATCGTGCGGGCGTGGAAGGCCAGGGGTCAGGTGGTGGCGATGACTGGTGACGGGGTTAACGATGCACCAGCACTGAAACACGCCGACATCGGCATAGCAATGGGAATTGCGGGAACGGACGTGGCCCGCGAAGCGGCGGACATGGTCCTCGCCGACGACAACTTTGCGACCATCGCAAACGCCATCCAGCAAGGGCGCTGGATCTACGACAACATCAAGAAGTATCTGGCCTACCTGCTCGAATCCAATATCGCCGAGGTAGTGGTCATCGGCGGCTCCGGACCCGGATATTATGGAGCGCCCGCCCAGACCACCCGACCAAAGTGTCTTCGATTGGGATGTCAAGTCCTTCATTCTGCGGGCGGTGATTATCGAGATTCCCATTTATTACTGGATCTTCCTCAGCCATTCGCATGACTTGGAGTACGCGCGGACGATGCTGTTTTTCATGTTCGTGGGGGTGGAATTCGTCATCGCGCTCAACTGCCGATCGTTGGTCTTCAGCATATTCACCCTTCCACCGCATAAATGGCTGGTCATTGCCTTGGCATGGGAGCTGGTGATCGTCGCCCTGATCGTGCAAATCCCTGCAGTCAGGCAGGCCGGATGTTGCGATCATCTGCGCCATTAGCCTCATGGTCATGGCCGTCATAGAGGCCACCAAGGTATTGCTCAGACGCCATAAGCGTACCATGGCGGAAAGCTGAGCCACAGAACAACGACGAGAAGGGGCGGGTCGGGTAGTGAGGCGCGCTACGGCCGTGCACTAAGACTGGAGATGGAGCGGTTAGGCCTCGACCGCACCGCCACCCGTAACCGATTCAGTCCTGGTCCGGCAACCGCACTGGCGTAACAAACCCCTTTGGTTTGATGGCCAAGATGTCGCAATCCACGTGATCGAGCGTTCGCTCGGCGGTGTTGCCGATAAACAGCCCTGGTATCCCGACGCGCGCCAGAGTACCCATTACGATCAGATCGATCCGCTCACGACGCGCTACCGCGGGAATGATCTCGCCGGGGAGTCCCTCCTCCATATGAACACGATGGCTGGGCACGGAGTATGCTTCCAAGAGCGCATCCAGTCGCTCCCGATGCAGAGCGACAACCGCGTTCCTATACTGATCTATTTTGACATCGGTCGGCAGCAACAGCTTGCTGCGCACGTGGCACGCGTGAGCTACGTGAAGCTCGGCATCGTCACGGACCGCCTGGGAACTCGCAAGGTCGAGGATACCGCGATTCAGGTCGGCATTGATCTCATTATCGGGGAACGAATCCACCGCGGCGAGGATGCGTTGATAGGTGTGATGCTGTTCTGGCCTGATCATCCAAACCGGGCAAGGACACTTGCGCATCAAGTTGCGATCTGTTGGATGGAACAGAACCGCTGTGGGACCGGTCACATGCTCCGCCGTCTTAATCAGCAAATCATGGCCCTCGCGAAGCACTCGCTGGATAATGGTCAGAAACGGCGTGTGGCTCCACTCTACGGATGTGCTCAGATTGATTCCTTTGGTCGGGAGTGACGAGAGTCCCGTTTGCAGCAGTTTGCGCTGTCGTTGCTCGTTCATTTCCCGCAATTTATCGCGATCCAACATTCCCAAGATAGTACGCGTTCCCAACGGCAGATCGTCGAGGGGAAGATGCTCGAGGACGACAACCACATGCAGGCTGGCTTGATTCTGCCGTGCCAGTGTGACCGCCCGCGCCAGAGCGACCAGCTCTTCGGATTCCGGGTTCAGGATGAGCAATATGTTTTTGAATCGTTCCATCACCTCAAGAATATGAGAATGTACTGCGCAGATAAAGTACGATTTGGATTGATCCCTATCAGCGAATCTCCCCTGCGCCGGCGGCGAACACGACGCGAACGGTTGGCGGCGACTTTGTTCCGCCAACCGTTTGCTGATAGTGAGTAAAGATCACTTGCGGGTTCTCGCCCTCGGCATAAGTCACCGCTCGTTGTCCCCTGTGTCCGGATTTGGGATACTGCTGCCGCTCGCCACGCTAGGCTCAGCGGCCGTTCTGGATCGTAAGCCGAATTTTCGTCTCCGAATAGAGGATCCGATTTGTTGCGGCGCACTAAACGCGTTTCACGGCCTGTTGAGCATTTCATTGGAACGAGTTGCCAGAACTTTCTCCAACATTCTCGATTCTCGCACACGGACCAGCTTCAGACTCAACCACAATATCAGTTTCCGCTGGCTCAAATTGGAGAGGGAGGCCTATTCCGAGATACCGGAAGCCGTTAATGACATTATCACACGTTCTGACTACACAACTGGACAGCTATCCGTCTCTGACGTATAATAGATAGGTGTTTACCTTCGTCGAGACGCCGCTTTTCACCCGTTTGGTCAACGAATATTTGTCGGACGATGAATATCTTAAATTACAGAAAGCGTTATCGGAGAATCCCGAGGCCGGGGTGATCATTCCGAGCTCCGGGGGCATAAGGAAGTTGCGGTGGTCGATGGGCGGACGAGGGAAGCGAGGCGGTTTACGGGTCATTTACTATTTGCGCTCTCGTCAAGGTGTGATCTGGATGCTTACGTTGTATCCGAAGAACGTAGCGGAAAATATTCCGGCGCATACGAACACTTCAAGAATGGGAACAAGGGCGTCGCGTTCCCTCGGGCCCCGCTCGTATGCTGTTGGCGATTGCGCACAAGAATCCTAAGGCACTGTTAGACGTCGCGGTCTGATAGGTAGCATGGAACTTTAGCCCACGCCGTCGGGCAGACGGATCCGGTATTACGCTTCGACGCAACATGGTTGAACAGTAATAGTTATTCCGACATTTTTCCGACATCAGTGCTGCGCCGTTATGCACTGTCCTGCATTTAGAGCAACGAGCGCCGTCCTTCGGCTTAATTAAAACAATGACTTGTATTGGTGGTTCTAGCTACGAACCAGGCGGTCGGGAGTTCGAATCTCTCCGGGCGCGCCATTTTTCAATGACTTAGCGATCACTCGTAAGTCTCCCATTTCAACTGGCCCGTATTTGGCCCTTACCTGGCCCTTACGCCGTCGCCCTGACCAGGTAAAAGCTCGGTTTGTGCATCAGATTGACGAGCTTTTCCACCTGTCGGTGTCGAATTATTGATCATGCCGCGAGCGGGAGCTGGACCAACCCACGGCAGTGTGTCTGCCATCGGAAATCATCGATTTTCGCACGCGGTGTTATGGATTCGCCAGCTACTTCGGCTGGCGTATCTCCACCAAGCGAAGCGTGAACTCGTTCATTGTTGTAATAGACCCTAAACTCACTGAGTTTCCTTTCCAGATCAACCGCATTCCAGAAGAGAATATGATCAAGAAACTCTCGACGAATGGTTCCAATTAAACGTTCGACGAAAGGATGAGATACCGGAACATCCGGGGCTGTCTTGATTTCGTCGATCTCAAGGACGTGCAGGTTTGCCTGCCACCGGTGATACTCAAATAGAGGATCGTTGTCTGAACTCAAGTATTTCGGTGTTGTGATCCCTGTAATGACTTTGTTGAACATCCGGCAAAGGATCACACCATTGACATCGCCGGCGTTAACCGCGAATCCGATGATACGGCGCGTGAACTGATCCATCACCACCAACACCCAATGACTCTTGAGCGTAATCGACTCACATCGGAACAGATCGACACTCCACAAACTGTCTTTCATGTGTCCAAGGAAAGTCAACCAAGAAGGGCCATTGCCATCGTCTTCTGGGCGGTAATACTTGGCGAGAACGCGCCGAACCACGTTTCTATCAATCTCGATGCCAAACATCTTCGAAATGATCCTAGCAATACGGGGATACCCAAAGCTCGGATTCCGGCGTTTGATTTCGACGATGGCTTGAATGAGTTCTTGTGATGGGCCTTTGGGGCCAGGCTTGCCTCTGTGGTGCGGCGAGTAAAGGGCCTGATATTTCTGACGTACCAAATAGTCATGAAATCGCAACAGCGTCGAGGGCCGAATACACACGGCTGTCTTCATAATGCGGCCGGGCCAGAGAAACAGTGAAAAGAAGCCAAATAGAAATCGGTCGGCCGGTAACAAATTCCGCGCACGGTGCCGGGGACGGCATACGATGAGCAGTTGCTGCTTAAGTAAGAGGTTCTCAGCGATGATGCCCTTAACACCGCCTGGGCGAAGCAGCTTGGCGAGAATCGTCAGTAAATGGATCAGAAGCAGCAAAACGTTCTTCATGCTGTAGGCAGGTTACCAGATTTGCCGCCGACAACAAGATTGCGCTAGCCATTGATTTAAGGTGAGAATTAGGAATTAGACACCAACAGGAAACACAGTCTATCCGCTCAAACAGCAACCCTCAAAATCGCTGGGCCACTACACCGCTTGACCAGTACTCGAAGCACAAACGAATTTGCAATTATAATACTAGTATTTCGTATTTATAAAGCATATCCTTGGTTTTGCAAAGCTCCTATGCCCTATATAAAACGTCACATTACTCCCGCCGTGCTTCAGGCATTGAAAGCGAGCCCGGTCGTTTTCGTGAACGGTCCTCGCCAGGCAGGAAAGAGCACCCTCGTTCAGGAACTCGCCAAAAAAGCCTGGCCTGCAGACTACGTTACTTTTGATAGCGCGACCCAGATGGGTGCGGCCGCGGCTTCCCCAGAGTCCTTCCTCCGCTCTTATGACGGCCCCCTGATCATCGACGAAGTCCAGATGGTTCCGGATCTTTTCCGACCCCTGAAAACGCTTGTCGATGAATTGCGGCGTAAGCGCAAGGGTGGTATCGGTGGCCGCTTTCTTCTGACCGGCTCGGCCAATATGATGGCCTTGCCGCAACTCGCTGACGCACTGGTCGGCCGGATGAGCATTATCACACTCTATCCACTTTCCGCCGCCGAAGTATCCGGCGCAAAGGGCGATTTCGCCGCGCGGCTTTTCTCAAACGGCCTCAAGGCCGGAAAGATCACATCCAAGTTGGACTTACTCACCGCCATGGCGCGAGCGACCTTTCCGGAGATCACTCGAGCAGATGCTGCTGTCCGAGCGACCTGGTTTGAAGGCTATATCACCACGATATTGCAGCGCGACCTTCGCCAAGTAGCTGACGTTGAAAAAGCCGCCATCTTACCTGCACTTCTGCGCATCGTTGCCAGCCGTGCCGGCAGTTTGGTCAATGAGGCAGATATATCCCGAAGCGTTGGATTGAATGCGGTGACCGGTAAGCGTTACCGGACCATTCTACAAATGATGTTCCTGACCTTCGACGTGCAACCGTGGTTCCGAAATATTGGCAAACGAATCGTCAAATCACCCAAAGCTTACCTTGTCGATACATCCCTCTTATGTCGCCTATTGCAGGGGACACCCGAAGATATCCGCGCCCGCGATCCGCAGCTTTTTGGCCACCTTGTTGAGAATTTCGTCGCCACCGAACTTCTCAAGCAACAGGCTGCTTCGGGTATGCATATTCAGCTCTTGCATTTCCGCACTAGCGATGGCAAGGAGGTTGATTTTGTTTTAGAAAGATCAGATGGTCGGCTTGCCGGAATTGAGGTGAAGGCGGGCGATTCCGTGGAAGGTAATGACTTCTCCGGCCTTCGCGAACTGCAGTCAAAAACAGGCAAGGATTTCTCCGTGGGTGTCGTACTTTATGGCGGACGTGAGATCGTGTCCTTTGGTAAAAGCCTTTGGGCCATTCCGCACGCACTTCTTTGGACATAGTCGTACTCGTATTGCTTGAATTCGGCTACAGAATCCGGTGTAGTGGTCCAGTGAATATTTGGGTGTGGCGGTCCGCCGATTCTTTCCCACTAGCGCGATAAAGTGACTGCAGACAAAGATTGTGTTTTTAAGAAAATGTCGATGGGTGGAAATTGCCATTCCGACATTTTTCCGACATCAGTGCAGCACCGTTATGCACTGTCCTGCATTTGGGGCAACGAACGCCGTCCTTCGGCCTAATTAAAACAAAGAGTTATATTGGCATTTCTGGCTACGAACCACGACTACATGGATGTAGGAGGTAGCGCTACGCAAGGAGCAGTTGCCGAGGCGGTCGGGAGTTCGAATCTCTCCGGGCGCGCCAATAACTCTTGGGTCCATACCGGAGACATGGGTAACACTTTATGCCGGTGACATAGGTAACACTTTTGGGGCGAAGGGGTTGTCTATCGGTTCGACCCTACATTCGTCTTCGTCGAAATACCCTAAATCAAACTGCATAAAGCTCACAAGCCAAATTTGATCATGCACCTCGCGGATACCGACGATTTGGCCTGCAAATACGGCACTTAAGTTAATTTTTCTCCCATTCAGTGCTAATCGGCACCGGGTTTCGACGCCGATCGGCGTGCTAAGTGTGCGAAACATATTGAAACGTGTGGGTCAAGATCAGGCGCTTGTTAACAGGAGAACAAGAGTAAGAAGAGAAGTAAGCGACCAAGGATCGACACTCTTTTAATCTGAATCTTGATCATGGAAGCTTCGCGCCCCTGAGTTGAGAGGCGAAGCGATGCTAGAAGAAGAGTCG
>CAMYKK010000149.1 GCA_947258975.1 uncultured Gammaproteobacteria bacterium
TCTACCGGACACAAAAAATGGCGAATGCCGGGCCGTACCGCTCTCCTCGACCGCCGTCGGAGTTCTGCGCGCGCTCCCGCGCAGCCTCAATGGCCAGGTTTTTCCGGGGCTTACCAGCGAAGCGATTAAACGCTCCTATATCCGCGCGGTACGACGCACCGGTATCGAGAACCTGCGATTTCACGACCTGCGCCACGAAGCCACAACCCGGCTATTCGAGAAGGGACTCAACATCATGGAAGTAGCAAGCATCACCGGACATAAGGATCTTCGGATGCTGCAACGGTATACACATCTCAAGGCGGAAGACTTGGCGAGAAAATTGGGGTAACGCCAACTACCCCCTCACGCGCATCGTTGAAATTAACAACAACTATGCGAGCAACCTTCCGGAAACGCCCATCGAAACGATATCAATGAGTAACAACTACCACTCAAAGACACCTTGCGATAAGAATTGAATTATCAGTCGCTACCAACAGTTGGAAACAGCCACTTCTCGTGGTTCGGCGAATCGAAACGTTGACCTTGGAAGGGCCGCTTTATACTCGATGCGGACATTTGAGGTGTTTGCCTTGGAATGCTCACTTTTACGACTTACAACAACAATTTCGTTGCGGGGTGGAGTGGTTCCCGGTTGAATGTCTTGCGTCCGGACTGCGGGCCCACGACACTGGCATGGCTCGCGTTCATTACCGTCCCAAACATACACGAGGCAGGCCGCGGTCCGCCCGTAGCCTGCCGCAATGTGTGGTGCGCCTCAGGCGGCGCCGGTGGCCACCGCTAGACGGTCGACCTCGGCCGATATGTCGCTCAGCTGGGTCCGCAGCATCGAGACTTCCTGCTTGAGTGCCTCCTTCTCCGCTTCCAACCGCGCGATCTGCCGCTGCTGATCCTTGATGCCTTCGATCGCCACCGCCACCAGCTTGGTGTACTTGACACCCTGAGGTGACCCATCCTCCGGGCTGACGGCAACGGCTTCGGGCATTACCTCGGCCACGTCCTCCGCGATCAGCCCGATCTCGGGGTGGAGGCTCTCCTGCGTCTTCCAGTTGAAATAGACGCCCTGCAGCCGGTCGATCTTAGTCAGCGCATCGTCGATGGGCGCTATGTCTTTTTTCAGCGCTCGGCTGGATGTCTCAACAACCTCCTTGGCAAAGACTTGGCCCTCCACGGTAACGTCGTTCTCGAACATGAAGCCGTTGGGGTCCTCGAAGATCATCCCCAGCGTCTGGCCATCGTCCCCCAAGCCCCCCGCCCGGATGCGGCACTCGGGAACGCCGAACGACAGCAAGCTGGGCGCGCCCGCCCTGGGGTTGCCGATAAACAGACCGTCCGGGTCCAGGATCATCATGCCTCCCCCATCCCGGATGCCGATGCTGCAATCGTCGGTCGGACCGAAAAGGATTCTCAGACCCGTGGTTTCCCGCGCGCTGGGCTGCCCAGCCGGGGTGAGCACGCGGATCCCACTGGGGTCTACTAGCTGCAGCCCCGCGGGTCCCTGCGGATCGACCCCCAACCTGCACTCACCGGTGGGACCGAAGATCAGCAAATTGGCACCACCCGAGGGCTCGATGACTTGGAGCCGCGGGAAGATGCCGTCGTCCATCTGCATCTGCAGGGCGTTGATCTCCCGTAACAGTTCCTGGAACGGCGTGCCTCGCGGGACCTTGCTGTTTCCGTTGTTTTTGGCCTGCGCCACCGCGACGGACGCCGTGGCCCCCATCAAGGCTACGCCACCCAGACCCAGATTGCGGATGAAGTTTCGTCTTTGCATGAGTTGCCTCCTATGTTGGTCGTGGATCTTTGTATCGGCCAAAGCGCCAGCACAATCGGCCCCGCTTGACCTAAAGACAGTCTCGATTGAAACACGTTGCCCAGTCTGTCGGTTCCAGGCCCGACGTGCAGCACCCACATCATCTCTTGGTACTAATCTACAGAACGTAGCAATGCCAGGCAAACCGCCCCGTCTTATCACTAGTCGCCTTGATGCGGGTAACGAACATGGTGACCGCCATGCCTCTCGCCAACAATGTGCGCAACGGTGGTCTACCGGCCAGGGCGGCTGCTTGACAACACCACGGCGCCGCAGAATGCGTGTAGATCCCACCCGGCGTAAGGTTTTAGCGAGAAATGGAGGCCTCGGCGTCGATCTGGGGAATATCGATTTAAGCAGTACCTTCGATATAATGCCACTTCGACCGAGAAATACCGAGGCAATTCACTATGAGAATCGAAAAGCTAATCTGTGTCGGCGCGCTAGCGTTCGGCGTTTCATTTTATGCCGCCGCCGAGGATGCGGCTCCGATCTTATCTGGCGACCTTCTAATTGGGCTTATCCAATCGGATTCCGGGCACGTGTATAACCGGGACCACAAGCTGCCGGGAGATCCCGGTTTTGATGACAATGTATACGAATTCCGGGTCACGTCTGCCAGCATCAAACCACGCCGCGTTGTAACTGCCTGGCTGTTCTGTCTGGACACAAACAAGGAGCGAATCGGAGGAATAGTCGACGACTTCGGCCTGATTATGGGCGGTCGACTTGACGGAAACATCGGGGCGCCTATTCTCGAAGACAAAGTCCACGTGGGCTTTTTGTGCGGCCTGCCCAGTAAATCAGAAAACCCGAACGCATTGGATCAAGCCGATGACGTAGCCTATGCCGAGGACGTGTCCTATGCTGAAATTGTACTGGTCGACCACGGCAAGCCCGTCAAGGGAATCTACCTCGACCCCAAGGGTGAGAAGGTCGAGGGGGTGATGCTGCAGTTGATGAATCGCCCCGAAGACGACCCATTCTGCAACGGGACCTACCAGCCGCGGCGGAAATGCAAGCCCATCGGCTCAGGGATTGTCCCGCTGCACCGTCATCCCGTTCGCGGCTCTAATGAGTGACGGCTTCATGAGGGTTACCCCGTAAGATTTCACGCAACTTCCCGACTAGAAGTTTGCGGAAGCCGAAGTTGGCTATTAAGCCAGCTTGAAAAGCCAAGGGCGTCCGCTTTCGGGTCTGGGGCCATCTACACATCGGAAGCGGCGTGAATGGCTGCTTCAGTCAAGGTTCGGGCGTAGGATGATCGATTCTCCACCGGCTGGAATAGGTCGGTCTCGAACATTGATATTGCGATGCAGCAAAGCGTTCCGATGTTTTTCGGGAACGGCGGCAAAGGGCAGATTCTGTTGAAAAACTCGACTCGTTAGAAGAAGGTTATCTCACATCTGACCTTTCCAAAGGCAAGTTACGCGAAGGTATCCACTTTATTTAGTGGATTTTGTATTGATTTAGTGGCTTGTCATAGTGTTTAACATAGAACAGGCACACCTATCCTGTGATCGGGCGGTTTATATCTCCGCTGTGCCAGCTTTTTCAAATTCTGTGCCGTGGCCGCGAGCAAAAACTCATCACGTGCGCCGGTTATTCCGCGCAATCGTAGACGGTCGAAGTTCATTATTCGTTTGAGATGCGCGAATAGTACCTCGACCTTCTTCCTGTCTCTTCGTGATTGTTGGTATTCCTCGGTTTTGCAGATGTCACGAGCGACATCCCGAGAGGCTTCGTAAATACTACGCGCAATCTTTCTAAAAGTAGTATTGGGACAACACCGAGATTTAAATTCGCAATTTTTACAATCATGCTGGCTGGAACGATAAATAATCGTATTTTCCTTGGTAACCCGTGACCGAGGACTTTTAAAGTTTCGCCATCTTGATCGAAGTAGCTTACCCCCAGGGCAGTGGTAGCAATCCGCATCGCTATCCCAGATAAAATCAGACCGGTTGAATATATCTGTATTGTTATTCGACTTATCCCAAACTGGGATATGCGGCTCAATGTTTTTCTCCTCGACTACCCAATCCAGCATTGCCGCAGATCCATATCCCATATCCGCAATCAGTCGTTTCGGTTTTATATCCAAGTTCTGTTCTACCCGGTCAATCATGGACCTTGTACTGGCGAGTTCCGCTACTCTGTATGCTGGAGTTGGCTCTACATCCAGAATGACATTGTGTTCAATGTCGATCAGATAGTTCGTGCAGTAATAAAACTGTCCTGGCCCTTTATCCCCAGCCCATTGCGCCATAGGATCAGTAGTAGATACTTTCTTCTGAGTTCGATTTGCGGAAGGATCATTGTCCAGGGCTTCAAGGTACTCCCTGACAGCACGTGATTGTGTGGGTCGTCGTTGCCAATCTACTGGACCATCGACCATGCGTTGCCTGGAGGCATCCGCTTTAATATAACTGGCGTCGGCGGCAAAGCCTTCACCCTTGATCAGCCCCTCGTCGTTACATCGTCGTACAACCGTATCAAACACCAGCCTTAATAGATCCGCATCTCTGAAACGACCGTGCCGGTTCTTTGAGAACGTTGAATGGTCTGGCACGTCATCTTCCAGACCCAAACGACAGAACCATCTGTAGGCCAGATTAAAATTTATTTCATCACATAAACGGCGTTCTGATCGAATGCCGAAGCAATAACCAATCAGTAACATTCGAATCATTAACTCAGGATCAATTGATGGCCGACCAGTATGACTATAGAAAGACTTAAGGTGCTTACTCACGCCATCGAAATCGAGAAACTGATCAATCTGGCGAAGAAGATGATCTTCTGGGATATGCTTTTCCAGGCAGAAATCGTAAAACAACGTATTCTGTTGCGCCGGTAGGTGTCCCATCATGGGAAGAAACCCTTTGAAACTCGGAGCTACAATTATCTCATGGCGAGCATTCAATCATCGAGTTTTTCAACAGAATC
>CAMYKK010000150.1 GCA_947258975.1 uncultured Gammaproteobacteria bacterium
GGCGATACGCGTTTACAGCTATCAAAAACATAAAAAACACCCCTCGCCACCGCGAAAACTCGCAGCAAACCCCTGCATTCGCAGCATAAACGCGGCATAACCTTGAGGGTACAGGACTACAGTAAATACGAGCCCGTTATTACGACTCGGCGAGTGGGCGGTTCAATCGGATGATAAGAATTTTGATTTCCAGCCAGTCTACCAGGGAGAATCCCTAATTCTACCGGTGCGTGCGTATCAAGACGGACGCAAAATTAGGCTCGATCTCACAAAGTTGTGCTTGGTGTTCCCATCCGATGTGGGTTGGGGATGATGAGAAGTCATTTGCCAGGTTATATGCGGATTTCGTTGTGTTGTGTTGAAAATGTGATATAATTTGGCATGGACCGGATATCAGAGTTCCTGGATGCGATCGCCGCCGAAGGCCGCCAAACCTTCTCGAAGGAGGAGGCCATGGAGGCGCTCGGCGTTTCTTCGTCGGTGTTCCTAGCGGCGGCAGCCCGCCAGAAAAAGAAGAGCCGGATCGCCTTGCCGCGGCAGGGTTTTTACCTTCTGCTGCGGCCCGAAGATCGTTTGGCCGGGGCACCCGATCCGGCGCGTTGGATCGATCCGCTGATGGAACACCTGGGGCTCGATTACCGGGTGTCGCTGCTACGGGCGGCGGCGCACCACGGGGCCTCCCACCAGGCCGCTATGCGGTTCCAGGTGGTCGCCCCGAAGCAGCTGAAGGACATCGAGCTGGGCCGCCAGCGGATCGATTTTGTGTACCAACAGCCCGCAACGTTTGCAGCGACGAACCATCCCGAATGGCTTGTGCCGATTAAGACCGACGCCGGTTACACCAAAGCAGCGGGGGTCGAGCTGACCCTCCTGGACAGCGCACGCTACCAACGCTCAAGCGGTGGGCTCGGTGGTCTTGCGCAGATGGCGCAAGACCTCGGCGGCAAGGCCAGCCCCCAGGTGCTCAAAAAAGCGGCAAAGTTCTACGAATCGTCCACGGTCAGACGCCTGGGATACCTGCTGGCTTTGTTTGGCCATGGCCGTCAGGCCAAGGGCCTACGCCGCGCGGCCGAGAGGGCTAAGTCAAACGTGTTGCTCGATCCGGCGGTGAAGCCCCTACCAGGACTCGAGAACGACGACCCGGTTGACGAAACCTGGCGGCTCGTTCTAAACGCCGAGGTGGAGGTTGACGCATGATCCCGCGTGCTTATCTCCAAGCATGGCGGAGCCACGCGCCATGGCCCGACCTGCGGCAAGTCGAGCAAGACCTCATCATCAGCCGCGCGTTGTGTGACCTGTTCCAGAGCCCGGCGCTCGCCGGCAAGATCGCCTTCCGAGGCGGAACAGCGATCCACAAGCTGCTATTTGATCAGCCGCTACGTTACTCTGAGGACATTGACCTTGTACAGATCGAGGCCGGGCCGGTCGGCAAGCTTATCGACGGGGCGCGAGAGGCTCTCACCTGGCTGGGGGAGCCGCGGCGCTCCCAAGCGGGACACTCGTTGCACCTCATCTACTCCTTTGATCCCGAGGAGGATGTTGCCTCAAAGATGAAGCTCAAGGTGGAGATCAACACCCGAGAGCACACGCCGTTCGCTCCGCTGTGCGTCTACCCGTTTCAGGTCGACAACCGGTGGTTCCGCGGCAAAGCGGAGATTGGCTCGTACGATCCGGACGAGCTGTTCGGCACGAAGCTGCGGGCGCTGCTGCAGCGTGACAAGAACCGTGACCTGTTCGACTTAGGGGAAGGGTTGCAGCAGCTTTCGCTCGATTGCGAGCGGGTCGTTGGCGCCTTCCAACATTACCTTATCCAGCAGAGTGCGGCGATCAGCCGCGCAAACGCCGAAGAACGGATGCTCGGCAAGCTGCGCAAGAGCCTCACCGAGGACATCGAGCCGTTGCTGCCGCCGCATGCCGACTACCTCGAGTCCCGTGCGGTCGTGGCGTTTGGCGAAGTCTGGAACAAACTGATCGCGCGGTTGCCGGGCGACGCGTGGAAAAGCTCGGCGAGAGTGATCGACGCCTTGCGCGGGAGTTCACTACCGGACTTGTTGCGGTAATTGTCGGGCGCGCCCTAAGAGGCCACGGCGTCGGCCAGGTCGCGAAAACGATAACCAATGCGCGCACGGTTCGTACACAACACGCTCCCCCTATTTAAACAAATTGCGCGGCCTGCGGCCACAACCAAACCCATCTTTCTTCACGCTCTCCTTCCATTACTTGACTATGCGATTTTCTTTTGGGATTTTCTAAGGCATAACTCGGGTGTTCAAACACAAGTATAACAATTGCAGACACGTGCTATTTGCGTTTTCCTTGTTCTGTGCAAATCACGACTAACACATTGGAGATGTTGACATGCAGAGTTTCATCGATCGGCATTGCGACCGAATTACCGGCGTCTTACACGGGTTTGACAGAATCCTTTTCCGTGGCACGATGCGCGCGTTGAGCTACCCTGTCGGCATGGACAAGTACCTCAATGTACATGGCGTGCTGTACAAGGATTTTGGCAATTTTGTCCAACGCATTTCCGGTAAAATAAAGCTGCAGGCAGCTCAGTTTGCTGCCCAACACAATCGTCCTTTTCAATACTTGGCTTCCTCATCACTTTCCAAACAGACTTACGCAAAGAGCATCATGGAACGCGACTCCATTGCACGCGGGTTGGTCTGCGTCCTGTCTTGCGTAGAATCGTGTCAGACCTTTGAACTCCGCAAAAATCGCGAGAGCAAGCGTTTGGAATTGATGCCTGCTCGCAGGAAATGTCTGTTTCTATACTTCTACTTCGTTGACCGAGAGTTCGGCTTGATGCACGTCCGATTGCAAACTTGGCTTCCATTGACTATTCAGGTATGTGTGAATGGAAGGGAATACCTTGCCCGCCGGATGGATAAAGCAAAATTGAATTACAAAAAGGAAGGCAACTGTTTCACGCAAATTGATGACTTGCCGAGAGCTCAGCAGATGATGGACGACCTTCAGTGTCGTAATTGGGTACATTTCTTGAATGTATTGGCTCGTCGAGTCAATCCCTGGCTGCAATCCGATAACGATTTAACGTTTCCTTCATACTACTGGACCATGTGCGAAAGTGAGTATGCGACCGATATAATGTTTGAGAATGAAGCCTCTCTCGACGCAATCTACCCATCGCTCGTTAATCACGCAGTTGAGCGTTTTAGTTGTCGCGACGTGATGCGATTCATGGGACGTCGCTTCAACGCGTGAATTCAATGGAGAAGTTTCAAGTGACCTCAAGCACCGTATAGAGGGGGTCCGTATAAAGCACTGGGTCGATGAGAACTCGATCAAAATGTACGATAAACAAGGCAGCGTACTGAGGATCGAGACCACTATTAACAATCCGAGGCGTTTCAACGTTCGGCGAAAAGCGACCCGAGGTGGCAAACTCATAACAACATGGTTTCCCATGCGAAAGAGTGTTGCCGATACCGTCCGGCGCGTAGAAATCTGTCGTGCCGCGAATGAGCGCTATCTCGAGGCGCTCGCTGTTGTGGGAGAACCATCCTCTGCCCACCAGCTATTGGACCCTGTTAGCCGACGGATCGTCCGAAAGGGTCGTCCCTACCGTGCGTTGCGCCCAATTGAACCAGAGGAAGTCCGTATGTTCTCGATTCTTCAGGACGGCATCTTCCTGTTGCAGGGATTTCGCAACCGTGACCTTCGGCAAAAGCTCTTTCCACAGGCCGAGCGCGATGCTGAGGAACGAAAACGGGCTGCTGGACGTGTCACGCGTTCCCTGCGTCTACTCCGCGCCCACAAGTTGATTCGCAAAGTTTCCGGCACATTTTACTATCGAATAACAAAGAAAGGCCAAAAGGTTATGACAACCGCACTCAAACTACGCGCAACAATGGTGCTCGCTGCCGCTGCTTAAGAATCTTTGCTCAAAAAACAAGCTTCTATGGGTTTGTAATACAGAGGGGGATGCGCAAAATGATAGGAATTTTGATTTGCAGTCAGTCTACCAGGGAGAATCCCTAATTCTAGGGGTGCGGTCCCACAGTGGTTGTGCAGCGTCTCCCTGCCGATCTGCGTCGGAGGTCAATTAGAACTCAAAGTGAAAACAGGCATGCCTGGTGCTGGCCGGTTTGGGCCGGAAAAGCCCACCGTCTCAGCGCCTTGGCCCGGTTCGTTTCCAAACCGCCACGGCGCTCGAAGCGTGCGCGATTTCTCGGGCTTTACCGGCTTCATGGAAGCCTTATTTTCAGTTTAGCGGATCGGTTCGCGTGCGCGGGAGCGGATTCACGAACAGCGGTTATTGAGGCTGGATTTTTCGGCAACTGTCGCCCGAAAGCCTTGTACGCCTGGAAGTTGCGAGGAGCCCCCTGACTACAAAACAATCTCCACAGATAGTTTGATTCAGCTACTGGAGGGTGGATCAGTGAGGATCCGATCGGGTTCGATGGTTAGGATGCGAATCTCTATCGGCATGTGGGTAATTCACCGGCAAGTAATCTCAATCCTGCCAGCTTAGCTGCAGTGCTGGGACGAACAGCACTGCCAGAAAGCTGGCCAGCGCCAGAGCCAAAGTAGAAGTGGAATAAAGGGCAAAGCATGGGGCTCGTTCAATTCTCAACCTGAGTTAGCCGACCGCACGCACACGACGGCAACGTCACCGTGTGGGAAATTACCTTTAAATTGAGATGCCAAGACGCGTATGCGCCAAATAGCTTGTTCAGATCAAATTCTCGTTGTTGAGATTGACACGGAAAAGCCGTATAATTGCAGGACTTGGTTTATGAAATAAATCGATTTATTGCTTTTCTCCAAAAGAGAGTACCGTGATGTTGAGACCCATTAATGTAGCCGCTCTTCCCGGGTATAAGCTCCGTGTTGAATACTCAGACGGTGTCGTAGGCGAGGTAGACCTCTCTCATCTTGTGGGCAAAGGCGTTTTCGCAGCCTGGAATAATCCCGCTGCATTTCAAACTGTTGTTATTGGTGAGCACGGTGAGTTCGTGTGGGGTGACAACATCGACCTCTGTTCGGATGCCATTTATTTAGAAATAACTGGCAATTCAGCGATGGACCTATTTCCCCATCTAAAGGCCCCCGCAGATGCCTGAGCTAAGCCGTTTTTATGGCATTGTGATCAAAATGTATTACAACGACCATAATCCACCACACTTTCATGCTTGGTACGGTCACAATAAAATGGTTGTGGAAGTCAACACGCTAGCAGTACTTGGAGGACGTCTTCCACCGCGTGCAACTGGCCTCGTGATGGAATGGGCAGCGCAACATCAACAAGAGCTTCAAGAAGCGTGGCAACAAGCGCGCAATCAGGAGCCGCTTGCCCGTATTGATCCTCTTCCGTAAGTTGAGACCGGTACACATTCTTTGGCTTTGGTAACTAAATCTTTGCAATGATGTCTTGCGCGCAGGCGCGCGGAAGGCTGCCCATGCTTCTGGCTATCAAAAACAGACAAAACACTTCTCGCCAGCGCCCAGCAAAACCCTGCATTCGCAGCATCAACGTGTCACGACTTGGAAGGGTCCAGGCAGCAGTACCTACGAGCCCGGTATTACTGCTCGGCCTGCGGGCAATTCAATCCCGGAGAGCTTCTCATTCATCCCCGCCGTAGATCGGCATGGGGACAATGCATACCGCCGTGGGATCGACCTGGTACTTTGCGCGCCTCGGCCAGCATTTTGTGCTCATGTAGGCTCCAACTTCGCTTGCCATCCCAGGAAGATGGCCAGAAATGCATCTGCGCCGCCTTGGCACACACGCACTTTTTGAATTAGGAATGCTACCTGGTAGACTGCCTGGAAGTCAAAATCCCTATAATTAGGAGGTCACACCCATGGCAGACTATGACGTTACCCAGCTAACAGACGGGGTCTATGTGGACGATTTATACTTTCCCATTACCCGGCGCCCAAGTATCAGTAACGACGGCCGGCGGGTCGTGTATGCCTCCCGCTTGGTCCCGGAACGCCCAGGCTACGCGATATGGCTCTATGATCGCGATCGCGACACGGAGCCGCGGCAGCTCACGGTGGACGCCCGGGGAGAGAGCAAGCCGCTGATGTCCCCGTGTCCGCAGATCAGCGGTGACGGGCGCCGGATCGTGTTCTACGCGCCTGGCTACTATACGGAAGAGGACGAGACTGGCATCTATGTCTACGACATCGAAAGTGGTCAGATCAGGCTGGTCGTAGCAGACCAGATACCGCGGTTTGAAACCGGCGCGGCACGGCCCGGCGAGCCGGGATTGCGCAAGTATGCCTGCAGTAAACCCAGTATCTCGGCGGACGGACGCTGGCTGGCGTATGTCTGGACCGACTACGAGTACGCCGGCGCCGTGCGAGACAACTGGGGTAGGACGCGCGAACGCCTGATGCTGGCCGATATCGGGGGAGACTCGGTGCGTGGAGGGACGGTGCTGGAAGTGCTCAGTGACAATGCCTTCGGCAACGGCATCCGCAGCCTGCGCATGAGCGGCGACGGCAGGCACATCGCCTTTTACGCGGGGGGCGTGGTCCGCGGTCTCGACATCGAGAACGTCGACATGCCGCCTTACGAACCCGTAGCCCATGGAGAGCACGTTGGTCCCACCTGCGACGTGTACTGCTATCTTGTCAGCATCCGAGCCCCAGGCAGCTATACGCTGCGCGCAGTGCCGGAGCCCGGATCGTCACGGCGGCCGCTGGTGGTAGCGCACCCCGAGAGCAGCAACGTGCAGAGCTTCAGGACCAGTTCGGTGCTGGCCAATCCACCGAGCCTTTGCGACGATGGTTCACGGCTGGCGCTCAGCGCTGGCCTGGTGATGCGAGCCGACGATACCGGGATCTATATCTATGAATCCCGTGGCAGCAGACCAGGGACCCACCCGTTCATCAGTTTTGGCGAGGTGCCCGGTGCGGCGCCGGAAGACAGGACCCTGGTGACTGGCGCGGCACCGGCGCTGTCTGCGGACGGCCACTGGCTGGCCTATTACCGCCGGGAGGTCACGTTTCCACCGGGTTACGGCGACAGCGATCACTATGAAGAAGGTGAAACATATTGCTCCTGTGTGAACGTGGACGAACTGGTCGTATCGCGCCTGCCGTCGGGAGAGAGCTCCACCCTGATTGCAAGCGCAGAAGATGCCGTTTGCGCTGTGTACACGCCCAACCAGGGTGTGGGTGTATCCGCCGAGGCCACGCACCTGGCGTTTCTTTCGCGTGCCGACAAGGTGGCGCGGAACCGGGATCTCAGCCACGAATTGTATTACGCGTCGTTGTCGCACTGAGATAGCGCGGCGGCCCAGTTGTCACGGGATTGATTTTTGGGAGAAAAACAAGCAAGACGAGCCATCGGAATAGGATGACTTGCCAGCGTTTTCGTTACTCGATCAACTCAGCTTTTATATACAGATGTTTCGGAGCAGTTAAATAGTACTTAAACATTGCCGGGCAAATCCAACCTTCCATTTTTGGATCATCCAATAAGTAGTAGTTACCACCGGAATCTCCACGGAGCCATGTCAGCTTTTTTTGATACCCGGGAAACGGCTGGGCGCTGAACAACAGGCGAAATCCTTCATCTGCATTCGGGATGTCTTTTACGAGAACATCGATCATTTCCGGCACACCAGCGACAAATGGTTCCTTGACAAGCCCTGCCGAAGTATCATCAAAGACCCAAGTTCCCTGATGGCGATATGGTGCAATTACCATGATTGCATTTGCGCGAGCATTTGGCTGCACTCCGGGAATGAGCCGATAATGCCATGCGACAGCCCCAGCAACTAGCGCAAGGCAAACGGCAACAATAGCAAGGTGCCCTATGCGGACCTTTGGGCGTCGTGGAGTGACGGAACTTTTATCAACCATAATGATCACACAG
>CAMYKK010000151.1 GCA_947258975.1 uncultured Gammaproteobacteria bacterium
ACAAGCGCGGCAGCATGCGGCGCTCGACATTCGGGAACGCGCCTGCTTCGACATGCTCGACCCACGAGCGTACCGCTCCCAGGGGAACTTCGAACTCCGACTTGCAGGCGATGCTACACGCCTGGCATCCGGAACATCGCCGCGTATCGATGACCATGGCGTAGCGCACTTCTTGCTTGGCGGCACGCGCGGCCATCGGCGCCGCGGCAACCACCGTGACGCCGGCGGTCACCGCCCCGACGCGCTTTAACATCTGCCGACGAGTGATCGTCGGCGTCGAGACTGTCGTCATACCAAATCCTCCTGTTTTTGAAATTTCGTCGCCAGTTGGAGTGGATTTACTCCATCTCAACCGGCGATAACCGGACGAATAGAAACGTTCGCATTAGCTCCTAGCAATATCTGAACCAGTTTATTTGTTTATTACAAATCAAAGAGATAAAGAGGTGCCGTCGGATTGAACGACGCCTTTTGTTACCCGCCAGTAACGTCGGAGGTCGAGGTTCCGCCGGTGAGTTACCGATTGGTAACGCACCCGGTACCTAGAGTAAAAACCAGCGAATCGAAGTCAGTAGCGGCAAGTTCAATAAAACTGCCCAGGGAAACCACCACGTGGCTAGCCCGCATATATCGACAAAGGGGTCAGACCCCTTATGTCTTCCTTTGTCTTGGTTACCGACGCATCCCGGGGCACAATTCAGCGAATCGACGTCAGTGACGACAAGATCAATAATTCCCCTTGTAGATCCCGCCACGTGGCTCGCTACTGGGTAAACTGTGTGGGTAAGGGTGTTACGGTTTCGACGGCTGAGCGGTATTACCGGTGTGTTGTCCACTGAACTGGACCAAACCTTCCTTGAGATGGGCCAAGCCTGCCTTGGCGGACCCGTCGTTGATCTTGACTGCCAGATCGATCTGACGCACCGAACGCTGCGTGGTGATCAACCGTTCAACCAGACCCAGATGGTCGCGATAGGCCCGAGCCGTCCGGTCCACATTCTCCAGCGCGGCGCGATTCTCCTGAAACAGGTCGGTGATCTCATGTACGGCCCTGTCGTGGGCGACTGTGCCCGTTGCGGTTATCAGCTTCTGCGCGGCGGCTTGTGGATCTTTCAGTTCCGGTTTGCCAAGTAGGTTTACCACCAGCGATTCCACTGCCAGCAGGTTCTGCAGGGCCTCGGTGTGATATTTTTCACGCCCGCGCAGCACATAGTTCTTAAAGTTATGAATGGCTTTGCCGTAACCAAGTTGAAATTCGATCTCCTCGAAATCCGTCCAGCTCCACCTTGCACGCAGCGTGTCCAATCCCTGCACGGCGGCGGTGTCGTCAATGATCACCACGCGGTCGATGTCTTCAGCCCGCCATCCCTTGTTGCGCAGCTCGGTAATCCGGTCCAGCGCCGCGGCGTAGGATTCCACTACCACCTTGACCGCGTTGAGCGCCTGCTGCTCTGCAGCGTTCAATTTGTCGCCGCGCTCGAGGCCGGCGATAACGTCTAAGATCTGGGCGAAGTCCGTGCGCCCTGCGGTGCGGTACTCCTCCCTGTCCCGCATGACGTAATTCTTGAAGTTGTGGATCCCACCACCGTAACCCATCAGGCGCACGATTTGGGCCAGATCATCCCGTACCTCAGCAGCCTGCAGAGAAACAGCGGGAAATAACGCCAGGCATGCAAAGATAATCGAAACACTAAAGCGGATTTTCATCTGGGCCCTCCGAACCGGCCAATACGAAACGCACGCATATCATCGTTGCAGACTCAGATTGACTTGATCTTGGTGACCCGAACCACTGTGTCCATCCAACGTTGTTGCCCATTGATTGGGTCCGGTGAATTAGGGATCACCCAATTGGGATGCACACCGTTACGGTCCCACCATCGCGTATCGCGATCCGGGATATCATCCACTCCCTCGGGTGCGCGTTTCCCCGCGGCAATGCGCCCGTACTGCCAATGCCCGCAGTGGTGAGAAATGGCGATGACCCCCGGTACCACGCCAGGCGTCACCTGCACTTCGGTCTCGATCTCGCCGATCGCAGACCTCACTTTCACGGTGTCTCCCTCCTGGATTGCCAAGGCTTCTGCGGTGCCGGGGTTAATCCATGCCGGGTTCTCATGATAGAGCTCGGCCAGCCAGCGGCAGTTCATGGTACGCGAATGGGTATGTACGTTGACCTTGTAAGTCGTCAACACCAGCTGATCCGGTTCCAGGTCGGCATGTTCGGGGATGGCCATGTAGGTGGGCATCGGCGGCAGGTCTCGTTCTTCCATGAGAGACGAATAGATCTCGAAATACCCTGACTTGTTGAGCTTATCCGGCGCAAAACCCAAATAGACCAGCTCACCGAACTGTTGGGCGACGTAACCCCGGTAAGCCTTTTTGGTTTGTGTGTAACCTTGGGCCTCGGCCACCTCGCGGCTGCCGACACCGGCCGCCTTCCAGTCCCAGTAAACCCCCGTTGCATCGTCGAATATGACCGTCGCCTTGTTCAGCTCCTTGTCCTTGACGTCCTGTCGGTAGGAGAAGTATTGCGGTCGGGCGCGTTTGTCGTGCCACACCCCTTTTTTTCTCATCCCTCGGAAGCCGCGCGCCTTCTTCTTCACGATCTTTGTCATCTTGCAGGACTTTTTAACAAAGTCCTCCATTGACTTAACGCCGAGCTTCAATCCTAAACGCTTGGACAGATCCACGCAGACATCGGTGAAGTTTTTCGCGTCGCCCAACGGTTCGACGAGAGGCTGGCGTATGTAGTACTCGGGAATCTGAGTCGGCGACACCATATCCTCCCAGTCCCACCGTTCCAGATAGGTGGTGTCCGGCAAGATCATATCCGCCAATGCCGCCGCCTCATCGTAGAACGGATTGACGCTTACCGTGAACGGCAGCAGTGACTCGTCTTTTAGAATTTCTTCGTTAGCCTTGCAGTGGCCATTTGCATACACCGGTGAATAGCAGTACCACAGGTAGACATCGGGACGTCCGGCGCTGCCGTCTTTGATCCGTTCGAATACCTGGTGGCTCACATGATGCGTCGGGAAGGCAATCTGCCCTGGGAAGCCATCCAAGAGATCCAGCTTTCTCGTCTTGGGGATCTTCTTGGGTTTTGGATAATCCCAACTCGCCCCTACCGCCTTGCAGCGCCCGCCGGGATTATCGATGTTACCGGTGATGGCCGCGAGCATCTGGATCGCCCGCTCGGTCTCGTTGCCATTGTAATGGGCGACGGCGCCCCGGTAACTGATCACACAGGCGGGTCGCTTGGTCGCGAACTCACGCGCAACCTCGACGATGCGGTACGCCGGTACGCCGCTGATCTCGGAGGCCCACTCCGGCGTATACTCCTTGACGTGTCGTTTCAAGGCCTCGATCTTGTCGTCCACGGAAGCCCGGTAGTCGGCGGTGATCTTGCAGAACTCGAGAAACGGCACGCCCGCTTCGTACAGCCCCTCGCGCATGATCACGTGGCACATCGCCAGCACCACCGCCAGGTCGGTGCCAGGCCGGATAGGTACCCATTCGTTCGATTTCGCCGCCGTGTTCGAAAGGCGCACGTCGAAGGTCACCAGACGCACGCTGCGATCCACCATCGCCCTGATCAGGCGCTGGGCGGTGGAGATATGATTGGTGTGAGTTTCGAATATGTTGCTGCCGAAGTTGAGAACGAATTGCGTGTTGTCGAAGTCCCAGTTGTCGTAGTGACTGCCCCACGTCAGCTCCTGGGCGGTCCACTTGCCGCCTTCACAAAGGCTGGTGTGATTGCCGATGGTCCCCGTGCCGTAGGCCGCCAGAAAATTGTGTACCAGCTTGCTGGTGCCGCCTTTCATGCGTCCATAATGGAACATGAACTTCTCGGGTTCCCCGGCATCACGTAAGCGCTTTAGGCGTTCGGCCAGTTCACCCAACGCCTCATCCCAGCCAATCCGTTTCCACTTGCCCTCTCCGCGTTTGCCGACACGCCGCATGGGATGCAGGATGCGGTCGGGATCATAGAGTTGGTTGATGCCTGCTTGCGATTTGGCGCAGATCTTGCCAAGAGACCGGATCGAGCTCGGTTGCCCCTCAATCTTGGTCAACACCCCGTCTTCCGTGAATCCGATAATCGGACACCGCGATACGCACTGCCAGCACGCGCTCGGTACGGCCTCCTTCTCGGTGCCGCGTAGATACGAGTAGTCCTTGCCCCCCTCATCGAAGAACTGGCTTGCACTACTTACAGAACTGGCCGTTGCCTTGGACTGAGTCTCGGTAGCAGCCAGCGCAGTTCTCAGCGGAGAGGCAACGGTGGCCGCGGCAACTGTCGCGCCGATGCGTAGAAAATGTCGTCGATCAACCATCGCTACACCCTCAAATACCGATTGGCCCGGTGATTTGCCCACCGACAACGATCACGTAGCGGAGCATCAGGCCTCCGAAAAGAATGGCGATGGGCGCGGCGACGTTGATGACGTAAGGCCATTCGAATTCGTGCCCCAGCACCGCCGTGCGGAGCAGGTAGAAACCCTCGATGAAGGCGGGCATCAGCAGCCCCACCAGGATGACCCCGACCCAGAAGGTAGTCGCCATTTCGCCTCCCGGCAGCAGCGTTTGCACGGCGAAATTCGCGGAGTTGATGGTCATGTGCGCGAACATGAAGAACAGC
>CAMYKK010000152.1 GCA_947258975.1 uncultured Gammaproteobacteria bacterium
TGGGATTTACAACAAGTCCTGAAGCGTAACCGGGACGGGTCCCGGGGCACGCAGTACGAGAGAAAGAAGATGTTGATGCAGTTTGCCAAAGATATTCACAAGCTGGGGTTCCGGGGTTTGCGCCTGCGCAACGTTCGGGAAAAACACCTGGTACGGGTCCTGGCGTTGTGGAGCAACGGTGACCGCGGGAATCGGTCGGTCTCCTCGGCCACCTTGAAGAACCGCGTGGCCGGCGTGCGTTGGGTCCTGGAGAAGGTCGGCAAGTCGAATCTGCTCCCCAACTCCAACCGCGCCTTGGGGATCGACGCCCGAACCTACGTCCCCGCGCAGTCGAAGGCCGTTGCGCTGACCGCAGACGTGCTACAGCGCGTCACCGACAACCATATCTATCACAGCTTTCGCTTGCAGGCGGCGTTTGGGTTGCGACGATCCGAGGCGATGAAGATCCAACCCACATGGGCGGATCGTGGTGACAAACTCGTTCTAAAGAGCAGCTGGACCAAGGGCGGAAGGCCGCGAGAGATCCCCATCATTACCCAAGCGGAGCGCGAGGTGCTGAATGCGGCCAAGGCGTTTGCGAAGAACGGCTCGCTGATCCCGGCACGGAAAAGTTATCGGGAACACCTGATGACCTGGGAGTACCAAACCCGGCGGGCCGGGCTTTCGAAGACCCATGGGCTTCGCCATGCTTATGCGCAGCGGCGATATGAAGACCTCACGGGACGCAAAGCACCGATCCTTGGCGGTACGCCGGCCAAAGAACTCACAGGGACGCTGAAGGAACAAGACCGCCAGGCGCGGTTGAAGATTGCTGGAGAGTTGGGGCACAGCCGCAGCGGCATCACGAACACATACATAGGGCGGTAACGGCGTTGGGTTCGCAAATCAAGCAAGCCCAATCAACCCGAGCTGAGCTAGCTCAAGTGACTCGGCCGGAACACCAGTTTCCTGACCGGTTGCTATGGGACGTTGAAGAAACAGCAAGACAGTTGGGAGGGGTTTCAACAAAAACCGTTCACCGCATGTTGGAGCGAGGAGAGCTACCAAGGGTCAAGATCGGCCGCGTGGTGCGTATCCCCGCGAAGGCCGTTCACGATTGGGTGGCGCGTCAAGTCAGACTTTCGCATAATGGATCGTGCGTGGGACTTGGCGTGCGTCAACAGGAGGTAAACGTATGCCACATAAACGCAAACGCAGCCGCTATTGGTGGGTTTCTTACACCAACGCAAGCGGCCACAGAGTTAGACGTTCTACTGGAACAACGAACCGTAAGGAAGCGGAAGCGCTAGAGGCAAGATGGAAACTGGAAAGCTTTCGTGCGCAACAATGGGATGACGAGCCGAGCCGAACATTCGATGAGATGATGTTGGCGTATCTTCAGGAAACCACGGACAAAAAGAGCCACCAGCGAGACCTCAACGCGGCGGTGCACTTACACGTGCATTTTTCTGGTTGCGAATTAAATCGGTTGCGTGCAAGCGATATCCGCGCGTACGTGGAGGAGCGTAAACCAGTGGTGAAGCCAGCCACGGTCAATCGCGAGCTCGGGTTGCTCTCGGCGGCGATCAACTATGCGCGGCGAGAATGGGACTGGGACATCCCAAATCCCGTGAGCGGACGGAAATTGAGGGAACCTGAGGGCAGGGCGCGATGGATCAGCCGGTCCCAGAGTGAGGCGTTGATCCGGGCCGCTGAAGCGGAAAGTAATGCGCCGCATTTAGCGGACTTTATTCGCTTGGCATTGCACACGGGGTGCAGGAAGCAGGAGTTGTTGGGATTGGAATGGGCGCGTGTGGATTTGTCGGCCAACTTGTTTTATTTAGAAGCCGAACACACGAAGACGGCTCGTCGAAGATCGATACCGCTAAACCAATCGGCCATGGCGGTGATTCTAAATCGCGCTCGGTTTCGAGCGGAGAATTGTCCTGGTTCTCCCTGGGTGTTTGCGCATAAAGATGGAAGTCGGATACAGGACGTTAAACGTTCATTCACGACGGCATGTGAGCGAGCGAGGATTGATGATTTTCGCATTCATGATCTTCGCCATACCTGTGCTGCGTGGTTAGTGAGCGCTGGTGTTCCGCTTGCCGAGGTGAAGGCGTTGTTAGGACACAGCACCGTCAAAATGACTGAGCGTTATGCGCATTTAGCACCGGAAAATGTACGCGCCGCAGTGGCCAAACTCGACAGCAGTCACACTTTGGTCACACCTGGTAAAAAATTGAATAGAAATGAACTGACGTTGATTCGCTAAGTGCTTGAAAGGATTACATTAGAAATGGTGGAGCGGAGGAGGCTCGAACTCCCGACCTTCGCATTGCGAACGCGACGCTCTCCCAGCTGAGCTACCGCCCCATGTGGTGCCTCATTCATCCTGCGGGCAGGGGGGCACGTATTGTAGACCAGTTGCATCAAATGCTGAAGCGCCGGTCAGGCATCAATCAGATTTCGCAGCGCCGATTGCAGATGCGTAAGGCGCGTCAGAGGGCTGCTCATTTCGAGGAGATACTGTTTGACGACTGTGTCCAACGGCAGGATCTCCGCCAACCGATAGCTAACCCAGCTTGCATCGTCAAAATGCCGCTGTACTGACGCATAGAGCGGGCCCGCTTCCTCAATGATCTCGGACAGTAGATGACCAAGTTTGGCATACTTGGATGGCAACGCTATCACCGGGTCGCCGGGGATCAGCGCAACTTCTGCGGTCAATAGCTGATTGGATTGCAGTTGGGTGTCTTGGATCGTGAACCGGTCACCGCCTTCGGCGACAATACCAAGTAATCCATCCGGCAGCGTGTTCCAATCCACGATAGTAGCCAGGGTGCCGATTTCATGGGGATCGGCGACGGTTCCAGCCTCTTTACCGTCGCGAATCAAACACACGCCGAACGGCGTTTGTTTCTTGACACAGTAGCTGACCATCTCAAGATAGCGGGGCTCGAAGATACGCAACGGAATGGGCCCCCCGGGAAATAATACTGTAGTAAGGGGAAACAACGGAATAGTGAGGGTGTCCATTAATAAATAGGTGTTAATATCGATTTGTGCTTAACAGGCCGGCCAGCGTACGCTCAAAGGTGCGGCTATTGCAAGGCGCAATATGCTATTGAGTAAGGTTGTTTCCGGAGGGCAAACGGGTGTAGATCGTGCGGCCCTGGACGTGGCGGCGGCGTTGTCAATACAGTGCGGCGGGTGGTGCCCGGCTGGACGGCGCGCCGAGGATGGCAGCATCGATGCGCGCTACCCGTTACGAGAGACTCCCAGTGGTCAATATATTCAGCGCACTGAATGGAATGTGCGTGATTCGCAAGGCACGTTGAGCATTGCGGACGGGCCACTCTCGGGAGGCACATTGTTTACTAAAATCTGCGTTGCGAGGCTGCACAAACCTTATTGGATTAGTGAGACAATGGCATCCCCGGACATTGATGGATTCCGGCGGTGGTTGAAAAGCTACCGGATTGAGACGCTGAATGTCGCCGGCCCGCGTGAAAGCGATCAGCCGGGTATCTACGAGCGGGCGGCAGCATTACTGCGCTGTTTATTGGGTGAATGTGTCTAAAGAGGAGAGTGATGCCGTATTCAACCATTGTCTCTGCCGAGACCTTGAAGCAACACATCGATGATCCGCATTGGATCGTATTCGACTGCCGATTTGCTCTGGATGACACCGAGCGCGGTCGACGCGATTATCAGCAGTCCCACATTTCCGGGGCCTATTACGCGCATCTGGACGAGGACTTGTCGGCACCGCGGCGGCAAGATACCGGTCGACATCCACTGCCTGGTATCGAGCAGTTCTCAGCCTGGTTGGCCGGGCACGGGGTTGGCGACCACGAGCAAGTGGTGGCCTACGATGATGTCGGTGGAGCGTTCGCTGCGCGTTTGTGGTGGATGTTGCGATGGTTGGGCCACACCGCAGCGGCGGTGCTGGATGGTGGCTGGCAGCGGTGGACTGACGACGGCTATCCGGCGAATTCGGACGTGCGCCCGAGCACGCGCAGGGCGTTTACGCCGCGGCCCGACCGGTCGCGGTGGCTGGATATCAATGAACTGGTCGATGCGATGAACACCGATGCGGTCGTGGTGATCGACGCGCGTGCTGCGACGCGATTCGCCGGCGACGTGGAACCGGTGGATCCGGTAGCCGGCCATATACCCGGATCGAAGAATCTGTATCACATGACGAATCTCGGGGAAGATCGGCGATTTCAGTCTGCCGAGACCTTACGCACTCGATTTACCGCACTGTTCCCGGGGCACGACGCAGGCGCGGTAGTGCACAGCTGCGGCTCCGGCGTTTCCGCCTGCCACAACCTTTTGGCGATGGAGATCGCCGGGCTGTCTGGCTCAAAGCTGTATCCCGGGTCCTGGAGCGAATGGATCACCGATCCTGAGCGTCCGATCGCGATGGGCCGGGATTGACTAGCATTTCGTGGAATTGGGGTCTGACCCGAATGGCACTAAGTTAAGCCCCTTCAGCATGGTATCGGTTACGGTGCGGGATTTCTTTCATTTGATGTCGTGGGGCGGTTAGAAGTGGG
>CAMYKK010000153.1 GCA_947258975.1 uncultured Gammaproteobacteria bacterium
TGGGATTTACAACAAGTCCTGAAGCGTAACCGGGACGGGTCCCGGGGCACGCAGTACGAGAGAAAGAAGATGTTGATGCAGTTTGCCAAAGATATTCACCGGCTGGGGTTCCGGGGTTTGCGCCTGCGCAACGTCCGGCAAAAACACCTGGTACCGGTCCTGGCGTTGTGGAGCAACGGTGACCGCGGGAATCGGCCGGTCTCCTCGGCCACCTTGAAGAACCGCGTGGCCGGCGTGCGCTGGGCACTGGAGAAGGTCGGCAAGTCGAATCTGCTCCCCAACTCTAACCGCGCCTTGGGGATCGACGCCCGAACCTACGTCCCCGCGCAGTCGAAGGCCGTTGCGCTGACCACAGACGTGCTACAGCGCGTTACCGACAACCACGTCTATCACAGCTTTCGCTTGCAGGCGGCGTTTGGGCTGCGACGGTCCGAAGCGATGAAGATCCAACCCAACTGGGCGGATCGCGGCGACAAGCTCGTCTTAAAGAGCAGCTGGACCAAGGGCGGACGGCCACGAGAGATACCGATTCGAACCGAATATCAACGCGGAGTGCTGAATGCGGCCAGGGCGTTTGCCAACAACGGTTCGTTGATTCCGGCACGGAAAAGCTATCGGGAACACTTGATGACCTGGGAGTACCAGACCCGGCGGGCGGGGCTCTCTAAGACCCATGGGCTTCGTCACGCCTACGCGCAACGGCGTTTTGAGGAACTCACCGGCCGCAAGGCCCCAATCCTCGGCGGCACCCCGACCAAAGAACTTAAAGGTGCGCTGAGGGAACAAGATCGACAGGCACGGTTGCAAATCGCTGCAGAGCTGGGCCACAGCCGTATCGATATTACTAACACTTATTTGGGTCGATAGGGATTAAACATGGCCGGCGGCGAACCGCTTACGGTACAGACGCTCCCGAGGCTACTCCGGCTACGAGATGCACCACTGTACCTCGGTATGGACCGGAATCGGTTCAATGCTGACGTGCGGCCGTACATCACAGAGATTTGTATCGGATCGCAGGGTATTGCCTTTGACCGACTTGATCTGGACGCCTGGGCGGATCAGTATAAGGCCCGCAACGGGCGTCCCGGTCAACGAATAGGAGACCAACTATGGGACGCAAAAAAACGCCGGGGCTCTACAAACGTGAAGAGATCTGGCACATCGATAAACGGATCCGCGGAACGCGACTTTGCGAAAGCACTGGAACGCGTGATCTTGCGGAAGCCGAAGCGTACTTAGCACGGCGGATCGAAGACATCCGACAAGCTAAGGTTTTTGGCGTACGACCTTCTCGGTCGTTTAGGGAAGCTGCCACAAGGTATTTAATGGAAAACGAGCACAAGCGAAGCCTGGTCGATGACGCGATGCATCTCAAACAATTGGATCCGTATATCGGACATTTGCCGATCGCGTCTGTGCATATGGGCACGCTGCAGGGATTCATGGATGCTCGTAAGGCTCAGGGTATTAAATCGAAGTCGATTAACCTGGCCTTGAGTGTTGTGAGACGGATTCTCAATCTGGCGGCGTCGGAATGGCTGGACGAGACCAACCTGACGTGGTTGGAAAGTCCGCCAAAGATCAGGCTGCTGCGGGTAACGGATGCTCGAAAACCCTATCCGCTGTCCTGGGACGAGCAGGCGCGGCTATTCAGGGAACTTCCGGTGCACCTCGCGAGGATGGCGCTTTTCAAGGTGAACACCGGATGCCGGGAGAAGGAGGTCTGCAGCCTTAGATGGCAGTGGGAAGTGGCCGTGAAGGAACTTGAGACATCGGTCTTTATTATTCCGGGTGCTCAGGTGAAGAATGGTGAAGACCGGCTGATCGTCTTAAACCGTGTTGCAAAGTCGGTAATAGACAGTGTACGGGGACAGCACTCGGAGTTTGTCTTTAAATTTAGGAAGAGACCAGTATCGAAGATGAACAACACCGCATGGAGATCGGCGCGGTTACGGGCGGGGCTATTGCAAGTGCGGGTCCACGATCTGAAGCACACATTCGGCCGCAGGTTGCGGGCGGCGGGTGTTTCGTTCGAGGACCGGCAGGACTTGTTGGGACATCGATCAGGACGGATTACCACGCACTATTCGGCGGCGGAGTTGGAGAACTTGATTTCCGCGCGTCGTGCTCAAACAACAGGTCGGAGCAGGAGCGTGATTTTTCTTTCTGTGAAACAAGGAGTTATTGGCGCGCCCGGAGGGACTCGAACCCCCGACCACCTGGTTCGAAGCCAGAGCTGCCAATATAAGTCATTGTTTTAATTAGGCCGAAGGACGGCGTTCGTTGCCTTAAATGCAGGACGGTGCATAACGATGCAGCACTGATGTCGGATAAATGTCGGATGAACTATTTCTCGCTTATACGTGCTGCTCTACAAAAACATTGTTGGATCACTACAGTCTGCACTTGACGCAGTGCGGTGCGACGTTGAAAAAGCTACAATAGCGTAGAGGTAAATAGCGCTGGGGTCGGCGAAACATGAGCACTGCGAAAGATGCAGTAGAAGCGCTTTTAGAGAAGCTTCCAGATGAATGTACGTTGGAAGACATTCAGTATCATCTCTATGTGGTGGAGAAGATTCGTCATGGCCTAGCCGCTGCCGAACAAGACGGAACGATACCTCAGGAAGAGGCTGAAGGCAGACTGCGAAAATGGCTTACTCAGTAGTATGGTCGCCGGAGGCGTTAAATGACGTTGACGATATTGCCAGCTACATCGCGAGAGACTCTGTCTTTTACGCTGCGGCCGTAGTTCAAAAAATCCTCGAAACCAGCCGCGAACTCAGAGATTTTCCGCAGATAGGTCGTATGATTCCTGAACTCAGCGATGAGGCTATCCGGGAACGCTTCGTATACAGCTATCGCCTAATCTACCAGATCCACGACGAGGAGATACTCATAGTAGCGATCGTGCATGGCAAGCGTCTTTTAGGCTCGCTTGGTGACCGGTTCGAGGAACCTTAAGTGTAATCGCCTAAGCAAACGAATTAGTGAGATTGAAAATCCGCTACTACATTGACGCTGAAAGATGAAACAGAGCAAATTTCCTCCTGGCTGGGATGCTGATCGAGTCAAACGAGTTCTGGAGCATTACGAGGATCAGAGTGAAGAGGAAGCCGTTGCGGAAGATGAAGCAGCGATCGAACGGGTTGACGAAACGACCATGGAAGTGCCCAACGAGCTTGTTCCAGTAGCGCGCGAACTTATTGCAAAGAAAAAGGCATCTTAGAAAATCCGTTTTTTTCGGGGAAGTGGTCCAACGATTTTGAAGGGTACGGTTTTCGTGTGCGTGTCGGATTCCTAATCACGCAGCCGTCGGCAACTGGACGAGTCCGCCACAATGCGTTTCCCAACGAAAGTCATCGAGTTTAACTTGCTCTCGGTACTGACAAGTTGACTTGTCGTCCGCAATAAAGCCATCGCATTCACGCCGGGACGAGCGCATACTCACGATGGAGTCCACTCAGTATTGGCGTAGAGATCACTTTAAGTTTGTCAGTAATTCGATGACGATCATTTCTGATCGACACGGGGATACCAGGCGGTGGGTCAGGCACACTCGGCCCGAGCGCTGCATGCGGTTTCGACCGGTTATAGTAGGCGACCCATTCTTTTACATTTTTTCGAGATGAGTTTCGTTCATCGGAATCATATAATCTAGATACTCCCTTCTCATCGATCCGATCACTCTTTCGCAAATCGAATTCGCTTGCGGACTCCGATACGGCGTTTCGATCACATCGATCCCTAGACGACTGATGGATCTGTCGAGTTCCTTTGAAAAGATGTTGTCACGATCATGGATTAGAAAACGATATTGGCGGTCGCATGGAATAGCCTCAGGGAGTTGTTGTAACGTCCACTCAGCGGTTGGGTATTCGGTGACATTACAATGTAATAACCGGCGTGAGCCATGTTCGATGACCACCAATACATAGAAAAGTCGGAATGTTGCGGTGACCGCGATGCAGAAATCACAAGCGATGATATCGGACGCATGGTTGCGAACGAACGTAGACCAGCGCTGATCACCGCGAGGACTATTCCCGGGGCGTTTTGGCATGTACTTCCGCACGGTTCGCGGTGAGACACGGATTCCCAGTTTCAGTAACAGCTCATTCGCGATCCGTTCCTCGCCTCAGGTCACGTTTTTCAAGGCCATTTCGCGGATCAGTTGCCTGAGCTCTAGAGGGATCCGGAGCCGGCCAGGACGGGATTTGTAGCGCCAAAACATTCGGAAACCTTGTCGATGCCACCGAATCAACGTTTTCGGTTGCACAATCACAAGTGCCGGTCTCCAATCGAAGCGCTTGGAAAGCCTGGCAAGCGTCAAACGCGTGGCCGGATCCGTTCGCCTCGGCTTCATATTACGTTCCTGGTACAGAGCGAGCTGCCGACGAAGAAGCATGTTTTCCGCCGCGACAGTGCTTCTCGGACGAAGGAGCAGCCATGCGTAGGTGAGCGCATCCCATAGGAGTCTGTAGATCATCGCAGCACGAAACATAATGGCGGCGGATTATGCCACGAGCCACGCATAGGGACGCTACTGTATTTGCGATATTGAGGCGCCCATAATAATTGCGGAGGACAACGGTGCTGCACTGATGTCGGATAAATGTCGGATACAACATTTCTCGCTCGTGCGTGCTGCTCTATCAAAAAAATCGCTGGACCACGCACAGGGCGAGTAGTAGCGCTAAACGTACGCGCTTAATCAGAAAAGCAAATTTAGCCATGAAAGTGCTTTTCCTCAATCCCTCTACTGATTCTTCAGGATTTCTTGTGAGCGGACTTCGTATCAGTCAGGGATATCCTATTTTTTTGCTTTTTTTGCTTTTTGGAGGAGAACTGGTCGGTGCCGAATTCCCTGCAAGCAGGCTGGTCAAACTTTTGAATAACTCTTTGTCATCCATCACGTAAAAAAGACCGCCCCGGCCGTTCTGGCTGCTGGAACATTTCTTTCCAATAAAGCCAGGAGATAAGGCGCCCTGCTGGTTCATATCCCCGAAGATGGAATACGTTTTACCTTTGCTGGTAGAGACACCGAACTTGGCATGGTTGTGGTTGCCACTTGGTCCACCGGTCAGACCGAGGTTTTCGACTTTGTGTCCCTTTTTCTGATGCCACGTCCCCGTGATGGCGATGTCGACAGCGCCCGGCTCGCCGAGCTTTTTGTTCCAACATTTGGGTGTCGCGGATTTTTTCGTGGTCGCATAGATTTTTGGGTGGGCCCACCAACTGGCCACTCTGAGGTCAACTCCCTTGAGCTGCGCGGAGACCAACTGCCAAGGTGGAACCGCGAGATCCGAGGGCTTGGAAATCAGTCTGATGCCGCTTGAAAGCACAACGTTTGTGCACTTGCCAACTTTGGGTTTCTTTCCGAGAGAATTCACCAGATCCTGGATTTCAGCTGGACCGCCGTTGTTGATCACCTGTTTTTCGTTTGGCGGCGGCAACGGCGGCGGTGGCAGCGGCGGATTGATCGGTTTTTCCTTTATCTTTACCTTCATCGACTCCCAAGTTGAACTCTTGCTCACTCCTGTAACGACGCTTGCATTGTTCAAGGCAGCCAAGACCTTCATCAGATCATCTTTGGTCAGTTTTAGTGCGAAAAAATGTTGGCTGACCGCGATGTCATCGTCTCTGACAAAGCCCAAGGTGTTTCCGTCGGTTTGTCTGGGATACTTGCTGTTGCCGGAAGCAGGCCAGGACGGCGTGCTGACCTGCATGACAAACCCTTCTCCTTCCTCATTCCAGACAACCATGCCTTTGGAATGGCCCCACGGCGAGCCACCGCCTCCTCGGGGATCGTTATAGAACTGATCATTCCAAAGAACGTAGTAGTAAGAGCCGAAGTACACTTGCCCAAAAGTCGCGCCCAAAGGATCGTACTTGGTTGACCCAAGGATGTTTCGTCCGTGTCGCAGCGTTGGATTCGCGCTGCTCGCATACAGGTAATGCTGACTGAATTTTCCTTTCTTTTCATAGGGGGGCCGCTTCCAATCCTTGTGATCGAATAGGCCGGTCATACCTTTCGGCTTGGGGTCGCCCGGTTCTTCGGCCGAGTTGAGCTTGAAAAGGAACCACCAGTCAACCGGTGTTTGCGGATTCAACAAAGGAGTCGGGACCAATCGCTGCCTAGTCGATGTCTTTCGTTTACTTTTACTCATTTTTCTCAGCCTTCAGTAATGCAGTAGATATTTAGCAGGACGGACACGATTGCCACCCAAACGTTGTTACATTCGTGATTCTCGGCGATGCGGCATGAAACTCAAGCGCCGATCTGGTGTCGATGGTCCGTCAAGACTACAGTTTGCTTTGTACTTTCCAGGCGTAAGGTGCTATTCCGACATGACAATTAGACTTGTTGGTGTCTAATTCCTAATTCTCACCTTAAATCAATGGCGAACGCAATCTTGTTGACGGCAGCGATTCTGGTAACCTGTCGACAACATGAAGAATATTTTTCTACTTCTTGTCCATTTACTGACGGTTGTCGTCAAACTGCTCGGCACGGGCGGTGTTAAAGGCATCATAACCTCTTACTGAAGCAGCAACTGCTCGTCGTCTGCCGCCCCCGACAACGGGCTCCGAATCTGTTGCCGACCGACCGATTTTTGCTTGGCTTCTTTGCGCTTTTTCTTCGACGTGGCCGCATTGTGAAAACGGCCGTGGGTATTCGATCCTCGACGCTGTTACGATTTCATGAGTACTTGGTGAGCATTGTCAGATTGACTTAGGTACGGCATTGCCGTATATTTAATTTGTGTACACCGTCATCGAAACACCTGTTTATGCAGACAAGGTTAAACGGATACTGCCCGATGATGAGAGAGAAGCTTTTGCGGTGTTTATTGCACAGAGCCCCAAGGCCGGTTCAGTTGTGCCGGGATCCGGTGGTGTACGAAAAGTGCGATGGGCTCAGAAAGGAAGTGGAAAAAGCGGTGGCGCGCGAGTTATTTA
>CAMYKK010000154.1 GCA_947258975.1 uncultured Gammaproteobacteria bacterium
CCAATAGCCATTCTGGCCTCCATATAAAAATCCCGCGCGCGCATCGGGCGCGTGTCGAACAACCTGGTTGTCTTGGGTGTCTTTTCCTCGGCCGCCCAGGTTCGGGCGACTAGCTGAAGGCAGGCAAGTACATAAAAGATCGTAGATGGAGCATGCGCCCTATTCACGCGAAAGGCAAGGAATCTAGTCGAAAGTCTCGACGCTTTGAATCGTTCTCTATTTTCTTTGCTCCGAAATCAGGACAGTAATCAATTCGTGTGTGCGGTGTTCGATTGAGCTATATTGCACCGCGAATGCTGTCTTAGCGTGTCGAACCTAAACGCGTTCACCGAGGCTCAAAAAAGGAGCGGATTAAAGACAGATGCGCCATCGGTCCCATCCGGCTACAAGACATTCACCGATGCCCGACGCTCAGACGGCGTACTATCCAAAAACTGGATTGGAGATTATGGTTTGGCGCGCCGCCATTGGAAATATCCAGTATTCATTGGCGACTTCCCAAATCAGCAGTCGACTACGCAAGCAATCAATAATTCGCCATGGACATGCAATCCAACCTTTCACTCCACAAAAACACCACGGACGGTCGTTAAAAATATTCGATTCAACGATGAAGAATCGTTTGGCCCAAATGAGTCAGCGGGCTGCACCATGAGTATTGCCCCATTACCGCTTGGAGCGTATCTGCAGATAATTTTTCAGGAACATCGAGTTGATTATTTTCGCATGCTTGTCAACAAGCACTGAAGTTTGACCCCTTATTGGGTCATTTTTCCACGCCGATTAACACGCAAGGTGTTGCTGGGGCATCGTAATGGCGACATTACGACGCACTACTCGGCGCCCGAGTTGGAGGAGTTGATTGTTGCCGCCAACAAGGTGTGTCGGAAAAAGTCCGGCAAAACTCCGGCACTGGTGGTATTGCAGGCAAGAGGGATGACGCGTGTTCGCGCGAAATGAAAAGGAAGTCAGTTTGTTATGTGGTGGGCCGTGCAGGACGATGTGCAGGACACACAAGTGCCGCGGAGCGCAGGGATGCGGTAGAGCGGCCCCGAACCTGCGACCACCTGATTAAAAGTCAGAATCCGATTGCTAAGATAACGCTTTGTTTAACAGAGGATTTTGGCATGCATGCCTGTCTAAAATTTCTATTACTTTCTGCCTGTAATTGCTTGTTTATCTTACTTTCGAGAAGTCGTTTTAGACAACGTCCCCTGACCCCCAGATGCGCAGCTTATTCGCGAACAATGACGCTACCAGGGGTCACGTTGGCCTCGAACACGCTTGCGCCCACCATACCCGCTGGGTCCCCACGACTGACTGCAGCAAGGATAAGCACCGGCATTTCAGCTATAGCCGCCAGCAGGCCGACACCATGGCTGACGCTGTTTGCGATTTCTTCTCCCCGGTACTGATTGCGATCTGACATGTCCAACTCACACTTTCACGAAGCTTGCAGATTACATTATCATCGATGCATATGCATATTCTACACGGTACCTGGCTCCCTGGTGATGAGGCGCAGTTCGAAAACCACGGCAAGTTTCTTTTCTGGGTCGAGCGTGAAGCCGCAACAAAGGCCAGGAAAACCCCTGATATCCACCCATTCCATTTGACCGGAAAGCCGCTCAACTCTTTTTTCTCCGAGGTGCTCCCCGTGCCGCGAGAGGCAACGGCATTGCTAATGAAATCCGCAACGCCATTATGGATTACGCTTCCCAGCACCGACGAACAGCCTCTCCCTTCACCGGAACTGGCCCACATGCAAGGGAGCGATGTACCGGATACGTTTCATTGGCGGCCATGGCGTGTGTCCGCACTTGCCGCCGAACAGCCGCTACCCTTGCTCAAGGAAATCCATTTTCAGGCGCAATACTTCGCTGACCGGGTAAAGCTCGGCGGCGATCTGCTGTTCTGGTATCGCTTTGGACGCGCGGTCCGGGAAATCGTAAGTAAGCACCACTACATTCCTGCCATCCTTCCGTACCAATCGAAACCAGCACGGACTCGAAAGAACAAGCACTCCCATCTGGCATTTATCACCACCTGGCGTCCGCTCTCCGCGCGTTACCGGGAAATGGTGACGCACTACGGAGAAGCAATGCCAGGGCTTTGCCGCGCCGTTTCATCCGGAGCTGTGAAAATTAGTAAAAAAAGCGACGCGTCTTTTCGCAACCCCGTTGCATTATTGAACCACTTCTGCGCCCAGACCCTTGAGCAACTAGTAGCAGGCACTCCTTTTCCGCACAGAAGTTTTAAAGCGGTGGCCGGCACGTTCATCGCCAACGCCATCGCTGGTAATGGCGCCACGCACAACTCCCGTGTTCCAATGACGCTGGAAACCTGGCAGCAGTGGTCACGTTGGCGTCAACATTTGGAGGGACTGCACCACGAAGACGGGGTCATGCTCTGCTTCCGCCTACAGGAAGCGCCTGTCAAGAACCCAGACAAGTGGTATCTGGAATGGCTGGCCGCTTCCCGGAAGGACCCTTCGTTGCGGTTAGCGTTATCCGACTATTGGCCGCTCAAAGGTCCCAAGAAAACCGCCATCACCCGAGGTTTTGGTAAAGGTTTCACGCAACAGCTACTGCTCCAGGTCGGTCAGGCGGCCCGGATGTATCCCAAGCTGTGGGACGGGTTGGACACCGACGAGCCCGTCGGAGTGGCCCTGGACCGGAACGAGGCCCTCACTTTCCTTCGGGAACACGCCTGGGTATTGGAAGATAGCGGCTATCGCGTCATCGTCCCCGCCTGGTGGACACCACAGGGTAGACAGCGAGCGCTATTGCGTCTTCGGGCAAGCTCCCCGAGCTCTCAGGATAAGGATTCCGCCACCGGCCACTTCACCCTGCCGTCACTGGTCCAGTACCGCTACGAACTGGCAATCGGCGGAGAAACACTATCCGAACAAGAATGGCGCGCGCTGGTGGAAGCCAAATCGGAACTCGTCCACTTCCGTGGACAGTGGATGGAACTCAATCGAAGCGAAATGGCCAGGATGCTGGAGTTCTGGAAACACCAGGGGGACACCGATCACACGATGCCACTAACGGAACTCCTGCAAAAAGCAGCCAGCGCCGAAGAGGAGGGTTTCGAGATCACTTACGATGGGGCACTGGAAACAATGACGGAGCGCCTCCGAGAGGCGGGCCGTCTGACGCTTTTTGACACGCCGACGAATTTCCAGGGCCAACTCCGAGGTTACCAGCAACGCGGTCTCGCCTGGCTCCATTATCTTGAACAGCTTGGTATGGGGCCCTGCCTGGCCGACGACATGGGGCTCGGCAAAACCATACAGGTGATCGCCCTTCTTTTGGTAGAGCGGACCCGAAAAATAGAAATAGGCCCTACCCTGCTAGTCGCCCCCACCTCCGTGTTGGGTAACTGGCACCGGGAGCTCGGACGTTTCGCACCTTCCTTAAGCGCCGTTATCCACTACGGTCCGCTGCGTCCCAAGAATCCCGCGGAATTCAACTGGGCAATCACCCGGCAGGACGTGGTCATCACTTCGTTCACGCTCATACGACGGGACGGCCCGCTTTTTCAGAATCAATCTTGGCACCGAATTGTGGTGGATGAGGCGCACAACCTAAAAAATCCCCGAGCCGCTCAGACCAAAGCAATCATCAAACTCAATACGCGTCACCGCTTGGCCCTGACTGGCACTCCGATTGAGAATCGGCTGCTCGATCTTTGGTCCATCTTCCACTTTCTCAACCCCGGTTACCTGGGTACATCGACCCAGTTCAAACAGCGTTTCGAGCGTCCGGTTCAAAAAGAAGAACACCCGGCCCGCACGCAGACGCTCAAACGCCTGGTGAAACCTTTCATTCTGCGTCGGTTGAAGAGCGATCAGAGCATCATTAAGGACTTGCCCGACAAGGTAGAGCAAAAGGTCTACTGCAATCTAACCTCCGAACAGGCCTCGCTCTACCAGGCCATCGTGGACGAGGTACAGCAGGAAATACACGGCACCGAAGGTATCCAACGCAAGGGGTTAATACTCTCCACCCTAATGCGGCTCAAGCAGGTCTGTAACCACCCCGCACAGTTCTTGCAGGACGGCAGCGAGTTCTCGGAGCCCCGCTCGCACAAGCTTGAGCGGGTTGCCCAGATGGTGGAGGAAGTGATCGCCGAGGGGGAAAGCCTGTTGCTCTTCACCCAGTTCACCGAGGTGGGCGACTCCCTGGAACGTCACTTCCGCCAGGACTATCACTACTCGACCTACTACCTGCACGGCGGTACCCCGCGCGGTAGGCGTGAACGAATGATCGCCGAGTTCCAGGACGCCGAAAGCGAACCGTCGCTGTTTATCCTCTCGCTCAAGGCGGGCGGTGTCGGCATCAACCTCACCCGTGCCAACCACGTCTTTCACTTTGATCGCTGGTGGAATCCCGCGGTGGAAAACCAAGCCACCGATCGCGCCTACCGTATCGGTCAAGAGAAATGGTGACCCTCGGCACCCTCGAGGAACGTATCGACACGATGCTGGATGAAAAACAACGCCTGGCGGAGAGTATCGTGGGTAGCGGCGAGACATGGCTCACCGAACTTGACGATAAGGCGTTCCGGGAACTGATTACCCTAAACCGTAGCCAGGCCGTGTTGGGCTAAAGGAGAATTGAATGGCGAACATAAGCAGAACCTGGTGGGGACCACGTTTCTTGACCGCGCTAGAATCCTGTACCGACGCCGGTCGTCTTCGTCGTGGACGCAGCTACGCCGGGCCGTCTCGGCTACTGGAGTTCGAGATTGACGACGACACCATCCGATCCAAGATAAGAGGCAATGTTAACCCTTACTTCGGTGTCTACAAAGAGCCCCGTTACACGATCGAAATCCGCCTGGCTCAGATCCGGGCAAAGGAATGGAAAACAATCATCAAGCGACTGACTGGGAACGCCGGCTGGTTATCCCGATTGTTGCTGGGAGAGATCCCCGAAGACATTGACTCGGCCTTCGCAAAGAGCAGACACGCACTACTGCCCCGCAGTTCCAGCGAATTACAGACCCAGTGCTCCTGCCCTGATTGGGCGAACCCCTGTAAGCATGTCGCCGGCACCTATTACCACGTAGCCCATCTGATGGATCAGGATCCATTCTTGTTGTTTCAATTACGCGGCCTCACGCGCGAGGCACTCCAGAAAGAACTCATTAAATCCCCCCTGGGTAAAGCACTTGCGTCGCAACTTCAGGAAGATGAATTCCCCTTTCCGGAGCCGACGGCCAACCGGTTCCCGCCAGCACCCATCGAACAAGCGGAATCAAGTATGAGTTACAAGCAATTCTGGAACGGGAAGCGCCTGCCGCAGGAACACCATGAAAAGGGGGACGACGGGATCCCGGCTTTGATCATACGCCGAGAGGGCGACAGCCCTCCCTTCTGGCCGAGAGACAACTCTTTTATTGCGGCAATGAGTGAGATTTACCGGAGGGTGCAATCCAAACACAAGGACCGTATGTAGCCAAGCAATGCACGCGGGAACAAAGCCACCGCTGCAAAGACATCTTTAAGATCAGTTATCCAGATCGGAGAATATGTAGTCGAACATTGTATCCTGTGCGTATCACCCAAAGTGCTCAGGCCACTTTCTGGCCCCATGAAATACGCTCAGAATCTCGATCGCGTTTCCTTTTATTCTGTAAGGCACGATGTACGGCAGACCAGCAATTACGAGTTCCAACGTGCCACGCACGCGTCCCGACCTACCCAATTTCGGATGCTCTGCAAGCTGCTCTGTCGCACGTCGTATGCGTTGTACAACCTCAAATTGGGCGGCCGGTTGCGTCCATATCACCCGAGCCATCAGCTCTATCTATATTTGTTGAATATCCGTTTCATCTCTGCGTCACTCGCGAAACGCCCCTCGTCTGCTGCCTTGATCCCCTCCTTAGTCCTTTCGACCTGCCAAGCATGGACATCCAGGAGCTGATCGATAGCCTGATTGACGACGTAGTTTCGCGACCGGTCCATCCGGTCGGCGAGCTTGTCCAGTTGCTTCATTTTCTTGCTGTCCGTTCGAACGGTAAAAGCTTCTGTACTCATTTGAATTTATCTAAACGGTTCAATATGGTTCATATGTAATCATAGCACAGAAGCTCTCCACTAGTATTGGTTTTACGCTTGGTAAAATGCGCAGATTTGGTGGGCCGTGCAGGGATCGAACCTGCGACCACCTGATTAAAAGTCAGATGCTCTACCAACTGAGCTAACGGCCCATATTCGCGGCTGGGAGTCCGGA
>CAMYKK010000155.1 GCA_947258975.1 uncultured Gammaproteobacteria bacterium
TAACACTATCCGTGTTGTGTTCGGCGCTGTTTACGGCCGGTGCCTTTGCCGCCGACTCCATCGGCGAACCGGGCCGCGGTTCTGGGGGGAAGAACCCGCTTAAGAATGTTTACTTCGGCGAGGAGCACCTGCATACGGTGAACTCGGCCGATGCCTTCGCCTTTGGCACGCGCAACACGCCGGACGACGCTTATCGCTTCTGCAAGGGCGAGGGGATCAAGGTCGCGACCACCGGGGAGATGGTTAAGAAGAAGACACCCTATGACTGGTGCGCGGTCACCGACCATGCAGTCTACATGGGCATCATGCCGCTGTTGCTGAACAAGGATAACCCACTGGCCGACACGGAGATCGGCAAGATGATCGCCAGCGGCGATCCGAAGAAAGGCGAGGCGGCGTTCCAGAAGATTAACTCCTCGGTCGCGGACAACGTGCCGATCGACTACATGGCCGATCCCAAGGTCATGCTGTCGATCTGGGACGAGCAGAAGAAGGTCACCAATAAGCACAACGACCCGGGCAAGTTTACTACGCTGATCGCGTTCGAGTGGACCTCGATCCCGCAGTACCAGAACCTGCACCATAACTTATTCTTCCGCGACGACAAGGGGCCGGACACGCAATTCTCCTCCTTCGACTCGGTGAAACGCGAGGACCTCTGGACTTATCAGGAAGTCCAGCGCGCCATGGGGCACGAGAACTTCTCGATCCCGCACAACAGCAACGTTTCCAACGGCCTGATGTTCCCGCCGCGCACGTCCTACGGTAGCCAGATCACCAGGGAGTGGGCCGAGCGCAGTACTTTGAACACCGTTGCGGTTGAAATGGCGCAGACTAAGGGCACCTCGGAGACACTCCCGGCACTCTCGCCCACCGACGAATTCGCCGGTTTCGAGACCTACTACCACAACCTGCTGGGATCAGGCGGCGTCGTCGGCAAGGTCGATGGCAGCTACGTGCGCCAGGGCCTGATCACCGGCATCGGTTTCCAGGAGATGCTGGGCGCCAATCCCTACAAGTTCGGCATCGTCGGTGGCAGCGACTCGCACAATGCGATGCAGGCCAACGAGGAATTCGACTACTTCGGCGTGCACGGCAACACTGACAAGACGCCAGAGGTCCGCCTCGGCTCCACCGGGTCGGTGGCGGGGGAAGCGGCGCGGTTCTTCTCGTCGGGGGCCACGACGGCGGTCTGGGCGCTGGAGAACACGCGCGAGGCGATCTTTGACGCCATCAAGGCGAAGGAAACCTACGGCACCTCGGGCACCTTCATCCGCCTGCGCTTCTTCGGTAGCTGGGACTACCCGAAGAACCTGGTTGACGACAACAAGTTCGTAGAGAAAGCCTATAAAGGCGGTGTGCCCATGGGCGGCGACCTGCCGAAGAAAGCGTCCAAGGCACCGACCTTCGCGGTCTGGGCTTTAAAGGATCCCGAGAGCGGTAATCTGGATCGGGTGCAAATCGTCAAGGGCTGGTTCGACCGGGGCTACGCCTTCGAGAAGGTCTATGACGTGGCCTGGTCGGATAAGCGCAAGCCGGATGAAAAGACCGGCAAGCTGCCGCCCGTGGGTAACACGGTCGACATCAAGCAAGCGACTTACACCAATGACATCGGCGACACCCAGTTGAGCGCGGTATGGACGGACCCGGATTTCGACCCGGGCCAGCACGCGGTCTACTATGCGCGTGTCATCGAGATCCCGACACCGCGCTGGACCACTTTTGATGCCAAGGCGCTGGGTGTCGATCCGCCCGCAGATGTGGCTGCGACGATCCAGGAGCGCGCCTGGTCCTCGCCGATCTGGTACACGCCAGAGGCAAAACTGGTGAAGAAGCCTGCCCATTATTACGGCCTGCAACCGTTCTTACCTTGATTGCCGGTTGTGATTAAGGGCTCGCGCAAAAATAACTTACGATTTTCGCATCCCGATCATTGACCCTGGTTGCCTTCGCGCTACTACCCGCCACGACGTACGCGGGTGCGCTCTATTTCCCTGAGATGAGTAGCGTCTCGGAGAGCTCTTACGCTGGCGCCGGCATGGTGGCCCGCGCCAAAGATGCAGGCACGATCTTTTCTAATCCCGCCGGCATGACCCGATTCGATGAATCGGAAATCATGACCGGTGCAGTCGGGGTTTTTATTGATGCGGATTTCGAAACGGGTCCCAACAACACAGCTGACGGCAGGAGTGATAAGATCGATCATAGAGTCGTACCCGCAGGCTCGTTCGCCTACGTGCGGCCGCTGTCGGACAAGCTCAAAGTCGGTCTCAGCGCGCACAACTACTTTGGTCTAGCCCTCAACTGGGACGACGGCTGGGTGGGACGTTACAGTGCCGTCAACGTCGCCGTGCTGGCGCCACAGCTGCAACCCACCGTGGCCTACAAGGTGAATGACTGGCTGTCGGTCGGCGCGGGCGCGGCGCTCACACTGGGTTATTTGTATGACAAAATGCGCGTAAAGTCGATCCCCCCTGGTGGTCCGGACGGCAAACTGCGGATCTCTGATACCGATTTCGCAGTACAGGGCAATTTCGGTGTGATGATCAAGCCCTGGGAGCACACCCGCATTGGCATCCGCTATCTGACTGAGACCGACCTCGACTTCAAAGACTCACCGGATATCTCGGGCGTCTCGCTGCCTGATTTGGACCCACTTGCCAATATCACAAGCCCCGCCGACGCCCTTAAACTCGGTATAACGATGCCACAACAGGTGCATGCCGCCATCCACCATCGGTGGAACGATAAACTGGCGCTGTTGGGCAGTATCGGATGGGAGGAGTTTTCAAAGTTTGGCAAGATTCAGGTCGGCGTGACTGACACAGGGGGGATAAGCACCACGTTGGACGCGGACTTCCGCGATGTCTGGCACTTTGGCGTCGGTACCGAATATCAGTACAAACCTAAGTGGGAAGTAACGGCAGGGTTCTCACTGGACACCTCCATGTCTACCGATCGCACACGCCCGATCGTTATTCCACTGGGCACCATGTATCGCTACGCCATCGGCTTCAAGCACAAGCGGCGAAAGGGCCTGACCCTGGGTGGCGGCCTGACCTTTATCTGGGAAGGCAACCTGCCAACCAAGGATACCGGCGGCGTCTCGGGTAAATACAAAAATGTCAGCATCACGATTGCGTCTTTCTACGCCCGCTGGCATTAGGGCTCAAACTCACCTGCACGTACTGATGTATGAGTTCAGTGAGTCTGCGCATATCGGCATGGTTTACTGCGCTGAAATCGATCCAGACCTGTCCGTGTACCTTGCTTTCGCCGATTTCTCGGTCGGGACGAGGACGGCTTCTCCAGTTGCTTAGTATGCCCTTGTCACCGTGCTATCCATACCACTCCGCCGGAGTGATCTGTCGCCTCAGTCAACTTGCGACAAACGAATGCCTTCGACAAACGCTCGAAAGAACTAATTGAGTGAACCAAAAACTTCGACAGGGTGGGTGTAAGGATGACAACTGAAATGTTTGTCAAAGGCAAAGACCGCATCAATACCGCAAGAATTTATCAAGGCGAAACTCGTGCAGTCAGTGAAGGAAAGTTTTGGATCATCGGTGCGGCGGAAAATGTCTTTAGCAGCATTTCGATTTCAAGGGAAACGCGTAGAACAACTGTGCCAGTATTTTCAAATCGATCCATGAAAGCAAGTGCCGTGTGGCGACTTCCTCTTACTTTGAGAAGGGTATATACTTCATCCAGCACATAATCAGAGGTGTAAAATATAGCACGCTTTGCTCTAAGCTTTTCGTGGATCAACTTTGCAGTAGCATTGTGCTGGTCCTTGGGAATAGAAAGGGCGCAGAAGGCTCCTGTATCAATGAAGACTTTCACGCGGCGTAATCCCCATACAGGTACTTGTCATGGTGGATGGAAAGATCCGTATCAGAACAGTCCTGGGCAATATCAATAATAGCATCAAGGCCACCGCGTTCGGCGGGAGAAACCTGATCAGATTCAGAGGGAATGGAAACCAGGATTTTCAGGTGTTCGGGGCAGTCGACTTTGCTCAAGGGCTTGAAGACACCGTTTTCATAAATTGCTTCTATGACTCTTGACATGGTTATTACCTCCATTTGACAAAATAGTTAAAGAAGGGGTTACAGTCAATGGGTGCGGCTCTTCTGTAACGACGCTCGTTCTAAGAAAGACAATGAGTTAGCGAGGTGGTAGAGGTAAGGAATTGAAGAAGGGGCCTCTTTTCGTACCCTTAGCCATCCACCAATCGCTCCAGCCGACGCCGATTCCCTTACGCTATCTCTTGGCGGCCCACCCCGAGATGCTGGCACCTCTGCTTGAAGTGGTCCATCGCGCCATTTCCAGTTTCTTGATTAAGAAAGC
>CAMYKK010000156.1 GCA_947258975.1 uncultured Gammaproteobacteria bacterium
TATTGGTGAACTCCAGCAACAGCATCGCCACATCGAGCAAAGTCAATAAATAAAACAGTTTCCTCTACAATCACCAACGTATTTATGCAACTACCGGGTATACTTATTACCAATAGTAAACTGTCCCCGTGTTGACCGTTTTAATGGCAAAAACAAACGATGGCTAAAGAAAAACACTACGTTAGCTGGAATAGCCGCACTAAGCTTTGCTATCTCCAAGTGGGGGGCGTTTGTCGACCCGGGTTTCACCTGAAAGGTCCGTTCGATACAGCGAAAGAGGCCAAGGAATGGATGGCCCAGAACTGCAAGAACCAAAAATGCGGGTGATCGGACGAACAATCATGCGAGACCACGCCTGGCCCTGAGTGAGGTGGGTGCCTAAAACAGGGGATGGGATTCCTTTAGGCGCAGGCGCTATCTCGGGAATACCGCCGCGCACCTGCTATTCACTTCGAGGACGGCAGACCTCAGCTCATTCGCCTCCAACGTCGCGCCGCAGCAGGTAACATAAGAGCACTAGATCTCTAACATCTCGCTACGGCATTTTCCTGATGAGTTTCTGACTTTTTTAAGGCGGGGGAAACAAGAACCATAAAGGCGTAGTAATCGTGTTTCGGCCCCCAAAGGGGTCGATGACGATTTAAGCGAGCGGTTCGAAACCAAAACTCATCACAATGCATTTCCCGCTAAGCCGGCGGCAATGCTTTTTCAAATACGTCGACGTGATCGGGGTAACGTATGTCGTCGCGCGCCGAGCGTGTCCAGATGTGAGCTTGAATAGCAATCCAATCCGGATCGTCATAGGTGCCGCCTGCGATGGCGCGCAACCCGGGACGCAATTCCAGGGTCCAGGTCACCGTGGTCCCGCATGTTTCACAAAATTCGTTTCTTATCCATCGCCCGCTTTCGTCCGAGCGAAACTCATAGGCCCGCATCGCGCCGCGAGTAAATTCCACGTCATTCTCATCGAAATAGACACCAATACCATAGGCTGCGCCGGTCCGGTGTTTACAGCTCGTGCAGTGGCAGGCGAGGACGCGTTTAGGTTGCTCGGTCGTCCTATAACGTACGGCGCCACATTGACAGCCTCCTTTTTGCGATCGCGAGTTCATCATCGGATGCTCCTAAAAAACTGGTTCAATTACTGCGGAAAAAGGCATCGGGCACGATTATAACTAGCGGTTCGATCAAGAAAAATCATTATGGAATTACCGCTGTCGCACTAACATGCGACTCGAACATTCGATGTTACTCCGAGCACGGCGCGGAACCCGACCTGTTGTCGGTCGTACCGAGCATCGCGAGGCACCTGACGACAAAGGGGGCAGTCTACTTTTTAGGATAAAGTATACTGGTCCCGTCTTCATGATGATTGCTCAAAATACTCATTATGTTAGCTGGAACAGCCGTACCAAGCTTTGTGAATTCCAAGTGGGGGACGTTTGAAGAGCAGCCCTTGTAGTGCAGGCAGGATCGCCCTGTCGCTGCGATGGGGCTATACCATCGTATTTCTTATCGTGCTGGGCGCCAGCGTCAGCCAGCACGAGATGTGGCGCGATGAGATTCAGGCGTGGTTGATTGCACGCGAGTCCGGGTCGTTTACGGGCTTGCTCCACAACATGGATTACGAAGGCCACCCACCGCTGTGGTATCTGGTAATCTGGATGCTCGAATCGCTTTTCTCGAGTATTCGGGTCGTGCAGTTCGCGAACATCGCATTTACCGCCGTTGCGGTTTGGTACCTGTTACGTCTCGAGTGCATCCCGCGGGTATTCCGGCTGTTGTGGCCTTTCACCTACCTGCTTTTCTACGAGTACGGCACGATATCGCGCAACTACTCTATCGGGATTGCGTGTCTGCTAGTGGCACTTTTCTATGCGTTCGAGCAACGCAGGGTGACGCCGGCATATCTGTTCCTGGCCCTCGCCGCGATGACTAGTGTCTACTGCGCCGCCATCGCAGGGGCGATCGGCGCGAGCTGGGCGCTTTTCGGCGCACGGGGTGATAAACAAAACACGCTCGCTATGGAGTTCCGCAGTGCCCTTGGTGGACGTTATATTCTGATGGCGTTGTTGGCGGTCACGATTATCATCGCTGGGCTGGTCGCGTTGCCACCCGCCGACGGCACCCTCCAGCCGCGTTTGCGTATCAACTGGACCGGTATCGAAAGCGTCGTGGCGATGTTCCTGCGGGGCGTCTTCCTAGCTCCCGATGTGAGCGCCCTGCGGTGGAACGGGCCACACTTACTCGACATGTTGGGGACAAGTCTGGCGCTTGAATTCTGGCTTGCCCTCGCCTTTGTCGCGGGGGTGGCAATACTGGCACGACACAGCCTTGTGCTGCTCGCCTATTGGTTGATGGTCGTCGTGGGTCTTGTCGCGGTAGGTTTGGTCACCAACCGCTTCGAGCAATGGCGTCACATCGGCCAAGCCGCGGTGGCGTTCGCGGTCTGGTACGCGATGTACTGCTACCTGCAACCGGGAGCTCCTGATCAACGGATGCGAGCTTCTGCCGTCGCCGCCATCGTTACCGTTTTCCTGGCATCCAACCTGGTAGGTACGATTCCCGCCGTGGTCGCCGACATCAAGCGTCCATTCTCATATGGGACCAAGGTGGCCCAATTTCTCCGCAGTCGGTACGATCCGAGCGATACGCTGTTGCTCGGCTACGAGGATTCAAGAGTGAGCACAGTACACGCGTTCGCCCCCCGATTTCCCTTTATCTACCTGAACACAGGCGTGCCGGGTGGCTATGTCCGCTGGGGTAAACAACGGAAGTACAAACTCCTGTCTCAACGTCACATCATCGCCGCGGCCGCAGAGCGCGGCTGCGCGGCGCCCGACGAACGCCGGCGGGTTCTGGTCAGTCATATGGATCCGTACGGAGCCTGGGGACACATTTATCTGTGGGTTGATGCAGAAACAACCGCCAAGTATGCGATCAAGCCCATCGCGAAGTTTACCGGATCAATCAGCGGCGACGAAGACTTATTCCTCTACGAAATGAAGTGTCCCTGACCGACACGTGGATCCTGACGTCATTCGGTCGTACCAAGCACAGTGAGGAATCCTGGTCGTTCCGAGCGTCGCGAATAACGCTCAGGGCCTGGATCGGCCCGAAACCGTCGTATTATTGCGGCGCGCCAGCAAGGGTCTACTTACGTTGTGTGAATTACTGCCCATTACCGACTTGATTCACGGCGATCTAAAGGCGCATCATATCCACGTGCGTTAGTGTGTGGCCAACCTGATGACAACATCCGCGGAAGAATTAACGGCACGCTATTGGCACATTATGCATCGAGCGACTAACAGAGAAAAACGATGAAACCGCACAACTTGCTCATTACCATAGCCGCATTAATGTGCGTCTCGTATCTAGGTAGCGCACTCGCCGAAACGCGTTGCCGTACTACCCCCTCCGGTCTCGCTTACTGCCTAGACAGCACTGATATTCTGACGGATTATAAACGATGGCGAGATAATGGTCCTATTGTAAGGGGAGCAAGACAAAGAAGCGGTTCATTGGGCTATCGGCGTTGGCGAGGCGAAAAGGACATCATAATCAGACAAAGATCGGATAATTTCGGATATTTCAGACATCGAGACTGATCCTGAGTGGTAGACACGTAAAAGGGTCAATGTGATCTCCGGTAGTACGCTCACCTATTTAGGTAGACTACTGTTCAGCGCTGCGCTATTGACAGCGCTGTTTTTCATTGTTGATTGGGGGAGAATTTCGACTATTGTCCCCAACATCAATGTTTCCTGGATTGTCATCGCGCTTCTCTTGATGCTGATCGAACGGGTGGTCGCGGCGTACAAGTGGTATGTCTTACTGCGCGCGAAACGATTCGACATCTCCTTTCCTAGACTATTCACGATCTATATCGTGGGTATTTTCTGGGGCCTGGTGCTTCCATCGAGCGTGGGGACCGATGTAGTGCGAGGTTACTACCTATATCACTCGATCAAAAGCGGGGCTCACTCAGTGTCTTCCGTCGTCCTCGACCGAATCTTGGGGCTCTTTGCGTTGCTGGCAATTGGTAGCGTGGCATTATTTTTCTATAACAGGCATCTCCCCGATAACACACTGGCGATAACCATTCTGACATTATCGGTCCTGACTGTTATCGGGTCCTATGCACTAGCCTCTGATCCACTTTGGAAAAAGATGATCAAACAATTTCCATCATTGGGTCACAGTAAGGTGGGCCAGATTCTAGTGTCCGTGCATCGTTCTTATTTGGATTATCGGCACTATCGACCGGCATTAGCTGCCTGTTTATCCCTGTCGTTCCTGCTCCAGATC
>CAMYKK010000157.1 GCA_947258975.1 uncultured Gammaproteobacteria bacterium
CCCAACGCACGTCCCGGTAGGGTACCGGTGGCAGAACACCAGATCGTCCTTGATAAATACTCGTGCAACCTCGTGTCGCACGCCATGAAGAGTCATTCGCCAAACGTCAGTGAATGGCAAGTTGATTCTGCGGCCTATCGACTTGCAACATTGTTGCATCACACAGAATCAGCGTCAGATGCCCGCACCGTGCCCTGATGCTGTCATTGGCGCTATTTTGTTGAGCTGGCGCTTTCGGCCAGGAACGGGCATCTGGAAAACGCCCAGATATGGTAATTGAACGGCCCGACGGCGCTCTTTTCCGGACGTTCGCCAGTATGTTTCAGAGCCAGAGACAGTTTCGGCATTTGAACCGCGGAACGGTAGCTCTGCCGCACCAGACTGCCACGCAAATGGGAATTACGGAACCTTTGTTGCCGATGGAAGGCTACTGTCGTTTCGGTAGTCTCCGGGACAGTAGCCGGAGATGAAACTAAAGACATTGACGCCGAACTCTGCCTCTACTTTCGTCCATCGTCCACGGTCATTGGACTCAGATAATGCTGCACGTCGGCGCCTTTCTTACGCAGGGCGATGCCCACCAGACACTCACGTACGATGCGCTCGGAATTGAGTACTGTCTGATAGCCATCGTCGCGGTACGGCAGCAGTTCAACCAACTCGAAGCCGACCACGTTGCTCTCAGCGCACAAGCGACGGATTAGCGGAAAAGTCTCGCGCGGTGTCAGACCGTTCGGTTCCGGTGTGCCGGTACCAGGTGTATAGGCCGGATCCATGACGTCGATATCAAAGGAGATGAACAGATACTCCGGACCGTCTCTCGCCTCCTTGATGATGTCTTCCATGACCGGGGCCCAGCCCCGTCGCTCGACCTCCGCCATGGTGTGGTAACGAAAGCCCTGTTCACGCATCCACTCAAAAGAGTCCGCATCCGGGTAATAGCCACGCAGACCTACCTGGATGAAGTTCTTGCCCGCCACGTGCCCCTCTTCGATCAGCCGATACACCGGCTGGCCGTGGCTGATCAGATGGCCCATGAAATTCTTCGACGCATCATAGTGCGCATCGAAGTGGATCACGCCGACGTTCCCCTTACCGTACACATCCGCCAGCGCTGCCACGTCGGGGTGCATCAGCGAGTGATCGCCCCCGATGATGATGGGGATGACGTGCTCGCCTTTTTTGTTCTTGGTATTGGCGACCCGGCGAACGAACTCGCGCACCGCATGGATAGTTCGTTCCGTACTCAGCATGTCGTTTGGTGCGTCGCCGTAATCGACAATCGTCAACTCCTTGAAGGGATTCACCAGAGTGAGCATGTGGTCCATGGCAAACGCGCCCCAGGCCACCGTGCTCGGCGAAGCGCGCATTGCAAGCGGCCCCCAGGCCGCGCCGCGGTAACCCCCGCCCATGTCGGTGTGGGCCGCAAGGATCGCCACGTCGACATCACCGGCCGCCAAATCCTCCGGGGTCAAGGCGATCGGCAGCTTGAAAAACGTGGGGATCCCCTGCCAACCGGCACCCCCTGGGTAACGCTGGATATTGATAATACCGGGTTCACGGCCCTTGGAGAGGTCGTCACGCGGCGTCTGCCACAAATTGTAAGTGGGGTCCTTGGTGTCCAGCGGAATGACTGCCTTCTCCCCCTCGCGGAGTGGCGCTTGCTGCGCGGGATCATCCGGGTCATAGTCGTAATACTGCGCACAGACAATACCTGAAAAACCAAAAAGCAAGAGGAATATCATCCGTCGTGCCTGGTACACCAGGCTTAGAACGAGAATTACAGGGATGCGTCGCATAGGGTTTCCTCCGGTTGGTATTGTTGATTCTAAGGTTAAGAGTCTTAATGAGTCGGGTGGTGAGGCACCTCCGTTCTCGCCACGACTATTTGCAGCTATCTAAATAGCGATTCTCTATCTGTTCGTTAGATAACCGGTAACCAGTTAGATTATTATAATAACTTACTGAAATCGTCAACAAAAGGACGTAGATTGTTTACGTTCTCCTTTTACGAAGTTGCGCTTTCGTCACGGACTGACGTGACCTGTAAGGTGTCGGTATTAGAAATCTCGAAATCGTGCAGTGCAGCAAAGCCACGGCCAACCGATTTTGCTGTCACCCGATAGCGTGACTCTCTGAACGGCTGCTTCGACCACCACTCCGGCCGTTGTGACGCCTGGAGGCCTGACGGCAGCAATGGGTCGTAAGCGCCAGTTCGTCCACATTCTGCGAACGTCGGTAATGAGTATTGAGCGGAAGGTGCCGGTAGTACCTTCACCTATACCCTGTTCGATGCCAGCGACTTCCGCCGCATGTAGCGTCGACACCTTTGCCAGCACTGCGTCAAGTCAGTGCATCGCCTGCAGAAATTCCTTGAACGCCGCCGAATTCGTCAAAGCGTCGTCCGCTGCTTTGCGCAGCGCGTCGACTTGCCTTTTTTTTAGCTTGAAGCTCGTGGGCAGTGTACTAACCTCACTCCGCAAGTTCGGATCGGTTACCTCTTCGAATCCAACGTGCACGTCATAGAAGTCCACGTCGTGAATTTCCATGCCGGCAACTTCGGCCGCGAGCTGATCTTTGCGCCACTGGTCAAATGCGGCATGGAAATCGTGAACCGTATCGGTAGAGTAATTCGCCATGGGAGTGGTTGTGACCACGCCAAAGACCTTGATCAAACCCGGCGCGTTTTTGTTTTCGTTGATCTCGGACTTGTTTGCCGGCTTTGCATCGACACTAATCACGAGCAGCGTGTCGATTTGCTTGTTGTTCATTCTGTCCAGCAGGCTCCAGGAGCTGTCGGTGGATTGCATGGCCCAGAGAGGGCCTCGCAGACCGATGTTGTCCGCGAGTCCGCCGTCCATCAGGTGGATATACGGGCGCTCAGGGGCACGAGTATATGAAGTAATTTCTGTGGCGCGGAAGAAGCGAGAGTCCACACGATCAGCATCGTCGATCGCCAACTGCAACCACTGCGGTTCCCCGCTGAACTTCGGCATGTCTTCTCCGCCTGCTGTAGGCGGATTGTCGTAATTGTGCACCCGCATCGGGCTAAGTAATCCCGGAAACGCGGACGACGCGGCCACGGCCCGTGCTACGCCATAACTGCTGAGATCCGAGTACAGCCAGTCAAACTGATCTTGCGTGAACTCAAAGCGCGAGCCCATTCCGATGTCTGTGGCGTTCAGAATGACGAAGGGCCGGCGTCGGGACTCGATCAGCTGAGAGAAGCGTTGTTGCTTGAATATCGTCTTGTCGTAGTAATCCGCGGCAAGATCGATACGGTCGTAAGACGACGACGCCAGTCGAAACCAGTTCACGGGATTGAGAATACGAAGCACCAGGGAACCCTGGATGTTGCGGTACAGGAACCGCTCCTCGAATTCCTCGAACAGCGCATCGCCGAACAATCCAAAGTACGCCGCGGTAAAGCTCCCTCCCGACACTGACGATATGACGTCGACCTCGTCGAGCAGACGCTTGGCCTGCCCGTTGACTGTGATCGTCGTAGCCTTGAGCTTTTCCATGACCCCGTAGGAAAACGCCGATGCACGTGTGCCGCCTCCGGAGAAGGTGAGAATTACGAACAGGCTATCGGCGTTGCCTGAATCATCGAGATTCGCGAAACGGTAGCCCCCGTCCGGATCGAACGAGGTAAGTTCCTCGTTAACGGGATAGTGAGCACAGGCGCCGATACACAGCGCAAGCATCAGGAACAGCGGCGTTCTGGACATGCCGGTCAAGGCTTCGGTTGAAATTCGATAATCATGGGCCGCGCCGGTATGGTGTTCTTCACGAACGGCTTGCGAAAACCCGGGGTGTAGTTCGGCGGCTCGCTCATCTCAAACTTGTGCGTGCCTCTATTGACCCGAAGTAACGTATTCGTGTATCCGGACTTGTCGCCATCGATGTATACCGTCCGGTGTCGATAGTACTTCACCTTTACGAATTCCATCTCAACCTCCTTACGAGTCGTGACTCAGTTGCGGGTACGCCATGGAATCCTGCCGCAACATACGAGCGCAATTTTACCGCATACGAGTTCCGAGGGTCGAACCGACGAGAGCGTAAGAAGTCGAAGTCTGTTCGTCGTAAATTCGCGCGTCGGTGGTTCAACCGAGGCGCGATCCTACGAAGGTCTGAGTTGAGTATTGAGCGGAAGGTTCCTAGCCCGGATTATTCATGAACAGGTAAAGCAAAAGCCTCGATTGTGCGAAAATAGTGTTTTCTGACAAATACTTAAGCACGCAGGAGGCTTTTGCA
>CAMYKK010000158.1 GCA_947258975.1 uncultured Gammaproteobacteria bacterium
GTGGCGGCGTTGATGTTGGCGGCAAGCTCGGTGATCTGGTGTTCCAGGTGTTGCAGGGGGGCCTGCGGGTGGGGGGTCGGATTCATGGCGGCGCTCCCGATACTGTATATAACCACAGTATGCCCCGAATCCCTATTCGGATCACAGGGTTATGCAACCAACAAGCAGGAAACAGGGGCCTTTCATTGCCGCATCGTATTATCGGCCATCTCGCCCACAAGTTCGCAGCAATCGGATCGCGGACTGTTCTGCAAATGCTGCCGCTGGGTCCAAGCCCTTCGATGACTCTTCAGTGCCCGTTGCCGACCTTCGTGTTGAAGATCGGAACGAGTTGCTGCGTTGCAACACCAATGCTCCAACGACCCTTTTCTGTCCTTCCGCCTCCATGCTCCTAAATGGCCGTTGTTGAGGAAGGAGCCGTCGTTCAAGTAGTTTCGCTCTCGTGAATCAAGCGAAAGTTGGCTGACTCGCCGGCGGCTGGAAGACATGTTTCGCAAATTCTAGAAGCGCGACCTTTTACGTAGCGAGCGATACAGCAAAGTACGGGCAAAACGCCCCTTCGTAAGCGGTGCACCAGGGAGGGGACCAACTCCGGACCATAAGTCGTTTCGCCGACGTACTACCGCAGTCCACCAACAAAGAGCCTCCGCTGGGCCGAGCATTTCGTTCTCAACCCTTGGTTTGCAGCCAGTTCAGATTCGGTAAATGTCTTCCCGTGGACTTGGGACCTCTTTCGTTCAAAGTGTCTGAGGGTAACTCCCCAAACAGCTTCTGATAATCATGCGAAAACTGTCCCATATGCCAGAACCCCCAGTCATTGGCCGCATCGACAACCCGGACCTTTCCGTAGCAGGTTGATAGGATCTCACGCACACCCATAAGGCGTCGCCGCATCAAGTAGGCCTTTGGTCCGATACCGAAGCGCTCTAAGAACGCGCGATCCAGTGTGCGCAGGGACACTCCTGTGTCCTTGCAAATTTGACTTACCTTAACAGAATCGCGCCCATTGTCTTCGATATAGTCGAGGGCTCTGGAGATCGCACGAGACCGGGCACGGAGGCCAACTTTTCCATCAGAATCAACATCTGCGAGGGTTGCCTTGAGCAGTTCCGCCACGAGCATAGATTCCTGTTCCTGCTTGAGTTCGGGTCGTTCAGCGTCAATTAGTTGGTTGAGTAACCGCCACAGCGTTGAGACGGATGCGGGATGTTGCACGACAGATCCCACCTGTGGTGTTAACAGGTTATCTGGCGCTGGTAAGTGTAGCGTCTCAGAAACCCCGTGGAGGAATTCCTCCTTGATGGAGAATACAACTGCGCTAAATCCGTCTTTTGATACGCAGTCGAATCCAGACGAATGGTTGAAGTTCATGATCGCGGGCGAGTCGATCGATCGTTCGTACCAATCCAGAGAGCCGGTTAGCGGTGTGCCGAATGTCAGGACATCCGCAGGCGCCAAACCCCGTTGATGATAACTGCGATTGAAGCCTACCTTGAGGAGCGCGACGTGGCGGCCAACCCGTGCCCGGACAGGGATATCCACCGGCCCTGGATCCAGCTGCCGAAAATCAAACTCCCAGCCGACCATACGCCCTAAATCGCCGATGTCGTTCAGCCGCGTCTGTATTACAGCTGTTGGCGGTTCATTTGTTTTCGTGGACATGGCGTCTGATTGGCCGATTTTTGATATAGCAAGTCAGCTGGCGCCGATATATTACCGGACATATTAATTGTAAGGCTTGATTTTCTTCCAGTAACACGCCGTCTCCCGTGCAGGCGCCTATCGTGACTCTGAAACAATCTGGCGATGTGGGCCGAGTCCGCCGGGGTCGACGACCGCTACCGCGAGAAATCGCTCGGCGAACTCGGGTGGTGACCTTCGTGACCGAAGAAGAAAAGGCCATGCTGGACAAACTGGCAGAGAGTCAGTCGACCTCCTTGTCCGGGATTTGTCACGAACTGATCGTTCAAGCGCTCAGAAAGGATTCCGGCGAACGGTGAAACAAGATCATTGACGGAGTGAGTTCTATGAAACGACTTTACACGATAGTTGCGCTCGTGGCGCTGGCAGCGGTGCCTGTTCACGCACAAGACATTATTCACGATGGCGAATACAACTTTCTCAAGGCCCAGCACGGCGAAAAGTGGGCTAAAGAAGATAAGGAGATCAATGCGAAGTTGGCGGAAATCCGTAAGAGAAATGGCGGCAAGCGTCCGAATATTCTCTACATCCTCATCGACGACGTCAGCTTTGGGCAGATGGGCAACCGCACTTTGAACTACGTCACGGGGATTAAGACGCCGAGTATTAACGAGTTTGCCGAACAAGGGCTTTCGCTGATGCGCATGTACACAGAGCCTTCGTGTACACCGACACGGGCCGCGATGCTCACTGGGCGTCATCCGGTCCGGACTGGCCTCAAAGAGGTGAAGGTCGCACTTGTCGGTGAAGGACTTCCTGCGTCTGAGGTCACCATCGCTGAGGTGCTTTCGGCGGCCGGTTATGCAACTTCGCATGTCGGCAAGTGGCATCAGGGCGATATCGAGCAGGCCTACCCACACAACCAGGGATTTGATTACGCCGCCTTCCCCCTGCATCAACAGGTCCAACTCTCTCTGATGACCGATGACGCCGCCGATGCTTTCAGGCTGATTGGCTACGCCGACAAGACGCAGTCCAATGCCTTCGCCTTGGACCGGAAATTCAAACCATCGGGCCTGGTCACAGGCGTCGAGGCAAAAAAGGGCGGCCTCGCAAGTGAGATCGACCTCAAACCAGGTGAAAAATGGACGCAGCAGCACTACATCAGGATGAACGAGCGCTATCAGCGCCAGACGCTCGAGCAACTCCGTGAACTCTCAAAGGGCGACAAGCCTTTCTTCCTGCAATATTGGCCTCTTTGGCCGCTCAATTTCGTCAACGACCAGGAGCATAACGAATCGCTGAACGGCGGTCACTTCGCCGAGAAGTTGCAGCGCCTGGACGGCATGCTGGGCGAAGTCTTTGCGGAGGTCGACAAGCTGGGTATCGCCGAGAACACCGTGGTCGTGCTGATGGCCGACAACGGTTTGATGCACCTATACCCGAGTTACACCTCTGGGCTGAACGAACTGGTTTATCGCGGGGGTAAGACCGACCACCTTGAGGGCGGAGTCCGGGTCGATGCGTTCGTCCGCTGGCCCGGCGTGATAGAGGCCGGCAGGGCTGCTGGCGATATCGTACACGTTTCCGACCTCTATTCTACCTTTGCTCGTCTCGGTCAGGCCACTGAACACATCCCGACCGACCGGGTCATTGATGGCATCGATCAGACTGCACTCTTCCTCAAGGGCGAGCACCACGGCCGCCGTGATTATGTTTATATCTATGAGAACGAGATCCTGCGCTCGGTGGTGAAGCAGGAGTTCAAGATGCACGTCCCGGCCCCGGGGGTGCCCGGCGCTGCCGCGCCGGTTTTCAATCTCTACCGCGACCCACGCGAGGAGGGACCCTTTGTCGGCCTGCCGCTCTGGTCCGGCGCGAGCTTCCAGGACATGATCAAGCGGCACATGTTGATGATCACCAAGTATCCCCATGCGAAGCTCGGCAAGGGCAAACCTTACGAGGGAATTGAAAACCTCCGCCCGGAAAGCAAAGCGACAGTTGAGACTTTTATGTCCTGGCAACCAAAGTAGTAGTTTGGTCGAAGCAAGCCACCCATCTCTACATAGCGTAAAGAAGCTCCGTTTCTTATCTATGCCCCATTAGATCCGACAACGGAAAGCGATGGGGGCATTATGGGCTCGTTCGCGAGCATGGATTTCTTTTTACCCTATCGACTACCTATTTGGGTCAACGGCGTGTTATTTGTCGTCGTTCTACTGGCGGCCGTCGAAGTCGGATATCGCGCCGGGTCCCGGTAACACGCGATATGGAAGTATTGCTTAGATGGGGGCGGATCTTGCTCGGTGATGCAGTTCAGCGTTGCATGTCTCAGGTCATTCATTGACGGTTTCGGTATTCAAATTGCGTGACAGTCTGCTGCGGCACGGCTCCCGTTTCGCGAAATACCGAAGCCGGCTGTGCTCACAACAGTATTGGCGAACGTCCGTAAAGGATGCAAACGAAGAGGGGTCGGTGACAAATGGTTCTCATTTGTCACCGACCCCATTTTCACCGCCATCGCTTGATTTCTTCCAAATCCGCGACCGCGGATTCCGCGAAGCGGATGGTTATGACAGGCATCAACTACTTCAGTCCGAGCCGCTCCTTGGCCTCCGAGATCGGCTAGCCCGGTCACGACGGCGCGCATAAAAGCGCGCTCCTCCTCGACTTCCTCGTAATCGGAAACCGATTGCATCACCGCAACCCCACGCCCGCGACTGGTCAACAGCACCGGCCGGTGAGCCTCTGCCGCGTGCTTAACAATCCGGCCTGGATTGACTTTCAAATCTGTCAGCGGAACGACGTCCTCGGAGAACTTTATACCCATACTCTTTTCCCAAAATTTAACTGAGTGGTCTGATTTTAGCGCCTGTTATTCGCCCTTTCTACAGGTCCATTTTGACCGATACCATTCGCCGAGAGCGTGCCCTATCTAGCCCGCATTTCTCACCAGACGCCCAGCTACTATTCCTGGCACCCCCCGGGATGACTCGTGACGTCAATTCTATGAAGAGACAGCTTAATTTCCTGATGTGGATTGCTGGGAATAGTAGCCGGTCTCTTCGCCAGCATCCGGGATCCTGGTGAGAAATGCGGGCTAGCTGACATTCAAGAAAAAAATTTCATCTCTGATTTTGGGAGCTTTCGTTAAGGGTTCGACGCCTGCGGGAGATCGAAGATTGATCATTGGTCTTCAACTTGGCATGACTTATCCGTCGCGGCCGTTTTGCTGCTTATTCGCAGGCGAGTGCGCGGTCGAAGGATGCTGTCCCGTTGTAGCTGCCAATGACGCGCGCGGTCAGCGATCCCTGGCGCAAACGAACCGCCAGCAGCTGGCGCCATTCAGCGTCCGCTACGACTATCTCCGGCCCGTCGCCGCAATCGCGCAGGCCGCCAGAAATGAAGTTCTCGCCGATGCGGTGATTAGTGACGCCGGTCATCGCCGCAACCTCGTCCAGCCGGCCGCCGCGGTAACGCCATACTCGCAGCGTTCGCGCCAGATGAGGGCGGTCAACGTAGGCGATTTCGAAGGCCCCGTCGCCGTCCAGGTCCGCGGC
>CAMYKK010000159.1 GCA_947258975.1 uncultured Gammaproteobacteria bacterium
CATCGTATAAACTCCTTTCTAGTAAAGCCCGAAATTGGGCAAGGATGTTTATACATGAATTTCGTTTTTTTCCGCCGCGTAGCGGCTCCGTTCAACAAGCGCATGCAGTCGGACAAAGTGCCCGCTGCGCGCACATTGCCGCTAATCCGGAACGTTAGCGGTGAATAATGATTGAGCCAAAAGATTATTTAGGTGGCGTTAATGGGATTCCACAATTCAATGATAGAAATGAAATGTGGGAAAAATTAAAGGTCACAAGACACGAGTCACATTTACCTTCGGTAATTGAATATATTAACGTTCTGAAAAAAAACTATATTAATGGAAGGTAACAACTCACCCGCCGCATCATAAATCTGCCCAGAGATTGCCAACTGTATAGCGACCAACGGATTGTATCCCTGATTTGCCATAGTCTGTATGTAAACGGAAAATGGGCGATGACGTCGACATTGGGGGAGATGAATTCAACCCGCAGCCCTATTGTCGAATGGTTTTGAGTAAATGAGCGGCTTCGGCTTCAGGCCTTCCCTCTATATTAAGGCGGAGCTGAAGAGCTGATGGGATGCACTGAGGAAGTGCCTGAATGTGGCTCATCGCATCTGCACAGGCGATCCGACCCAGCCCAGACTAGCCGCCTTGCGCTGATACCTCGCGCACCAGCGCGAGGAGCTGGGACGTCTTCAGGCGATCATCCCTTATGGCTCGCGGAGCTGAATCGCCTGCGACTCCGTGGAGGTCCACGACCAATTGATCCGGCACGTTGAGGATCTGAATGCCGTTCGAGAGAGGGCCAGCGCTGTACAGATGGAGTTGATCAGCCGCCTGTCGATCCAAGTCAATCAGAATGCGTGACTGCTTTATTGCTTTGATTCTTGAGTGTAGTAGTTTCGATAGGACGTTGTTGCGGTGTAGTTCGAACCCGAATCGATCATATGTGTTACGCCCGAGTTCGCAGTGCGTGGCTTGGCCGTCGCTTCGCGGTGATAAACGAGAAGGCGGATCTCGTCGGGACATACTGACACGTAATAACGCGGCTCTTCGGTCCAAGAGCCTGTATTGATGTAGCGCACGCCTTTGTACACCGAGTCTTCGGCGAAATGGGTATGGCCGCAAGTGATCGCCTCAAAGCCGTCTTGCAACGCACAGTCAACGGCATTTTTCCTCACCTGTTCTGTCAAAACCCGGTACAGTAGTGGGGTCCATCGCTTGGCAAGTTCTGCGACGTGAACGGGATTTGCGCCCAAACGAAGCCGGACGCGGTGGCAGAATTTAAAAAGCCGCAAGAACCAGCGGTTGTTCGGCATAATCGTGTCGAAGTCGTCACCGTGGACGATCATCAACCGTTTGTCCAGCGCCAGGCTCCGTCTGAATAAGATTTGACCCGGTTCCGGCATGCGGAAATCTGCGTCATGGTTGCCGTATATCCAGATCACTTGGCGTTGATAGGATTGTTCGATCAAGAAGTCGAGTACGGCCTCATCTTTCGACTCTAGTCGCTGATAGGGATTGTCCACGATATCGCCGTTAAGGATGAGTGCTGTCCCTCTGGCCAGCGACTCAACGAACTGGATGAAAGCTCCTCTGCTGAAAAACGGTAGGCCAATGTGCAGATCGCTAACAACTACTGCGGCATGGATCCTGCGGTTCTGTCGATGGTTCATGGGAAATAAAGATATCGAGAGTTAGAACTACCTGTAAGGAAGAAAGTTTATCCCTCAGAGAATTATAGACTTTTTCAGCTCAATAGGCGGCAGGTTGTCCGTTGTAAAATTGCCCTGATGAGAAAAAGGGTGTGGGAAGCGACCTCCGGGTGCAGGCCGGTCATTCGAGTGTGCGAATAATCGCGACACTTGTCCCTACCTTGGTGCAATATGCGGGCCAGGGATTAGAATGGTCGCACGGGCATTGGGTCATCGCATGGTTCGGAAACACGATACGTTGAAGCGGGCGCTGATATGCTGGAGTAGCGGCAAAGACAGCGCCTATGCGCTAAAGCTTTTAAGCAGCCAACAGGATGTGGAAGTGGCAGGACTGCTCACGACCGTGAACCGCCCCGCAGAGCGCGTCGCCGTGCATCAAGTACCGGAAGTATTGCTCGTCGCTCAAGCCCGGGCCTGTGGGCTTCCGTTAACACGCGTGACTATTCCTGATCCATGTCCGAACACGGAATACGAAGCGATTCTCGGCACGGCGTTGCAACAGGCGAAGCGCACCGGTATTACCCATGTGGTGTTTGGAGATTTGTTCCTCGAGGACATTCGCACGTACAGAGAATCGCTGGTCGCAGGCAGCGGGCTCGAGCCGTGGTTTCCCTTGTGGGCGCGCGACACACGACAATTGGCGGCAGCGATGGTGGCGACGGGTCTGCGTGCGCGAATCACCTGCATTGATCCCATTGTCATGCCGCGATCATTCGCCGGCAGGGAGTTTGATCGCGAATTGTTGGCGGAGTTGCCGCACGGGGTAGATCATTGTGGTGAGAACGGGGAATTTCATACTTTTGCCTACGCAGGTCCGATGTTCCAGCGGTCCATAGCCGTGCGCATAGGTGACACCCATGAACGTGACGGTATGGTATACGCTGACATGATTCCCGGTTAGTGAGGAAATATGTTGCGTATCGACATAATCGAGTCAGCTCTACGCGACGTGGGGCTGGTGTCACGCGGCGGTTTCCGTCCCCGGCGCGAAGACCGGGTACCTCCTATGCCCGATGGGGAGGAAGCCGTTACGATCGTTTTGGCGGGTAATGTCGGCGATGCCATGTGGCAGCATTTTCAGCAGGCCAAGGCTCGTTACTCGCAAAATCATCCATTGAACGAGTGGACGCGCCAGGTCCTGGGTAAAATTGCGGGATGCTACGGTGCGCAAGCCTTGTTTCCCTTCGACGGTCCTCCTTATTACCCATTTCAACGCTGGGCACAACGCGCAGAACCGGTGGCGCCATCTCCCATCGGTACCCTGATCCATCCCGATTATGGTCTGTGGCATGCCTACCGGGGTGCGCTGGTCTTTGCCGAACACATCGCGGTGCCGCCGCCTGTGACGCGGCCCAGTCCTTGTGACACGTGCCAAGACAAACCCTGTTTATACGCCTGTCCGGTTAACGCGTTCGCAGCCGGCCGCTACGATGTGGCCGCGTGTCGTGGACACATTGGCGGCGATGATGGCGCTGAATGCTTGCACCACGGTTGTCTGGCGCGGCGCGCCTGCCCCATAGGTCAGCGGTTCAGATACTCGAGGGAACAGGCGTGGTTTCATATGGAGGCGTTTTTACGCAATGCGGGATCCTGATCAAATAGCCTGCCCTTCGCCGGGTAGGGCAGTGCGTCGTTATTTTAATATGCAAATAAATACGGGGATACTCGTTTGGTTCGTGTTGGTTAGTATGGTAAATGCCCAAATCGACATACCGCCACAGTCCACGGTTATCGCCATGGCGCAGCATTTCGTGCAGGAACATTTCATGCACGAGTCGGCCGACCACTATCACATTGAGTTCGATATCGCCTATATTCATCCGCAACCGCAACCCGATTTCTGGGCCGTTGTCGGCGGGTTTGTTTTCGACCAAAATGTCGCCAACACCTACGTTGCCGCGGTGCGGCAGATTTGTCCACAATTCAATAGGGTCGAATGTTGGCGACTCGACAAGCTTGCCATTAACCGCACAATCATACTCAACCGCGGTGATCCGGTATAACGATCGCGAAGAGGAAAACCGAGCCCAAGACACTAAATCTTTGGGATGACAAGTTAGAGACCAGAACCGGAAAGCATTCCTAAACAGCAAAGACTAGTTGTAATTTCCAAACGAGAAACGCCATATCCAGGATACCGGGAGCATAAGAATGATTGCCAGTGTAATCGAGAAAACACCTTCGGCTTATGATTATCCGCTGTTGATAAAAAACCTGTTACGAACCCCTTTGGTGCATACGCGGCATAAGGAAATCGTATACGCCAGGTTCCGCCGTCATGGTTACCAGGAGTTTTGCGAACGGATTGCGCGCTTGGCAAACGGTCTCGCCTCACTCGGGATAAAAGCTGGCGATACGGTTGCGGTGATGGACTGGGACAGCCACCGATATCTGGAATGTTTCTTTGCCGTACCTATGATCGGCGCAGTGCTGCATACCATAAACGTCCGTATATGGACTCCTCCTCGTTTGCAAGTAATCTGTCAATGGCTGTTGGTTCGACTGCATACGTATATCCGGCCTCTTGAGATGGCATACGTT
>CAMYKK010000160.1 GCA_947258975.1 uncultured Gammaproteobacteria bacterium
CCTGACCCAGCCCCGCCACCGACTTTTCGGCACGCTCGAGGGTCTGTTTAAGTTGCTCGGTGGCGTGGTTGACGTTGGCCAGGGAGTCACGAACATCGCCGGAATGGACGATTTCGTTCAGTCGCGCCAGGGTTTCGTTGAGATTTTCTCCTATCTCCTGTATCGGCAGTCGCTGGATGGCCGCGACCAGGTCCAGCACCCCGGCCTTGATCTCCTCCACGTCGGTGGGCACGGTGGGAATGATCGGATATTCGTTTTCGTAGCGGAGGGCAACGGGCGGAGCCTCCGGGTGGATATCCAGGCTTACCGCCAGCTGTCCCGTGAGTATGTTGCCGACCGTCAGCTGCGCGCGCAATCCGCGCTTGACCAGCTCTTCGGCCAGCGACGCCAGATCCCCGGACGGCTCGTCGAGGCCCACGATATCGAATTGATCCAATTGCAGTTCGAGCAACACCGGGACCTCAAACGTATTCTGTCGCAGATCCAGGCGCGGCTTGATGTCGATGACGGTACCGGCGTGAATGCCGCGTAACTCCACCGGCCCGCCGACGGCAAGGCCACGGGCCGAACCGTCAAAATACGCCAGATAATGGGTTTTTCGCGTGTAAACCTGTTTCGAAACGGCCTCACGATTGGGATACAGGCGAAACTCACTACCGGCCGCCGCGGCGTCGACGGTTCCCAGATTCAGTGGATTCTCGAAGGCGATACCCCCCACGAGCAAGGTAACTACGGACTCGGTATGCAGGCGAAAGCCACCGGCGTCGAGTATGACATCGATGCCGCCGGCATTCCAGAAACGTGAATTCGTCCGCACACGCTGGTCGTGGGGCGCACTGATAAAAACATCGATCGACACCTCATCCCTGCCCGCTTCCAGCCTATAGCCTGTCACTTCCCCGACGCGAACCTGGCGGAAGTAGATCGGCGAGCCCACCTCGAGCGAACCCAGCCCGTCGGAATGCAGGACATACTGGGTCCCCGGCGTATCCATGGTGACCGCGGGCGGGGTTTCAAGGCCTTCGAAACTGCTTTGTTCGGCGCCCGGGGAACCGGGATCCATCGCGATGTACGAACCCGACAGCAGAGTCCCCAAACCCGAAACCTGACTGAGATTGACCCTGGCGCGCACCACCCAGAATCGGGCACTGGCGGTGAGGTAAGGACGCGTCTCTTTGTCTAGGGACACGGTCACCACGACGTGCGACAGTTTCTCGCCGAAACGGATACTGTCAACCGATCCAACCTCGACGTCCTTGTATTTGACCTTCGTCTGGCCGGCTTCCAGCCCCTCGGCGGAACTGAACAGGATCGTGACGACAGGGCCTTTCTCGGTGATCGCCTTGTAGACCAGCCAACCGGCGATGCCTAAGGCGGCAATCGGCACCAGCCAGACAATCGACAGCGTCCGCCGCGCCTGGATAGCGGCTTCCGGCGCAGACCGGTGCTCCGCTGGCACGGCGGCGTTATCGGTTGCGCTCGCCATCTGCGTAAGAATCCCAGATCAATCGCGAGTCGAAAGACGCAGCGGCGAACATGGTCAGTACTACGACCGCCGAGAAATAGGCTGCCGCGGGGCCAGCGTCGACATTGGCCAGCGCGCCGACGTCCACCAGTGCCACCAGGACCGTGACAACGAATACATCGACCATGGACCAGCGGCCGATCTTCTCAGTGACGCGATACAGAACTGTTCTCTCTTTACGCCACCGACCCGACTTGCGCTGTACCGAGATGAGCAGAGCGATGAGGATCGACAGCTTGAGTAAAGGCACGAAGATACTGGCAACGAAAATCACCAGGGCAACCGGCCAGTCGCCATTTTGTATGAAATAGATCACGCCGCTGAGGATCGTATTTTCCTCGACGCTGCCCAAGGTTTCGATTCGCGTTATGGGCAGAAGGTTCGCCGGAAAATATAAAACGATTGCCGCAATCACCAACGCCCAGGTGCGCGTTACGCTGTCGCGCTTGCGGGCGCGCAATGGCGCGCCGCAGCGGGAGCAGGCAAGTCTATGGTCGGAGTACCCGGGCGGTGCGCGGCTCACCAATTCGCACGCGCCACAGGCGACCAACGCGGCGTCCAGCGCGGTACCCGTATGACCCATCATCGGCAGAGCGCCAACTTATTCCACACGGTGCGCAAATCGAGCACCGCCATCGCCGCGACCAGCGCGATTATCGACCCGGCGAAGGCCCACAAGCCAAGACCCGGCAGGATTGTCGCCATCTTGGCCAACTTGACCATCGACACCAACACGCCGAGCATAAAGACTTCGATCATGCTCCACGGCTGCAGCGCCTTGAGGCCGCGCAATGCCAGGTCCACTCGCCATGGCCTGCGGCCGAATTTCAAAGGCACACATACGTACAGCATCATACCGACGTGGGTCACCGGCGCGACGATACAGGTCAGCAGCACCAGCGCCGAGACCCCTGCCAGACCCTGCGACCAAAGCTCGCCGATGCCCGTCAACAGCGTTGCCTCGACCAGATTCGACCCGAACCGGAGACCGAGCAAGGGAAACACGCAGCCGACGGCGAACAGGACCAGACCGGCCAAGGCGAACGCCAGTGCATGGTCGATGCTGTTCGGTATCTCCCGGTAGAGTATGAAATCACAACGCGGGCAGCGCGCCACCCCGGCTATGGGTATGGCACGGAAGCGCTGCAACAGGTCGCACTCGGGGCACGCGATCAGGGCATTATGAGAGATGGCCGCCATTGATCGATGGTAGCACGTCGGCGGGTGGCCCAAGACTTTGGTTCGTCCAATGCGGCACACTCGACGCATAGTGCCTTTCGTCATTGGAAACCGTCAACTGACATTGCGGATAAGAAGCATAATCGCTATGCCATTCGCCAGCAATGTGCTGACGGGCGGCGCGCTGGTCAGGATGCCAGGGTCATAGCGGGTAGAGTTTAGGTTCGCGGCTTACGGAAACTGCATGCAGCGATGGGAAGCTGGACCAATCCAAGGCAGTGCGTTTGCCATCGGAAATCATCGATCTTTGCACACTGAGTCTTGGGTTCTCCAGTGACTTCGGCTGGAGTATCTCCACCAAGCGAAGCGTGAACCCGAACATGATTGTAATAGTCGCCAAACTCACTGAGTTTTCTCTCCAGATCAATCGCATTCCAAAAGAGAATATGATCGAGATATTCTCGATTTATGGTTCCAATTAAACGTTCGACGAAAGGATGAGATACCGGAACATCGGTGACTGTCTTGATTTCGTCGATCTCAAGGACGCGCAGATTCGCCTGCCACCTGCGATACTCGAACAGAGGGTCGTTATCCGAACTCAAGTATTTCGCAAGGGTGATTCCGGTTATAACGCGGTTGAACATCAGACAAAGGATCATGCCGTTGACGTTCCCAGCGTGGACCGCGAATCCGATGATACGCCGAGTAAACTGATCCATGACTACCACCACCCAATAACTCTTGAGCGTAATCGACTCGCAGCGGAACAAATCGATGCTCCGCAAACTGTCTTTCATGTGCCCAAGGAAAGTCAACCAAGAAGGGCCATTCCCATCGCTTTGCGGACGGTAATACTTGGCAAGAACACGCCGCACTACGTTTCTATCAATCTCAATGCCGAAGGTTTTGGAAACGATGAGGGCAATACGGGGGTAGCCAAAGCGTGGATTCCGGCGTTTGAGTTCGACGATGGCTTGAATGAGTTTCTGTGATGGACCTTTGGGTCCGGATTTCCCTCTGCAGTGGGGTGAGTAGAGGGCTCGGTATTTCCGACGAACCAAATAACCATGAAACCGCAACAGCGTCGAGGGCCGACTGCCGTCTTCACAATGCGGGCGGGCCGGAGAAACAGTGCAAAGAAGCCAAGAAAAAACCGATCGGTCGGTAACAGGTTCGGAGCTCGTTGCCGGGGGCGGCAGACAACGAGCAGTTGCTGCTTCATTAAGAGGCTCTCAGCGATGATGCCCTTAATACCGCCTGGGCCAAGCAGCTTGGCAAAAATCGTCAGTAGATGGATCAGAAGCAGCGAAACATTCTTCATCCTGTCTGAAGGTTACCAGAACTGCTGCCGACAACAAGATTGCGCTCGCCATTGATTTAAGGCGAAAATTGGGAATTAGACACCCGCAGGTATCATTTCATATTGCAATTATATATGTTGCACAGTGTAACTATAACGAGTACACTTAGAATTTGTGATCAAGAGCTTCAAGCGCAAGGGGCTGAAACGGTTCTTCTCCGATCCGAGATACACGGACAAGCGCGGGATCAGCGCCGCGATCGCCAACCGCCTTATCGTGATACTGGATGCTTTGGATGTTATCGATCAGCCAGCAGAGATGGATATCGCTGGGCTTTATTTTCATCCTTTGCGCGGGGGCCGAAAGGGCACCTATAGCGTGCGCGTTACGGGCAATTGGCGAGTCACTTGGAGCATGGATGAAAACGATGTAGTCAATTTAGACCTGGAGGATTATCACTGATGGCGCGTAAACCTTCTCATCCGGGGGCACTGCTACGCGAAGTGGTGCTTCCCGAGACGCATCTAACCGTCACGGAATTGGCCGAGCGATGCGGGGTGGCCCGCAACACGATGTCAAAGCTTATCAACGAACGCGGCGATGTTACCGAGGATATCGCCATCCGGCTTAGCCGCGTTGTCGGCAGCACCCCTCAGTTTTGGCTGAGTATGCAGGCCAAACGAAACATCTGGCAGCTTGAACAAAAGAATAGGGACGTTTACAAAAACATAAAACGGCTTCAGGTCGCATAAGAGCGCAAACAACGGGGGTTGTTATAGTTTATGTCCTGTCTTTTGCAGCGCGTAGATTCGTGCAAGAAAATTTGGAATTGCATCTTCAAGTAGAAGTCTTCTGTCGTTGTCTTTTGCTCGCTTACCCTTTATCCGATTAATTGGCTCTTCGACTACATCCATTAACCAGTAACCTTCTGCGCCTTGCCGGCAAAGTTGGCCACCCGCTGGATGCCGGGCTTGTTTCCTGGGCCTGGTGAATAGAAGAAAGTAGGGGCATGCATCCAAAAATATCAACAGAGACAAGAATTCGAGACTGTCTCGTTAAGCATGGGGAATTACTATTTCAGGATTCGCCGACTTTCTACAAGTTTACGAAAAATGATGAAGCTGACCGTTTACTTAATGATCTCGAAAGGCATCCTCACGCCTTCGTTCTTGCCTCTATAATGGATCGCCAGATTAAGGCCGAGCGTGCATGGCTTATTCCATTCCGCATCAAGGAGAAACTGGGAGACTTCTCTATGAGCACTTTGCGTAGACAGTCAGAGGATGATGTGAAGACCCTTATGACACAACCGGAATCGTTACATAGATATGCAAACAAGATGGCAAACCTGTTTTTCAAGGCAGTGCAGCTCATTGATTACCAATATAATGCTGATGCCTCGCGAATATGGGAAGAAAGGCCGTCAATTGCGATGGTTGTGTATCGTTTCCTGCAATTTGAAGGTATCGGGCCAAAAATCGCGAGCATGGACGCTAACATTCTCGCAAGAGTTTTCAAAGTAGAATTCTCTGACTATTACTCAATAGATATTTCCGCGGATGTTCATGTTCGACGAGTGTTTGGAAGACTCGGTTTGACAAATTCGGATGCGACCGTTGATCAGTTGATTTTTAGGGCCAGAGGATTGTATCCCGCGTTCCCTGGACTTATGGATTTTCCGCATATGAGATTGGTAAAAGGTGGTGCAGGCCGAGAGTCATGTTTTGCGAAGATTGTTACATGAATGAGCTGTGCCAATCCGCAGGCACTAGATTACAAGGCAACAAAGGACGACATTAACAACATAACCCTAGCTAAACTGGTTGAGGTAATTACACGAAACATCCCGATTTATCTTGTTGGATCCAAATTTCCCAACGTTTGCTGGTTTCTTGAGTGTGTGTATAAAGATCGACACAAATATATTTATGTCAATACTTATACACAATTAGAATTCCAGGTATGCCGCTTAAACCTCTATAACAAGTTGAGGCCTGAATCCCGAGGTCAATGCATAGGGCGCATAACCGCGCGGGTTGCAGACTACCCGAGTACCGAAGATTTCGTAATCTAATGGATCGTGCATATGGCCGTGGATCCAAAGCGCTACCCGATCACTACCCATCAGTTCCTCAAGATTACTGGCAAATGCTGGAGTCAGGAGATCTTGGGCAAATCGTTGCGCCACCGAGCGGGATGAGGGTGCATGATGGGTCACCACCACCGTCTTGCCGGCAAATGGCTCCGCTAGCATTTGTGCCAACCAGCTGCGGCTTGCCTTATGCAGCTTGATGGAATCATCCGGCGTGAACCGTTGCCCATTGTTTTCAATGATGGAAAAATCATTCATCCCCTGGCGCGCCCGTTGTACGGAAAAATACCTGTCGACTTCCCCGAACAGAGCGAAATCGGTCCACAATACACTGCCTAGAAAACGCACGCCGTCAACATCGACTGCATCGTCGTTAAGTACATGAACATTATCGGAAGCACTGGCCTTCAGTTCGTCGATCAAGGTGATATCGTGATGGTAAAACTCGTGGTTACCGGGTACGTAGATCACCGGTTTCTCCGGGAATTGGGATTCAGCCCAACGGAGACCATCGACACCTACACCGATATCTCCTGCTAATACGATGACATCGGCGTGAACTGCCGGTGGCTCGAAATCAGCAAATTCAATATGCAGATCGTTCAGGATATGGAGCTTCATTCGCTGACTTTAACTTATCCGTGTACGGGACGCCGTCAAGAGTTTGCAACTGAACAGAGAAACGAGAGTATGCAGCGAACTGAATGGTAAACGTATTGGGCTATTCGTGGCGCAGGTTGTTTGTGCTTACGCTTGTGAAAGAATCGGACGTACAAGTTTCTCAAGCTCGGTATCCGAGAGTGCTTTTATGGTAAGCGACCAAGGATCGACACCCTTTTAATCTGAATCTTGATCATGGAAGCTTCGCGCCCCTGAGTTGAGAGGCGAAGCGATGCTAGAAGAAGAGTCGGCGTTGAGCGAGCGGCAGCGGTA
>CAMYKK010000161.1 GCA_947258975.1 uncultured Gammaproteobacteria bacterium
CGCCGAGGGTGTCATTGCGTTTGACAAGAAACTGCTCGATGCGATGCAAGTGCCGGTTCCGAACGATCTGGCGACTCGCGTGAAACTCCGCCAAGTCATTAGCGAAGAACATGAGCGGCGAGTACGTCCGTGGCAGTGGGCGCTGGCGGCGAGTATCTTCGTCACCGTCGCGCTCGGTGGATTTTTTGGTTTACAGGTTTATTCCACCAACCAATACATCGCGCAGCTACAGGCGTCGGTCATCGACCATGTCAACAGCGAACCGGACTTCATATCTGTGCAAGGCAAGGTGCCCTCCGATAAATTCGCGCGGGTGATGGCGGCGTTTGGCGCCGAGGTGGTCAACAAGGATATCGAACCTTTGATTGTCCATGCCTATGTGTGTGTCATGGATAAAAGACCCATTGCCCACATTTTTGCCGGCACGGGTGGTCAGGTGACCGTGTTGTATGTCACCGGGCAGCGGATCGGTGACGACACGCCGATCAGAGCCGAAAGCTACCAAGGTGTATTGATCCCCGCCGGGGGCGGCAACCTCGCCGTCATTGCGCCTAAGGGCGAGCAATTAGAACCGTTGGTCACAAAGTTGAAACAATCCATTCGTTGGAAGATCTAACTCCTCGGTCACAGGCATCTCCGCGCATGCGGTGCGGTAGGAAAAGCCGGTCATTGAGACCGGCTTTTTTATGAACCTCCACACCGACGCAGGGGAGGCGGTGCTTCGTAAAGGTACATCGTGCGGACGCTCTTGTGTTCAAGTGCGGTAAATCCTCGAAACACAGACTACTTGGAATATCAAAGCACCGCCTGACGCTACATGAAGCGGGAGATCTTGCGCCAACGACAATTTTCCAATCCAGACAACACCCCGGATGGCCGTCTCTGAGCGGGTTTCCTTATAGAAGGAGGGGGGATATATACATCTTATCCACATTCAACAAGCATTATAATTCGTTTATGCTGTGAGTTTTCTGGACATGAAACCTTCAGAGAAGGGGTCTTGGCAAATCCATTCCTTCCTTTTATCAATATGAAGAATGGAAGCAGTGCCGGGCTTAAAGGACGGTGTTCTGGTAGTAATGCTTAGACGTACTGCAACGGCTGATTCTAAGTTCGACCGGCGTGCCGTCCAATGTCAAGGCGGTGCGCTCAATTTCCAGAAGGGGAGTACCTGCCTCTAAACCCAGCAATGATGCATCATGATCAGCAGCAGCGACTGCGCGCAGCTGTTCTTCTGCCCGATGTATAGTTATGCCGAACTGGGTTTCGTACAGTTCATACAGCGTATTCGGCAGGTTAGATGCTTGCCGTTTTCCCAAGTCACCAAATAACTCGGTAGGCAGTATGATTGTTTCTATAATGGTCGGCTGGTTGTCAAGGTTACGAATCCGCTCGATGCATACTACCTGTGCTCCACTCGAGAGCTTGAGTTTTGAGGCCTCCTGACGTGAGGCGCGTTTTCTACGACAGGAAAGCGTTCTACATTCAGGTAAGATTTTGGTTCCACAGTCATTAACAATATGAAAAAAGTGGAATAGTGCCCGGTCAACATCGTGGGTCGCGACAAACGTGCCTCTGCCTTGTCGCCTTACTAGCACATTGTTTTCGACAAGTTCTGTTATGGCTTTGCGGACCGTTCCCTGACTGACATTTAGCTCCCGAGCAAGTTGCATTTCGCTTGGAATGATATCTCCAGGCGTCCATTCTCCCTCTGTCACTCGTGCAATAAGCAAATCTTTGATCTGCATATAGAGCGGGATGGACCCCTTCGCATTTGAAAGTACCAAAACAAGCTTTCTCCTGTGAATGTCTAGAACGATTCAACACATATTTAAACATATACATGCTAAGACTTATATAAGAGTTGAGCCAACAGTTTCAGAAAAATAAGTTAAGAAATAATTAGTATCGTTGGCATATCGCATGAAGAAGCTGTATCCCTTTGATATGAATAGCAATTATATTTATACGCAAATTATCTTATGTCTTATATAAGACTACTTGACTATATTTATAATGTTATTTACCATTCACATCAGACACCAGGGGTGTCAGTTTGTCACCACTTGAGGAGAGACTAATGATCGATTTTGTAGTTCACGATGAGGGCGACAGTGTTGGCGTTGTCGTTGTGGAAGGAGTGAAGGCAGGGGACAAAATTTCCGGATGGATAATGGATCAGGACAAGGAGGTCGAATTTACTGCGGCCAGCGATATTCCAATTGGACACAAGTTGGCGATCAAACCCATGAAAGAAGGTGATACGGTGATCAAGTACGGTGTGGATATCGGCAAAGTCGTGGCAGACATTGGCAAGGGTGAGCATGCCCATGTGCAGAATATTAAGACTAAACGCTGGTAATCAGCGATGTTATTTCAAGTCGTTACCCTCTTGGAGATAGAGAAATGTCCCTGGGTTTGAGCAATACAACTTTTTTGGGTTATCGACGCGAGAATGGTCGCGTCGGTGTGCGCAATCACGTCATTATCCTGCCGGTTGATGACCTCGCGAATGCGGCTTGTGAAGCTGTCGCGAACAATATCAACGGTACCATGGCGTTGCCGCATCCGTATGGCAGGCTGCAATTCGGTGAAGATCTAGAGCTGCACTTCCGCACACTTATCGGTACCGGCGCCAATCCAAACGTTGCCGCAGTGGTCGTGATCGGTATTGAGAATGGTTGGACCCAGCGGGTCGTCGACGGGATTGCCGCTACTGGTAAACCGGTCACCGGTTTCGGCATCGAGCAGCACGGCGATCATAAAACCATTATGAAAGCCTCCCAGGCGGCGAAGGAATACGTTCAGTGGGCTTCCGAATTGCATCGTGAGGAAGCGCCATTGAGCGATCTGTGGGTTTCCACTAAATGCGGTGAGTCGGACACTACTTCAGGCTGCGGATCAAACCCGACCGTGGGTAATGCGTTCGACAAGATGTACCCACATGGAACAACACTGCTGTTCGGAGAGACCTCGGAAATTACCGGTGGTGAACACCTGGTGGCGGAACGCTGCCGTAACGACGAGGTGCGTGAACGCTTCATGTTTATGTTCAATCGTTACCAGGACATGATCAATCGTTACAAGACATCGGATCTCTCTGAATCACAGCCGACGAAGGGCAACATCGAGGGTGGACTGACAACTATCGAGGAAAAAGCACTGGGCAATATCCAGAAGATCGGTAAGGAATGCCTGGTGGATGGTGTGCTCGATAAAGCAGAGACACCGACTGGTCCAGGTCTGTGGTTCATGGATTCCTCGTCCGCTGCTGCCGAGATGGTGACTTTGGCTGCAGCAGCGGGTTATGTGGTGCATTTATTCCCCACAGGACAGGGAAACATCATCGGAAACCCGATTATTCCCGTGATTAAGATTTGTGCTAATCCACGCACTGTTCGCACTATGAGTGAGCACGTTGACGTTGATGTATCCGGTCTGCTGCGCAAGGAGATGACCCCGGATGAGGCAGGTGATGCGTTGCTTGACTCGATGTTTAGAACGGCCAATGGGCGTCTGACTTCATCAGAGGCGCTTGGGCATCGGGAGTTTGTACTCACCAGGCTTTACGAAAGTGCGTAGAGCGTAAGCGAGCGAAACGTGGTTGGGCTCATCCGACAATGGTCAAAACCAATATTTATTTCCAATGAATAGGAGGAATCATGAACAAGAGGTCTGACACCTGGTTCCTGGTCAGTGCCGGTGTACTTTTTGGATTATTTCTTCTCAACATATTCGTGGGCAAAGCGGCCTTGATATTCGATATGGAGCCGATTCTAACGATCGGTGACGTAGGAGAATTTCTGATTCTGCTCGCTGCGATCATTTGTTTCGTGATCGGAGTGCTGCACCTGGAAACTCAACAATCTGATATGAAAACAAAGTCTGCCAATAACTCAGAGGAGGACATCTAGTGAAACGCAATTCTGAAACACCCGAGTCTCTTGAGCGCCGTCAATTCCTGGAACTTTCCGGAAAATATGGCTTCACCGCCGCAGTGGTAGCGGGAGCAACCGGCAGCTTGTTGCTCAGCGAACAGGCGGCTGCCGCCACTGCCAAGGAGGAAAAGGCGCGTCAAAAGGTAGCCAAGTACAAAATGACAGCCGCTACCGCCTATGTATTGGGCGCATCGCGCAGCTATCCCATCATGCAACTGGATTTCAAAGAGAATATCCAGAACAT
>CAMYKK010000162.1 GCA_947258975.1 uncultured Gammaproteobacteria bacterium
GGTGTCACTTTATGCCGCCAGCAAAAAGGCTAACGAGCTGATGGCCCATTGTTATGCCCATCTTTACAAGCTGCCGTGCACCGGGTTGCGGTTTTTCACCGTGTACGGGCCGTGGGGCCGGCCGGACATGGCCTTGTTTAAGTTTACCGAGGGCATCATCGAGGGCGCGCCCATTCCGGTGTTCAACCAAGGCAACATGGTCCGCGATTTCACCTACATCGACGACATCATCGAGGGCGTGGTACGCGTGATCGACTTCCCAGCGGTGGGAACGTCGGATTGGGACGGTGGCAGCCCGGACTCCGCCACCAGTTATGCGCCCTGGCGCGTCTACAACATCGGCAACAACAAACCGGTCGAATTGATGCGTTATATCGAAGTTTTGGAGGAGAACCTCGGCAAAAAGGCGGTACTGGATCTGTTACCGATGCAGGACGGCGACGTGCCGGCGACCGCGGCGGATACTACGGACCTCGCGCAGGATTTGGGTTACAAGCCCAGCACAGCGGTTGAAGTGGGGATTCCAAAATTTATCGAGTGGTATCGGGACTATTACCGCGTCACCTTGTAGCCTCGGCCGCGCGGGTCGGACGGACACGGTGCACGGTGGCACGCGGAACCCGCGCGCCGGTGCAGTTTTTAAAAGACAGCGTAAATGCCGATGGCCACCACAGCAGTGGACGGCGGATCATTAGCGAATCGATTTCAGTGGCGGAGTTCAACGACAGGCACGTAGAACGATGATAGATATTTATCGGAAGATCCGCGACCTGCTTGACGCCCGGGAGCGGCGCATGGCCATGCTTTTATTCGGCATGATGTTGATCATGGGTCTGCTCGAAATCGTCAGTGTCGCATCGGTGATGCCATTTATCGCCGTGCTTGCGAAGCCCGAAGTGGTGCACACGAATCCTTATTTCAACAAGGTGTATCAGTACCTGGGTTTCGAAAACACCAATGATTTTTTAGTTTTTCTCGGCATCGTGCTGTTCGTACTCCTGGTCGGCGGCTTGGCGTTCAAGGCCCTGACCCAATGGGCCACGGCCCGCTACGTGCAAATGCGCAACTACAGCCTCAGCAGCCGTCTGCTGCGTGGTTATCTGAACCGCCCTTACAGTTTTTTTCTCAATCGTCACAGCGCCGACCTCGGCAAGACCGTGCTCTCAGAGGTGGGGGCGGTGATCAATAAGGGTCTGATGCCGGCGATGGAACTGGTGGCGAATGCCATCGTTGCCACCCTCATCGTGTCTTTGATCGTGGCGGTGAATCCCATGGTGGCGATCATCGCCCTGGTGGTCCTAGGGGGCGCCTATGCCGCTATCTATTTTTCGCTGCGTAACTACCTGAGCCGTATCGGTGCGGATCGGGTGCGCGTCAACCAACAACGTTTCCAGATCACCCAGGAAGCAATGGGCGGCATCAAGGACGTAAAGATCCTGGGTTTGGAAGACGGCTACATTCAGACGTACCGCAATCCGGCGAGCCGCCTGGCCAGGATCAGCGCTATGGAGAAACTCATTGGTGAGGTCCCGCAATTCGCCATGCAGGCGATTGTCTATGGAGGCATGTTGATTCTGTTGCTGACTCTTTTAGTCGCGCGCGATGGAGACTTGGGTGAGGTGCTGCCGCTGATGGCGCTTTACGCCCTGGCGGGCTCACGCCTCAACCCCGCCCTGCAATTGCTGTACAAGGCGTTTACCGCGCTGCGTTTTGGAAAACCGGCGTTGGATGTCCTGCACAAAGATCTGGTCGAAACCGATTCCATCGGTGATGCGCCCGATACCGCCACTGACGACGAGCCGGTCGAGCCGATACGGCTGCTTAGGGAGGTGAAACTGGATAACGTCACCTACCGCTACCCGCAGGCGGAAGGACCGACGCTGAAGGAGTTGACACTTGCGATTCCGGCCAGGACCACGGTGGGCCTCGTCGGTAGCACCGGCGCCGGCAAGACCACGGCGGTTGATTTAATACTGGCTTTGTTGACGCCGCAACACGGTGATCTGCGGGTGGATGGTGTGGCGATCACCGGTGACGCGGTGCGCGCCTGGCAGCGCAACCTCGGCTACGTACCGCAGCACATTTTTCTGACTGATGACACCGTAGCCGCCAATATTGCGTTCGGCAAGCCGCCCGAAGAGATTGACTACGAAGCCGTCGAACGGGCCGCTCGCATTGCGGAACTCCACGATTTTGTTACCCAGGAGATGCCCAAGGGCTATAAGACCATGGTGGGTGAACGTGGCGTACGCCTGTCGGGAGGTCAGCGGCAGCGCATCGCCATTGCCCGCGCCCTATATCATGATCCGGACGTGCTCATACTCGACGAAGCCACCAGCGCTCTGGACAATCTTACCGAAAAGGCAGTCATGGATGCGGTGCATAATCTAGGGCATCGAAAAACAATCATTCTCATTGCACATCGGTTGACTACCGTCCAAGCGTGCGATGTGATTTTTCTGTTGGAGCGTGGCAGGTTGAAGGCGTCGGGCACGTTCGCCGAGTTGGCGGAGCGCGACAAGCAGTTCCGTTTGATGGCGGCGGGTTTGACGTGAGCCATCCGTCGCGGGCGGGGTTGAGGGAGAGTCGCGAACCTCACCGTGAGGTAGATTTTCCTGGTCGCCGAACACCGGAGTGCTGGACGCTGTGACTCCTGCCGTAAACGATTTGCATGTTGCTCAGCATAGCGTGTTGGCCGATACATGTGAGAACTGACTAGAGGAGTATCAATGACCAGTATCAAGATAATTGGAGCAGGTTCAATCGGAAACCACATCGCCCACGCTGCACGCGGGCAAGGATGGGATGTGTTGTTGACCGACGCCGACCCCGAGGCATTGCGACGTACGCGGGAGGAAATCTATCCCGGGCGCTACGGCGAGTGGGATACGGCGATTCAGCTGGCCGGTAGCCGCGAAACCGTGGGCGAAACGACCGATGTCGTTTTTATCGGCACACCACCGGACAGTCACCTGCCATTGGCCCGGGAGGTCTTGGACCAAGCGCCGCCGCGCGCCCTGATTATCGAAAAACCGCTGTGCGGTCCGGACCACGACGGTTGTGCCGAGCTGTGGCGCAACGCCGTCGAAAGCGGAATGTTCCTGGGCGTTGGTTACAATCACGCTCTGGGGCGTAACACGCGGGCGCTGGAGGCATTGATCGACCAGCGATCGCATGGCGAGATCATGACACTCTCGGCAAAGACCCGCGAGCACTGGGGCGGCATATTCGCGGCCCATCCCTGGCTCTCCGGCCCGGCGGACAGTTACCTCGGGTTTTCGTCGCGGGGCGGCGGGGCGTGCGGCGAACATTCACACGCCATTAACATCTGGCAGCACTTCGCGCACACATTGGGTGCGGGGCGGGTGCAGGAAGTGAATGCCTTGCTCGACATGTGCCGCGACGGCGAGGCGTACTACGATCAATTGGCGGTGCTTGCCCTGCGCACCGAGCAAGGCCTGGCCGGCGAGGTGATCCAGGATGTCGTCACCGCGCCGACGGAAAAAATGGCGCGCATCCAGTGGAGCGACGGTTTCGCCGAGTGGCGTGTTAACTATGAGAACGGCGCAGACGCGGTGATAAGCGGGAGCGGCTCCGAAGACACACGCACACAATTGTTTGAAAAGACCAGGGCCGACGACTTCAAAGTCGAGATCGAACACCTCGAGGAAATCCTTGACGGCGCTGTCAGCGAATCGCCGATTTCCCTTGAGCGGGGTTTGGACACGATGATGGTCATCGCGGCCGCATTTCACTCGTCCCGGGAGAAGCGAACCGTGGCCATCGATTGGAATGCCGGGTACCGGCCAGAGGCCTTGCAATAGCAAATCTATAGGGGTGCATCACTGATATGAAACCTTCCGACCTAAACGATCTGTTCATATACGACCTCGCAAACAATCATCAGGGTGATGTAGATCACGCCAAAGAGATCATCCGCGAGGTCGGCCGTGTAAATGCAGAGGCGGGGGTGCAGGGCGCCCTGAAATTCCAATTCCGGCAGCTGGACACGTTTATACATCCAGACTACCAGGATCGCACGGACCTGAAATTCATCAAGCGCTTCAGCGAGACCCGTCTACCCATGGAGGTTTACCGCGAGCTTGCCGACACCGCGCGCGCGGCGGGCATGTATGCCATGTGCACACCGTTCGATGAGGAGTCGGTGGATGTGATTGCTGA
>CAMYKK010000163.1 GCA_947258975.1 uncultured Gammaproteobacteria bacterium
CTGACGACCCACCCGGATCTCGGTGACGAACGGCCGCACCTCGCGGTTGAACCGGTGGCGATCCACGCCGAGGTAGTAGGGCGCATCGCGCAGCCGCAATAGTCGCGGCACGACTTCCACCACAGCTTTCTTGTCTCGATGCATGGCTTGTCTCCTGTAGAAAATTACAAACACAAGACAGGCATCCGTGTCCCAGGCCGTACACACGCACCTTGTGCGCCGACCCTGCACCCGCAGGCGCTATCCGCTTCCATCCCGGGCAGGTCGTCCCTCTACGTGGTCTATTTGGTTAGTGTTGGTCCGCGAACTGACACCTACTCGGCAGCAGGCCCAGACAGCGAAGATCAAACCGCGATCTTTCGCCCAAGGCGGATTTTTTTCCGTCGATCACGTAGCCATCGACGGTGCCTAATGAGGCTGCTTGATGCTCCGTAAAGCATGTCGCGATAGTGCAGGTCATGTAGCTGACCACTCTGTTGACTCATCGCTTCCATTACGCATGCGTGGATGAGCCTTCATGTCCCCCCGCTCCGGGGCGGCGGGTCGCCCTCGATGCAGGTTAATGGGAGATGCGAAGCCGATCGAAAATACTCGAGACGACCGGTTCCACTACGAGTTTGATTAATCCCACGCGCACAACCCGCCGCCCAGGCCACAGCCACTTGGCAGCCAGCCACACGCATTGTGAGATCGCATCAAAATGAACACCGCGAAATGCGGTGGAAGATGCGAGAGAAAACATCCACCCGCTTGATGAAGGACGTGCCGGAAAGCGTCTACAGCCAAACCAGCTTAATGAAAACAGCAGATCCCGCCAGGCTTATCGCCCGAGTCCCCTTTTCAGCGAGGCCGAGGACCTTCGATGACCGATTTGCTCCTGAATACAGAAGCGCCGACGGTCATCACACGGCTAGAAAATCGTTCGTGTTGTCACCCAAAACTTGCGACGACGATTGTGAATTTACGCCGCCACTGTGCTACCGGCAATGGCTATAGCGTCTAACTTGTTTTGACGCTATAGCGGCCGAAACTTAAAGTCATTTCGAGCCGTCACCCCTCCATCATCCCAAATAGTTACGGTGAACCCTACGGAAACCCGCGCCGTTATTGGTTTTCTGGAACGCCCAAATTCGCGTCACTACGGATGCTGCGCCTCCGCAGTGACGCGCGTGGATCGTATAGCGTCAAAATTTAGAGCGGTAACTACTCTATGGTTTCGATCGGCAGAAAAAGATCCAAGTCATGGCCGAGTGGTTCGACGAATGCATGGTGCAGATAGAAACCTTTGGCTTGTTCATTCGATTCATCGACGAGTACAACCGAAATAATTTCGGGAGAGAGGCCCCCTGCACCCCGTGAGCACACGAGTACACGAGCACTCACGAGCACCAGGAGCACAGTGAGCACCAAAACTCGACGTAACTCCATGATTTGTCTGAGAGTGAGCGCAGTATATAACGTAACTCAAATAGGTTGTACTATCTATACATCGTAACTTAAAGAAGTGAGTTTCACCCATAATGATACCCTCCCAGTTTGGGGAGAATGTAATAACTCATTGTTTTAATTGATTATTTATGTTTTTCGCGCCACAATATGATACTCAATAAACAAGAGTATTTCTCAAAATCTATTTGGAAGTCTAAGCATGGTAACAAAAAAGTCCCATAAGGCTCGTGGTACAAAGCAAGATCGGATGCAGCGAAAACTGATAAAGCGGTTATGGGCCGATGTTCCAAACGAGGAGGTCTGGTCGCGAAAGCCTCCCACGGCGGGTTTTACCACAATCCCTCGCGGTCTAAGGCATGTCATGCAGATGATGGATGACATGTCTAAGGGTAAGCCGCTGTCAGCCACTTACTTTACTCTGTGGTGTTGGGCGCGCGATGCTCAGGTAGTAGATGTTGTCAGCGCAACCGAGTTGGCTTTTGAATCCGGCTTCACCGGTCAACGGATGGAATCTACATGGCGGGAGCGAATGCGGCTTTTAGAGCAAATTGGGTTTATCCGGATTGCCGAGGGACGTTACGGCCCGATTTCTCACGTCCTGATTCTGCATCCCTACCTGGTGATTCAACGTCTGCACGCAGCTGGCAAAGTGCAAGACATCCGGTACAACGCCCTACTACAGCGGCTGGACGATGTCGGTGCCACAGACCTGGAAGAAGAGGATTAGCTAAATGTTAAAGCTAGGGTTGAGATAATGCGGCGTAGCTCAATGGATAGAGCGCCCCGTGCGCTTTGGAACTGGATCGGTCGCACTTTCCAGGATACCGGCGGGGAGGTTGCGGGTTCAAGTCCCGCCGTCGCTTCAATCTCAGACGCAATGCGTCAGCCCGCCTGAATTGACCTGAGACGCAGTATGAAGAATTCGAGAAAGAACCTATGACCCGAACAGCGACAAGGCTCCAACTGAATTTCTTTCCGGCAGAATTTTCTGAATCGCAAGTAAACCTTCCGCACGTGGAATTCTCGCGATGGGAAGAATCAACCGAAATCCTTCAGACACGTCCGCGGTGCGTGGTTGCACATCAAGCCTAAAAGGTTCGGTGGCAACTGAGAACTAATAGCGTTATTGTTTGTCACCGGCTCCTTATATATTTGCTATGGATGATTGGGAAAAATTCTATAAAAACATTCTAGAAGAGGCTCAATTAGTAATTGGACGAGATTTTGAAAAGAACAAGAACGAGCTCGGAGAAGCGTCGTGGAATCAACTATTTGATACTGGCGGGCCTACTACAATTACAAAGAAATCTAGAAAGGATGATCTTTATTTTGGAAAAATATTCCATGGTTTTATTGAAATAGATTCATCCATTAGAACGCTAAGAGATATTGAGATCTATATATCGAGCTTCCCATATAAAAACAAAACGATTACAAAACCAAGGCATCTACGGTATCACATTGAAAGTTATTTCAATGAGGTATATATACTGAAAGAAAGATTAAACGCTTATTTAACGACAGTTGGAAGGTGTTTTAAGGGCGATCGGCGACAAGCCAATATATTGCAAAATATAAGTCCGGTATTTCAAGTAGTTAAAAATTCTTTTGGGGGTGTTGTCGATATTAGAGGGAGGCATGTTCATAGATTTAGATTTGATCATAAAGATTTAGATCGTTTAGAGACAATGGAATTATTGGTAGTTAACAGACCAGGCAAAATGTCTCAGACACTCCGTCCTTACTATGAATTTACTTATAAGGATATACGTCGTAAATGGAAAAAAATAATCAAAGACAATAATGATCAAACAATACAGTTGCTTCATGTTTACGGCCGAGCGCTCAACGGAGTACTGTTTAACGCGAGAAATGGTAGGCTTAAGTATCCGAGACCAACAAAGCTATTTAACAATGCGCCCCGGCCAACGCAGTGAACTACGCGGCGGAGCTTTAACGATATAAGGTCTAAAACCCTGAGTATGTCAGAGCGAGAGACGCGAACAATAGAAGATGACTCTGGCCGTAGGTTGGAGAGGCGGAGTACTTAAACGGGAAGAGGGTCGGTTCTATCTGGGTAAGAAGGTAGGCCTATATCGGTGGTATTCCAAAATTGGCGTATTGCTCAAGGAGGTAGACTGTGGCCCTGGTGTCCTTTGAGACTGAAAATGTCTTATGACAAATCATTCGAGTGCGCCGCTTCGGAGCCGGACGTGCTGCCGCGCACAGCTCAGTTCAAACGTCATGTAGACTGAAGGAGAATGGGGTGGTTGAGACGCTAATCGGCTTCGCAAGTGGGATTGGTGTCGCCGTGATAGCGGCCCTATTTGGTGTCGCGCTCCAGCGAAGAAGCGAAAGTCGCAAGCGAAGGGAGGAGACACAGTTTAAGGTCTACATGATGCTCATGGATGTCCACAATCTGTACTTCTGGGTAGCAAGCCTCGAAACTACTGGCGAGGAAGTGACCCCGGATCAAAAGCGACGAATCCAGGAAAAGTCTTGGAGAATTGCCGATCTGCTTCGCTATGTGGTAACCGGCCAAATTACGACGTAATTGACTTTAGATGTGGATATCCGAAGTCAACGGATTGTCGGCGAAGTTTTGTTTCCAGTTTCTCGGAATAAGTTC
>CAMYKK010000164.1 GCA_947258975.1 uncultured Gammaproteobacteria bacterium
TCAGCAATCACATCCACCGACTCCTCATCGAACGGTGTGCACATGGCATACATGCCCGCCGCGCGCGCGGTGTCGGCAAGCTCGCGGTAAACCTCCATGTGCAGACGGGTTTCGCTGAAGCGCTTGATGAATTTCAGGTCCGTACGGTCCTGGTAGTCCGGGTGTATAAAAGTGTCCAACTGCCGGAATTGGAATTTCAGAGCGCCCTGCACCCCGGCCTCGGCATTGACGCGACCGACCTCGCGGATGATATTTTTGGCATGCACAACATCGCCCTGATGATTGTTTGCGAGGTCGTAAATAAATAGATCGTTCAGGTCGGAAGGTTTCATGTCAGTGATGCACCCCTATAGATTTGCTATTGCAAGGCCTCAGGTCGATACCCGGCATTCCAATCGATAGCGACAGTTCGCTTCTCCTGAGACGAGCGAAACGCGGCTGCAATCACCATCATTGTGTCCAGACCCCGCTCAAGGGAAATAGGCGAATCGGTTATAGCACCTTCCAGGATCTGGGCGAGATGCTCGATCTCCACCTTGAAGTCATCGGCCCTGGTTTTTTCAAACAATTGCGTCTGCCTACCTTCGTCACCGCCCCCGCTTATCACCGCATCGGCGCCGTTGTCATAGTTGACGTGCCACTCGGCAAAACCATCGCCCCACTGAATGCGCGCCATCTTTTCCGTCGGCGCGGTGACGACATCCTGGATCACCTCGCCGGCCAACCCTTGCTCGGTGCGCAGCGCAAGTACCGCCAATTGATCGTAGTACGCCTCGCCGTCGCGGCACATGTCGAGCATGGCATTCACTTCGTGCACCCGTCCTGCGCCGAGCGCGTGCGCAAAATGCTGCCAGATGTTAATGGCGTGTGAATGTTCGCCGCACGCCCCGCCCCCCCGCGACGAAAAACCGAGGTAACTTTCCGCTGGGCCGGAGAGCCAGGGATGGGCTGCAAAAATGCCGCCCCAGTGCTCGCGAGTCTTTGCCGAGAGCGTCCTGACCTCGCCATGCGATCGCTGGTCGATCAATGCCTCCATCGCGCTCGTGTTGCGCCCCAGAGCGTGATTGTAACCTACGCCCAGGAACATTCCGCTTTCGACGGCGTTGCGCCACAGTTCGGCACAACCGTCGAGGTCCGGACCGCACAGCGGTTTTTCGATGATCAGCGCGCGCGGCGGCGCTTGGTCCAAGACCTCCCGGGCCAATGGCAGGTGACTGTCCGGTGGCGTGCCGATAAATACAACATCGGCGGTTTCATCGATCGTGTCGCGGCTACCGGCCAGCTCGATCGCCGTATCCCACTCCCCGTAGCGCCCGGGATAGATTTCCTCCCGCGTACGCCGCAATGCGTCGGGGTCGGCGTCGGTTAATAACACATCCCAACCTTGCTCGCGTGCAGCGTGGGCAATGTGGTTTCCGATAGAGCCCGCGCCAATGATCTTGATAGTGGTCATTAATACTCCTCTAGTCAGTGCCCAAGTGTATCGGCCGATACGTTCTCCGGGTTACGTTAGCGGTCGCGGCACCCGAAACTCCGGTTCGTCCAGCGAAACGAATTGCATACCGGCGACAAAACTCGCGCGCCTCGTGGTCGTCCTATGTCAATCCGGCGGCCATCGAACGAAACTGCTGGTCGCGCTCCGCCAGCTCGGCAAACGTTCCGGACGCCTTCAGCCTGCCGCGCTCCAACAGAAAGATCACATCGCACGCACGGACGGTAGTCAACCGATGAGCGATGAGAATGATGGTTTTTCGATGTCCCAGGTTATGCACGGCGTCCATGACCGCCTTTTCAGTAAGATTGTCCAGCGCGCTGGTCGCCTCGTCGAGGATCAGCACCTCCGGATCATGATACAGGGCGCGGGCAATGGCGATGCGTTGCCGCTGACCACCCGACAGGCGTATGCCGCGTTCACCCACCATGGTCTTATACCCCTTGGGCATCTCCTGGGTAACAAAATCGTGGAGCTCCGCAATGCGGGCGGCCTGTTCGACAGCTTCGTAGTTGATATCTTCGGGCGGCTTGCCGAAGGCAATATTGGCGGCCACGGTGTCGTCGGCAAGAAAGATGTGCTGAGGCACATAGCCGAGGTTGCGCTGCCAGGCGCGAACGAGGTCACCGGTGATTGCCGTACCATCCACCCGCAGATCACCCTGTTGCGGCGTCAACAAAGCCAGTATTACGTCGACCACCGTGGTCTTGCCGGCGCCGGTGCTACCGACGAGGCCCACCGTAGTCCTGGCCGGAATCGTAAGAGTCAACTCCTTCAGCGTCGGTCCTTCCGCCTGCGGGTAGCGGTATGTGACGTTGTCCAGCTTCACTTCCGTACGCAGTCGTATGGGTTCGATCGGCTCGTCGTCAGTGGTGGTCTCGAGCGCATCACCGATCGAACCCGTTTCGACCAGATCCTTGTGCAGGACATCCAGCGCGGGTTTTCCAAAGCGCAGCGTGGTGAACGCCCTGTACAACAACTGCAGGGCGGGATTAAGGCGCGAGCCCGCGAGGGCATATAGCGCCATCAGCGGCAGTACCTCACCCAAGTCTCCATCGCGGGCGATCAGAAGAATCAGCAACAGAATCAACATGCCTCCATAAACGATTGCCTGCATGGCAAATTGCGGCACTTCACCAATGAGTTTCTCCATGGCGCTGATGCTGGCCAAGCGGCTCGCTGGATTGCGGTACGTCTGAATGTAGCCGTCTTCCAAGCCCAGGATCTTGACGTCCTTGATACCACCCATGGCTTCCTGGGTGATCTGAAAACGCTGTTGGTTGACACGCACCCTGTCCGCCCCAATACGGCTCAAGTAGTTGCGCAGCGATAAATAGATTGCGGCGTAGGCGCCACCCAGGACAGTCAGGGCAACGATTGCCACCACGGGATTCACCGCTACGATCAGTGACACGATGAGCGTGGCGACGATGCTGTTGGCTACGAGGTCCAAGGCAGGTATCAGGCTCTTGTTTATCACCGCCACAACCTCCGCAAGCACGGTCTTACCGAGATCGGCGCTATGTCTGTTCAAGAAAAAACTGTACGGGCGGTTCAAATAGCCACGCAGCAGGCGACAGCTAAGACTGTAGTTGCGCATCTGCGCGTAGCGAGCCGTGGCCCATTGGGTCAAGGCCTTGAAAACCAAGCCGCCGACCAGGAGCACGAACACGACAATGCCGAGAAAAATCAAAAAATCATTGGTGTTATCAAAACCCAGGTACTGATACACCTTGTTCAAGTAAGGATTCGTATGCACCACGTCGGGCTTCGCAAGCACGGCGATAAACGGCATCACCGATGCGACACTGACGACTTCAAGCAGCCCCATGATCAGCATCATGCCAAATAGAAGAACGGCGTGGCGCCGCTCGCGTGCATCGAGGAGATCTTGGATCTTTCGGTATATATCGATCATTGTCGCACGCCGCTAGCGTTCAATTCAGTCAAATTGGACCGACATACGCTGCCGCGACTAATGTCCAACGCGGTAATTGTGCTGATACCACTCTACGAATTTGGGAACGCCCACTTCAATCGGTGTGCTGGGCTTATAACCCAAATCCTGCGCGAGATCGGTGGTGTCCGCCGCGGTCGCCGGCACGTCACCGTCCTGCATCGGTAACAGATCCAGTACCGCCTTTTTGCCGAGGCTCTTTTCCAGAACTTCGATGTAACGCATCAATTCGACCGGTTTGTTATTGCCGATGTTATATACACGCCAGGGCGCGTAACTGGTGGCGGAGTCCGGGCGATGCCCGTCCCAGTCCGGTGCCCCCCGCGCCGGGGTGTCGATCACCCGTACCACGCCTTCGACGATGTCGTCGATATAGGTGAAATCGCGGACCATGTTGCCTTGGTTGAACACCGGAATGGGCGCACCCTCGATGATGCCCTCGGTAAACTTAAACAAGGCCATGTCCGGCCGGCCCCACGGTCCGTACACAGTGAAAAACCGCAACCCGGTGCACGGCAGCTTGTAAAGATGGGCATAACAATGGGCCATCAGCTCGTTAGCCTTTTTGCTGGCGGCATAAAGTGACACC
>CAMYKK010000165.1 GCA_947258975.1 uncultured Gammaproteobacteria bacterium
TCCGGCAAACTCTAGGGGAGCCTAAACCGCTCTCTCACAGTTCTATTCAACGCCCATGTGTCAAAGAAAGATCTGACCCCCGTGTTTCGGATATGCCCCCTTTGTCATCCTGAAGCCCGAAGGGCCGAAGGATCTTTCCGTTACTCGGTGTGGTGTCATTTGGCGCTGGCAAGATTCTTCGCTGCCGCTCAGAATGACCAGAGGGGCTGTGGGAACGCCTTATTCGCGGTTGCTTGCTCGACACCGGCCGGCTCAAAGGTGACACCCTTGTTGTATCACAACCCCTGTATCAAAACCGAACTGCCGGGGTTTCGATCGTCAGGCCGTTGCCGCGCGCGGTCACATAGACTTCCAGGGCGGTGTAATCGTCGTTGCCGAGTGGCATCTCGCTGGCACGAAACAGGCGATAGCACTCATTAAAGGTGGTGTGTAGACCAGCGACCGCGCCGTGCTGCAGACGGTAAGCGGGATAACCGTTGACTTGTCCCTGAGACAAGGTATTGCCGCGGATCTTTTTGCCGGCGTTGCTGTCGTGGCAGACCGAACATGCCATATCCAACTGCCCCACACGGGTCTGATAGATGGTCCGGCCCTTTTCGTAATACGGCCGCATGGGCCCATCGGTTTGCACGTTCACCTTCTCGCCGCGGGCGAGGTTCTGCACAAACACCTCCAGCTTGATCGCACCCTCGGTATCGTAGGGAAGCGGATGATAACCCATCCGCTTGGTCCAACAGGCGTTTACCTGATTCTGCAGGGTGACCGGTTTGCCCAGCGTTTCGCTGTACACCGGGTATTGGGCGATTCTCTTCGGGTCGAGCTTGCTGCCGTCTTCGCCGTGGCAGGCAGCACAGGTCTTGCCATTTTCGCCTTGCAGGGTGTTGAACATCTCCTTACCTGCCTCGACCCACTGCATTCCTGGATTGAGAAAGTCGTCGTCCTGCATCTGTTGGGTTTCCTTCTGCAGGAAAGCGTATCCGGACACCGGACCGGTTGTTTCGGCTTGTGAGGCGGTGTCGGCCGCCTTGGCCACGGTAACGGGTTCAACGGCCGGCGCCGGCAAAAGCCCACCCGCTCCGAGGACGAACATGAGGGTCACCGACCCACAGCGCGCAAAGTAGTGGTTACACATTTGTCATCCCCGTTCATTTCAAAGTTATCAGATAGGCCACCACATCCTCGATCTCCTGTGCCGTCAGCACGGTCTTGCCCTGGTATCGCTCCGCGACACGCTTAAGTTCGCCCGGATTCCTATGGAAACTCGGCATCAGGGTGGTGGGATTCAACTGCTTCATATCCACCAGCAGTAGACGCAACTGGGCTTCGGTATACCGGGATGCCACACCCTCGAGCGGTGGACCGACGGTGCCGTGAAACTCCTGTTCCGCCACCGGCATCGCATGACAGGCAAGGCAATTCCCTTTTGCGGGGGTGATGGCTACGGCGCGGCCCCTGCGCGGATCCCCCTCCAGCCCGGCAAGCGGCTCCGGAACCGTCAGATCTTTGGCCTTCCAAGCCACGAACGCGTCGCCCTCATCGGCGGATGAACCTGCAGTAACCTGTCCGGCGATCAGGCCGAGAAGCACTAGTGTCACAATCGTAGAGAAGTTTCTTATCCGCATGACTGGGTTCCTCCTTTACGTTGGCGATCCGGACGTAGCGGGAGGCGCAAACGGCTCGTGTACATCCCGGCGCGCATCTGCGGATTCCGCACGCCCGTAATACGCCCAGGTCAACAACAGGCAGCTGGCGTAAAACAACACGAAAATCATCATCGCCGTGTGGGGCGTACCGGTGACCGCCACCGACACGCCGATAATAGCCGGGATCAGGAACAGGCCGAGCGCGGCGATGGCTGCGGTAAACCCGAGGGCAACCGAAGCCTCGATTTCGCCGTCACGAACCGCCTGCGCTTTGGCTGACTCATCCTTGCCGGCGGCCAGTGCCTTGTGGAACTCGAGGAACACGTTCGGGACGATGCGGAACACCGAGCCGTTGCCAATGCCGGTGGCAAGGAACAGCAGCATGAACGCCACGTAGAACCCGCTGAGCTGGGTGACGTCCATGCCCGATGGCAGTAGGCCATAAATAAACAGTGCCAGCACCAGCATGACGGCAAAGTTCCACAACGTGACCCTCCCTCCCCCGTATCGATCCGCCAGCCAACCGCCGAACGGCCGTATCAAAGCGCCCAACAGCGGTCCGACAAAGGCGTAGCGGACGGCTTCCGTTCCCGGGAACTGCGACGACAGCAGAATCGGAAATGCCGCCGCGAATCCTATGAACGATCCGAAAGTGCCCATGTAAAGCCACGACAGCAACCAGGCATGCTTGCGCCGGAAGATCACCAGTTGCTCGCGAAACGACGCGCGCACGTCGCGGATATTGTTCATACCGAACCACGCGCCCAGCGTCGCCGCGAGGATCAACGGTACCCAGAAGTAGCCGGCGTTTTGCATCCACACCAAGCGCTGCACGCTCCAGTACCCGATCTCCGCATCCTGGACCTGGGCCTGGGGGCTGCCTCCGAACAGGGCAGACGCGCCGCCATAGATCACCAGTGGCACCGTTAATTGTACGAGGCTGACGCCGAGATTGCCGACACCCGCGTTCCAACCCAGCGCAGTACCCTGCATGCGCTTGGGAAAAAAGAAACTGATGTTGGCCATGCTCGCGGAAAAGTTACCGCCCCCCAGGCCGCAAAGCAGCGCGATGACAACGAACACCACGTAATCGGTGGTGGGGTCTTGTACTGCGATGGCCATCCACAGGGTCGGAAGCAATAGCGATACCGTACTGAACATCGTGAAGTTCCTGCCTCCGAACAGCGGCACGACGAAGGAATAGGCGAGACGCATCGCCGCACCGGACAGCCCCGGGAGCGCCGCCAGCCAAAACAGTTCGCCGGTGGTGAATTGGAAACCGATCTCCGGCAAGTGGACCACGACCACACTCCAGACCATCCACACGGCGAACGACAGCAGCAGCGGCGGCATCGAAAACACCAGGTTACGCAACGCGATGCGGCGGCCGGACTGCGCCCACTGGGCTTCGTCATCCGGACGCCAGCCCAGCAACCAGCGGCCGTGTGCCGGGCGCCCGTCGAGGAGATGCTCCTTGATCAATTCCTCACGCAGCGCGGGCTGACGCTCGAGGATCGCCTCCCGCTCCCCGCGGGCCGCCATCCAGGTCCAGACCATCACCGCCGCAAGCACACCAAACATCAGCATGAAGGCGCTGGCGCGCACGTCGAACGCGTCGGCGGCAACACCGAACATGATCGGCAGACTAAAGCCACCCAGACCACCGATGACACCCACAAGCCCGCCGACTGATCCCATATTTGTGGGATAAAAATCGGCCAGGCTGCGGTAAACACTGGCCTTGCCGATGCCCTGGGCCATGCCGACGATGAACACCAGCACCGTGAACAAACCCACCCCGATCGCGACGTCGACGGAGTATTCGCCCTGGATACCGTGGAACGTCAAAGTGGTCGGCGGGTAGGAGAGAATAAACAGACACACGATGCTCACCCAGAACACCCACCAGGTGACGGTGTCCCCACCAAACTTGTCGGAGACCCAACCGCCCAGCGCGCGGATTACCCCCGAAGGCAGGGTGAAGATCATGGTAATAAACGCAGCGGACTTCAGATCCAGGCCGTACTCGCCAACATAATACTTGGGCAGCCACAGCGCGAGCGCCACGAAGCCGCCAAATACGAAATAGTAGGCCAATCCGAAGCGCCACACGCGGCTCTCGGTGAGCGGTGCGAGCTGCTCAGCGAGGGTGCGCTTTTGCTTCTTGCGTCGGCGCTCCTCCAACTGCGGATCGGTGTAAGTGAAGAACCAGAACACCACTGCCATCACCACCATGGCGATCGAGTAGACCACGGGCACCGCCCGCCATCCCCAGGCGACGAGGATCAGGGGCGCCGCGAGATTGGTCACCGCAGCGCCCGCGTTTCCGGCACCGAAGATACCCATCGCGGTCCCCTGCCGTTCCTT
>CAMYKK010000166.1 GCA_947258975.1 uncultured Gammaproteobacteria bacterium
TTACGAAGCGATTCTCTCCAGCACTTCAGGATGGCTTTTCGCTATACGCAGAAGGGTCTTTGCAGCCCCGCGTGGTGAACGTCGCCCTTGTTCCCAATCCTGCACGGAATCAATAGATACATTGAGAAGTTGCGCGAACTCCTTCTGACTAAGATTGACTGACTGCCGAGCAGAAATTGCGAGCAACTGTTCGGGCGTATAGACTCGCCCTTTCTTTCGAGCATTCATCTGCTTGACAGCTCTGAGTAGCTCGCCGCCCTTGTCACTCATCTTTTTTTTCCTAGTCACGGTTAATCGCCTCTTTAATCATCTTAAGCTCATGCGCCGGAATAGTTGAACGATCACTCTTGGCATACAACGTTAGTAACCAGATTTCACCGTTCTGTAAGCGGTTGAAATATATAATTCGCGCGGCACCGCTTTTCCCGCTGCCTTTTTGAGCCCATCGCACTTTTCGAACACCACCGGATCCCGGCACAACCGAACCGGCCTCGGGATTCTGCGCAATAAACACCGCAAAGGCCTCCCTTTCATCGTCGGTCAGTATCCGTTCAACCTTGCCCGCATAAACAGGTGTTTCGATGACGGCGTACACAAATTAAATATACGGCAATGCCGTACTAAAGTCAATCTGACGATGCTTCCCCGGCGTAGCGCGTGGTGATCCTTTCTTTACATTGCGAAATTAGTGAACGCGTGGGCGTATCCGACATTGATCCGACATCAGTACTGCGCCGTTATGCGCTGTCCTGCATTTGAGGCAACGAACGCCGTCCTTCGGCCTAACTAAAACAATGACTTATATTGGCGTCTCTGGCTTCGAACCAGGTGGTCGGGGGTTCGAGTCCCTCCGGGCGCGCCATTTTTCAATGGTTCATTCCGGGCACCTAGGTAACAGTTTAGACCGGAGACATAGGTAACACTTTTGGGGCAAAGGGGTTGTCTATCGGTTCGACTCTGCATTCCTCTTCATCGAAATACCCTAAATCAAACTGCATAAAGCTCACCAGCCAAATCATTAACCATCTGTTATCTTTTTAAGGGATTGGAAGGCGCCGAGCAGTCTCTAACTATCACGTTAGTTACGGTGATCGATTTACGGTTTGCTGAAAAAGGTGAACACTTCAAGTGAAGTGTTCACCCAGCGTATGCTATCTACTGTGGCAATGTGCGGCTAGTGCAATTCAGGCCAGGTCGAAGCGATCGGCAGTCATGACCTTGGTCCAGGCGGCAACAAAGTCGTTCACGAACTTCTCCTTGTTGTCGTCCTGGGCATAGACTTCGGCGTACGACCGAAGAATCGAGTTCGACCCGAAGACGAGATCCACTCGCGTCGCTGTCCATTTGACTTTATCCGTTTTGCGGTCACGGATCTCGTACAGGTTGTTACCAACAGGTTTCCAGGTGTTGCTCATGTCGGTCAGGTTGACGAAGAAGTCGTTCGTCAGCGCGCCTTCGTGATCGGTGAACGCACCGTGCCTGGTGTCGCCATGGTTGGTGCCGAGGGACCGCATGCCGCCGACGAGCACGGTCATCTCGGGAGCAGTCAGCCCCATGAGCTGGGTGCGATCGAGCATGAGCTCTTCGGCGCTCACGGCATAGTCCTGCTTGAGCCAGTTGCGGTAGCCGTCATGAATCGGCTCGAGCACCTCGAACGAATCGACGTCGGTCATTTCGTCAGTTGCATCGCCACGCCCCGGCGCAAATGGAACGGCGATATCGTGGCCCGCCTTCTGCGCCGCCTGCTCGATGCCGACGTTGCCGGCAAGCACGATGACATCGGCCACGCTGGCGCCGGTATCGGCGGCGATACCCTCGAGCACGCCAAGCACCTTGGCAAGCCGCTCGGGCTCGTTGCCTTCCCAGTCCTTCTGCGGCGCGAGACGTATGCGCGCGCCATTCGCGCCGCCACGCTTATCCGACCCACGGAAGGTTCTGGCGCTGTCCCATGCGGTGCTGACCATTTCGGTAACGTTTAAACCGCTGGCTTCGATTTTCGCCTTGACAGCATCCACATCGTAGCTCGTGCTGCCCGCGGGAACCGGATCCTGCCAGACCAGGTCTTCCTCGGGCACGTCAGGGCCGATATAGCGCGCCTTCGGCCCCATGTCGCGGTGCGTGAGTTTAAACCAGGCACGGGCAAAGACCTCGTCAAGATAGGCCGGATCTGCATAGAAGCGCTCGGCGATCTTACGGTACTCCGGGTCCATCTTCATCGCCATGTCGGCGTCGGTCATGATCGGGTTGTGGCGGATCGACGGATCCTCCGAGTCGACCGGCTTGTCCTCTTCCTTGATGTCCACCGGCTCCCATTGCCAGGCGCCTGCCGGGCTCTTCTTCGACTCCCATTCGTGGTTGAGCAGCATGTCGAAATAGCCGTTGTCCCACTTGGTTGGATTAGTCGTCCAGGCGCCCTCGAGACCGCTGGTGACCGCATCGTGACCAATGCCGCGGCGGGACTCGTTCATCCAGCCCAGGCCCTGCTCCTCGATGCCGGCACCCTCGGGTTCCGGCCCCAGCAGTGCCGCGTCGCCATTGCCGTGGCATTTGCCCACGGTGTGACCGCCGGCGGTCAGGGCCACGGTCTCCTCGTCGTTCATGGCCATGCGCGCGAAGGTTTCGCGCACATCCCTGGCGGTCTTGAGCGGATCGGGCTGGCCGTCCACGCCTTCCGGATTGACATAGATCAGGCCCATCATTACCGCGGCCAGAGGGTTTTCCAGGTCCCGTTCGCCCGAGTAGCGACTGTTCGGATTATCAGTCGGGGCCAACCATTCTCTTTCCGAACCCCAGTAGACGTCCTTTTCGGGGTGCCAGATGTCTTCGCGGCCGAAGCCGAAGCCGAAGGTCTTGAGCCCCATCGACTCATAGGCGATGTTGCCCGCGAGAATAATCAGGTCGGCCCAGCTGAGTTTGTTGCCGTATTTTTTCTTGATCGGCCAAAGCAGGCGCCGCGCCTTATCGAGGTTCGCATTGTCGGGCCAAGAGTTGAGCGGCGCAAAGCGCTGATTGCCCGTGCCGCCGCCGCCGCGGCCATCGGCAGTCCGATAAGAGCCTGCGGCGTGCCATGCCATGCGGATCATCAGGCCGCCGTAATGGCCCCAGTCCGCAGGCCACCATTCCTGGTTGTCCGTCATCAACGCATGCAGGTCTTCCTTAAGCGCTTCCACGTCAAGCGACTTGACTGCCTCGCGATAGTCGAAGTTCTCGCCCATCGGGTTGGTCTTGGTATCGTGCTGGCGCAGAATGTCGAGGTTCAGGGTGTTGGGCCACCATTCCGTGACCGACGTGTCGCCGGTCGTCACTGATCCGTGCATCACCGGGCATTGACCGGTAACTTTCTCAGCGGCTGTACTCATCGTTGTGTTCCTTTCGTTCCGTATTTGTGTCACGTATTATACTGAATCTCGTTTATTAACGGTCTTTCTGATTTGGGGCGACAGGTAGGGACTCGTTAACGACAATTCCGAGCGTTCTGTCAATCGGGGTCAATCATTACGACACAGTACTTAATTCGTCGCGCACGTGATAAAGCTTGCGGTCCGCGACTAGCACGAGTCGTCGTTCAACCGGGTTCCGGTCGAGCCGCACAAATGTAGAATCGTGCCGACGCGATTCGGTTCCCTTGAGTGCCCACCTGCTGAAGTTCGAAGGTAAGAGCTGGCGCCTGAAAGAAGCGGCAACTCGGGTTGCTAAGCGCTCGAAAACCGTGTAACTATCCCCGCGTCCCGCTGACCTACGATGGGGGAAGTTGACCTGTCTTTGATGTTATCCATCTCACGAGGGGCGTATCCGAGCTCCCGCAGCGTAATATAGCGTTTTGGTGGATTGAGCTTTTGAACATCCTGTTCAATCCCCCGTCTCAATACCTGACATGCATTTACCGCTTCGACGCTTCCCATTATTGGTCGGGATGCGCTCCAAAATGCCTCATAAAATTCCAGATAGTGCGCGAATGCCATGGTCACAACACCCATCCAGGGTACTTGTAGCACGTGCTTGGTATCGTCATAGAGTTCTGCGGCGCTACCTTCTATAAGGTACTCGGGAATTGGGTTTATGGACGGGATCGGATCAGGTCTTATGCGCTGCAACATCTCAAATCCTCGCTTCTAGTGGCGTAAGTTGGCTTGATGCAATACTACTCTTCGTCCTCCGCTTCCAAAACATATCTGCCTTCCGGAAATCGAGTACCCC
>CAMYKK010000167.1 GCA_947258975.1 uncultured Gammaproteobacteria bacterium
TCATTACGTTCTAATGCTTTTCTTAGATCATTAGTTAGTGAAAGTTTTTCTCGCGCCAGTAATTGCATGGATTCGGTAAAGTAACTAAAACGTTGGCGTCCGTCTTTTTTTGCCTTATACATTGCCTGATCTGCATTTTTTAAAAGATTTTCTATATTGCCTGCGTCATCAGGGTAGATGGTGATACCAATACTGGCAGATATATAATAACCGTTATTATCGTCATTAAGATAGAAGGGCTTACTCAATTCTTCAATGATCTGTTGCGAAATCCGCTCAATGTGCTGTCTATTCTCAAAATTTGGCAGAATCGCAGTAAACTCATCGCCACCCAGACGAGCAATGGTATCGGTTTCACGGACACATGTACTAATACGTTGTGCGGCCTGCACGAGAATTAAATCCCCCTTGGAGTGCCCAATACTGTCGTTAATCACCTTAAAGCGATCAAGATCAATAAATAACAGGGCCAATGGTAATTGAGTCCGATATGATTTTTTTAGTTCTTGTTCCAGTCTGTCGTGAAACAATCGGCGGTTTGGTAGATTCGTTAGCACGTCATAATTAGCCTGCTTCCAGATAAGTACATCTTTCTTTTTCTTTTCTGTGATGTCTGAGAATTGAAAAACGTAGTAACACTCACAATCCTTAGAATGACGAATAACACTAATATTTAGCCATTTTGCATAAACCTGACCATTCTTACGACGTTCCCATACCTCTCCCTGCCATCTTCCTTCATCTCTTATTTTCTGCCACATTTCATCATAGAACTCCTTACCATGTCTTCCTGACCTGAAATAATCTGGACTCTTACCAACCACTTCTTCAAATGTATATCCAGTGATGGTAGTAAAAGATGGATTAACATCCATAATGTGATTGCTCTCATCTGTCACCATTATGGCTTCGGCACTCGACTGATATATCGACGCGGCCATTCGCATGGCTGCTTCTGTTTTTTTACGCTGGGTAATATCAGAGATAATCGCGATTGAAAGATAAATTTCATCAATGATAATCAATCTAAAATTAATTTCACAAATGACTGTTTCACCTGATTTAGTGACTAATTCTATCTCTTCATTTTGTAAAAACATTTCACTCATAAACTTTGGTAGAAGACGATTTCGATCGTCTGGATTCTTCCAGATATTGATGTCGAGAGAGGTTTTTCCAATTATTTCATTGCGCCTGTAACCAAATGTTTTTTCAAAGCTTTTATTCACATCGACAATTTCACCTTGAGGCATCTTTGTAATTCCAATGGCCACTGGTGATGCTTCGAATATTTTATAGAATTTTTCCTCGCATACACGCAATGCACTTTCGATTTTCATGCGCTCGGTAACATTTTTAAAGCTGAATAAAAAAAATTCAATTTCATTCTTCTTCCCCAGGATTGGAGCCATTTCTATATTCCAGTAGCTTATTCCGCGTTCAGGGTGACCTGAGAAAACTAATGGATATGCATCTCGCTTATAAACTCTCTTGTTGATTCTGTATTTATTTAGCCCATCTTCAAGGCTGGACGGATAAAGTTCAAAATAATTAAACCCAAGCAGCTCAGATGGATCTCGCTGAAAATCCTTAGCAAAGGCATCACTGATCTTGATAATATTGTAGGTGTCATCAAGGAGGATAATACTCTCAATAGAATATTCAAATATTTGATCTAGCAATCTCGTTTTATCATGTATCCGCTCGCACAGCATAAGATTCACTCAATTTATGAACATCACTACCAATATTCACCGCAATAATAAATCCGGGGCAGTGCCGATAATAAAAAGAAACATAGCCACACGATAATACTTCACCAATAACACTGTGTTGAGGGCTGACACATTTATACTTAATAATTAATGGCAGGTAGGCCCGCCTCCTACCGCGCATATACTCTCTTTCAAACACAGCTAATTATTTTAAGATCCATACTATTTTACGTGCATAATTCTTTAGAATTCAGCGTAAATACTAACCTTATTAAATTAAATCATCCCCCCCCATAATGGGGGAAATATGGGGGGCAAATGTACGTCATCGCTCGCTTTGTAATATTAAAATTCGTTGTTGCTGTGATTGTGAAACAACTAATGACTCATTGAACACTCAACTGGCTGGTATCGTCACCAGTGGCAGGCCTTCCTTGGCCCCGGATTCAGTCAGCGAAAAGAGCAGCATCAGGTAAGCGAGTGTTCTTTTTGACTTGAAATCACGATCAGAAATCCAGTACCAGTTTTCACGGTATTTAACCGCTGCGAATGCATCTTCTGGTTTCTTATCACTATGTCGGATATCGATAAGGCGGTGCGTAACTTCATCGGAAGAAAGTTTATTCGCGATTAGTGAGGGTACGGTGCGACCTTCTCTAATATGTTTTTCAGGTACCGCGACCTCTCCGGCCAGCTCGACCATAATTGATAACATGGATCGTGTGAGCATGGCTACTTCAGTGTCATTTTGTGCCACCTCCGCATAAACAACACTGTATTCTTGAGCTCCACGGCGCATCCCAAGCAAATCTGCCAACTCCTCTCCTGCAGCAAGCGCCTCAGCAGGAACGTTGGTACGACGAATGACTAATACGGTGCTATTATTTCCCTTAGCATTATCGACAACACGCAGGCCAATTGCGCCCGAGCGTTGAATCTGTTTAAACAGCTGAATTACGCGATAGTATTTGGCATCACCAGCACGTTGACCTGCACCGGCTGATTTACTCGCGCGCAGGCCGTTAATGGCCTCCAATGTAATCGGCAACACGATATCAGCGGACCAACCTGATTGCATTAAAAACAGAATCGCAGCTGGCGGCACAGGCGTCATGAAATTCTTGTTAAACTTCTCACCCGTGATGGGCGCATAGGTAATGGTGGGGCGATCTGTGTATTTTCCAGAACCACCCAACGACAGACTATTGGGCGAATTCCCACCTTCGATAGTGGTACCGGATATACTCACCGCAGTTTCCAGCGAATAGCCACTAATAATAGATACAACCTCCATGAATAGTGGCATATCGGCATAGCGCACCTTGACGATATTCAACAAAGTCTGCTCTTTCCAGGAATCGGAGACGGCTTTATTGTAATCAAACCGATCACGTGGTATTGCATCAGGCCCAATCGTGGCGCAGCCACAAACTAATAGAGAAAAAATTATCACTACTGTCACACGCATGATCATTACGCTTTACCTCCTTTTAGCAGCATCACGCATGCGGTCTTTAATATAATTAATTATAAATAAAACTAAATTTAATTCAGTCATCGGCTTCTTGAATCCATAGTGTATTGTTAAAAATCTGAATCCCTCGTGATGGTGAGTTGGGGTAAGGAGGATATTTAGTACACTACTGTCTCCAATGGCAGTGGCTTGCGGCCTCATGGCAACAGAAAGGCAGTAACGGCATACTTTCCTTTTATTACTGACTTTTCTAGTAGACCTTGCTGGCCTTGGTGATGGCGGCATTCCTAACTGAATTCTCGAGATGAATCTGTTGGTAAGCCATAGTGCCCTCACCGTTTTATCGACTGACTGTCAGTGACCAGAACCGAAAAATGCCTTTGCAAGAAGTTCATCCCGGCCATATACATCCTCATAAAAATAAAGGGCGTTATCTTCAGGGCTCACATACGCCGTGCGGTATAGAATTAAAACCGGCATTGGCTTATCCAGCCTGACCACCTGGCGCTCTCGGCTGGTAACAATTTTATTGACCCG
>CAMYKK010000168.1 GCA_947258975.1 uncultured Gammaproteobacteria bacterium
GCGAGTGTCTGAGAAGCCGCCAGAGCTGCGATCTCGATCCAAGGCATACCGGAGTATTCCTTAAAAGTACGCTTTCATCTCTGGAGAAGTGTGCATTAAGAACGGGAAACACAGCGCTGGAGAAATTCACTTACCGTTTCCCATCTTGGATTTGCGTTTGCGCATGGACTCACCTTTGAGATTGATTTTGTAGGCGTTGTGCACCAACCGATCGAGGATCGCGTCGGCCAAAGTGGGATCACCGAGGTGTTGATGCCAGTCTTGCATCGGCAGTTGACTGGTGACCAGGGTCGAGCGGACATTGAAGCGGTCATCGAGGATTTCCAACAGATCGCGCTGTTGTTCGTCGGTGAGCGGCGCCATGCACAGATCGTCCAGGACAATCAGATCGGTTTTGGCCAATTGGATAAGCAGCTTGTGGTAACGCCCGTCGCCTTTGGCGATGGTCAATTCCTGGAACAATCGTGGTAGGCGCAAGTAACGGGCGCTCAAGCCTTCGCGGCACGCTTTTTGGGCCAAGGCGCAGGCCAACCAACTCTTACCGATGCCGGTCGAGCGGGCGACATACTACTCATAAACAAGCGTTTACAGCGACGATTCACTACCGTTATCACCCACGCTACGGTGAACAGGTTCTTATCATCGGGAGCAAGCGCCACAAAGAAGAAAAACACTTGTTATTGGAAGAGCGCGACGGCACCAAGGCGTACATTCCTGCCTGGATGACCCATCCGGCACTGGCCGGTGTCGAAGCCGTCGATATCCCTCGCATTGAACTGACCGCGCTCGAGAATCTGCGCAGGTTACTGGATAACCTTTTATCCTCTCCTCCATGGTGTTCGGTACCAACAGCAGGAGGAGATCAAATTGACACTGAACAACTGCGACCAGGCGGATCTATTCCAAGATCCAGAACCTTCACAGACCCGGATAGTCGAGGCAAAACGACAACGCGTCAGGGCGTTGCTCGGCGAACTGATGCTATTAGTGGTCGAAGCAGAAGTGGACAGGACGAAACGACAGGAGATGGCAAATGAGTAAGATTACTGCAGAGCATCTTCGCCGCAGCGCCTATATCTACATTCGGCAGTCGACCGTCGATCAACTTCGCAACAATGCGGAGAGCCGGCATCGTCAATATGCACTTAAGGAGCGTGCACAAGCACTGGGCTGGCAAGATATCGAAGTGCTCGACGAGGATCTGGGTCGCTCTGGCTGTGGTATTGAGCGTCCCGGTTTCGACCGGTTGCTATCAGCCGTGTGCAAAGGAGAGGTCGGCGCAGTCCTATCCATCGAGGCATCCCGTTTGGCAAGAAATGGACGCGACTGGCATACGTTGCTGGAGTTCTCCGGGCTGGTCAATACTCTGTTGATCGACGAGGATGGGATCTACAACCCCCGCCACCCCAATGATCGTCTCCTGCTGGGTATGAAGGGGACGCTTAGCGAGATGGAGCTATCGACCTTTCGGCAACGTTCCCAAGAGGCGCTACAGCTGAAGGCAACGCGGGGGGAGTTATATACCACCGTTGCTGTGGGTTATGTACGTGCGGCCGACAACCGCGTGGAGAAGGATCCAAACCGCCGAGTCCAGCAGAGCATCACACTGGTGTTCCAGAAGTTTCGTGAGTTCGGCAGCATTCGTCAGGTCTTGTTGTGGCTTCGCCAGGAACGCATCGAGTTGCCGGCTGTAGTCTACGGTGCCGAGGGTCGGAGCATGGTCTGGAAACTCCCCGTGTACAATACGGTACACAAGACCTTGACCAACCCCATCTACGCTGGTGCTTATGCCCATGGGCGCACGGAATCACGCACTCGAATCGAACAGGGTCGCAAGCAGATCACCAGAGGTTACCGTAGACCACAGGCGAAATGGGATGTGCTTATCATTGACCATCACGAAGGTTACATTACCTGGGACGAGTATCAGGACAATCAGGCCATGATTGCGGAGAATGCCAATGGGAAAGGCGCGATGGTGCGCGGTTCAGTACGGCGCGGAGAAGCGTTGCTGCCGGGCCTATTGCGATGCGGACATTGTGGTCGCAAGTTGACGGTGACCTACAGTGGCAAGCAGGGCAATGTCGGTCGCTATCAGTGTCGAGGCGCGATGATTAACCATGGTGTGGCGGACAACTGTGTTTCTTTCGGTGGCTTGCGTGTTGATCAAGCGGTGGTTCGCGAGGTGCTGGATGTCCTGCGGCCGATGGGAATCGAGGCTGCAGTTGAGGCACTGGGGCAACGTGAGCAGCAGATAGAAGCCGTCCACCGTCAACGCGCGCTGGCGTTAGAACAAGCCCAGTGTGAAGTCAATCGAGCGCGCCGCCAGTATGATGCCGTCGATCCCGACAACCGGCTTGTCGCCGCGGAGCTTGAATTGCGGTGGAACGAGGCATTGCAGAGGGTACAACAACGCGAGGTAGAGTTGGCGGCATTGGACCTTTCCGATTCGTTGCGAATCAGCGATGAACAGCGACAGGCTCTCTTTGCCTTAGCCCGTGATCTACCTACTGTATGGGAACACCCCTGTGCATCGCCGGAGATCAAGAAACGCATCCTGCGTACGGTGCTGAAAGAGATCGTTGTCTTTGTCCAGGATCATCGGATACGACTCGTGCTTCACTGGCAAGGGGGTGATCATACGGAGCTTGAAGTGCTCAAGAATCGACCTGGTCATCACCGCTGGAAGACGGACGTAGAGATCGAGCGTATTATCCGGGCGCTTGCGCGCTTAATGCCGGATGGGCGTATCGCAGCGTTATTGAATCGCCTGGGTAAACGCACCGCGAAAGGTCATACTTGGACACGGAACCGGGTGTGTTGTTTCCGTAATGACCATCATATTGCGGTCTACGAAGAGGGGGAACGTCAATCACGCAATGAATTGACGCTTGAGGAGACGGCAAGCCAACTCGATGTGAGCACCATGACGGTACGAAGGTTGATTAAGCGAAAGTTTTTACCAGCGACGCAGGTGTGTATTGGCGCGCCCTGGGTTATTCGTAAAGAAGACCTGCTGCTGCCGACGGTGCAAAGCGCTTTGCGTGATACCCCGTTAGCAGTCAATGACAAACAAACAACTTTGGCTTTTCAATAACATAGAGAGGTGTGCATTATGTCAGGGTCTCGGTTGGGCCGATGATGAACACATTGAGGTGTTCGTGCACCCAGTCGCAGCTGGCGAGCTTGGCCATGACCGATTTATCCAGGCCCCTGGGAGCGCGGTAGTCGATATCTTCGACGCAGGCGTTGTGACGGAGTTTGGCTTTGGTGAGTCGGTTTTTTAAACGTTGGTTTTCGCGTTCGGTCATTTCCCGATCGATGAGCAATCCAAGGCGTTGTTCGAAGTCCAGTTGGTCGATGTCGGGCATCTGCATTTGTTCTTCTAATGCGCGCAGCATGCCGGTAAAGCGAAGGGTTTGGAGTTTGTCCAGGGTAGGATGCGTCAACATAGTGTTCTCCGGTTGAGGGTGATCAATGGTAGTACTTGGGGCCGCGCACGTTGTCGTGATGCACGGGTTCTTGGGTTGTGATCGGCGTCGGCAAAGGGCGGCGATCCAGGTTCTTTTTCAAGATCGATTCGATACTGCGGTAGGTCCAGGTTCTTTTTCAAGATTGATTCGATACTGCGATAGCGCGTCGTGCCCAGGGCAAGGGCGCGCTCGCAGGCGGCCTCGAGGCGGTCATCGCCATAGCTTTTACCCAAGCGCATGACGCCGTAACAGGCGTTGTAACCCTGTTGCGGAAAGGGCTTTGAGGCCAGAATCTGTGCCACCACACGCGCGGTGGCCGGGCCGGATTTCGCGGCCCAGCGGATGAAACGCTGCGGGGTCCATTCCAAATAGGTTTGATGGGCGGGCGGCAGATGCGCGCGCACGGTGGTGTAGCCGCCGCGGTGGAAGCTGCGTCGATGACTGGCGACGCGTTGATCCTTGTGGAACAGCTCTACGGTGGCCGCGGTCAATCGGGCATCGAGCTGCCGTTTGACCAGGGTGTAAGGTGCGGAGTAATAGTGGTGATCGACTTCAACGTGGACATTGGGGGCCACGCGCACTTTGTGCCACTCGGCGTAGCAATACGCTTGGGCGGGTAAGGGCTTAAGGGCTGGCAGGTCCAGTTCCTGATACTGCGCGTGCCGACAACCCGGCAGTTTCTTGAACGGCCGATGGTTGAGTTCGTCGAGAAGCGATCGAATGTGGGCATTCAATTCGGCCAGGGAGAAGAACTGATGGTGACGCAAGCGGGCCAGAATCCAGCGTTGTGCCAACAGGACGCCATTTTCAACTTTGGCTTTATCACGGGGTTTCCCGGCACGCGCCGGGACGATCGCCACCTGGTAATGCAGGGCGAAGTCCTGATACGTTTTGTTGAGATCCGGGTCGTAACGATGGGCCTTGTTGACGCCGGATTTTAAGTTGTCGGGGACGATGATTTCGGGACACCCTTGGATATAGGCCAGGGCGCGGATATGAGCGCCGATCCAA
>CAMYKK010000169.1 GCA_947258975.1 uncultured Gammaproteobacteria bacterium
TCAAGTCCCAAAGTCGTGAGCCCGGCGCGCAATCTGGCGGCGAGGCTGCGCACCTTGTCCAACAACTCGCGGCCCGCAGGGCTGTCCAGGATGTCCAGTGCTTCGGCGGCCGCGGCGGCTTCCGCCGGCGTGATTGGATTGGAGTAGATATAAAACGGCGCCGTCTCCCGCAGGTAGTCGATCACCACCCGGGTGGACACCACGTAACCGCCGTTTACACCCAGCGCCTTGCCCAGGGTCGCGATCAGCAGATCCGCCCGGGTGTGGGTCGCTTCCTCCGTCCCACGCCCGTTGTCACCGAATGCGCCCACGCCATGAGAGTCATCCACCACCGTGATGATGCCTTCTTCGTAGGTGTGTGCGTGGCGGTCGCAGATTGCCTTGATCTCGTCCAGCGGCGCATGATCGCCGCGCATGCTGAATATGCCGTCAGTGACCACGCACACCCGTTTGGCGCGGCCCGCGTTCTCCGCGAGGATACGATCCAGCTCCACCATGTCCAGATGCGCGTACACCGCCTTGTCCACCGGGCGCGCGAGCCGTATCGCATTGATGATGCAGTTGTGATTGAGGGCGTCGCTGATCACCAAGGTGTGTTCGTCGATGAGCTGCGGCAGCACCCCCATCACCGTCGCATACGCGGCACTCATAAGCATCGCGGCTTCGCGATCGTGAAACGCGGCCAGCTTTCGCTCCAAGTCAATATGAGGCTGATATGTACCACTGATAAAGCGCACCGCACCCGGCCCGGTGCCGAACCGGTCCGCGGCCCGGGCCTCGGCGGCAATCACGCGTTCGTGCAGCGCGAGTCCCAAGTAGGAGTTCGAGTTCATCCTCAGAAAACCCGCATTGCCGTAGCCTTCCAGGGTGTAACGCGGACCGTGGCCGCCATCGCCGGGTATTACGCCGGTTACGACGGTTTCCGCGCCCTTGAGGGTGCCCTTGGTTTCGCGTTCCGCCAGGTTGCTTACCAACGAGGCTTCAATTTTATCGAGCGCCACGTATTAATCCCTCAACTTGTCGTTAGCCTGTTCGACAGGTGTTGGAGCATATCCGCAACGGTATCCGGCAAATCGAATTGCGGCTGCCACCCCCACTCCTTTCTCGCCACGCTGTCATCCATGTGCCGGGGCCAGGAATCCGCGATCCCCTGACGCACCGGATCGACCTTGTAGTCAACGGTAAAATCCGGGATGTGCTTTTTGATTTCTCGCGTGATATCCGCCGGGGAAAAACTCATCGCGGTGACATTGTAACCATTGCGGTGCATCAATCGCTGGCCGTCACACTCCATGAGCCGGATCGCCGCTTCGATGGCGTCCGGCATGTACATCATATCCAGCCGTGTATCGGCCGCCAGAAAGCACTCGTAGCGCCCGTGTTTCAAAGCGGAATAGAAGATCTCCACGGCATAGTCGGTGGTGCCGCCTCCGGGCGGAGTCTTGTATGAAATCAACCCCGGATAACGTACACCCCGAGTGTCCACTCCGTACCGTTTGTGGTAATAACCGCAGAGCAATTCTCCCGACACCTTGGTAATACCGTACATCGTATTGGGGTGCTGAATCGTGTCTTGCGGGGTGTTCTCCGCCGGCGTCAGCGGACCGAACGCGCCGATCGAGCTGGGGAAGAACACCGCACATCCGCGCCCGCGCGCCACGTCCAACACGTTGATCAAGCCGTTGATGTTGATATCCCAGGCAAGCTGCGGTTCTCGCTCAGCCACGGCGGACAGCAGCGAGGCGAGATGAAAGATGGCGTCGATGCGATAGTGGGCGACCACCTGTTCTATGCCGGCCGCGTCGCGCACGTCCAGTTTGCAGAACGGGCCGGCTTCGGCCAGCTCCGTATCCGGATCCCGGGAGTGGCCCGCGGCGACCACGGCTTGGTTCCCATATTTGTCGCGCAGCACCGGGATCAATTCGGAACCGATCTGTCCCGTAGCACCGGTGACGAGAATGTTCTTCATCGCTGCGAATTCAATCGTTCACCCGCATTGCTCGATGCGTATCAACATGGGCTCGATCTCTTTGTAGATGATGCGTAACGGCGCCTTCTTGGAAAGGGTCACGAATCTTGTTCCCGACGGATAGGTGAAATGATAGGTAAGGTACAGGTGCAAGGTCTGGCTAGTAGTGAAACTTTTAAGCAACATGCCCAAATAGCGCTGCACTTGGTCGCTGGACACGTGGATCCCGGCGCCGCCCAGCTGAAAAAAATCGTGCGAGACCACCAGTTCGTTGGTCTTCGCTTTTTTCCCCAGAACTTGTTTATAGACCTCCCTGCGCAACTGATCCGGCAATATGAGGCCGACCTGATCTTCTGCGAGCAGCCAGGTAATCCCGTTTGCCCCCTCGAATTCTCTATCGATCTCACCGAAAGCCTGACACCAACCGCGAAAGTAGGCTGCATAGCGTTTCAACTCGCATTCAAAAGACATACACGGCTGATCATCGTCGCCCGGTAAACATCACAAACGCTACGTTACCAAGAAAGACCGGCGCAACCCAGTACCCCGGGATGCGATTTCCGCACCCACGGGCGTGATCACTGCTGCAGTGCGCTGTGACCCGGACTTTCCAAGATCAACACCCGACCAGTACGGCGTCCGCACCCAGGTCCCTGACGGTCTGCAGGATTTCCCGCGGTTTGGTGCGCGTGGCGTCGTACCTGACGATCAGCAGCGACCGTTCTGTCGGCGAAAACCGCGCGGAACGCACGGCATGATTTTTCTGTACCTCGATCAGAAACATGTTTTGAAGATGCCGCGGAAATCTGTCTTTAAGCCACACGATCGAGATGCACGAGGTCTCGTTTTTGTCCGACCTGCGCCCGAAAAACGCCACGGTGGCGGCAGCTTGATCTTCTGCTTGGTGTTGCGTCTGCGTTTGCATTTCAATGTCCTCCACTGAGAGCTGAACCAGGGCTCCCATGGTAGAGGGCACCGCGTGCTTGCGCTGTGTAAAGCGACAACCGAAACTTGTGAAATATTACCGAAACAATCTAACGCGCGACTCCTTGATTGCCGCCCGTGTTACCGCACCGCCGCTTACTCGCAAGGGCGGTCGGCGGTACCCGGAATACGCCGTCGGATTACACCCACTGCTGGTGTTGACGGGACCGCATCGCGGTCCCGCCCAACCCGGGACTATCTCGGCCTTACCAGCAGAAGTGACGCTTCACGCCGCCCGACGTCCAGGTGACGCAAGGATCGGGATCATCTTTGGCCTTGAATTTCTGGATCTTGCCAAGGTTGGTTATCCGCCCCGGTTCCGTCGCATCGGGACTACGCTCAGACGGTTGCGTGATCCGTTTGCCCCTGATGGTGGGGCACGCGAACTCGACCTTCTCACCCATATCATTTACGAGAATGACGAATATTCCGTTGTTGGCCGTGCAGAATCCCTGGCTTGCGGGAGGAAGCGTGGGAATCTTTGTTTTTGCGGTAGTTGCGCATGCGGTGAGCGCGACGAATCCAAGCAGTCCTACGATGAATTTTTTCATGGCTTACCTCCTCTAGGTTGGTCTTGAATGATGATTGTTCCGGTAAGGGATTCGGTCACTC
>CAMYKK010000170.1 GCA_947258975.1 uncultured Gammaproteobacteria bacterium
GAGGTAGTAGCGGGCATATAAAATGACCAACAGTCCGATACCAATGATGAGGTAGGCAAACAGCATCCCCAGTCCGTCAAAGCGAAAGGCAAGCTCCAATCCAATCATCGGCACCCACTCCCAGCGCACGAGCAGCGTCTCATCACGGAACGGGGCCGGGGTAAGAACCAACAAACAAACCAACGCCAGAGCGGTGACCAATCCGGCTGCGATACCGGGATCACGCCGAAGTTTGGTTATGAAAAGCGGCGGAAGCAATGCGCCCAGGAACGGTATGGCGACTAACAGTGGCAGCAAGTCTTTTGTTCTCCCTAGTGACGATTGGAGCGGTCCTCTATTATTGCCAGGACACACCAAAAGTCCAACCTGGTCCGCGGTGCTACGGCGCTGGGATACAAACTTTCTCTGCCGCCCACATTGATTGGACTCTTACTTGTCGCGTTGGGGACCAGTACACCGGAAGTTGCTGTGAGCGTCGGCGCAGCCCTGCAAGGCCATGGAGACATCGCAGCGGGTAACGTCGTCGGATCGAACATCATCAACATCGCGCTCGTGCTGGACATAGCCGCCGCGGTGCGCCGCCTGCCTGCGGAAGACGGTTGAGTGTGTCGTAGCCTCACGCCAAACTCACGCAAAGAAATTTTTCGCGAAAGGCATAAACGTTGTAACTTGTTTTTTCGAAAGGTGGCCAGGAACAGAATCGAAGTGCCGACACGGGGATTTTCAGGCGATGATTCAAATTCTGGCTTTAATGTAAACAACGAGTTACGTGCGCCGGCCCCGTGCAACCGTAACTCTAATGGACTGGCATGGACGCGAAATGACTGGTCGTTGTCACGGTTTAGTCACGGTCGCCCGGGGTAACGTTTGTAGCAAAGTCGTTATATCGAATGCATACCGCCGCTGGCGAGCGAGTGAGCCCCTACCGTCATGCGTCAATTCAAGCGTTGAGCCTTGAAAAACCTGGCGGCGTTGTCGAGGCGGATCTTGCGTGTGATCTCTTCGGGGAGATAAGACAGCCACCGACGATGGAACGCGATGAACGTGTCCAGGTGGTCCCAGCCGGTGTTCGGCTCATCCCAGTAAAGCTGCTCTTCGACGAAAAAGGGGTCCGACCCAATCATGATCCGCTCGTGGTAATCGAGGACGAACCGCTCCCACTCGGGTTTTAGCCGTCCCTCGTCGTCGACGATAGCTTGGCTGCCCCCGTAGCGCATCGGGTCTCGCGCCGACATGTCCACCCAGACGTTTGGGCAGGCGTCGAGAAGCGCTGACACCTCCCTGGCTTTGAGCACGCCGCCGGCGTGCGCCCAGAATATTCGCGCTTTCGGGTGGCGTTTACACAACGGCAGGAAATATCGATGGCTTCCGGCCTCGACGTGCATCGACAGGGGGACGTCGTACTCCACACCCAGTTCCATAAGCCCGTCGATGATCGACTGGCGCTTTTGGAGCGACGGCGCGAAACCGACGATCAGGTGCATCTCCCCGAGCCCCTGGTAGCGGCCCGAGGCCAGGGCTTCGCGGGCCGCCGGCAGCACGCGGGGGTCGTAGAACCAGTCGCCCTTTCTTTCGGGCTCCAGGTACGGCATGAAGAAGGGAATAATCCAGCCGTCGGCTGCGTCCGCGAGTTCCAAAGCGAGTGCCGGCGGTTTACTCGACACCACGGCGAGGACCACGCCGTTGTCCTCGAGGCGCTTGATTGCCTCGGCGGAATCCAGGATCTCGGCCTGGTCCCAGTTGAAATGCAAATGAACGTCCGCGATTGGGGCCGGCCGGTCTCCGACGCCTGGCGGCGACCAGAAGAGCACGATACCGAGCAAAGAGATCGCGGTGCCGAACCGTAAGGTCTCATCCCGTCGAAAGCGCCGGAAAACAAACCGGACGGTGGCAAACGCGGCAACCCGGATGTGATGTCGGCACCGACGCGCCCGGAACGATCGCCGCCTTGGTGATTTGTTCACGTTCATTTTTTCCTCATGCCGAACATCGTCAATCGAGTCTTGATGCGCTTCTTCCGAAGCATCGTCAGCGACCCGTGTTTAACCCTTCGCCCACCCCGGCGAAGCGAGGCGGCGCAGATTGTTATGCCGTGTGTTCAACTTCGTCAGCGATTTCTTGACCCACCTCTTGTTCGGCAACGGTGAGGTCATAGCGCGTCTGCAGGTTCATCTGTAACTGCGCGCTGTTGCCAAAATAGCGAGACAGGCGCAACGCCGTTTCGGGCGTGATGGCGCGCGTACCATTCAAAGTAGAGGTGATCCGTCGAGAGGGTACACGGAGCGCCGACGCCAGCTTGTCAGCGGACAAGTCGCGCGCCGCCAGTTCGCGTTTCAAAATACGGCCCGGACGTACAGCTAGCATAATCATCTACCCTTTGTGATCGTCAATGAGTTCCACGTATCGAAGCGTTTACTGAGGGTGATCACTTTCTTCTTCATCATTTTGCTTTCTTCAACGCCTGCAAGAACCTTCGGGCGGTGACGATACGGGTGGTGCCGAGTTTTTGGAGCGTCAAAACGTCTCGCTTGTCCGCGGCTACGAGATAATCTGCCTGACCCGCAACCGCCATCGCCAGCAACGGGTTGTCGTGCGGGTCGCGTGACTCGTCCTGTTCCGGTAAATCTCTAAGCACCCTCGCCTGATGCCGCAATCCGTTAATCATGTTGCCCGCTTCGGAGGGCTTTAGAAATTTACGTAACTTTGGGTAACGGCTGACACGCTGGAATTCGTGAAACTGCCATTCGGAGGTAATCAGCCCGAAGCTCTTTTCTCGCCGCGCCTGGTAGATTTGGTCTGGCGGCGTGTCCTTGGTGATCAACGCTGCAATTACGCATATACGCAAATATTAGCATAGCAAAACGTCTTAACAATGCTTTGGCTTGGGCGCCTTGCATGTGCTGGGGAAGTACGTGCCACGTTTTGGTCACGGTCGCCAACGACGCGTTTCCAGCGTAGCGACTACATCAACATCGTTTGCCGAGCGATGGCATGCCCCCGGACCGTGGGTCAATTGATAAGATAAAGAAAGTAAAAATAGACAACAGCGCGTCTTTTGGCACATCCAGTAAGAATCGAGGCACGGCGCGGCGGAATGTGCTCACGTACCCAGGCGCGATTCGCGTATGTAGGATCGAGACGAAGATGGTAGATGAGCCTGACCGGAGAACGTGCGGGCTGCAGTGGAACGATTGGACGCGAAGTCACAATCTAGGCACATTGTGAGTCGCGATGTCGAGCGAGTGTCGAAAGGGAGGGTTGTAAGTGCCTGGTAAGGATTATCTTTTTAAGGTGACCAGGGACAGAATCGAACCGCCGACACGGGGATTTTCAGTCACTCCTGTCGCGTTCGGATCCCAGGTTTTTCAATCACTTAACCGGACGCTCTTTGCTTACTGTGCACGACCATGCACGACTGCGCACAACTGATTCACGCAAAATTAACGCAAACCGTTCTTCAGGTTCCAAACACAAATCGTAGGGTATTCTCGCTGAATCGATATTGGTATAGGTTCCGTAGGAGAGCTATATGGCGGCGGTCACTGTGAGATCGTAGCGTGTCTGCAGGTTCATCCAAAACTGCGCGCTGTTTCCAAAATAGCGAGACAGACGCAACGCTGTTTCGGGCGTGATGGCCCGCGTGCCATTCAAAATAGAGGTGATCCGTCCAGAAGGCACACGCAGTGCCAATGCCAGTTTGTTAGCGGACATGTCGCGCGCCGCCAGTTCGCGTTTCAAGATGCGGCCAGGGTGTACAGCTAGCATAATCATCTACCCTTTGTGATAGTCAACGATTTCCACGTCATGTGCGTCTCCTTGCCTGAATCGGAAACAGATTCGCCAAGGTCCATTTACCGTCATGGCCCATTGTCCCTTTCGGTCCCCCTTGAGTTTGTGCAGCCCAACACTTTGTAAAGGACTCAGGTCTTTCAAGGACGTCGCCGCATCCAGCGCTGCCAACAAATCCTGAGCAGCCTCAGCATCCAGACCACGAAACCGAGAACCCTTACCGTGTTCGAAAAACCTCCGGGAGGCGGAATTCGCCCAGGATTTAATCATGTATCTATTATACTACATGATGCGTAGTACACAAGACGTATAACACAATCAATACGCTGCTCAGCCGAGGTGAGCATTTTGAAACACCCCAAAGCGTTTAAGTTAGGAACGATCTTAATCGACCGGATTCGGTGCCCGATGCGGGCCTTCTTCTT
>CAMYKK010000171.1 GCA_947258975.1 uncultured Gammaproteobacteria bacterium
AATGTTTATTTTCAACAAGGTCATCAGTGGGTAAACGGCGAGGCACAAAAAGTTTTTGGTGAGGGCCAAAGCGACACACTGGATATCAATAATCGCGGTGACAAGGTTACCACTGGCATTATGGCAAAAGACTATTTACGGCATGGTTTTGTGCACACTTAGTACCGGCGAAAGAATAACTTCCCGTTTTCATGAAGAAATCAGCGTGTAGTTCCATTGTGGCAGCGTTGCGTCATTGGTGATGGGAAGTTGGCGGATGACGGCATCTGGTATCTTGATTCCCTTCTCGTAGTCCTTGGGGATAAGATGGGCGCGCACGCGAAGCCCAGTCTTCGTGCGCGTCGTACGGATATAGTTGAGGACTGTGTCGTAGCTATCGAGGGGCCGGCCTGCCCAGTTTTTACTGATCTCGCTAAATAGGCGGTGTTCAATCGGGTTCCATTTCGAGGCACCGGAGGGGTAGTGGGCGACTGTGACGGTGAGTCCATGGCGCTGACACAGTTTACGGTGCAGGCCCAATTTCCAGGCGCGGCAGGTAGGGCCGTTGTTGCCGCCGCTGTCGGCGAGAATCGCGATGTGGCCGATACCATGGTAGCGCTTTCGACCTTCGTAGCACCACCACTTCTCGATGGCTTCCACGGCGAACTCTGGGGTGTTGTAGGAGGTGCCAACGAAGACCGTGCCGCGGTTGGCCGAAAGGTCGTAGATCCCATACGGGATGGCGACGCCTTGGGCGTCGGAACGAAAGTCATGGTCGTTGACCAACACCGGCTCCCGATTCCAGGCGGCACCGGCGTTTTTGAACCGTCCGACCAGTTCCTTCTTCTTGGCATCAACACTGATGAGTGGTGCGCCGGTGGCGGCGCAGTGTTCACGGAGTTCGGCAATCCGCATGAATTGTGCATCCCGTTCGTCGGCCGAAACCTTGGTGACGCGGGAGAGCTTTTTGTGGTTGACGCGCAGCGAGAATTTCATCTGTTTAAGCAGCTTGGCCACGGTCCTGTCGCTGACCATGATGCCCAAGGCGTGGAGCTCCGTTGCGATTTTGCTCGTAGTCCTGCGAGTCCACTTCAATCCCGTCATCGGGTCGCCGGCGGTCTCGTCTTGCATCAACGCTTCGATGCGCGCGATGACTTCTGGCGTTTTTTTTCCACTGATTTGCGACCACCGCCCGCCGCGCGGGTCCGTTCGATCTCGACATCTTGCGCAAGCAACGTTCGCCGCCCGCGTGCGACCGTGCTGACGTCAAGCCCAAGAAGCTCGGCGACGCGCGCATCCCCACCACGTCCGGTCTTGAGCGCTTCAAGCCCAGCATACAATCGTCGCTGCTTCTCATCGAGTACGCTGAAAAACAACACGATGGCTGCCCGCAGCTCGTCAGGCAAGATCGCCGCTTCGGGCATGGGGCCCACAATGCCGGGCTCAGCAAGCCGCGCTCGGCGCCCCACGATTTGACGGCGTCTTGGACCTGCTTCGGCCGCGCAGTAAAGCCAACGACCCGCCACCTGCTCCCGAGCGAGGTTCCTACTCTGTACCAGCTTGCGCAGGACATCCTTGGTACCTACGTGCAGAACGTTGTCGAGCTCTTCTACGAAGTATCCAAACTCGGCAGCTCCCACCAGGGCTGCGGCTGTCTCGAGCAGTGTGCCGCAGATCGAAAACCAGACATCGCGGTACGACCACAAACCAAGGCTATCGAACTCGGCGACATCGTCAAGCGTGTAGTAGCGTCCACAATGCGAGTAGCTTGTTCGACAAGAAAGCTCTCTGAGTTTTCGGAACGCGGTACGCCTCGCGTCAGTGCCCAGCACCGACATAATCTCCGTCAGGGAGGCGATCTTTTGTTTCCGAATCAAAGTGGCCACTGCATTCGCGGTGTAAAGGGTCGGTCTCATTATGGCACCTTATCGCCTTAGTAGGCGTTATTGTGCCATAACTTATACAATTGCGCGACCCCTTTACTTACGAGATAACCTATTATTATCGGGTTCTAATCGTAATTCGAGCTAGATATCTAAACTACGCAAGAGGCGCAATTACGACTTAACTACTGTAGTTATTATTTCGCGGATGCTAAGTTCTTTTGTTCCCTTTGCAACAAACTTTTTGCCCCCAATTCCCCGGTGTCGGATCAACAACACCTAAAGCCAGCAATACTCCGGCGCCAAATTTCTCACCTGGCGACACATAATCATTAGCGATTGTTTCTACGGTATCAATTATATCATTCGCAGTATCGTAATAATTCCATATCGCGAGGAGACCAAGCCCGATGCAGACACCGCCACAAACCGCTTCACCAGTGGGGTCTGTCCAATACAGCGGATTATTCTCAGCATAGGCATACAAATTCAACCCCCCCTCAATCCCAATCGGATCGGACTGCAGGAAGCGCCCCAGGGCCGGATCATAGAGGCGGGCGTTCATGTTAATCAGGCCGAGCTCACCGAGGTGCTCGTGACCGGTGAAGCCGTGGTGGGTGATCGACGATGTCGTGGTCGGCTCACCACCGCCGGTGCTGTCGGTGACCTGCCAGGCACCAAAGGGATCATAGTGGCGGGTTTCACGGAACTCACCTTCGGTCGTGGTGATCAAATCCACCGAGCCGAGCCGGTCCCGGCGCAGGTAATACACGCTGTTCTCACCAAGCTCGCGTTCAATATACACGGCCACAGGGCCTTCCGATCCGTAGACGTAGTGTTTGTACTCGCTTAACCCGTCGCGGATTTCGTGCTCAAAATGATGGCCCGCATCCCAGCGCGGATGAAGGTAGACGGTGGTGGACTCGGGGTTTTGGTAGCGATAACGCACCTGGTCGGGGTCATAATCAAAGCGGTGGCGGCCGTGCTCGGTCTCAATGCTCGCAGTTTTGTTAAACCAGGTGTAGGTAATCGGCGTGCCGTTGTAATCGATCATGTTGCCGTTGGCGTCGTAACAATAGTTACCGATCACCTCGGAGACTTTGATGAGCTGTTTGACGGCGTGAGTACCAGCGCAAGCATCGCTGGTACTGCCATACACGTAGCTCGCGCCAAGATCGCTTTTCTCCATCAGGTTACCGGCGCGATCGTAGCGATAGGTGACCGCTGGGCCGTGATCCGGGATGTAGTCGGTGAGGCGATAGTGGCGGTCATAACGATAGTCGGCCGAGCGGCTCCAGAGCTTGGTGGTCGCGGTCCGCTGTTCGAGGTTACCGGCCCAATCGTAACCATAGCGGCTATCCTCTAAGACAGTGCCACCCTCGGATAGCCGCAGCGTGCCTAAGCGTCCAGTGTCGGGGTAAAATACGCGGGTCTGGACGATGCCGTCACCGTAATCCTCTAAGGTGGGACGGCCCTGCGCATCACTAAAATAGCGCTGCCAAAACACCGTGGGAGTGGCACGGTTGTTGTCCTCCAACCGCGCGAGTTCGCCGTTAGCGTCATAGAAATAACGCACACTGAAGCGTTTGCCATCGGCTCCCATCGGGTAGTACACGCGGCTTAAGCGATCGCGCGTGTCGTAGCGGTAATCGAAAACGTAGGT
>CAMYKK010000172.1 GCA_947258975.1 uncultured Gammaproteobacteria bacterium
TAGATGGTGTCGTTACCCGCTTCACCCTCCAGGCAATCGTCGCCCTTCAGTCCGTAGATCACGTCGTTTCCACCACCGCCGCAGATGATGTCGGCGTTGCGGGTGCCGGTAATGACATCGTCACCCGGACTGCCCAAGATAGCGGCGGGATCGGCGCAATCACAGGCCAGCACGAGATAAACGAAATTTTTTATGCCGGCCGGGACAGTAGATAGCACACCGTTCCGCCACAATGTATGATTGGAATCGCCCGCATTGCAATTTCCAACACCCCACATGACGCCCGCACAACTGGAATCACCATTAACTTCTGTGCCGGCGCCCCAGATGCCGTCATCGTTGCTGAAATCCGTGCCACTGGTATCAAACCGGGCAATCGTGATGCCGGAGTTGTCTGAAAAGCGCCACGTCCCGTTGATCACCTGGTTGATGGCACCGTCGATCACTGTCCAGGTCACCGCTTCCCCAGTCAGCCAAGCGTCTTCGAAACGCTGCGCGAGCGTTTTGGTGGTGGAGAATTGCCAGTGGATGGTGAAATCGACATTGACACCATCCAGAGCGACTTCCTGGAACCACTGGTCATGCAAGGTGTTCTTGTTGTCCGTGGACAAATACGCGTTGGACGATGTGGTCAATGCCCCAGGGCCGAAATGTAATTGTTCGGCAACCTCATTGTTGTCGGTAACTGCGAACAGCGAGTGCGCGCTTAGAGCAGGCTCAGCCGCGGCGAAGAACGCGAACGCCAACGCCATCGCCGCCGCGTGCAGCGTGGTGATCGCACACCAGGATTGATTGCAAGTGCGTACCTTGATGATATTCATGATCGGCTCCCCACTCGTGAATGAACACCTAAAACCTTATTATTTCTGAATATTTATTGCATTGACCCAGGTCATAACAGCAGCGGCCGCACGGCAAGGGAAAACCGACTGTTGTGGTAAAGAACGCGGCCGTCGACTTTGGGCCGGCGCAGTCGGGTTTATCAATATTACGGGGAATCGCGCTTGGAAAGCGCTCCCACATTGTGGGAGTGCCTGTGGGCGGTTTGCAACCGCAATAAGAAATGTTGCACTTAGTTACGCCCGCGCAGCAGGGCCAATAAGGTGCGCAGGGGGACAAGCTGGTCCTAATAGTTAGGGAACCTCCGATTAATTCAGAGGTTCCGCCGGTACATGGACGTACCGACACAGCTCAATAACGCAAGTGATTGAGCTGTGGAGAAAAACGAAAATCGCACTTTTCGTTTTTCGAGCTCTGAAAATTCAGGGATGAATTATTCAGAGCTCGCTTAGCGATCAGCGTCTATTCCGTTCCAAGTTTTGGCGGTTCACCCAGATTGCCGGGACTCCGTTCGAATCGCCACGTGGGAGACAACTGCGGGTTTTCCCGCAAGACTTGCAGCTCGGCCTCATATTGGAGCCGCGCTTCATTGGGTATGTGGCTAGGTTCGACAGCGGAGGACCCAACGCCGGTATTCACAGGCTCCGCCTCACCCAGGGTATTGGGATGTATGCCGCGCACGCTCGTATCGTCTGCCTGTTCCGTGACCGCTCCGGTTGCCCCAGCGCGGGTCCCATCGTCGAGACCGAATGGCGACGACTGCGGTCGCTGATCAAGCGCAACAGCCTTGACGGGAGTTTGCGTGCTAGGGGGCTCGACCGCCACTGGAATATCGGGGGTATCGGCACCCGGTTCTATCAACACCAGAGCCGCAGCGCCGATCAACAGCATGCCCAACCATAGCGGCCAACGGATTCCCAACGGCGCAAACATGGATGCAATCAGGCCTTAGGAACCCCAAGCGAACAGCCGGGCGACGCGTCTGGTGAGTTTTCGCTCCGCCATGATCCTGCGCAGCGCTCGTCCGAAGCAGGCTCGGTAGGCAGCGGGCAGGGACATCCCCGGATTGCGCCACTTGACGTACACGGGGCGAAACTTCCTGAATTCGTGCGATACGCCAATAACATTCCTGCACCGCCGCCCCAGGGTCGGCTTTCGTATCAACAGGTTGCCGAGTTCAAGATGCCAGCGGGGCAATACCTGTCGCTTGATCCGATCGCAGAGCGGTAGACCGAAAAACTCGTGGGCGCGATGACAATACGTACTGAAGGCGAATCCCGCGCCGGTTTTCGCCAATCGCGCGTAAATCTCATCCTGTTCACTCACGTCATCCAATGCCTCCATCAATACCGTGAACTCATACAGATCCCGCGGGAAAGTCAGCAATAGACGGTTGCCGGAATTCTGGATCATGCAATGGACGAAATTGTGCACGATGCGATGCTGAAGCGACGGCACATGCAGCGTCATGCCTTGGTAACGTACCGGCACCGCGGCGCTTAGCACCTCTTTTTCCGGTAAGTGTTTGCGGCACCACGGGGGGCCAAGCTCGCGATGCACCTCGACCGACGCCGAGTGAGCCGGATGGACCAACGGCGGCAAGTGGTGGCAAGCGCCGCCGATGCCCTGCAGTGCATTTTCCAGGGACACCGGTGCATAACCCTCACCACCTGCTTTTGGTCTCATAAATGAATAACCCAATTGGACAAAGACTTCGGCCGTGGCGCCTAGGTTATTCTCGTCGACCAGCATGTCGACATCGCTGAGCATGCGTGCTCCCGGATCACCGTACAAACCGCTCGCCAGGGAGGCCGCGCCTTTGAGCAGCACCGCCTTGACCGAGCGGTCCGCCAGCACCGGCGTGAACTCTGCTATTTGTTGCATCACCCGAAGATTCCGGTCGCGGTTCAATTCGTAACCCGCTTCCAGATAATCAAGCAGCTCGCTGGGGACTTCGTCGTTGAGTCCCACTCGGTGCAGTCCGAGATACAACGCTGGTGATACCAGCCAATCGCCGGCCTTACGCACCAATCGATGCCAATTCAACATGTACGATGGATCAAAGTTTACCGGTGCAGTTTGTCTCTCATTGACGATCGAACATAGAAAACGAAGTTCGGCAAGCCGGTCGCCGGACGTGGACGCCTGATTGGCTTGAATATGGGTCACGATGAATCGCGTCCGATCCCGTCTATCCCTTGAATCAATGCCAAGGCATCGGCGAGATTGCCGTACTCGAGCGCATAGCCTTGCAGCGACTCGACCCAGGTTAGGAACGATTGCACCTTGGCGGCATCGAGCCGGCCGCCGAGCGCGCTTCCCGCATCGAACATGCGCCGTAAGATCCCGGCCGTCGACAGCGGCGTCAACGATGGGCGACGTCCCGGCTGATAACAGGGAAACAGAATATGCGTGACAGGGTATGAACGATACGGTAACCGAGGGGCTGATAATCCCGGCGATAGAAACCGTACGCGCTTGCCCCATCTCAGATAGGTATGCCGACTTTCGACTTCCGGATACCATCCCCGCAGGGCGTCCCAGGATCCTTGTTTCACACACAGTGCCGCCGGAATCGGATACACTTCGTGGTTGGCGTTCAGCACCGGTGCAGCATCGTCGCTGATGTGAATAAATCCGTTGCGGATCAATGCCGCCGCCAGGGTCGTCTTGCCGCTACCTCC
>CAMYKK010000173.1 GCA_947258975.1 uncultured Gammaproteobacteria bacterium
CATGATCTGCCCTCTCAATTATGGCTCTGTGTCTGAGATCCCTATCTCAACATAATCCACGCATGTTGAGATGGGCAGGTCAAAACATTATGTCTAGATTGCCGCCTCTCCAGCTTGGGCTTGACCGCACCAACCAGGCTGATATCTTGAGTCGTAGTGTCCATCTAGTCTCCCAGTGGACACCTGATAGCGCCCGCTTTGTTAATCAACGCCTATCATTAGAAATTTGCATATCACGGCAAGTCGGTACTCACCGTACGCGTACCGTGATCGAGACAAGAATTAGTGAGATATGAACGATGTCGGAGAATCGCAGGCAACAAGGATTTACATTACTGGAGATACTTGCGGCGCTGGTCATCGTGGCGATTGGGATCGCTGCGATGAGTAAAGTCATAGGGAACGCAGCCTCAATACTACAAGCCAATGAAAATCGGTTAATCGGCACGTGGGTCGCGAGCAATCGCCTCACCGAAATCAGGTTATCAAGGATTTGGCCAGCGGCCGCCGAAACGGACCTGGAGGCGTCTATGGGGGGACGGCCGTGGTACATTCGGGAAAAAATAACCACCACTACCGATCCTGATCTGCTTCGCGTGGACATCGAAGTTTACACTGACCAAGATCACACTCGTTCGGCGGCCAAGCTCTTCGGATATTTGGCTCGCTTCACGCCCACCGACAGTGGCGATGATCATGGTGATCATTGAAACCAACGTGGCAAGTTCGCGCACATTGAACTCTATGATTGAGTTGTCAATGCTAGAAATGAGTGAGCAGCCCATTCACGATATCGACGCATGAATCTCGACCGTACGATGGAGCACACAACACCTGGTCGCTTCGGGATGTTGGTTTCCCGTTGCTACCATGACGTCGACTTATCACCCTGTCATTTTCGAGCACTCCAATAATCACTGCCGATAGATATATTTGGTCCCAAAGGAACGTTGCCTGGAATCGAACCTATCCACGCCGGAATCAGACACCAACAACTGATGCGTGCAAGCAACACCGGCATATACCGAGCTTCAATACAGGTCGACCTGTTGGAATATAGCCTTTATCCGACCTATTCTATATTCTCCGAATGCACTCACGAACGCGGCCACATTGGAGAGCGGAGAACGCATGCCAGTAGTCTCTACCAGGGCGACAAGTACTACGACGTGCGTGAAGGTGCGAGAATACCGAGACTACCGAATCTATGGGCCTGTCGCAAAAGAGGGAGGCACGGCATGTTGTGGATAGTGAAGATTGGATTAAACTTAGGCATATGTGTACGTTAGTGCGCAAAGTAATATGCGATACCCAACACCATGCATAGTCAAGTGATGCTTGAATGGCAGGAGCAGCGATCTGGGAATGTTGGCCCGACCATGCACCTAAACCTGTACAGAACTGATTCGCCGCTATGATCCGTCGCTTGGCCGCCGCGTGGCTGATTCTGGTGCTCGCCTTCATCGGTGGAGTTGTCGTCTATGCAGGGCAGATATGGCCATATCCCATTAGTCGGGACATTGAGGCGTTCTTGAAAGGCGGTACCGGCGAGAAGCAAGGTCTCGGCGAGAAGCTCGCGAACGATCTGAACTTTAGTCCGCGCCGTCATCTGGTCGAGACGAATGTGCGAACAAGTTCGCCCGATTCGTTGACGCCGGTGCGCAATCTACCACTACGGGATCGTCGCGAGCCGCCTAGGATGTAATCTGGGAAGCGAGGCACAGCGGGGCTACCGGCTCATCTACGGCGCGTTCGACTTTGAACGCGAACGTCATGGGGTCCTATTGCTGAATCCGGACGGTGAGGTGGTAAACGTCTGGCAAACGTCACAGGACGACGTGAGCTGGCCGCACCGGGAAGATAAGAACGTTTATCCCCACGGGATCGCGATTACGCGCTCCGGTTCTCTCCTGGTAGGATACGACCACGGCAGCGCGCTAACCAAGTACTCGTACTGCGGCGACATCGAATGGCAGAATGAAGGACTGTATCATTACTCGATCGAGTTCGTCGGCCAGGATGCTGCATGGGTGTGGGGCAATCCGGGAGAACCGGACCCGCAAAAGTATAAGCCGGAGAAGTTGGTGAAGTTCGATGTCAAGACTGGAAAAGTCCTACGCGAGTTTTTGCTGGCTGACGTACATCAAGCCAATCCCCAGATCGATATTTTCGGTATGCGACAAAAAGATTCGGAGAAGGGTTCCGAATGGGTTTTCGAGGGCGGCCAGCCCTGGCATGCGAACGATGTCGATCCCCTGCCGGCCGAGTTGAATCCTTACTATCCCGACTTCGAGACCGAGGACCTACTGCTCAGCCTGCGCTCGATCAACTTGATCCTGGTGATCGACCCCGAAAGCCTGCACGTCAAGTGGTGGCGTCATGGGCTCACCCGCCGCCAGCATGACCCCGACTGGAACGACAGTGGAACAATCACAATCTTCGATAACAACATGCACCGTGAGTTTTCGCGGATCGTAGAGATCGATCCCTTGACCCTAAAAAGCCGGACGTTGGTGGACGGCCGAAACTACGATTTCTAGTCCTGGATACGGGGTAAGCACCCAGCGTCTATGCCGGAGACGTGGATGGCGCCGCCGCGAGCCAGCTGCGATCACCGGGAACGCTACCGCCGTTGGTCGAAGAAACGTATCAACGCCTCATGGAAAACGCGCTTTAGGGTGATATCCGCCACCGGCATCTGGACTTCGGCCTCGTGCGGTGTCCGAAGGCAATATGTCGGCCGCAGATGACGAGGCAGTTCAGAGCCGATGGGTCTCTCGATACTTGGGCAACATCACGGCAGATCCAACTGCGTATAGTGATCTAAGATCCGCACAACGGACGTTGCCGCAGAATACGGCGACCTGGCTGACCCTGTTTTGCGGCTGACTCTACGAACCGGTATTCAGCACGCGTAGGCGGTCCACGTCACCGACGGCGCATCGCTCTTCGTAAACACGTGCTCAAGTATCAAGCGGCGTTCCTCGGTGCCGGTCAAACAGAAGGTTTGATACTGGTAATCCTGCCCGTTTCGATTGAAATACACCACGCCGCACAGGGTCACACCGTCAGTCAGTCCATTGATACTTGCCGTGACGCGCAACGCATACGGCATGTGGGTGCCCTCCCAGATGGCGATTGTCTGTGGCGCCGACAATAACCCCATAGGGTAACCCACGCGGCCCTTCATAGGCTCTATTCCTTCGATCCAGGCAGTGGTGTAAAAGACCGTGTTACCGGCTCAATAGCCTGACGCAATATGGGCGGGATCTATCCGGATGGTTCGCTTCATTGCGACACAAGTCCGGCATCGATGCCCAATCTCACTTGTCCGCTTGAAGCCGGTATACAACTGATTCTACCGTTGTTGGGCTTCGGATTGCTGTCTATCGCCGGGCCATCCTGGAACTGCGGACTGAACACAAACCCCACCGGTACCTCATACAGTATCTTATAACTTCCCGCCGCCAGATCATCAAAACTGTAAATCCCATTGACAT
>CAMYKK010000174.1 GCA_947258975.1 uncultured Gammaproteobacteria bacterium
AAGTAGCATCATCGCTGCGATATGAAGTAGAAAATTGCGTTGAAGAAAACCGACGAAGGTTACAGCGTATCAGTGCCTGGTCTGCCTGGTTGCTGGTCGAAGCGGTCGTATCGCTTTAGGTCTTTTCCTTCCTCGAGTTCGCGCATCGCTTCGAGCGTCTCCCGATTCGGGATACTGACCGCGAAAGGCAGTCCTTGCTGCAGCGCGGCTTGCCGGTAGACGCTTGTGAAGGTGTCAGTCCTAACCGCCTAAACACCATTTCAGCGGCCTTCTTGACCTCAGGTTCGTTACGTACGTTGACTTGTTCTGTCTTGGACATGGTGTTTTCTAATATCCATCCTATCTGTTTCTACGCCCGGGTTTTTCGGCCCATGTGATCCCAGTAGGCGAGAGGTTGTTGATTCAGTGGCCGGTGTGGTAGCGCGTGCAGAATCCGATAGACCTTCTCCTGGCGGGCGGAAGGAGTCGTGAGCCTCCGCTGTGCTCGTGCGCGGTTGGCGTGTTAGTTATACTGTCCTCAGCCCTCAAGACTAGCGTAGCCACACGAATCTAAAAGGTCTCGCGACAATGAGAGTTTTTCGAATTGTCCTCGCAATCTTACTTTCCTTCACCTGTTCGACAGGTAGCGGTGACAGCGAGCAATCCAACAAATTCGCGCCCAAAAGCATTGCCGAGTTGGCCGCCGAGCAAATTAGTGTTCCCGATTGCCGCCTGGACGCGCCCTGTAACCTGTGTTCCTCTTCTTGTTATTCAGTCAGAAGCATGGACAGACTATCCAAGGGGAAGGTCATCAAAGGCGTATTCGATCGACCATATCGCGAGAATCGTTGTGAGAATGGTCGGTCAGAGGCGGGCAAGAAATTCTTCACCTACATTCCACGCGGAACCCACCAGAGCTACAAATTACTCGTATCGATTCATGGCACTTATGGGTCACCCCAAGCCTACATGCGTGGCGTACTCAACAACCGCTGTCACGAGCGCTGGCCGAATGTCTGTCCCAAGAGTACGTCCCACAACGAAGCTTTCTTCGACGAACACGGGATTGTTGTATTGGCACCGCACTTCAAATTCTACAATCACGATTGCTCTCAAGACAGGTTTGACAATTTCATCAAGAACAAGGGCCATCGATCCGACAAGTGGCTGCTCGCACTGATTGATTATCTCGGCGGTCGCATCTCAGAGGGGTTGAATAAACCACTTAACGCCAAGAAGTTTTATCTTTTTGGTCAATCCAGGGGAGGGCAGTTCATCAATAAATTTGTTTATGCCCACCCAGAACGTGTATGGCGGGCCGCCGCCGCGAACTCGGGAAATTATTTCTATCCATACTACAAGAGCAGTGACTTCTCTGATTTAAGGGCCAAGGGCCTAACAAACCAAAAGTCTAGAATACAAATGCAAAGAGTTTTACAAAGCGTTCCTATGGCCTTTGTTAACGGCACCCTCGACTATCGCCACAAGCTAGGCATTGTTTTTGTCTGCGACCGTGAAGTAAAAGAGGTTTGTCGATTTCCGGAGAGCTTCTCTTGTATGCGAAGCTCATCAACAACGGGCCCCGAAGGAGAGATCGTCTTCTACATACCCGGCGAGCCATTACGAGCCAAAGGACGCGAGTGCCAACTGGAATGGAACTGGGTACTAAACTCAAACCATAACGGAGAGAAAGCCTGGCCCACAGCGGCCGAATTTCTATTTAGAGGTTTGTAACGCGGTTATCCCGCTTTGGAGCAATCGACTCAAACGCTAACCCCTATCGTCATCGGGGGAGCTCATGCTGGAGTAAATGGGGTCAGCGAACAATTAACGCTAATATTAGAATAAATTGTTCTCTGACCCGATTTTTCTGACTCGATTTTACGCTGACGCGATTTTTCGATTAGGGTCACATCCCGAGCGTAAGCTTTTGTTTTTATTTGGCTCCCCGGGACAGACTCGAACTGCCGACAGGGTGGTTAACAGTTTCGATCTTGAGGAGCCGAAGCTAAAACTTTCAACGAGTTACGTGCGCCGGCCCCACGCCAACGTGACTTGGAAGGCCAGGAAATGACTCCCGTGGACTGGCGGCGGTCACTATTTGGTCACGCTGCTATTGCCCGTTAGTTGTCGATAGCGGTTGAAACGTCCGCTACAATCACGTGAATATAGCGGCACGCGCCGCCTGGACTCCACCTGTGAGACCCCGGTGGTCAGCCGCGAGAATTAGCGTCATCGCTGCGATATGAAGTACAAAATTGCTTTGAAGAAAACTGACGAAGGTTACAGTGTATCAGTACCGGGTCTGCCGGGTTGCTGGTCGCAGGGCGCAACGGAAGCGGAAGCACTAGAGAATATCCGCGACGCGATAGAATCTTATCTGGCGGTCGCAAACGAACAGATCGAAGGTGCAGAACTCCGTGAAGTTGATGTAGCGGGTTAGTTGTGCCGAAAATTCCTGGCGTATCGCATCAAGAGGCCGTCCGAGCCCTGCGCAAGGCAGGATTTGAAGTGAAACGCGAGGGCCGAAAGCACATCGTGATGTCCGATGGTGTTCGAATCATTACCGTCCCTCGAGCTAAGCCAATCAATGCGTATACGATGGGTGGGATCGTTCGAGATTCAGGTCTTACGCCAGTCGAGTTCAAGAAGCTATTGTGAAAACACTGTCTAGCTACATGTCGCAAGGACAGAAAATGACTCCGATGTACTACCAGCGGTCACGATATAGTCACGCACGTGAACTTCATAGCTCGCCACGCTAGGTGCCCCTGCGTTGAAAATTATTGCGATAACTGCGGTCAAAGATCGTGGGCGTTATAATTAACTACGGTGGTTATGAATTCGCTAGGCCACAGCGGCCGTACTCGGTGAGGTTTGACTCATGACGAAAGTTGAGAAGCTGGAAAAAGAGATTCAGGAATTGTCCAGGCAAGAGCTTGCAGCATTCAGGCGCTGGTTTAACCGCTTTGATGCAGCCGCGTGGGACCGCCAATTCGAGGAAGATGCCCAGGCCGGTAAGCTGGATCGACTTGCTGAGGAAGCCATCTCCGAACACGATGCTGGCAAAAGCAGAGAGCTTTGAGACATTTTGCTTCTCCCCGGTTTTGGCAGTGTTACGAAACCCTTCCCGAGAAAGCTCAGACGCTTGCGGACAAAAGCTTTGAGCTACTGAAAGCGAATCTGAGCCATCCGTCGCTTCACTTCAAGAAAGTGGGGAGATATCGATCCGCTAGGGTAGGTCGGAACTATCGTGCATTGGCGGTAGAAGTCGAGCAGGGCTTATTGTGGTTCTGGATCGGAACTCACGCGGACTACGACAGACTTGTGCGATAACGTGCCAAGGCGTAGGGAAGAGGGGATGTCCAATGCAACGATCAACCGCGAACTCGAGGTGTTGTCGTGTGCGATCAACTATGCGAACCGGGAATGGGAATGGGAGTTACCCAATCCGGTGCGGGGACGCAAGCTCAAGGAGCCCGAGGGCAGGCTGCGATGGATCACG
>CAMYKK010000175.1 GCA_947258975.1 uncultured Gammaproteobacteria bacterium
TCCGGGATTCCGGGAACCAGCAGATGATTCGACAACAGCAGATTCGTTACGCCCCAGCGGTAGCCGGGCGTACGAAATTCGATGATATTGGTACCCGGACTCTGTTGCGATGCCAGTATCGAAAACACATCGCCCGCGTTGAGATCGTCAGCGGGGCCGGCACTGAGATGGCCCAACAAAGCGCCGTTTAGATACACCGCTACTTCCGTGGAATAATCAATGTCATAACCGGCCACCGAGAAGGTCATGTCCTTTCCGGTATTCCCAAAAACCGCAGTCAACGATGTTGCATGTTGACTGCTGCCAAAACCATTGCCGTAGGCGCCAGGATCGGTGATGTCGGGGACGAGTACCAAGGTTTGCGTGGGTGATAACAACAGATTCTGTACGCCCCACATCGCCCCGCTATAATTCTGATGAAACTCGACGACGTGGTGCCCGGAAGCTGCTGCGAGGCCGGAATCAAGAACGTATCCCCTCCATTGAGACCGTTATCGGGGCCGATGCTGAGATGACCCAACAAATAGCCGTTCAGGGATACCGCTACCTCGTCGGCAAAATCGATGTCCCAGCCGGTCACCGAGAGTTCCGTGTCCATGCCGATATTTTCGAACCCTACGGCCAGACTCACTTCGTTTCGATTGCTGCCATAACTGCTACCATAGGCACCTGGATCGGGAACTCCAGGTGCGAGCACTACCGAAATCGACACCGTCACCGTGTTCGAGCTGCCACCCACCCACGCCCCACGACCGTCCGTGGCCGTCACCGTCACGGTATTGGCAAACGTATCCCCGGGATTACCGGTGTGATCGGCGGTGAAAGTACATACGGTCGACTCGCCCGGCCCTAAAACCAGCGCGCCGCATCCCGCCGAGATATCCGTCACAAAGGGAAAACCCTCTGGCGTCACAATCAATGCAATCACCACTTGCACACAATCCGGCCGTTTATCACGGCTGTAGCCGTATCGACGCTTTCCTATCCCCGGTGGGTCCGACTCAAAATAAGTACCGGTCAAGTCATACAGCAAGATATCAAAGCGTGGATTGAACAGCGTTTTCCAGCGTTGTTTCAGATACGAGAAAAAGGTCTGTTTGTGAGGCAACAACCGATCCAGGCAACGGTACAACTTGTCTTTTTGTCCCAGGGCAAAATCTTCACCCAAAAGATCCGCCATCGCACTTTGCTCGAACCATTGCCGATGCAGCCGCCACTCACTGCCAGGGTCAATCAAGCGGTAACACACCAACGTCTTTAATACCTGCAACCAGCGCGTCCCCTGCCGACTGGGTTTCAGGTGTTGCGACCAGAAATCATCCAGCCGCAGTTGCGCCCACAACTCCAACGCCAACCAGCAGGCACCCCATTGTCGCGGACGTTGCAGCTGCAACGCGTTGAGCCTAACCTGCACCACTTCACAGTCCAGCTCCGGGGCCGGACGGTCTTCCAAATGGCAATCTGCCGCGCTTTGCGCGCATCCTCTTGAACCACATCAATGGTTCGGCACCAGGCCGCATGTTGTTGATCATTAATCTCACCAAGATAGAGCACCTGGCGTTGCACCACACGATTACCGCGGCAGCGTCGGTTCTCGACAATGCTCCAGTACCGGTGCTCTTTGCCATCTTTGAAACGGCGCTTGGCGCGTAAAAACATGCCGACAGTTTGCCGGAAAATGCAATCCGTTCAATAGGGTAGGTCGGCACTACAGGCGGATTTCAGCCTGCATGGCTAATCCGCCCACAGACAAATCAGTCACTTGGTCGTCAAAGATTTTTCAAACTTCGCCAAAATGAACACGAGTTGCGAAAGCCGGGTTAGTTCGCAAAGCACGTGAAGAGATTGCTGTAATAATGGTGGAGCGGAGGAGGATCGAACTCCCGACCTTCGCATTGCGAATCCAATATTGATTCTATAGCTCATTATTTTTTCAACCAGTTACGTACGCCAATCCCACGCAAACGCGACTGAAAGGGACTCAAATGGACTGGTTGTGACCGGGGCACGTCACGTTTTTGTCACGTTACACTGATGTGTCGATCTAGTGGGATCGATCGATGAAGCTATTCGATCACTCGCTATCGACACCCGGCGGTCATGGTTTCACGACCTTCAGCGGAAAGTGTATTTGTATCGGACCAAAATCTTTGTCGTTATGCAAAAGTTGACAATGATGCGCCAGTACGGTGGCGGCGATGATGCAATCGTTTGATTTGCGAATGGTGATACCCTTTTTGCGTAGCTTACGGTAGATGTCCGCCGCCTTGACAAAAACCGCGTCCGTCATCGGCAACATCACCAGCGGAGCGAGGTACCGCCGAACGCGACGGTAAGTTGCATCATCGGCAATGCCCTGGAGAATTTCTGTGAGCACGATCCCGCATAGCGCAAGATCTTCGTTGTTTAGTATGAGTTCTTCTAGTGTGGTGACATGGGGCAAATCACGATCGGCGAAGAAATCGACCCAGACACTGGTGTCGACGAGAATCACTAAGTCGGACGTCCTGCCCGCATCTCGGCTAAGTTGCCCTCCCACGTCACATTACCTTTCAACTCTAAGAGCCTCTTTTGTTGCTTGTGACGCAGCAGCTCACGCAAGGCGAAGTGGACCAGTTCACGGCGAGTCTTAAGACCGGTCGCCTTGAGGCCGGCCTCAACCAACTTGCGGTCCAGCACAATGTTAGTGCGTACGGTATCCTGTTTCATAGCGTCTGTTCCTGTTTGCGGCCTATTACGGAAGGCGTGATTGACAGCAAGATGAATGATTCGGTCAACCTAATTATACACATAAATATTATATTAATGTGTATATTAGGGTGTTGTCAATCTGAAGTCTCGGATGCGAATCAACATAACGGAGTCATGTTTTTTTTGAGCTGTACAAAGAGCTTCGCCGCAGTGTCGTAAGAACGTGTTTTCACAGCGGGTGCTAAATGCGTGCTCACGACCCACTATAGCTATTCAGTCCTGCTTTCAGCGAAGCTAGATGCAGCCAGCAGGTAGCTGCTGGTGAGAGCGGGACATGCACTCGCAGACTACGAATACCCGACCCAAACATTCGATGTTTACCGGATTGGTTTCGAGTCCGCGGGTGCGCTTGAGTTCGTTAACGAATACTCAGGGCAAGCCGCAACACCGGCTGCTATATTGGTCTCGCAGAACTCAAGCAGGCATGTCCCTGTCGTGAATAGTACACCTCGGAGGCGTTCAATGAATACATTCTCAAGTTATGAGTTCACCGCATTCATCGGCATCGACTGGTCACACACCAAACACGATATCTGTATTCAGCCCGCGGGTAGTCAGGAACGGGAGTTCGATCGCATTGCCCATCAACCTCAACACATCGAGCAGCCCCCTGTGTCAGGATAGTTGTCGCCTCTAATTTTTATTGAATGAAATTAGAGGAAAGAGAAATGAAAGAGAAAATGAAGTACACGGAGGCGTTTCGCA
>CAMYKK010000176.1 GCA_947258975.1 uncultured Gammaproteobacteria bacterium
AGGTTGAGTGATACACTCAGGTATATCCTCTAACTTATTGTTTTTATTGATTGGTCGGGGTGAGTGGATTCGAACCACCGGCCCCTGCCTCCCGAAGGCGTTGTCACACTCATTCTGTTACAGGGACTTACAGAATAACATATGGAATAACAATCACATAGCATGTCGGTGGTTAACGCCCGATCACCTTGAATTTCGTTGCTGCTGTGACAAAATTGTGACAAATCCAAGTGCGTCGTAACAGGGCGGCGGTGTAGCTCTTCTCGCCGGTTTTAGGTTAATCCACATCCGCAGATAAACGTCATTGTGGTTACGACTTATATTTGTACGGGGAAGTTTTTTAGGCGTGCGCCTCGATACTAATCACTATTTTTTTACCGACTGCCTCCAGGGCGGCTTCCAGTCGAGGGAGTTTGGATCGGTGATGTGGGTCAAGGAGCCGGCGGATCTCTTTTTCGTCGGCACCCAGTCGCTTTGCCAGCTCTGTGTTTCGAATGCCCGCTTCTTTGACTGCCATATAAAGTGCCGCTTTTACTGCCATCTGCGCGGGGACGGTGACGAGTGCTTGCCTGGATCTGCGCGTACTCGGGTGGGGTATAGAATCGCCGCGATTGATACGGCCGGCAATCGCTTCCTCCAGAGCATCGGTGGCCTCTTCGAGTGCTTGCTCGCGGGAGTTCCCATCAGTGGCTGCTTCGGGAAAATCGGGGAAGGTCACCAGATAGAAACCCTCTTCGTCACGGACCACCGAGGCTGGATAGCTAAAGTGCTCACTCATGATGGTTTGCATGCTTAGTAAATGTCGTCATTGAATTAATCGATATCGGATTTATCTAGTCCCAGATCAGCGAGCATTTTTCTGAGAAGACCCGGCCCGATCTCTTTCTTGCGATCTTTCATAACGGTGTACCGATCGCCAAGATAGAGAGTGCCGTGACTGCCCTTACCCCGTTCCCGGACAAATTGTAGATGGAGACGGCGTTGCTTAGCGATCTTCCTGAGTCGCTTAAGGAGCTCGTTTCCGTTCATAATAAGATTATCGGACAAAAATGTCCGTATTTCAATGGGAGTTATCGTTATATTGTAAGTGCGCACGAGTGATGCGGCAGCAAGACGTTTGTGCAGCGCATAAGTTAGCCCTCGTGTGCAGGGCGAATTGACTACCAAGACACCGCGTGGATGTCTATGTTGAATTATCGTGCCGCTATTTCATTGCTAGAAAAACCGCAACAACATTGGAATAGATTTTCTGTGGTGTTCCCGTGACGCAGCGTGTCTCATGGCGCTTCCAAATGTTTCAAAACATATTGGCAGGAGACGCACCGTGACCACAGAGTATTCGCCCAAAAGCGGAAAGTATTATACCGACGATGAGATCGCCATCTTGCTGGGCATCTCACTGGGTCGACTGCGCAACAAGCTCAGTGCCGGTCACCCACTACCGCCGCGAATTCAGCCACCTGGTTGCCGCAACCGTCTATGGTCCTGCGAGGCCGTTCACGAATGGCTCGCTCAGTGCACCGTAACGGCGACTGAACCGTTGCGGGATCAGACTATCAAGCAGCGTGGTCGACCGGCCAAACAGGCGGGCAGCGTGCGTCGTTCGTGAGTATCGCGGCCATGAACTGGGCCTGGAATCAGTCGCTCAAACCGGTGCCGAAGCTGGTGTTGATGGCGTTGGCCGATGCGGCCGATGATGTTGGAGTGTGTTGGCCCAGCGTGGCGACGGTAGCGGCCAAGTGCAACGTCTCTACCCGGACCGTGCGGCGGGTCATGCAAACGCTCGTCGACCGGGGTCTTCTTGTCTCTGAGCAACGCTATCGCAATGACGGTTCCCGCTCCTCGAATCGCTATCGCCTGCGGCTGACAGGGGGTGACAATTTGTCACCGGCCCCTGTCGCTCCTGACAGCCCGCCCGGACATCCCCGTCAGGGGCCCCCTGACACCCGTGTCACACCAAGAACCACCAGAGGAACCCAAAGAGAATCACCACCACCACAGGCGTGCCACACCGGATCGGGCGCGCCCACTTCGATGGCACCGGGTGGTGGAAATCTTTCCGATCTTGAATACCCCAAGGGTTTGCTGAATACGGAACGCGAACGGGCTCGATACCATCTGAAAGACTTGCCGATCGACCTGGCCCAGCAGGTCCTCGATGAACTTTCGGCACACATGGTAGCCGGTGCCATTCGGGTGTCGCCGTTGGCCTATCTTCGCGGGTTGGTCAGACGTGCGCGTGCAGGGGAATTTGTCCCCGAAGCCGGTTTGCAGGTCAAGGAAAACCGCAGGCGCAAGGCGCATGCCGAAGCGGCAATGCGTCGTGCCGAGGCGATGGGTCGCGATTTCGTAGCCGCCCAACCCCCAGTCGTGGAAAGCCCACTCGTAAAGAAAGTGGCGGCGATACAGAAACTGTCGCGCCGGGTCAAGCGAAAATCGGGTTAAACCGCGACGCGGTTTACTGAGTTCGAATTTGAGGGTGGAAAATTTGTACCCTGCCACTCCAGATAGTTCGGGCGCCCTGGAAAATCGGTGGGACCTCAATAAATACAAATTTAATGAGTTAGAGGAGACTTCTTCCGTGGTACTCACAATTATTCTGATAAATCGCCGCGTACCTACCTATAAAATTTGCACCCGGTTTTCGTGTCCGGAGTGTTGACACTGTCAACACTTTAGATCGGCCGCGCAAGGCTTTCGACGGCGCTGCGGCAATTCCCATAGGGAGAACTGGATGTGCCGGACCCGATGGGATTGGCACAGTACGGACGCGAATCCGATCGGGAAGCCAATAGGACGCGCGACCGATATGCGGAAGCTTCTCTGTGGCGTCCCCAGGTCCTCCACGTGACGACGATCCGGACCGCTAAACCACATATGTCAACGACAGGGCCGCATCCCGCAGCGCCTGGCCCCCAGTGGGCAGGTATACGCGCCCGAAGTTCGGCATTGGCCGGAAACCGCAAGCCAGGTGCCAGGCGAACGCCTGGCGCGCGGCTTGCCAGACCCGAAGGCGCCCGCGTCACTAGTGAGCGCAGCGGGTAGTGACGTGGGCGGCCTCCGTGCCGCGGTCGGGGCCCGCCGCGCACATGCTCCGCGCCTGGATTGCGGTATTACACTGTAATAATCACGAAACGACGCCCGCATAGTCCCAAAACCCGGCTCGTTGGGGATGTGTCCCGACCACGGCGAACGTTAGTGTGCCGCATGCGGCAACACTATGGGCATGGAGCACTAGAAATCTCGACGCCGGAAGGCGGGAATTTCGCGTGACGGGCGCATTCCGTGTTCGTAGAGTGTTGCCCAATGGAAATTTTATCCGCGGCCACTGCGGCAAAGTGGCACAGGACGACCCCGCCTGGCCCAGGCAAAAGGGGTAGACGGGTTC
>CAMYKK010000177.1 GCA_947258975.1 uncultured Gammaproteobacteria bacterium
CATCCTTCATATCCGAGGAGATTAGCGCAGGATATCCAGCAGCGGCAACATTGTGTTGTGAGTCGATTTTGCGACAGAATTAGGAATTCGAGACGGACAGGTACAAAAACGGCGTACACGACAACCACTTTGGCACAAATCTGTCACAGTGCTATCATTACATATACTTAATTTAGTAATACCAATTTACGTGATGAAAACGATTACCGTCAAAGCCGACGACAGGTTTGATTCAACGTTGACGAAGCTCGCTAAAAGTCTGAAAATGACTAAAAGCGGCGTGATTCGCGCCGCCGTGCTGAATTACAAAAAACAGCTGGACCGCGACGCCTTGCGTCGCCGAATACGGGATGCGTCTTTGAAGACCCGCATACAGGCGAAGCAGGCAGCTGCCGACTTCGACAGCGCTAACGCCGATGGGCTTTAAGCGCGGCGCGATCTATCTCGCGAACTTCAACCCATCTAAGGGTACAGAGCCTGGTAAGATTCGTCCCTGCCTCGTCATTCAAAGTGATCTCTTAAACGACGCAAATCATCCAAGCACCACGGTTGTTCCGCTCACCAGCCAATTGATTGACAACGCCGCACCGCTACGATTTCGCATCGCTGCCCGAGATGAACTTCGACGCGATTCTGATGTCATGATAGACCAAACAAGGACCATCGATAACAAACGCATCACCAGCGAGCCGTTAACCGCGCTGACTGACAAGGAGCTCACAGCGGTCGAGGAGTATTTGAAAATCATCCTCGATCTAACCAGTTGAGCTAATCACTTAGATGCCAATAAACCGACCGCCTACACACCCCGGCGGGATGCTCTTGAAGGAGTTTCTCGAACCGCTGGAAATGAACCAAAAGCAGTTTGCCGAACACCTGGGCTGGACCTGCGCGCGACTCAACGAGATCGTGAATGGCCGGCGTAACGTCAGCGCGCACTCGGCCTTGGCATTCGGAGAAGCTCTTGGAACCGGTCCGGAGTTCTGGTTGAACCTGCAACGAGATTGGGACTTGTGGCACGCCAGGAACTCGCATGAGCGCGTGCCACGGCTGGGTACAGCAAGCTGATACTGCTAGATTGATCGAATCAGATCGTTGAGTGAAGGATCTTAAGATTCTTCGCTCACGTTGTTCGCTCAGAATGACAAGAACGAACTAAGCGACGCTTGTCTCCGCGCAACAGGGGAAAGGATCCATTGCGCCTATCCACCGTAACTGGCGGTGGGCGCGAAGATCAAGCGGTGCCGGCCTTTGCCTGCTCGTTTTTCAGGGCCTTGTCGGTGATTTCCTTATAAAGACCAACGAGTTTCGTAGCCAGATCGTGCCATTCCGGATGACGGTCCACCAGTGGGCCAATGCGCTGGGCATCTTCGAATACTTCTGTGAGAAATTGGATATCGAACTCGTTGAGCGTTTCGCCCCGGTCCACCCTCTCCTTCAAAGACAGAGCCCATGGTAAGCGCTGGGTCTCCAGCCTTTTCGCCAACACTTGAATGAGTCCCGCATCTTTTGATGTATCTGCCATGTCCGCCTCCGGTCATTCAGGGTGATAGGATAGATCAGTACTTCTGAGGGATATAGGTATATTCCGCTACAGATGTCTCGTCGTCGTATTTTCCCCTCATGTTCCGCTTCCCCAGGGTGACCTTTGCTACCGGCAGCTTTTTGTAGGGGATCTGGCCAAGTAGATGGGTTATGCAATTCAACCTTGCCCGCCTCTTGTCATCGGCCTGCACCAGATGCCATGGCGCATAGCCAGTATGGGTCGCCCGGAACATATCGTCCCGGGCGCGTGAGTAGTCATACCAGCGCTTGAAAGATTCCACGTCCATGGGGCTCAATTTCCAAGTCTTTCTGGGGTCGTTGATGCGGCGTTTGAATCGGCGCTCCTGTTCCTCCATGCTGACATCGAACCAGTACTTGATGAGCTGGATGCCGGCGTCGGTCATGGCGCGTTCGAACAGGGGGGTGTATCTGAGGAAATGCTCATATTGGCGCTTGGTACAAAACTTCATGACGCGTTCGACCCCGGCGCGGTTGTACCAGCTGCGATCGAACAGCACGATCTCGCCCGCTGCGGGGAAATGCGGAACATAGCGCTGAGCATACCACTGGGTCTTCTCCCGCTCGGTTGGCGTGGGCAACGCCACCACTCGAAACACTCGCGGGCTTACCCGCTCGGTGATGCGCTTGATGACCCCGCCCTTGCCGGCCGCGTCCCGCCCCTCGAAAACGACAATGATCCTGAGCCCCTTCTCTTTCACCCAGTACTGCAGCTTGACCAGCTCGGCATGGAGCTTGAAAAGCTCCGCCTCGTACAACTTTCTGGATAGCTTATTCTTGGGCTTACCAGCGGCTTTTCCGCCTTTGTCTTTACTTTTCGATTCGTTCTTTGCCATTACTGTTTCCCCTCAAGCCCGAAAATCCCAGGAACACCGCAGTATCGCTGACGTCGAACAGCGTGTTAGCGGTGGCAATTTACCGCGGCGTCTTTGCTCTATTCCGCCCTCAGCTGTGTCTTATCTATGGCGCTAGCACAGCGCTTGTCGAGATTCGCCTTGTTGTCGAGCAGGCATCGCGCCAGACGCCCCTCACCGATCGCCACCTTGGCGCAGTGCTTGTCCAGGTCATCATCACACTCGTTGGCGAGATAGGTCAGGGTGGCGACGGCGCGCTCGAGCTGGGCAGCGGCATCGTACAGAGCATATTCGCAGCGTCCTGTCAGCTTGTCCTCGTGCGCGTAGAGACAAGCCAGCACGCGACCCTCGCCGGGCGTGACCTTGGCGCAGTACGATTGAAGTTCCTTCTCGCAGCCCTGTGCCACGGATTCAATGATGGACTCCAGAGCAACTGCCGACTGACTGATCACGAACAACATGGAGCTGCTTAAAACTAGCGCAAAAAGACGTTTCATCAAAGTCTCCCAAGGGTTTGATTGAGTTTGGTTGTTGGAAAATCTGGTGGCGCGTTATCCACAACGAAGTAAACTGACCCCCGAATCAACAGAATCAAGTCGCTCTATCAAACGAGCCACTTGCTGATGACGCCGATAGAAAATTTGATGGTGGCGGCATTTAGGATATCGATGAAAAACGCACCCACCAATGGAACCACCAGGAACGCTTTCGGCGAGGGGCCGAACCTCGACGTGACCGCGTTCATGTTGGCGATGGCCACCGGTGTCGCGCCCAAACCGAGACCAACGAACCCGGAGGCGATGACCGCGGCGTCGTAATCCTTGCCCATGACCCGAAAGGTGATGAAGGTGGCAACAATGGTGATCACCATGATCTGTATGATC
>CAMYKK010000178.1 GCA_947258975.1 uncultured Gammaproteobacteria bacterium
AGGAACACGGTGACGGCTTGATTCATTGTCGGGAACGACTAGGTGGCTTGCTAAATTATTACCACCGTGAGGCCGCATGAGTTTTTTGCCCGAACGGGATGTTCAAGACCGGTTGTCGATTGAAACAGTAGACCAGCAGGATTAATCCGCCGGTGTAAAACCGGCGCAATAAAATTTAGTCATCAATGGTGACGACATTAATCACGGGAATTGTTTCTGGTCGAGCGCAAGCGGCGCCGGTCCGACACGGTCTACTGCCTGCGATTAGAAATTTCGGTTATAAGCTTGCGCTAAATCGTGAGCACCGTCGAGCCAGTAGTGCTTCTTGATTCCAGGGCCTGGTGCGCTTCGGCGCAATCGGCTAACGCGAATGTCTGGTTAACATGAATCTTGACGCTGCCATTTTTAACCACTTCGATCAATCTGTTTGCGCCTTGTTCTAACAGCTCTCTACTTGCAACATGGGTTGCTAAAGTTGGCCGCGTGACATAGAGGGACCCCTTGGGTGCCAGTATTGCCGGGTTGAAGGGGTCAACCTTGCCGCTGGCGTTACCAAAGGTCGCCAGTACTCCGAAAGGTCGCAGCGAATCCAGTGAGGCGTCAAAGGTAGCCTTACCGATGGAATCGTAAGCCACCGCGACGCCCACTCCATCCGTGAGTTCGCGGACTCTGGAAGGGATATCCTCGTTGCGATACAGGATCGTATGAGTACACCCGTTTGCCTTCGCTATTTCAGCTTTTTGTTCCGAGCCGACACAGCCGATAACGGTTGCCCCGAGTAGCCTTGCCCACTGGCACAATATAAGCCCGACCCCGCCAGCCGCCGCATATACCAGTATCGGGTCACCTTTTTTTACCGGGTAGGTTCTGTGCAGGAGATAATGCGCGGTGAGTCCTTTTAGCATCATCGCTGCGGCGGTTTGATCGTCTATGCTGTCGGGGATTTTGATCAGTCGATCGGCATTGATCAGGCGTGATTCGGCGTAGGAACCAATCTGCATCGGGTAGGCGACACGATCTCCAGTTGCGAGCGAGTCTACCCCTTCACCGAGCGCATCGACGATACCAACCGCTTCCATACCGAGGACCGCCGGGAATTCGGCGATCGGGTAGAGTCCGGAACGGCCATAGACGTCGATATAGTTCAGGCCACAGGCGACCTGACGCAGCCTCACCTGGCCTTTCCCCGGTTGTCCTACCTCGATGTCTTCCCAGCGTAAAACCTCGGGTCCGCCAGTTTCATAAATTCGTATCGCTTTGGTCATAGTCGTGCTCACATTGTTCGGTTGTGGACTATATCAGCTAATCCGTCGCAGGACCGCTCGCCTTTTGCTCTCCATTAACATGATCGGGCGAATGTCCGGATCAGCAAACTCCGGCCGATTAGGCGTTTTTCTTCAATCGGCTGCTTCGGGTCGGCAAGCGACCATCTTGCAACCAGCGCGTGCTCGGATACTGATACTAGGCACTTACGGTCAGAAACAGTTAGTCGCTCCGGTGACTAGTGCTCGGTCCGAATGCGTCAATCGATGAGGATCAGATGGTTCGCCAGCTCATTGGCGTCGCCGGCCCGGGGTGGCAGGTGCGGGGCGAGTAGCTCGCCGGTCTTCTTTACGGCCTGTTGCAGGCCTTCGGCGGGCCGTCCGTCCTTGAGCCCGTCGACCACTAGCGCACAAATATCTTCCAGATCCTCCGGCGACAACTTCGCCGCGACCGCGTCGTCACCGATAACCTTAACCAGGTGTTCGTATAACGACACGTAGATCAACAACCCGGTACCGACCGACGTATCGCGGATCCGCTCCCGCTGGAAGGCCTCAAGTGCGCGGCGCTCGACCTCTTCGATCATCTCCGCACGTGCGATGAACGGCAGGCGTAAGACTGGAAAGTGGGTCGCAAGCGCAGCCCCGACAACAAAACTGCCGATGAGAATACCGGCGACAGCTGGGAGGCCGAGGACGGTCGTTTGCCCCGACCAAGCGGCTTCCGTGGCGTCCTGGAACAGCATCCAAAATGCCGTCAGCACGACGATGGCGAACAATAGGCCGAACAGGTCCTCGGCGCGATCGTAGCGGCCGGACACGGTGGCCACGACGGGGACGATTTCGCCTGCCGTCATCCTCTCCGCCGCGGCGATCGCCACTTCCACGGCCTTCTTATCCTCTGCGTTGATCAGTGAACTCGCCTTTTTCATTGTCGCCTGACTACCAAGAACCGGTCGCGCCACCGCCGCCCGAGGAACCGCCGCCGAACCCGCCGGCCGACCCCCCGGCGTTGCGCAGGATAAAGAAGAGCATCACGGCGATAAACGCAATGAGCGCCCACGCCCATCCCGAACGACCGGTCTTGAACAGATTGTAAATCACGAATCCGAGGAAGATAGCGCCGCCGATCATGGCCGGCAAGAACCACCACGGAGCCGTCGGCTTCGGCAGTTGTAGCCCGCGCGCCACAGCGTCCATACCGCGCACGCCGTCCGATATGCCTGTCGAAAAATCGCCACGCTTGAACGAGGGGATGATCAGGGACTGCATGATGTCGTTCGCCTGTGCGTCGTAGTCGCGCCCGAAGCCCGCCCCCAGTTCGATGCGCGCCTCGCGGTCGCCAACGGAGACGAGCAGCAGCATGCCATAATTGCGTTCCTCAGAACCGACCCCCCAGTGGTTGAACAACTGCTTGGCGTAGTCCTCGATACCGAGCGCACTGCCCTCGTAGGACGACAATGACGGGATAGTGACGACGAACAGCGGGATCCGCTGTTGTTGAAGCAACGCGAGAGCTGTTTCGTTGACCGTTTTCTGGGCGTCGTCGTTGAGCAGGTGCGCCCCATCAACAAAGAAATCGGACTTGGGTGGCTTTTCGGGGAACTTGACCGCAAGCGCGCTCTGCCAGAAAACGCAGCAGGCGAGTCCGGTTAAAAACGCCGGGAGAAATCGTCCAACTTTGACCACCATGGCTGGATAGTGAATAGAGTTTAAAGATGAGTCAAATTGGTGTGCCGCCAGAGTCCCCCGCCCGTAAAGCAGACGCTCGCTTTCGTCAGCCGAGAGGCAGCAGCGGATCGACTCCAGCCGATCTAATCCCGAAGGGCGCTTCGCGGCCATGACCTGACCTTCGGTACACGAGAATACTTACGCTTTGAACGTCCGTATATGGACTCCTCCTCGTTTGCAAGTAATCTGTCAATGGCTGTTGGTTCGACTGCATACGTATATCCGGCCTCTTGAGATGGCATACGTT
>CAMYKK010000179.1 GCA_947258975.1 uncultured Gammaproteobacteria bacterium
ATCCGGCGCGAGCAGCGCGCTCGCGATAAGGGAACTCATGATTGTCGTTAGATTCACTTTCATCACGCTGTCCTCTTGTTGTGATCGTTACGTGGCCGTCAGATTGCTCGAACACTCTCGCACTACAAACTAAACCGCTAGGTCTGAGCTATAAAGTTTTCGCAAAGATATCGAAATATCGCCATGAGATGCCTACGAAAAAGACTCGTCAACAAACGCAACTGTGCTCAACAACAGCATCATTTTTCACCGCGCACTGCCTCGACCATTTCTAGTCCGCCGCTGTCCGTCACCGTATCAAAGCGTATCTCCGGGGGTTCCAGGGACATCTCGATCCACGCCAACACCTGGCGATAGTGATCCGATCGAATGTGTCGCTGCAGGTCTGCCAGCGATTCCCATCGCTCGATGAGGATAAGTTGCATGTTGTCTTCGGCGCCTTGATACAAATCACATGCGATACAACCCGACTCGGCCCGTGTGGTACCCAGCATGGGCAGCGCAACACGCATTGCTTGCTCTTTGCTCTCCGGTGCGGTGCGGATCCCTAGCCTGGCGACAATCATCGGGGTTCGGTGTTCCTGCAATTTATTGACCGCAAGTCCATGTCTCCAGCATCGCAAGATCCATTCCAGCATTTGGCATCGAGTGGGCAAAGCGAGATAACTGGTTGATTCGGCGCGTTTTCGAGGGTCCGTCACAATGGGCAAACCTCGCAACACGAATCCTGCGTGACGATATTTCGTATATGTAACGAAATATCGTGCGTCAAATTAAAGCAGGACAGCTTCACTCGCCGGGGCCGAGGGGTTGGGACCCGGCACGTGGACACGGTACGTAGCGACAAGATTCTTCACTCGCTGCGCTCGTTCAGAATGACAGTGTTGGTGCGCTCGTTCAGAATGACAGTGTTGGTGCGCTCGCTCGGAATGACAGCGCCGCTGTGTTCGCCGCCAGATCTTCCCCCGCCAGGAACAATTTTACTTTGACTATGGTCTTTGACCATAGTAAATTATTAACCATGGAAGAGATCGCCATCTCGAAGTTCAAAGCGACCTGCCTATCCGTGCTGGAAAAAGTACGCCGGACGCGCAAGCCAATCCTGGTCACTCGTTTTGGCAAAGCGGTAGCCGAGGTCGTCCCTCCTCCTCCGGCGCCAAGGCCCGAGCACTGGCTAGGCGCACTCGAGTCAACCGGCAAGATCAAGGGGGACATTATCTCTTCTGCTACAGATGAAAAAGATTGGGAAGTCTTGCGTTCGTGAAGCTGCTGCTCGACACGCACGTTTGGCTGTGGAGTTTGTTGGAGCCGCGTAATCTGAGTCGGCGTGTCGCACGGGCGCTCGAGAGCAAAGACAATGAGCTTTGGCTCTCCCCGATCAGTGTCTGGGAACTGGTCATGCTCACCGAGAAGGATCGAGTGTCGTTGAATATGGATGTCGAAGAGTGGGTGGCCAAGGCTATGGAAGCCGTGCCATTGCAAGAAGCCCCGATCACTCATGAAGTGGCACTCGGAACCCAACACGTCGGTCTCGCCCATCGCGATCCAGCGGACAGGTTTCTCGCCGCAACCGCAAGGGTGTTCGACCTGACTTTGGTCACCGCCGACAGTCGCATGATCGGTGTCAAGGGGTTGCCGACACTCGCCAATCGCTAGTGGCATGCCAGTTGAGAAGGAAAGGACCTTAATGTCTGGAACTTAGTCACCTGCATCCAACACGGTGAGATTCCTCGCGGTGCTCGGAACGACCAACAACAGGTCGGATTCTTCACTCGCCGCGCTCGTTCAGAATGACACGTGTGCCTGTCTCCCCGAGGCGTACCCCGAAGTCCAATAGGACCAAGGTCTTTCAAAGACAACCGTGAATAATTATTTGCGTCAACCCAGCCCTATCGATCTTTTACACTCACGGAAGCTCGAGCTCTGCACTAAAAGTCTTGAAAGGCAGGACCCTGGCATGAGGAGATAGATAATCTTTAGTACCCAGGTGGACCTGATAAAACTCAGGAATGTTGGTTCTTTCTTTGTAATATTTAATCGCCGCGCTAACCTCTTTCTCACCGGATTTGCACTCCACAGCAAACAGCGGTTTTTTGTCACGAATTACAACGAAATCCACTTCGCGCTTATCGGTATCCCTAATAAACCTCAGTTCCATGGCATACCCCTCGGTATCTTCCAGAAAATGACAAAATTTGAGTAGTTGGCAAGCCACGAGATTCTCAAAACGCGCGCCGGAATCAGAAACCTGGGACCAATCCCACAGATACAGCTTCTTTTCTTTTGTGACTGCACGGATCTTTCCCGCGCCATAGGGAGGGATACGAAAACACACGTACATGTTCTCGAGTATACTCACCCACCGCTCTACCGTTTCGTGCGCCACATTCAGATCTTCTCGAAGACTCTTTATTGACAGCGGAGATCCGACGCGATCGGGCAGCGCTTCGACAAGCAGTTCGACCAATCCTATCTCTCTTACGTTCTCCAGATCTCGCAAGTCTTCATATACCACCCTCGATAGCCGCTCACGTTGCCATCGCCTCCAAACTCGGTTGTTAGCCGACAACAATGGTTCAGGAAAACCGCCAAACTTCATCAACAACTCCACGTCGCTTCGGGTTGGTTTTTTATTCATCTCACGGAGTGAAAAAGGATGAAGCCGGTAATAGTGATACCGCCCCTGAAGCGAGTCTCCGCCCTTTCGGTAATAATCAAGACGCGCTGAGCCGGTGATCAGAAACGATATTTGATCTCCAACCGTATCATGGAAACCTTTAACCAGATTTCGCCAACGCGGATGCTTGTGAATTTCATCGAGCACGATGATGCTTTCGTTGCCGGGCAGTTCGCCTCGCAATAACCGTGGACGAACAGTCGGATCGTCCCAATTGAGGTAACCGGGATGGCGAGCGGTTTTCGCACCCAGTATCGAGAGCGCGAGCGTGGTTTTTCCCACCTGCCTCGGACCGCCGATCAGTACCATTTTTCGTCGGAGGTCCGCCGTTACGGGAGATGACAGGTAACGTTTTAGTCGTTTGACAGACATGGAAAAAATCATATTAACTCTATTTTACTCATGAGTAAAATAGAGTTCTGTCGCAAATCGACACTTAACACTACCATATTCCCATAACACTGGTTTTATGGGATACTGATTTTATGAAGACGACACTGGAACTACCTGATCAGCTAATGCGACGCATCAAAATGCGGGCGG
>CAMYKK010000180.1 GCA_947258975.1 uncultured Gammaproteobacteria bacterium
TGCCAGCCAGTTCATAAACTGTCCACGCATCCAAGGTTGACCCGAAAAAACAACTTACCAGGACCTAAAACACTTGACTGAACGACTCAGGGCGTGAAGGAGACCTTCCTCTCGAAGATGGAGTTGGTTTGTTGCGTCGCAACATCACCGTCCCTGATCAACCCGATGCTGCCCTTCGTCTTCGTTGCAATTGGATCTGAAAAGTGACCAGAAGCGGTCATTAACGTTGCAATAACCAGTTCACCATTTCGTTGTGCAAGCCGCGAACCAGGAGGTCCGAGTGAGCGAGAGCGAACGGTTTAATTGCTTTGTTCGGTTTCAATATAAACATACCGTAGTTTCCTTAGAATAACTTACAGTATTCTCTGGGATATTGATCTTTAAACCACTCAATGAACTTCTTAGCATTACCGTTGCTCCCACGAGTGAAGGCTTCGTTCATGTCCTTATATCCGTCCAGCTTCACGCTCGACACTTTGCGAATGTCGATTGCGTTGATAATAAGGTAAACCTTCTGTTCGTCCGATTGGCTATATTGAAGTGTGCGATGGCCGTCCAAACTCCAATACCTTTCAGCGTATGGTGCCTTCCGGTCCCAATGATTGGGGAAGTGTCCTAGAAGTTGGAAAATTAGCTTCGGCTATGATTCAACAAAGGCGACGTTCATCTCATCGATTATCTTGGCTTTTCTAATCTTGCGATCAAGTCGGTCACACACTTGCGTAAGTATCTGTCGATGCAGTCGATCTGAGTTGACGTTGATATCGATGGATTTCTTAATATATTGATTGATCTTGACTAAATCGCGTTTCCAGCATTTATTAGAGACAGCGCCAACAAGGCCATGATAGTTCTTCTTTCCGAATAAGTACGACATCATATGTTCAAATGACAGTGGGACATCGATAGAGTTTTTGTTAGTCATGTGATTCCCCTGTACGAAACCTATGAGGAACTGAAGAGCAGGTACCATCAGGGTTGATGACGAAATTACTCTCTATTTTGGAGTCTTCAGCTATGCAACCATTCAACCGACCAAATAAATTAGCTAACTGAATAACTTCACTGGTCAATTCTTCAAAATCGGCAACATTCCAATTGAAGGATTTCACAACCGCACCTTCTTTATTACTCTTAATTTTAATTCCAGGAGCATTGCTAAAATCATCATCAACACCAGCCCACCCTATGAACCAAGTACCATGAAGGACTTCATTTCTTGTTTTAGTTAATTCCTGCATTCGGTTTAGGAGTTTCCTTACGATCTTTTTATCTGTATCTGATAGCGTTAATGTTTCGTGAATTAGTGATTGGACTAAAGTACGTAATGGTTCTGCGGTAAGTGCAGCGAGAATCACGTGCATAACGCGTTCATTTTGTAGACCTTCCCGTGCAAGAATTGTTTTTGTAATTGCTCTCAAATAATTACAAATATGCTCGAATTCAACGGCAAATTTACCGAATGCTGCATATAGGTCTTCGGTCTGTTCCTCGTATTTCTTCTCAGAGTCATTTTCTATATCTGACATTACTGTTTCCAGAATCTAATACATAGTATATGGACTCCAGTCGTATAAGACTGCGACTGAAGTCGTGTTATTACGGATGTACCGGAAATCTTCTTTAATTCAAGCACTTCGTATGCTGTAAAATTGTGATAATACGACTCGAGTCGTCTCTGTAGGCATGTCTTGACCTGCCGCCACTAGGATCTGTTCCCTACGATTATAGTCATTTGGTGTAATGCGGGACTACTGATGAGTTTTAAGCCCATAAAGATAATGACTGCTATACACGACACTGCGGACATAGAAGATGATGGCGATGAATGACGGGTCATGGCCGGTTGCCGAATGATGCGGTGCATCAGTCCTCACTAGTTTTTTCGTTTTGGCCAATGACGGCAATGAGTATGAAGTACGCGTTCGTTTGAACGCGACGACGAGTTGAATCTGGGTTTTGTAGCGCCGTGGGGAATGTCCGCTATCGATAAGTGCAGACGTTCATCCTTTTTGCTGCGTCCGGCGGCAATGGGTCGGAAGCGCTAGTTCCCTACATTGCGAATCCGTGCTCCAGCCGTTTGGATTTCTTTGAGTTTTCACAAACTCTGGGCCAAAACCTGTCATTCGCAGAGCAACAAAACCCTCTGCATCAGACCGGGTTACAAATCGTATATCCGGATTTGGTTTTAAGCTGGCTTACGTCTCGGCCCGCGCCGACACCTTCGTTAATCCGCCGTCTATACGAAGCCGACCTGGGCTACCCGCCCTCCCCCACTCACGTATCAGCGACCAGGATCCAAAGAGATCCGGTTGTACGCTGATGGCGTAGAAACGATGTAGATTCCTTGCCGGTACGTGGCGCTCGAGTCGAATCACCTTAGTCCCTGTGGGTTGCCGCCCGGAGTATGCGTAAGGCGTGTTCTTCTTGTTCCGTATCGAGTCCCTGGGCGCCACGCTCGACAATTCGGTGTTCCAGTCCTGTGATGGTAAAAAACGATTTCCGCCCGCGGCGTTCAATGGACGCCGCAATTCCAACGCCTGCGAATTCTTGCAGTTCCGGTTCCGGAATACGTCGCGTTACCGCAAAGGCGTTTTCACTGAACATGCCGGCAGTTGTCCGGTTCGATGGACGCGGACCATATATCTGTTGCATAGCCATTCTATAGCGCTCTCCATATCTATATGGTTGATTTCGGATCTACCTGATAAAGCGAAGCTTGACATCCGCAATCTTCACCTTTTTCCACTGTGTTTCTGCCGTCAGTATGGGTAGTTTTCGTCTCCACCCGAGCGCCAGACAACACCGGTCGCCCAGGCTCAAGCCATAAGGACGTGTGATGGCCCGCAGCTCCGCCGCAGCCAAGGCTAAATTCTCGTCAAACGGAACGATTTCGATTCCGACGTCCAGGACATCGCGCAAGGCTTCGTCGGGAACCCCGGCGTCCGACAGCCGGGCACCCGCCTCACTCAGATTCACGGTACTCATGCACGCATGAGACAACGCTTTGTCAACCTTGTCCGCCCCGGCCTCCTCATTGAGCCAGACTAATAAGGCGGAAGCATCCAGGACAACCTTAGCCATGCTCCGCTTTCGCTTCGCGGCGTCGCGCTTGAGTAAGTGCCGTGACCAGCGAGGTTTTCGGTGGGATATAGCGCTTGGTGATCTCGCGCGCCCGCGCTCGCTTTTGCTCGAGCGTCATCAGTTCTAAGTA
>CAMYKK010000181.1 GCA_947258975.1 uncultured Gammaproteobacteria bacterium
TTTGATTAACGCAACACCGCCGGCTAGCTTAGCCACACGTTCTTGCATTTTTTCCTTATCGTAATCGGAAGTAGCTTCTTCGATTTGGGCACGGATTTGCTTAACACGACCTTCGATGTCGTCCTTGCTGCCGGCACCGTCGATAATCGTGGTGTTATCCTTGGTGATTTGGATGCGTTTAGCGGTACCCAGGTCTTCCAGCTTCACCCCTTCCAGGCTCATGCCAACCTCTTCGGAGATCACTTGACCACCGGTCAGAATGGCGATGTCCTGCAACATGGCTTTGCGGCGATCACCGAAGCCCGGAGCCTTTACAGCGCACACCTTCACGATGCCGCGGAGGTTGTTGACCACCAAAGTCGCGAGCGCTTCGCCATCTACATCTTCAGCAATGATCACTAAAGGTTTGCCGGATTTTGCCACGGCTTCCAAAATCGGGAGTATGTCGCGGATATTGGAGAGCTTTTTATCGTGGATAAGGATATACGGGCTGTCTACTTCAACACTCATGCTGTCTTGTTGGTTGATGAAGTAAGGAGACAGATAACCGCGGTCGAACTGCATACCCTCAACGAGGTCCAGCTCGTTATCGAGAGCGGAGCCTTCTTCTACAGTGATGACGCCTTCCTTTCCAACTTTCTCCATGGCTTCAGCAATGATGTTACCTACATCCTCGTCTGCATTAGCAGATACGGTGCCCACTTGCGCGATTTCTTTGTGATCGGAGCAAGGTTTGGAAATCTTCTTCAGCTCCTCGACGGTGGCGCTAACCGCACGGTCGATACCACGCTTGAGATCCATTGGGTTCATGCCTGCGGCGACGGATTTCAAACCTTCGTGTAACAGCGATTGAGCCAACACAGTGGCGGTAGTGGTGCCGTCACCGGCCACGTCGGAAGTTTTGGAGGCAACTTCTTTTACCATTTGTGCGCCCATATTCTCGAACTTATCTTTGAGTTCGATTTCTTTGGCAACGGATACACCATCTTTGGTGACGGTGGGGGCGCCAAACGATTTATCGAGCACCACATTGCGGCCTTTAGGGCCAAGTGTAACTTTGACCGCGTCGGCCAAAATATTCACGCCCCTAAGCTTTCTGGCGCGGGCGGCTTCGCCAAATACTACTTCTTTTGCTGACATTGGTTTAAGTCCTCTATCTATTCAATTATTCGATGACGCCCATGATGTCGTCTTCGCGCATGACGAGTAACTCCTCGCCATCCACTTTCACCTCGGTGCCCGAATACTTGCCGAACAATATTTTGTCGCCGGCTTTCACATCCAAAGGGCGGAGTTCACCGTTGTCTTGGAGTTTGCCATTGCCAACAGAGACAACTTCACCCTGCATGGGCTTTTCCGCCGCGGTGTCGGGAATCACGATGCCGCCTGGGGTCTTTTTCTCGTCTTCGAGACGCCGGACCAGCACGCGATCATGTAAGGGCCTAATATTCATATTTATTGAAATCTCCTAGGTCTGCGAGAGCAAATTCATGATCTTTGATTAATTCGAGGCTTTATTAGCACTCTCATAACGTCAGGGGTACTAATGGGGACGAAATCCTAGAAGTCAAGGGTTGTAAGGGTTTAGCTTAAGTGTGATTGGTGAACTAAAGTTCAGGCCGCAAGTGGGAGCTGGCCTAGCTCTAGACTGTATGCTTCCCAGCAGAAATTGTGGAGGTCAGCTCGTTTAATCGGAACATGTTCGTTGGCCGCTGTTGTTGTGTTCCCGTTGAGCGCAGCGTAAACGCGGTGATCATTGTAGTAACTGTCTGTCCCAAAAATCGTGGCAGTTGAATATATTGAAGTGTTTCGTGCAATGCGTAATCCTTGCTCGCATGGCCTCACTGAGAGGCTGCGTGACTATTCGGGACCCACAGTTAGTCCCAGGATCGATCTCGCTTGCTTCGTCGTTGCAGGAACACGATCATACTCAGCGCAGATTTCTGCCACCCGAGCAACGAGTTCGGCGTTGCTTTTAGCAAGCCGGGTGCGGTCAAACTTTATATTGTCCTCCAATCCGGTACGCGGATGGCCCCCAAGCTCTAGGCACCAGCGATTCACATCCAGTTGGTGCCGTCCAATACCTGCAGCGGACCAAGTAGCGTCAGGCATGATGTCCACCAGTTCTGAGATCAGGAACTCAATAACCTCACGTCTTACCGGTAGGGCATTCGGGATGCCCAACACCCATTGTACGTGCGCCGGTGGCCGCACCAGGCCTCGATTGATGAGGGAGTTGGCGTTGTACAGCATTGCGAGGTCAAACACCTCGATCTCCGGCTTGATTTCGTTCTTGTGCATCGTCTCGGCAAGCGAGTCGATCAGTTGCGGCGAGTTCTCGTAAACTTGATAGGGAAAGTTGACTGAACCTGTCGCCAGGGAGGCCATATCGGGTTTCAGTAATAATGGCCGTCCACGCTCCTCATGCGTTCGGCCTCGTCCACCGGTAGAAAACTGGATAATCATGCCGGGACAGTATTTGCGAACGCCCTCCTGTACCTCCGCAAATAATTCCGGATCAGAAGATGGTGACTCATCTTTATTGCGCACATGGATATGGACCAGCGCCGCACCCGCTTCATAGGCCTCGTGTGTCGACTCGATTTGCTCGGCAGGTGTGACAGGTATTCCCGGTGTGTCGGCCTTGCGCGGGATCGCGCCGGTAATGGCGACGGTGATGATGGCGGGCGTTGTCATGGGAAACTCCAGTACGTCGTTAATGGGTTACACAATTGAACATTCAGCGAATCGGTTTGTTGTCACTTGCCGGACACGGGCTCCTGCCCCCTGGGCAGCAGCGATTTCCTAACCCCTATCCATAGCCACATTGCTCCAAACATACCAACGAAGAACAGAGACAACAGGACGCTGTCTTCGATCACCGCAAAAAATCCTATTCCGGAAGTCAACGCGAAGACCCAACGCTCAGTTGCCGAGAGCACACGTCGCAGGTAACCATAGGCAGCAACAGAAATCGCCCACTGCAACAATAATATTTCCGCCACTGCCGGCCATACCGACCACGGGGTCTTAGGAAAGCTCATGATATCCGGGTTATACACAAACGCAAACGGAACGATAAATGTCGTTAACGCCAGTTTCATGGCATCTAACGCGGTGGCGAATAAGCTAGCGTCGGCAAGCCTTGCGGCCGCGAGCACGCTCACGGCGACTACAGCCAGGGCTACAACGATGTACGCCACAGGAGTCGGCAGACCCATTCCAAGAATGAGAGACACCACCATCGCGCCAAGTAACAGCACCAGAGGAGCATCCGGGAGAATTGCCACCAGCACCGAACCCAGTCGGCCCGAAAGATTGGTCGTCAGCATCGTTTGTCCCAGTGGACCGATCGCGATGAGCAACAACGAGAGCACGGTCACCAGGGCCAGGCCTTCTTCCAGCGACTCGAGGAATTCACGTCGGTCAGGCCGGTATCGGCCTTGAAACAGACACAAGATAAGTGCAACCGCAATACCGCACACCCCGGCGATAGCCGGTGACCGATAGTTCAACAGTAAGATAAGCACGACGAGAAATGAGATGAGAAACGTCGGTAACATACGGAGCACGAGTGCCATGTCGGCCGGTTCGGTAAGCGTAGGCAACGCATGGCGTCGCGCGTACACCAACACGCCTATCGTAGTTCCACTCAAGAAAAGCAATCCCGGGATGAGTGCAGACAGCGCCACTTCGATATAGGGGCGGTTGAGAAAAGCAGCGATGATGAAGCCGGCGAGCCCCAGAATAGGCGGCATAATTTGACCGGCGGTCGACGCTACGGACTCGATGGCCCCGGCCATGGACGCGCGAAAACCGTGGCGCTTCATCATCGGTATCGTAAATCGCCCGGTCATCACCACGTTGGCCACCGCTTGGCCCATGACGGACGCAACGATGCCACTGCCGACGAGTGCCGGGAACGCCGCACCTCCGGAGATATAACGGCCGCTAACCTTGCCGACTTCCAACACCATACGCAGCATCCCGAGCCCCAACAGCAAAGCGGCGTAGACGATGAGAAAGTAGATGCTGTCGGCTGCAACTTGCGCCAGCCAGAAGAAACCCTGTGTTGTTCCCAAACCTATGTAGTGCAGTACAAAGTTCGGCTCGTAGTGCGGGTGTGTGAATAATACACTGTCAATCTTGTGTCCAAAAAAGAAATAAAGAATGGCCGCGACGATCACCGACGTGAGCAATCCCCCCCAGTGTAGATAGGCAAGTAATAGGATACCGACCAGTATGGCGTAGCCTGCATACAGATCGACGGATTCGAAAAACGGTGCTGTGCTTTCCAGCCGGTCCGCGTGCCAGCGAATATAGGCCATGCCAACCGTCGCCAGCAGGGTCCCGGCGATCGCGATTGCCATGCGCGTATGAAACAACCGGTAGCGAGGGCGGCGGTCATCGACGAGGTTGCGAATCGCCAACACACCCGCTAAAAACACGATAGCGAGTATAAAATTCGAGTAATGCTGGGACGAGCTGCGAACGAATCCGAAAACGGCGATACCCACATACGCCGTTAACGCAGCACCGACAGCCCAGAACGTCCAAGACAGGACGCGGTAGGTCTGATCGCGCGCGTTATTGGACCGCGAACCAGGCAACTTTGGTCAACTCCCGGTGAAAATCGCCGACGCCATCCGGGATCGGCGTCGGCGATCGTCCACGGTCTACTTCGGATAAGTTACCGCGGGATACTGTTTGTGTTTATCCCACCATCCGAGCTCCACGTAGGCACGTTTGGCGCCAGGATGCACATTTTCTTCGGACAGCCCGTGTACCATCAATTCCGGCGACCAGATACTCCATAGAGGATGGAGCTCCTTCATCTTCGGACCAAGTTTTGCTACCGCCTTGACCAATTCGTAGGCGTTTTCTTCGGCAAAATCAGGATGGGAAGCCTTGAACCCACGATTAACCGCCACCGAAAGCGGCCCGGTCTGCTTGGGTAAGGTGCCCGCCGGTAAGGTCAGATGCAGCCACGTGGTACCGAATTTCTTGTTGATTTTGTCGATCACCTCTTTTT
>CAMYKK010000182.1:0-3151 GCA_947258975.1 uncultured Gammaproteobacteria bacterium
CTTTTCCAAGAAGCTAACCAATCACATCGGTGCGATCAAATATTTTCTCTCACAATATAACCTCGAACTCGCCAAAGCATGATAAGGAACACACTACCATATAGCTTAGATATGTGCCTCCTTTTTACACGTATTATGAACAGACCCCGAATTAGCATTTCGCCACCCACAGGGGGAGATTACCTATTAGCTTGGTTCTCTCTTCATTCAGGCTGATTGACGAAAGTACGATAACGTACTATACTACTCATATAGTACGTATCCGTATTTATGTCTCTGAAGGGGTATGTTATGAAGGTCGCTGACCATCGCCTTGTTCCTGACCCAAACCGCCGACAGTATTCAGACTCGGAGAAAGCGCAGGCGGGATTGACTGCCTTTTTCTCCATCACTCAGGAATGGGGATTGGATAATGATCAGCAGCGTATCTTATTAGGAAGTCCGGGTAGAACCACGTTCTTCGAATGGAAGAAAAAGAAAAAGGGGAAACTCTCTAAAGATACACTGGATCGTTTGAGCTACGTCCTCGGTATTTATAAGGCGTTGCATATCCTGTTTTCCAACAACAGTGTATTGCAATGGATTCGTAATCCAAATAATGATCCCTTATTTAGTGGTAAATCTCCCCTTGAATACATGCTAAGTGGCCACTTAGTTTCGTTGTCTGACGTCCGCCGTTATCTGGACTGGGCAAGGGGTTAGTATGAGTTCGCTCCTGATACCCGCCACGGCACGGGTGCGGGGGAACCAGTATCGGATCATATCGACCCGCTATCCGCCAATCGATTTTTTCGAGCAGCACGTTCCCCAGGAATTGCTTGGTCCTTTGTGGGAACTCGAAGCGGAGACTGACCCCCAGCTCATGCTGGAGACAGGTGATTTAGGGCTTGTCTCCTTTGAAGATCGGGTATCAGGGCCTGGTGCGAGTGTTGTCATGGCGTCATTTACACACATCGGCCATGCTACTCGGTTTAGCGATGGTAGCTATGGCGTGTATTATGCCGGACGATCCTTAGAAACTGCGATTAGGGAAACGGTTCATCATATACAAATCATAGCGCGCGATGCCCAACTCGGGCCTGATGAATTCAGTATGCGTGTTTGGATTGGTCAGATTAAAAAATCACTCCATGATATACGGGATCCTCTTTATGCAGATTTACATGATGCTGCGCCGAGACGGGAAGATCATGCTGTGGCGCAAGCTTTTGCTAAAACACTTAAGAAACAGAGTTCATGGGGTATAGTTTATAATAGTGTTCGACATGAAGGCGGTGAATGTATTGCAGCATTTCGCCCGCCTGCAGTTTCTCTACCAACACAAGGTGCACATCTTGTATACGTATGGGATAGCATGCAAGTGACTCACGTATACGAGAAAAGCGAGCCTTTGTTCATTTTTGTTTAAACAGTATCGGAATTTCAATAAACAGCCATGTAATGGCTGTTTTGTATGGTTAAGTTACGTTACGCAGCCACGGCTTGCACATCCTCACGGGTTAGCAATGTATCCGGTGGAATGATTTCATCCGATGATATTCCCAGGAGACTTGCGATATAACGTGGTTTTCCATACAGTTCGCACCAAAGCTCCATAGGATGGCCGCATTGCGGACAGGAAAGAGGCTTCCTGTTCCCCGCTGCCTTACGCCTTTGCTCCCAGGTCTCGGGGACTGGACGGCGTTTTTTCCTCTGGGCCAAAAGTCGACGGGCCAACCCTAGGGCCTCGGTGCGTTTTGCGTTGGAAAATATTCCATAATGTCGCACTTGCCGGAAATTCTTTTCCGGAAGATGTTGAAGCAAACGGTCCATGAAAACCAGAACCGGTAGCTTCTTGAAACTCTGGGCTCCCCCTTTGTGGTAGTCTTTGAAACGAAACGTTACGTATCCATCCTGGAAGCGTACGATGCGCCCTTCGGCAATCACCGGCCTTTTCGTATAACGACAGGCATAGCGCACCGCCTTCTCTGCACTTTTCAGCGACGGCCCAATGAGAATATGCCAGCGTTTCTTGCGGATGTGCCCCAGGAGCTTGTCAATGTCGATGCGTCGGCGCCGGTCGCTGCGAAGGCGCCTGCGGTACAGTGGCTTCGCCTTGTGCGCTTCTCTGATCCCCCGGATTACCTTCAGCTTCCACTCTGTGCCCAGCAACGGGGCCGGGACCAGGTAACGTTTCGGGGCAGGTACCCAGCGTTTACCATCGTGGCTCAGCCCCCCCGCGGTTACAATGACATGAAGATGCGGGTTCCACTTCAAGTCGCTTCCAAACGTATGCAAGACGATCAATATACCGGGCAGAAACTGTTTGCTCGGGTTTCTCGCCTCCAGCCACTTCTGACTCTTGCGTCCTTCTAAAGCAACTTTAGCCCCCGTAAGACCCTGAATAGCGTCCGCCGCTGCTCGGAATAACACGTCGAAAAGTACATCTCGATTGTCCTGGATTAGAAGTCGCAGCTCCCACGGGATCGTGAACACCAGATGGCGGTAAGGCACATCCAGCATGTCCGAAAGCAATTCCTTGCACCATCGATCCGTGCGCACCTTTCCACAACTGGCACAGAACGTAGACTTACAACTATGTGGGACAACCTTAACCGTTCCACAAGCCTCGCACAAAAACAAATGCAGGCCCAGCTTCGGGGTCCGGCATGAGAGCATTCTCGATACGTGACGAAGAACCGCCAAGCGCACTTGCCCCCCTTTCCACGCCAGATAGCGTTTCCAGTTGTTGTTGGCCAAGAAAATTGCCGCAAGCGTAATAACACCGGTCCAAGGGCTCATGCCCCGATATCGTACTCTCGTAACCCGGTACGTCAACACCACCGAACATCTGCACTCTAACATCCCTTGCTAATGCCAATGACCTTTCAGTCCACTTTTTACGGCCGCAGGCCGTCGGCACGTAGTGCCTATGAACAGAAGCGGGGGTCTGTGTCTTCTCTATGTCATGAGGCGTAGACGGCCAGGGCTCAATAGCTTGCAGAGAAGATTGACAGTGTGATCCAGAGGCGAATGAGCGACATCTTCATCAGCTATAAGCGTGAGGAGCAGGGCAAGGCCAGGCAGTTGGCGGGCGCGCTGGAAAAAATGGGCTGGTCGGTCTGGTGGGATCCGAAGCTCCGCGCCGGGGAATACTTCGACGATGTGATCG
>CAMYKK010000182.1:3173-5084 GCA_947258975.1 uncultured Gammaproteobacteria bacterium
CCTCCTACGCCCTGAATAGCGCCAAACTGGTTCCGGTCGCAATCGAGGAAGTTGAGTATCCATTTCGGTTCAAAGGGATCCACACACCGCAGCTCATCGGTTGGGACGGTTCTGAGCAATTTTCCGCCTTCGAGAATCTGATTGATGATATTGCGGCCATACTGGGTCAACCAGCCAAGGGAAATAAATCAAAGCAGCAGCCGTCAAGAGCACCATCGGAAAAAGAGCGGATACCATCCGTCGCTGATGTGCACGAACAAAAAGCGGTAGAGCAAACATACGGATCTGGATCCGAAAAATGGATTGCAGTAGCAACCATCGGAGTCGTAATTGCTGTGGTTGTGGGGATTGTTTTTTTTTAACAATTCATCAAAGACGAACGGCACCAGTAATTCACCAATTAAGCGCGACGTGCCCGGCCCGACACCGCCAGAGCCAGAGCCAGAGCCAGTTATTCGACCTCCGGTCCGCCCAGACGACCCGCCCGCGGTACCGACGAGCCTCGCCTTCGAAGTCGAGTACGAGAAGGGAGCACCCGCGGCGATCAGACTTACTTGGGACGAAGGTTCTAATTCGGGCAACCCAGCGCTCGAGTACGGGATCTATCGGTTCCCGTATGACGACGAGCCTCCGTCGGATCCGACGTTCATCGCATCGCAACCGTTCTTCCGCGATACACAGTTGCAGTGGTGCCACAAGGTTCGCTATGCAGTCTCAGCTTTTGGAAGCTTTGGCGAACAGAGCGACTTGGCTCACATGGTAAACTCTGTTACCGTTCATCAACGCCTCGATCCTCCGCGGGTTAAGAGTTGCCAGCGCCAGGATGGATTTTACGAAGTCGTATTTTTCTCCATCCCCGACCAGCAGCGTTGCTCCTTCGACGTTTATCATGTCGATCGTTGCAACGATCTGTCGGCGACTTCGCCCGATAGCTGCGCTTCGGATCGGTGGGAAGAACTGAAGTGTTCGCGCCATAGCAATCCAGCGGGGGCTGAGTGCACCGCAAAAGCGGAGCAAGGTGCTCTCTATCGGGCGACTGTCGTGAATCGAGACAGCCTCCCCAGTGAAGCAACCTTCTTTCGCCTTGACGGTGAGGGTTGCATCTAGCGGAGTGAGCGTCGTCGCGTGACTTTTTTGCGGCTCGACGTTGATTTGGTGAGGCAGATAACTTCGGCAGTACCCGAGTTACGTAGGGTTCCGGATTGCGTCGCCTGGCGCAACCTGAGAAGGGCTTACAGCAAACATGGAGGTACGTTATGTGGCGGTATTTCGCTGTTTTACTTGTCGTGTTCATGCCGCTTTGCGGTCTACCGTCGGTTGCACTTGCGCAAACTAACTGCACCGATTGCGTTGTCTCAGTGACGGCAGTCGATGACAAGTACTCAAAGGTCAGAATCGTCGCGCTGACAGAGGAAACACTTCGAATCAAGTCGCCAAAGCTCCATCCGGACGGGATTACGATCAAACGCAGCGATTTGGTCAAAATAGTGTTTCCCGAAGGAAATCCCGACGCGAAGGGGGTCGTACTGAAAAACGGACTCGTTCTGAATGGCCAAGCCGTATTCTTGAATAACGAATGGACGATCGACATCGATGGCCTTGACGGCGAGATGCTTCTGCGGAGCGATGAAATCCTTTCCATCAATTTCAGACAAGAAGCACTTATCGTGCCGCAAAAAGATGGAGGGGACTGGCAGTACAACGCATCATTAAAGGTAAGCTCAAACTGAATTCAGAATATATTGTCACATTGAAGCCGAATAATCTGCCGTTTTGTTATGCAAGAGTGGTGCTCGTGTTTTGACGCATTTGCGAAGCTATAAAAGGACATCCTCTACGCATGTGTGCAAGTAGAATATTTTTTAAGAAATAGAATAAATAGTTAAGGGGAGCTACGTTCCAGAACCGCAT
>CAMYKK010000183.1 GCA_947258975.1 uncultured Gammaproteobacteria bacterium
CTTGTCGCAATCGTTATCACCAACGCTATTACCAAACCTATTACAGGCGAAGCCGACACAGGGCGCCGGCGATATCCCGGTCGGACTGGGATTCGATGGTGGCGCAGGCGCACCGCCTGTCACGGGACTGGTGTGGATCGATCCGCTGGATGCCATCGATGACGATTCGAGTGCGCCGAACGGGAACAGTCTGTTGCATCAGGTCCGTCAGTCCAGCGGTGGGGCGCTGAGTAGCGCCCGTGAACAGAGCGACAACATCGCGCGGGAGTTGGATACTGTGCGTCCCGTCTACACCGTGCCGCGCAATGCCACGCTTATCGGATCGACGGCCATGACCGCGCTGGTCGGTCGGGTGCCGGTGCAAGGTCAGGTGCGCGACCCGATGCCCTTCAAGGTGATCACGGGTGCGGATAACCTGACTGCCAACGGACTTACATTGCCAGGCGTGCAGGGCATGGTGTGGAGTGGCACCGCCATCGGCGATTGGACATTGTCCTGCGTGACCGGCCGGCTCGATTCGGTCACCTTCGTTTTCGACGACGGTACCATTCGCACGATTTCCGGCGATGATCGCAGTGGACAGACAGGCGGCGCCAACCGACCTCTTGGCTGGATCTCGGACCAACAGGGTATCCCTTGCATCAGCGGCGCGCGCAAGACCAACGCGCCGGCATTTCTTACCCAGCGCATGGGTGTAATGGCCGTTCAGGCGGCGGCCGATGCGGCGGCCGCAGCTGAGACCACAACGGTCGTCAGTGACAGTGGCGCGGCGACCAACAATGTCACCGGCGATACCGGCGCCTTCGTGCTCGGTAAGACCATTGCCGGCGGTAGTGACGAGGTCGCCAGGTGGCTGCTGGAACGCCAGTCCCAGAGCTTCGACGTTGTCTTTGTGCCGGCCGGCACCGGCATCGCCATTCACGTCGACGTTGAACTCCCTATCGATCTCGATCTTAAAGGCAGGAAACTCAATCATGCGAAATCTGTTAATCCCTATCTCCGTACTCGGCTTGATTAGCCTCGTGCTGTCAGGCTGCGCCAGCACCAAGGACACGGTGTTGCCCCAGGACGGCCCGCCCATGAAAGCAATCTACGAGCAACACATAAAGGAGATGGGCGCGCGCGATCCCCTGGTGATTCGTGAGACGCGGGGAAATTACTCTATCGTTGACGGCGACGGTTCACTTCATGGCTATACCCGAGAGGCCCACGATGAGATTAATAGCACCTTCCCCCGACTGCCGAATCCAAGCCTGGTGATGTATGTGTTCCCGCACCTGGCAGGCGAAGAGCAGGTGCCGATACCCGGCTATGTGACAACGTTTCCGATGTACAAGCGCGTCGAGTACGCACTGCCCGGTGAAGTACCGACCAGGTTGCAGCGGAAATGAGCATGGCGAAGTTTCTGTCACGTGAATCATCGAAGCAGGCTGACGATCCAGCGGAAGCGCCCGTGACCACGGCGGCGGTCAAGCGTCTTTATGATCGCCCGCCTTCCTTCACCGATCTCCTGCCCTGGGTCGAGTACGACCCGGACAGCCGCACCTTCCTGCTGGAAGATGGCATCAGCGTGGGTGCCTTGTTTGAGATCCTCCCTGTCGGTACCGAGGCCCGCACATCCCGGTTCATGACGCAACTGCGTGACGCCATCCAGACGGCACTGACCGACGCCATCCCCGAAGAGGATGATGCCCCGTGGATTTTGCAGGTCTACGTGCAGGACGAACCGAGCCTGCAAGGGTTTCAAAAAGAAGTCGCGCTCTATGCACAGCCGGGCGCGAAAGACACGGTATTCACCCGGCACTTTCAAGACGCGTTCTCGCAACACCTGGCGCGGATCACCCGTCCCGGTGGGCTGTTCGAAGATACCGCAGTAACGGGAACCCAGTGGCGGGGACAGGTGCGCCGTGTGCGTGCGACGCTCTATCGCCGCTTGAAGGTGAAGGGCAAGATGCCGCCGGCAGTCGAGGTGGAAGAGGCGATGAACGACGTGGCAACCAAGTGGGTCGCCTCACTGGCCTCGGCCGGTATTCGCGTGCGACGGGGCACCGGCAAGGATCTCTATGAGTGGCTGCTGAAGTGGTTCAATCCGAAACCTGCGATCGCAGACGGTGATCCAGACAAACTGTTGGAGGTCGCCCCTTATCCCGGTGACGAGGATCTCCCGTTCGGCTACGACCTGGCCGAGCGACTCACACTGACGATGCCACGTTCTGATAACAAATCTGCCACCTGGTCGTTCGATGGTCTGCCACATACGATCGTCACGGTTCAGGGACTGCGCCGTCCGCCGGAAGTGGGCCACATGACCGCCGAGCGCCAGGCCGGTGACCATGTCTTCTCACTTTTCGATCGCATGCCGGAGCACACCGTGATGGTGTTGACCCTGACGGTCAAACCGCAGGATTTCACCCGTAACCACATCGCCCAGGTCAAACGTGCCGCCGTGGGCGACTCCGCCGAGGCCGCACTGACACGCGAGGATGCAGAACTCGTCGAGCGGGAGATGGCACAGGGCAACAAGCTCTATCCACTGGGCATCGCTTTTTACGTGCGCGGTGATAATCCAAAGTCGCTGCGCGCCAATGTTAATCAGCTGAATGCGTTACTGCTGCCCAATGGCCTACAACCGATCCTGCAGGAAGCGGATCTGCTCGCACTAGACAGTTACATGCGTAACCTGCCGATGGCCTATGACGTGTCGATGGACAAGTCCAGCCGCCGCTCGCGGTTGGTCTTCTCCAGTCATACCGCCAATCTGTTACCCATGTACGGCCGATCGAAGGGAACCGGTCATCCAGGTCTGGTCTTCTTCAACCGCGGTGCCGAACCGCTGGCCTTCGATCCATTGCACCGGGCCGATCGCAAGAAGAATGCCCACATGCTGATCCTCGGTCCCACCGGGGCGGGCAAGTCGGCGCTTCTGGTTTACCTGCTGCAACAAATGGCGGCGGTATACCGCCCGCGCATCTTCATCATTGAGGCCGGCGGTTCATTCTCGCTGTTGGGTCAGCACTTCAAGGCCCACGGTGTCTCCGTCAATCAGGTCACCTTGAACCCGAACGTGGATGTAAGCCTG
>CAMYKK010000184.1 GCA_947258975.1 uncultured Gammaproteobacteria bacterium
ATCGGCTGGGAAGAAGTCGAACGCAAGCGACGCGGATTGGAGCGACGACTGCGTGCCGCGCATATCGGTCGCTTCAAAGTGCTTGCCGACTTCGACTGGGACTGGCCCACCCAATGCGACAAGGCGGCCATATCCGAGCTGATGACGCTCGCGTTCATCAAACAGGCGACCAACATCATTCTGGTCGGCCCTAACGGGGTGGGTAAATCGACCATCGCGCAGAACATCGTGCACCACGCCGTTGTGCAGGGACACACGGCGTTGTTCGTCAACGCCGCTCAGATGCTCGGTGATCTCGCGGCGCAGGATGGCGACAACGCCTTGCGTCGGCGATTACGTCACTACGCGCATCCCCAAGTGCTGGTCATCGATGAGGTCGGTTATCTCGCCTACGGTACTCGCCATGCGGATCTATTGTTCAACATCGTCAACCAACGTTATGAAATCAAGCCGACGATCGTAACCACCAACCGCCCGTTCACCGAATGGAACGAGGTATTCCCTAACGCCGCCTGTGTGGTCTCCATTGTCGATCGATTGGTACACCACTCCGAGATCATCGTGCTCGAGGGCGAATCCTATCGCTTACGAGAAGCAAAAGAGCGCGCGGGTCGAAAGAAAAAAGCGCCAAAGGCAAAACGTTCGGCTCGGCCAAAACCCCATGATAACGAACCTGCGTGAGACACACGACCATGACAATGAACACGACACGAATCACGACATATTGGAACACCGAGGATGCCCATACCGTCATTGAGTTCCTCGATATCCTTCGAGATCAACTTTGGGAGACCTATGGCGACGAGATCGTTGAGATGTACCGAGACGTGGCGCAAGCCGAGTCCTACAATGAAAATCAAAACGAATTGCGGTTCGACGACAACATCGACTTCTAAGACCCGTGCGCGCATCGCTTACCAAATATTGGCGCCAGAAACGCCGCAATGCCGATTCCAAGTCAAACTAGGCCGCAGCAAATAACCGCGCTTTTACTCCGGCAACAACACATAGTTTGGAACTATACATAGGGGTCGCGTCCGGCCGAAGCTGGTACACTGCAACACGCTCGGAGTCGATGACTCCTAAAAGCTACAAAGCAGCCCGATTAAATATCGCTTTGCTTAGAGACGACATTTCTGAATCGACCGGCTCTGAACGGCCAACACCGGTCAATCGAAATTTAGAAAGCTGCCATTCGCCTTAACAACAAGGTTGAGGCGGCGGCCCGTCGACAGGCGGTACGCCGGTCCCGCATCCGTAAGGCGCGAACTCGAGCCGCTTGTTATGTTCTCCGTGTACCTCTACTCCCCAAACCTGGCAGAGAGATAGAGCAACAAGAACAAACCGCACCAGAGAAGCGCCCCATATTGTGAGTGAAGGCTATCTGCGCGTGCCAGGAAATTCAGTATCCAATCTTCATACTCCTCGGATCCTGCCGGAACGAACTGAAGCGTGCATGGAATTTGGTCCTTGCAGAGGCGTCGAAAAAACGTCGCGCTGAGCAAGAGGGGCACGAGTTGCCATCCCATTAGCAGGAATACGCCTATGCCAGAAAGCAACGCCCATTTACTCCTGGGCCGCCTAAATATCCACACGGTCACCCCAACCACAAGGCATATTGCGACTAACCACAGCCCCAGAATCACGTGGAGATCTCTACGCTAAAGTCTCTCAGAACATAAAACTTAAGCTGAGCGGCGTGAATGAAGCGCGCCGTAGTGAACGCCGAACGAGCGCATTGTTAGGCGTTGTGCATATATTTGGCAATAATTTCGTCCACACTCAACTTCTCCCAGAGTTCGTAGTCTCGTCTTGCTTTAGCCCCCGGTAGAGGATTGTCTGAGTCATCTTTCGTGTATCTTTGAAATTGTGCGATCTTCCCCTTTAATAAATTGAGATGCGCGGTTCGAATATTCTCTGCCGCTGCACGAACCTTATCATGAGGGAATCCGTTTCGGAGCGCGTGTTCCAGTTCTTCCTCACGCTTCTCGAGAATCTCTTGTTTTTTAAACGGCTGAGATCTGGGTGGATGTGATGGCATACCACGACGCCTAACGTTTCCGCTCACGTGCGCGCGCGTTGTATCGCGCGTCATCGTGGAGCGGCTGGTTATGTAGTTTTCTTAATAGAACCAAGTATTGATTTCGCACGGTGAAACGCTTGCTCCTGTTTTCTTGACGGTGAAAGAAAATGTATATGTAACACCCAGTTGCCGTAGGCTAAGTAACCAACACATTTCTTTCTATTATGTCCATCTAGCCCTTTAGATTCATATAGGTATCCTACTAGCGATCCAAGCTGATATCGAACTAACTGCGGCGGTATTCGCAGAAACATTCGAAATATCCTAAATAGATAAGTCAAAGGATTCTCAGCGTTATCCATATATGCATCGAGACGGGCCACCAAGTAAATTTGTCGTTCGTGTGTGTCTTTAATGGTTTTCGCATAGCCCCAAGGCTTAAGTTCTCTAGAACCTCTGCAATTCTCGATATCTCTAGATAGCCAAATATAAAGCTCTGAATTATCCCGATCGAAAAAGAGGACTGGATGACCTTTAATAGACTTATCCTTTTTCACGTTCCAATTATCAGGATACATCGCCTCCCAGTGGCTGTCGCCGAAACACAAGTCACTCCTATATTTCTTCATAAACTACATAACTATAATTAGAGGACCTAATGTCCTTTTTCTTTTCGGACATTGGGTCCTGTAACAAACTCGCTACCAACAGATTCAATGCGTTAGCATTCATTAGTAGGACACTTTCAGGGAGTTTTCAGGGACCAGGAGATGATTCGGAATCTCATAGCCTCCCCGACACAGCACTCAAAATTCCTTGTCTCACGCATTATAGCCTAGGTCCTGCACACAGGAATGCGACTCGAATGTCGGCTTTGCGGCGCTTATCCAATTGACCGGTTTGGGTCGATTGCCGCCTATTAGCGGAAGCTAATATAGGCAATGTATGATCGCCAATCGAGGGGCTACTGTAAGCCAGAAAGCAGCCGATTAGGGTGATTCTGCCTGGCCCGATAAAAGCATAAAGAG
>CAMYKK010000185.1 GCA_947258975.1 uncultured Gammaproteobacteria bacterium
TCCGATACCGGCAACATCTCGCGACACCGCGATGGGCCGCACCTGCAATATATGAATCGCCCCCTGGGTATCCACTGCAAATTCGACATCCAGAGCGTCATAACCCAACAACTCTTCGATCTCCCGCAGCGCCTGCAATACCGCGGTCAGGCGAGGTTTCGGTAAAGGCGCGTCAGACGCATCCCGCCACAAAAACAAAGTAAAGTGGTCGTCGCTGACGCCACCGGTAATGCTCTCGGTATCGCCATTAGTTTCATAGTTGATTACATACCAAGGCGCACCATGTTCAAGCGTCCTGGTGAACGCGACGCCACTCAACGCGACATTGCGAACCATGGGCTGCACAAGGACCTGATCATCCGCTCGCGCATTGTTGTATGAAGCGATCACACGATCCACTGCTTCCATCAAACCGCTGTCAATATCCACGTCCAGCACGCTAGTGTAGGCACCCGCGTTTGCGGCTGTAAAGGAATCCTCACCATGGGAACTTGATCTAACGACCACCTGCTGACCATGGAACCGCTCGCGAATTTGTTGGACACGAGCGTCGCGCTCTTTCTGCCACTCCTCAACACGAAACGAAACCTGATCCTGAATGACCGCAGTTCTCATCATGCCCCGCAGGCGTCGTAGTGTCTCTGCTTTGGTTCCCAGTATGAAGTGGGCAATGTCCTGTGGCGCATTGATCTCAGCCCAGCCGCCCGCGACATCTATCGCGCCCACCTCCATCCCTCCGGCGCGCAGATACTCCAACAGGCCCGAGAGGTGAGCGGTACGCAGGCTCTGCGGCAGGCGTTCGCGCAAGGCGCTCAAACCGCGCAAGGCTTCCGGGGAAAAGCACACCAACCCGATGAATTCACCGATAGACCAGTCCACGGGCAGGTCCGCCCCCAGCCGCCGCGCTCGCCGCCCGGATACAGCAACTTTCTCGCAACGAAAAATATCCTTTTCGGTGCGGCCCGCGTAGCGGTGGCGCCAGGAACTGTCCCATGCCATAGTGACAGGGGTATCCGCGGCAAGCAGAGCACGAACATGCTCGGCGCGAAATAATATATCTCCGTAACATACGACTAATGGGCGGTCAGTTTCTATTTCCGCGCCCAGCAGGGATGCCGCGCTTCCGGTCTGCTCCCAATCGGGATTTTCCACCACCGACAAACCCGGATAGCGTGCATGGATAGCGTCGGCATGATAACCGACGACAATGGTCACATCGGTGGGATTTGCCTCGAGGGCATCGAGTATCCAGTCAAGCACCGTCATCCCTGTCCTGGCATCACGCAACACCGCGGGGAGCTCACCGTCGTGGGGGGCTCCCGCACCAAGTACTACATATTGATTCGCAACCTTATCCGGCAAGACGTTATCTCGACTTAGAACTCGTAACCGAAGTAATCGATTTCATTTCTATATAAGCGTTGAACCAACTCGCGATCTTTCCGTTTGTAGATCATTCGATAACTTGTCGATTGTCCCTCACGATCGGTTCTGATGCCGGACTTGACTCGCGGAAGAACTCCATCCCACTCGATTCCTATTTTACGCAGCACCTCGGATAGGCCATTCTTCAGGTTTTCGAATCGCACCACAGAATCAACAACGACCTCGTCATCTATTGTGTATATCGGCCAATTGTCCGGACGTAATGGAACCAAACCGGAGTTTGAATCACCCTCTTTTATCGCCCGAAGAAACTCCGAAAATGACGGTGGGTCGTTTAGCGACCTGGTCTTCCAGTAGTAATCAGATACAACCTTATCGAACGGGTTTCGCACCACACAGAACTTGAAATAGTTTTCCCATTCACTGGGGAATGCGGAGCGAACTTCGGCCGCATACGCGTGCTGAGGTTGTGGCCCCAGTTTCCTCGTATACGACCGCTTTATCGATTGCGCCAATGCGGTCCGGCTATCTTGTTTACCCGCCAAGACATAAAACAATTCACCGCGCAATCCATACAGGATGCCCTTGACCAACATCGTCAACGGGGGTCTATGCCCAGCTTGGAATGTTTCCTTTATTGCACTCAACTGAATATCTCTGTAACCGAGATACTTTGATAACGCCACCGAGATGGAACTGCCAGCCGTTTTTCTGCAATGCAAGAAGATAAATCGGTACTTATGACTAATGATCACACAATGGTCCCGACGCGATATTGCGAATCACTTCGTGCCCCTGCCAAGCAATCGCTTGATGAGTAATGCCGCACCCGGCCCGACTGGTCAGGGCTTGCTGTTGGTTCGGCTGAAGTTTCCATTACGCGGTCTCAATTGAGGCGCGTCCGGTTTTGTCCAAATCTTTGATTTTTTCCGCCAACCATGCGGCCAGGAATCGATTTCCTTCCCGGGTCAGATGGTTCGAATATGCCCTGTAATCTTGCAGCGTTTCCTGATCCAGACCAATTAGCGCTTCTCCAAAATCGTACAGTGTGACTCCGTGTTCCGCGCACCACCGCCGCAACGACTGAACACACGACTTATAGTCATTTGGATTTTGCATGCCCTCCCCTTGGGGAGTCATCACAGTCATCGCGGAACTTCCTCTTGACGCCGCCAGAGCGCTGAACCTCTTCGCTATCAGCGCAAACAGCTCACCATCGCCACCACTGGCTATCTGCGCCAAAGAGTCTCTTTTTTCGCGCAATAATGGCAACAAGCGGCGAAGCTTATTGTCCGCGAGCCTCATGGTTTCGGCGAACTCCCGCAGCCACGGGTACTGCGAATCTCGTCGTACTCTTTTCCAGATATTGTCTCGTGTATAAGTATTCTTGAGAAAATGAAGAAAGTATGATTTTTTCCCTATTGGCGTGTACGCGCAAAATTTTCCGTAATGCTCATCGTGTGTATGAAAATGTTCCTCGTATAGTGCGAGATCGGCCAGTTTTCCACGCTCCGCGAACGGACGTGATATCAGCTTCAAGCCCCCTTCCACCACCTCAAAACGAGGTTTAACCGCCCAATAATTTCCTGGTTCGCTATAGTGCTTGTAAACAGCCGAATTGCG
>CAMYKK010000186.1 GCA_947258975.1 uncultured Gammaproteobacteria bacterium
GTCGCGGTGGTGGTGCCGCACATCGCAGTGGCTATGGTGCCGGGGGTAACATCCGTGGCCGCGTTGTCGCCGATAGCAAAATTGGCCGTCGGCGGGATCACCGGCGGGCTCGCGGGACTGGTATCGACCGGGAGTCTCAAGGGTGCATTAATCGGCGCGGTTAGTGGGGTTGCATTTACCGGGATAGGCAATTATTTTGCGGGCACGCAAAATTCGTCCTTGGTGAACATCATTAATGACGGCGCGCGGAACGCAAACCGTTCTTTGACATCACTCGGCCGAGCGGTAAAGACATTTGCCCATGGAGTTGCCGGCGGTTTATCCGGGAAACTGAGTGGCGCCAGTTTCTCCAAGTCATTCCTATCTGCCGGTTTCACCCAGGCATTTGCGCCCGGCGTGGGACGTATCGTAGGCTTCCGTGGCGATCAATTCGCTCGCGTCGCTGCCGGTGCCATGGTAAGCGGAGCGGCGTCCGAACTTGCTGGACGGAGTTTTTCGGTAGGGGCGAAGTTGGGTGCTTTTTCTCGGTGGTTTAATGATGAGTGGCACGAGAGGATACTTCCGACAACTCGAGATCTGGGCATTCATCGCAAGTTTACCAGAACAGTAAAGGAGAAGTACTACGTCAAGTTTTTTGGGGACCGTCCACCAATTGGATTCCGATTAGGGCCGGAAATGGCGTACGAAGCGACGGATGAGTTCTTGTTCCATACGTATGAGGTAGAATTTGACGAGTTTCAGATAATCCACGGTACCCAAAAAACGATCACAATGTGGGACACGGACTTGAATGGAGGTATTGCTAATGTTGGCCAAAGGACAGAATTGTTAGAGGATATTCTCAGAGTTGAAAGGACGCCTCAATCGGTGACCAACCTGCATGACCTCGTCGGCCGTAGGTACATCGATGAATCTCGAATAGTATCGCCGGAATGTATTGCTACACTACACCCTAGTTGTTTCTAGCAGCTTATTGCCATGATTGAGTATAAAATCTTTAGAGCGAGACAGATTGTGATACTCGCCGCGCTGTTCGTTTACGCTAGTTCGGTGATTGCCGAACAAACGTTTGTATATCCAATCGTACGACAATGTCGCGAACCGTTGATTAGCAACGTGAAGGTATTGTCGCGACAAAATGCGGACTTCAATTACGAAGTAGTCGATGCTTCTTGGACATTAAAGTCTCATCCCGACATCACGGGATTTTTGGTTTTAGAAAGCTCGAAGAAGAACAGCACACAGTTGGCCGAACTGCTTTTGCCGATAATAAATGCGTGTTATCCCGATGACTTTGTAGAAATAGACAGGAAAAAGCCGGACGCTTGGGACGAGCTGCGCAGAACAATTGAATACTATGAGCGATTGAGATATTTTGACCACTATGTGGTGGTAGATAGAAATAAAATACGAGTTTACTTTAGCGGTCGACTTGTAGAAAAAATGAGAAAAACCCGATAAGAGGGTTCAGACCCTAATTAACCAAATGAGACCGCCAAGTTATATCTATCCAGTCATAGCCATTGCAATATTTGTCACTGCCTCCGGCGTGATGTGGTGGCAGGCCGACGTGTCCGAAGAAGAGCGTGTCAACCTGCCGCCGGTAGCGTCGGTAGCGGCAGTGGAGAAAGCGCGAAAAAGGGTTCAACAGCTTGCGGTAGAGGTCGGTAAATTGGAGCAGAAGCAACAAGAGTTGGAATCCACACTCGCTAGGCTGAAACGATCCGAAACGTTAAAGGCCAATCTGCAGAAACTCTCCAAAGGCGCTGCTGAACTACCACATCCAAAGCGACTACGTGATCCGGGGTCGGGGCTATTGAACGGTACCAGCGACAGCGGATTGTCGGAGAAAGTGCTTGAGTCTTACTACCATGAAACCGGTATCAGTCCCGACCATATCGATAAATTCATGCGCCAATCCCGGTGATCGAATTGCGGTTCTACACAGGCGAACGGGCTGGAAGGACGAGCTAGAGGAAGTCGGCAGTGTCAAAAGGGGTCGGTGACGAATGATTCTCATATGTCACCCATTATTTTCATCAAGTGTTAAGAGGCCGCGACTTCATTCTCTGGGTATTTCTAAGTGTCTGTTGGATCGGCACGCTCTATGTCCCATTTCTCGTTGTTAACAGAGTAAGCGAGCCTTTGTCGATTGAGCTGTCTCCCGAGCACATCGAATTGAAGAATAAAACTGAGATTACTCTTGAAGAACTATACAAACTGCAAGAACTAGATCAGGAAGTTATGAACCGCATAAAAAAAAGCACTCAAGAAAAAGGATTTTCAATTTCCTTATTCAGGAATAAGGCAATTTACTTTCTGGCTATCGGCTGGTTGTTGTTAGGATTGCTTGTTAAGCAACTGTCGTACCGTCATGTAGTTTTTGTTTTTCTACTTTTTATCGTAGGGGCAGTATTTGGATTAGTAACGATCGCCGAGTTCGTGCTTTATCCTCTAGTACTACTGGTAGGTCATATATTGAGGACGAAAATAGCATCCAAATTTAGTCATACATAATGCAAATGACAGAATAAATGTCAAAAGTGTCTAAAGGGGTCGGTGGCAAATGAAAATTATTTGTCACCGACCCCTTCTTTCAGTGCGGCACTTCGCGGTGGCGGTGTCGTTTTTGACCTGTGTCAGGGAACGATGTCGCTACTTGTGAGATAAGGTCACCCTTTGTATACGACCACTCGTCGACGGAGGTGACCCATGCTCAAAAACCATCTTTTGACCGTCCTCACGATCCTGCTCCTGGGGGTGGCTGTAGGAGCCGCGGCGCAGCAGACGCCGATCCAGGAGCTCGGTGACGAGATCTTCGAAGATGAGGATCTGTCGATCAACAACAACCAGTCGTGTGCCTCGTGCCACGACGACGACTGGGGCTCGACCGGCCCGGATTCCTTTATCAACGCCCACGGCGCCGTCTACGAGGGGTCGATCCCCGGCGCGTTCGGCGACCGCAAGCCGCCGGAGACG
>CAMYKK010000187.1 GCA_947258975.1 uncultured Gammaproteobacteria bacterium
GCCGCCGGCCCGAAGAGACGGTGTTGTATCAAGTGGTGCAGGAGAACCTGGAGAGCTTTTTTGCCCAAGTGGAGGCGGAAACCGGAAGCTCGTTACCGGCGTTTGTCAGAGAAGAATTCGATGCGTTTCTCGAATGCGGTGTGCTTGCTCGTGGATTTTACGGCTGCAATGCGAGAGCTGTCATCATGAGAAGTTAGTCGGATTCAGTTGTAAGAAAAGAGGATACGCGGAGTACAGGCGAGTCACTCCGACGGGATGGTAGGGATAGCACGGTGACAAGGGCATGTTAAGCAACTGGATAAGCCGTCCTCATCCCGACCGAGATATCGGCGGAAGCTTAGGTACATCTTATAACCGGAGAGCCCGGGACGTGGATGGAAGACGAGACGGTGGCGGCGAGGTTCGTAGTAGCAATGAAGCGGGGTAACGCCCGTGGAGCGAAGGGACCTTACTGTACATCATGTCTAAGTCAAAACAGGAGGCAAGGGTGAGATGATAAAGGCACCCATTAGGTTGCAAGATTTGAGACGAAGACTTTACGTCAAGGCGAAGGCTGAACCGTCTTGGTGCTTTTGGGGATTGCATGTTCATGTTTGTAAGCATGAGATGTTGATGGAAGCCCATCGGCTGACCAAAGCAAACGCGGGTGCGCCGGGTAGTGATGGCGTGACACCTGTTCTGTGTCCGGTGCGGGCACCCAACTGTAACGCATTCGCAGAACGATTTGTGCGTTCAATAAAGGGCTAATGTTTGGATCGTATGATTATTTTTGGTGAGCGCTCACTGCGCCGAACAGTCAACGAATACATTGTGCACTATCACGCAGAAAGAAATCACCAGGGCCTTGGTAACCGTCTGCTTGCTCCGACGCGCGTGACTGGTTCAACCGGTGATCCAATCCTACACAGAGAACGCCTTGTAGGTATGCTCAATTTCTACTATCGACAAGCGGGGTGACAGTGCGCGTTCTGTTATTCGCACCATACGGGTTTTGACCATCATCGGAACCGAATCTACCATTTGACTTTTAACGTGTGGATTTTGGTTAATGTAAACCGATTTTCAAACTCAATGGTGTTCAGTTCTATGTTTCCAAATGCACCACACCGATCAATGGCTTAGTTATGCACATGGCAATTTCCGTTCCGATGATGGTCAAACCCCTATCTCAGAGCGTGAGTTTTGGTCTGCCAGGTAAAAAAAACGCCTGCCGAACAATCGGGAAAAACGCCGATCGAAGCGTGTGGAAAGTATGTTATAACGTGATCGCTCTATAGACTCCGGCGCCCTCTAAATCCCAATCCCACTAAACCTAAACCCATAAGAGCCATGGTTGAGGGTTCGGGAACCGATGACACGAGCTGTATTGACGTGTCGATCCGGAAGTTTGATTGGGTCGTGTGTCGCTCCGCGAAATACAGATCGAAATCGTAAATCTGGCCTACTGTCAGTCCGAGCGTATCGAGATTTACCGAGCTCGATGCAGCGCCGTGCACGCCACCCAGATCGACCACCAGTTGGTTGTCGATGAACGTCCAGAGATCGTCATCGCCGGTGAAGGAGAAGGTCTCGCCTCCCTGGTAAGTGAAAGAGCTGTTGATCTCGTAGGTGAAGTGAAAGTTGTGAATTCTCCCTTGATTACCGAGCAGCTGCCCGTCTATCGGGAAGAAGCTGTTGCTTGTGTAGGTATAGACATTGGGATCGGCTGTGATCGTATTGTCGAGAGCGAGCGTCAGCGGGGCAGCCATATTGACACCGCTGATGTCTTGGTTCCACTGACTGAAAGACGTGGCGCTCGAGATCCCACCCGCGGCGACCGTGCCACCACCAGCACCGACGTATACTGGCGTCTTTCCAGTAAGTGTGCTGTTCACTAGGCCTGTCACGACACCGGAGATAGTACCTTCCATGTCCGCGTGTGTATCGTTGAAGTCGCGAATCGTACCGGTTAGGTTGATTGCTGTGGCAGATGCGACCGTCGATAGTGCAGTGCCCAGGAACACAACCAAAATGCGGCTCATCAATAATTTCATGTTCAGTACCCCTTCGATTGCTTGTAGTTGTAAGAAGAACTGACGGCACACTTTGTGCCAATGCCGAAAATTGTATAGATAACAATGCGTGAGCTAATCATAAATTCAAGACTGTAAAGTTCTCCGTCAAATTGAACAACTACCGGATAAAGCCGGTAGCTTCATTTTGCCGACTGAAAGTCGAGCATGAGACTAAAGTCTATCGTTTGGGCTAAAGCCCACTGAAGAATTTGACTGGGGTCAGGTAAGCATTGCGACGATGCGCCAGGGACGGCAACACTCACGGCGGTTAAAGCAACCAGCGGATTTGTCGCTCCAACGCTTCGCGGCGTCCTCTGGATGGCCCCAAAACGTGAGCCCGAGGGATGGGGCGAATAAACATCATAGAAGGGCGGGAGAACCATCAGCCCTTACCGGCTCAATTTTTCGCATGCTTTTGTGTTTCAATCAATACAATTTTTTGCTTTTCTAAAGATGCGAGCTTACTCTTAAGGCTATTAATTTCTCTATTAATTTCTCGCAACTTATGTTTGACCTCTTGTTCTTCTAGACCTTTGGCGCCATGAAGTTCCTTGGCTAGTGATTTAACTTCATTTCGAAGTAATCGGAAATACGGATTACCATGAGCATAGTTTTGCCGGTTATTGCAACTTGCCCACTTTCATCGCATTAAATACTTCATCTTCCGTAAGGCCATATTCTTTACATGCATTTTTGTGGCTTAACGTTGCACCTTGCTCCTGCCACACAGATTCTGACATTGTCGACTCTCTCCATTTTTGAGCACCGGGTAGGTGAGTAGGCGTAGGTCGGATTAGCGCAGCGTAATCCGACGTCATGTTAACGCGGTGATCTGTCGGATTACGCTGTGCTAATCCGACCTA
>CAMYKK010000188.1 GCA_947258975.1 uncultured Gammaproteobacteria bacterium
ATCAATCACTTACATTCGTTTTTGCCTCGATTTCAGGGTTAGGGTGTTAAACTTGGGTTAGAACGCTGAGACAAATATTCTCTGTATTTCAATGACATAGTCAAATACGTGGGTAAATATTCGGTGAACCCACCCCGTAATAGAATCAAAGAGATAGTGATTTCTTAAACTGACGGCAGAGGGGATAAAGCCAGATATCCTTGATAGGGACGCTCTGTTTCCCTGCGGGCCCCAGTTTTCCCCGGCCTTTAGTTTTACCGACATAAGTCCAATTGGCGGCTTTGTAACAAGCGCCGGTGAAGCGTTCCGTATCAACGAAGGTCTCCAATAAAACCGGGCGAATACCGTATTGGTTTTCCCATTGATCCGGAAGTCGTCGTGCGACCATAGCCAGGATCTTGGAAGCCAGATTTTTCGATTTCACCCAAGGCATAATCAGAAAACGGGCATTGTTAACCACCCGCGATAAGTTGTTCTGGCGTTGTTCGTGACTCCAGCCGATAAATTGATCGCGCGGCGCAATCTGCCAGGCAGCGGCACCAAACCCCAGTGCGGCGACAATATGTTGATCGACGGTAACGAAGTATCGCAGCTGTGCCCCGGGTAGCGACTTGTAGCCGAGATAGTGGTACCGATGGATGTATTCATTCCACAACTGGGAATGGTCACGATGCACCACGGGGCAGAGCTGTGGCTGGGGTAACGCATGCACCGGTTGCGTGATGCCCGGTTGTGGATCGGTTCGCGCGCTGAACTGAATCTTATGGGGTGGAGGAGGTTTACGCCGGGGCGGTGGTAAGGAAATGAGGCCGTCTGCGTCCATGCGGATCATCGCAACGCGGCAGGACATCTCTTTGAGGCCGCCATCGGCTTTGAACCAGGACAATGCTTGGCAGGTTAAACGGGAGAGATCGGCACGCGTGCGGTTTGCATCCTCTTTGATGAGTCCGCGAATCTGCTCCAGTTCCTGGTCGGTAAAATCACGCCCACAATAGCGGTTCATGGTGGCGGTGGGCCGAGTGGCGCTGATATCGAAGATTTCGTCTCCGTCATCGGTTTGGCTAACTGCTGTTTGCGTTGTTCGCTCATCATCCAGGGGATAAAGGGAGCGAGGTCCGCCGGCGGATTGCCGCTGTTTTCCGCGCAAGCGTTCAGATAGCTATAGAGCCAGTGGTGGGGGTTGAGTTTCCAAAGTAGCATCGTTTGAAACAGTGAAAACATCATCGCAGCTAAGGCCGCACTCCATTGACGACCGGAACCGTAATAGTTTTTTCGCCCCATACCCGGGTTACGCATGCGCCGTTCCGCGGTATTATTATCCAGGGGAACCTGAGGCGATTGCACAAAAACGGTCAATCCCAACCAGTGATTGTTCAGGCTGTTGAGGATATCGCGTTGGATACCCTGCCACTCCTCCATTTCCCGTTCTCGGTCACAACGCTCAGCCATCCGCCTTATGGCGTGCTCCAGCGCTTGGTGTCGCGCCATAAAGGCGGGCGTTTGATCCGCTAACGCGCGCCCCGGATCCCACTGTTCCAGGCGCCGGGCATTGAGGGCATAGATTGCACCGATCTGCTCGATCCAGGAAAACATCCATTCTTGCAGGTCGGGCCAGCTTTTAGCCGCATCGAGAAAATCCCGGCGCAGGTGCGCCCAACAAAATGCCAGGATAATCACCGGGTTCTCTCGCGCCAGCCGTTTATAACCACTATAGCGATCACAGACGACAATGACCTGCTCCAGACGCTTATCCAGTCCGGAAAAATGATTGATGGGGATATTGCCACTACGACTCGGCGCCAGCGTGTAATAAACCACCGATGAGGATTGGGTCACCCAAAGCCACCATCGATAACCCACTTTGCCTTCTATCGCTTCAAATACTTTCCAACCGGTCTCGTCGTTATGAAACAGCGCCTCGCTCAGCTGCTGCTCGACCAGTCGATTAATCAACGGCTTGAACAGGGGCGCGATCTTTTTCAACCCGCCGGTGAGCGTACCGGGCGCCAGCGGTAAACCGCGATACGCGTAATCTGTGCATAAATTGTACAGCGCACGGGAGAACAGAAATTTGTTGAGCAAGACTTCCGTCCAAACCGAAACGCCGACAGAACTCTTGGAAATAACTCGGGGCGCCGGTGGCGCGCTAAGAATACCCGCTACACCGTCGCATTCACAGGCTTGGGCGTACATCTTTCGTCGAATCAAGCGAACATGCGCTTGGATTTGAATCTCGATAATTCGAGAATCCTCTGTTTGCGACAGCGGCCGATAAGTTTTCCCGCACACGGAGCAAGTTTGATCCTCCGGTGCGCTGTCTCTTACCTCTTCAACAATGGGTAGATCAGGGCGTAAGGTGCGGCCATGGCCTTTGCGACCGGTTTGCTGTCCACGTGCTCGGCAAGAAGCTTGGCCATCGTCCGTTGCAGGCTGATCTCTGTTGCTAGCCGCTTTCTCACTCTTCTTTCCATACAGCCGTTGCTTCAGATCTCTGATCTTCGCATGGGCCAGACCGAGTTCCTGTTTCAGATCCGCATTCTGTCTTTTTAAATGGGCATGTTGACGTTTCCAGTAATTTCCTTGCCACTTCAGCTCAATATGTTCTGCTTGGGTTAGTTGAACCCAATTTTGCGAAAACGGCGGGGCTTCTCCTGCCACCGCGCAAGGGTTGGAAACGGATGTCTGTCGCGTAGAACTTTCCATGTTCCACTTTATACAGGATTTTGTCCGATGTGTCCCGTACTATTTTTATGCTTGAATGTAAAGATGGGTTAATCGAATATTTACTCCAGACAACCGCTAAGTCATTGATTTATGGCGCGCCCGGAGAGATTCGAACTCCCGACCCCCTGGTTCGTAGCCAGGTACTCTATCCAACTGAGCTACGGGCGCCTGCGTTATGATGAC
>CAMYKK010000189.1 GCA_947258975.1 uncultured Gammaproteobacteria bacterium
ACCCATGCCGTGCTTGAAATCATGCGGCAGACCACGACCGTCATCCCGCACCAGCACAATCATTTCCCGAGGAGAATGACCCAGCGAGATGTCAATCTGGCCCGCCTTGCGCCCTGCAAAGGCATGTTCCAGTCTGTTGTGAAGCAGCTCATTGACCACCACAGCCAACGCCGTAGCCTCCTTGCTTGGCAGTTCCAGCGCCTCCCCTTGCACATAGATTCGAATATCCTGCTCGGGCGTCACCATGCCGGCAATGGTCATGTGACTGATGCGTTTCAACACATCATTGATATTGACCAGCCGGAATCCCTTTTCGGAGAGGGCTTCATGCACGGCCGCAATGCTGTGAATACGGTTGATATTAGTTTCCAATACCAGGCGGGTATCTAGCCGCTCGGCATCCGGCAGCTGGAGCTGCATCAGCATGGCTACCGTTTGCAGATTGTTTTTGATGCGATGGTGCATTTCGCGCACAACGGCCGTATTCGTAATGAGCTGCGCATTTTCGATCGCTAAGGCAGTTTGGTTGGCCAGGGTATTGAGCAAGGTGTGCTGTTCGGAGGTAAATGTGTGGGCAACGGCCGTGTAGCAATTCAGCACCCCGATAACCCGGTCACGCACGCTGAGCGGTACGGCTAAAAGAGAAACCAAACCTGCTTCTTGGGCAAGCGCAGCCTCATTGGCATCCTCGGCAAGCAGCACATTTGGAATCGTGGTCGAACGGCCGGTAAGCGCCACCTGCCCGACAATCCCCTTTCCCAGGGCAACGGAATGATAGCGTACAAAGCCATCTGAACTTTGGCGGGCCGAATAGCGTTCCAGCCGGGCTCCAGATTCATCCAACAAAAAAATTGAGCAGAGTTCGGCTTCCATCACCTGGGCCGCCATCTCCGTCACGATGTCTAAAATATCGTCTAAATATTGGGGGGACGTCACCGCTTCGCTTACCTGCGCCAGCGTTCTCAGCTCCTCGATTTGGCGCTTTTGGCGATCATACAACTGAGCCCGCACCAATGCACTCGCCGCCACATCTCCAATCAACGACAAAATTTCCACTTCATCCGCACTGAAATCATGTGGCTCATAAGTCTGTACATTCAACGCGCCAATCGGCTCAGCCTCAATCACCAGCGGAACTGCCAGCAAAGAGCTAAAAAGGGATTCTTCCGCCTCATAAACAAACTTAAAATGGGGGTTATTGACAGCATCAATGTCAAAAATGGGCTGATTATAGGCCGCAGCATAGCCTGTCATGCCTTCCCCGACTTTGAGGGTTGCCCGTCCCAGCGCCCGTTTCGCCAGGCCGGTGGTAGCCTGCAAACGCAAAGATTCCCCATCCGGGTCGAGCAAGTAGATGGTGCATGAATCAACATTCATCACCTCAGTTGTTTTGCGGGCAATCAAATCGAGGGCGGTGTCTAAATCCCAGGCCGCCCCCAAAGCCAGCACAATTTCACGCAGAGCAGCCAGCGCCTGAGGGCGGGTGAAGTTTTGGGAGGAGGACATAATGAAATTAGGGATTGGAGATCAGAAATCAATTCTCTCTCCAATTCCTAATCTCCAATCTCACTTATGCAAACTATTTGATAAACAACATCTCCTGATACGTCGGCAGCGGCCACATATCATCCGCCACCAGACCTTCTAATGCATCTGCATAGCGACGAACAGCATCCATCGCGGGTCGAATTTCATAACAGGCATGTTTTGCTTCTTCCATCGGATCCTCACTTTCGTGCTCCATGAGCTGCTCTAGCCTGGCAACACTGCCTAACATAGCTTCGGCGCAGGAAGTGAGTTAATCCAAGGTTTCTGTGTTGGGCTCATATCCAATCGCCTTTAGGCTGGCTGCGGAGGATGCTAACTCACCCTGGTAGCGTGCCGCGGCAGGGTAAATCATCGTTTTACCGATTTTCCTGGTTAATTTGGCTTCGACATGAATCGCCATAATGTACTGTTCAAGATAAACATCGAAGCGACTGTGTACTTCGCGCTCGGACATGACGTTATATTTCTTGAAAAGGGTAACCGCATCCTCGCTCACAATAGCCGGCAAAGCTTCGTAAGGATTGCGCAAGTTGGGCAGCCCGCGATCCTCCTCCGCTTCTTTGTGCCATGCCTCCGAATAACCATCGCCGTTAAAGATAATCCGGTCATGCTTGGTGATAATGTCCCGCAAAATATTGTGAACGGCCGTGTCAAACTCTTCGTCACTATTTTCCAGATAGGTGGCTATGTAGTCCAATGATTCAGCTACAATCGTATTCAATATCATCAGCGGGCCGGCAATCGATTGGCTGGATCCAACGGCCCGGAATTCGAACTTGTTGCCTGTGAATGCCAGCGGACTGGTACGGTTGCGGTCGCCGAAATGCTTGGGCAGTGGCGGCAGGGTGTCAACGCCGATATTCAGAATATCTTTTTCCTTAACGGCCGTTTCCCGATTCTCAGGCGCTGCAGCGGTGCAGGCTGTCAGCAGCATGAAAACGGCCAGGGTTAAAATACATGTTCTTTTGAGCATCGATTGTTTAACTCCTTTATGAATTTAGATTTCCTATTACCAGGGTGGTCATTATACTATGCAAAGAAAAACATGTTGCAAAGTAATGGTTTATTACCCAAATATTGATTTTCCTTTAATCATTTTTAGCCATTTTGCTGCTTACTGCTGGCTGATGACATAGGCCGTTAGTTCCGGCAGGATAGGATTTAGATCATAAGATTTCCAGCGGTTGGCGCCGCCGGCGGTGAAAAGGGTAAAGCCAATCACGTAGCCATCCTTGCGCACCCCATTGTCATACCAGGCCATCTGGTTGACATAGGCCTGCGGTCCATCTTTGCCCCAGCCCTGCTCCACAAAAAAAGTCTGGAAATCTTGCCA
>CAMYKK010000190.1 GCA_947258975.1 uncultured Gammaproteobacteria bacterium
AGGCAAGGCGCCATCGTTCATGGTTCGGGCACTCCGCGATCCCGACGGTGCCAACCTCGATCGCATCCAGATCATCAAAGGCTGGCTCGACAAGGACGGTAAGACACACGAGCGCGTTTACGACGTCGCCTGTTCCGACGGGCGCGCGATCGTCAATCGTCGCTGTGAACGCGAAGTCGGCAGCACGGTGGACGTCGCCAACGTGAGCTATACCAACTCCATCGGGGACGTCATGCTAATGGCCCACTGGAAGGATCCCGAATTCGATCCGAAACAGCGCGCCTTCTACTACGTGCGCGTCATCGAGATCCTCACCCCGCGATGGACGGCCTACGACGCGGAGCGGTATGGGATCACGATGCCCAAGGAGGTCACGATGACGATTCAGGAGCGGGCCTACACCAGCCCGATCTGGTACACGCCCTGAACCTGACGAAAAGGGGAAGCCAAACATGATCGACGACCAGGAAACACACCTTCGACAATCGGCCCTGGTCATGCGTCTAACCGGCTGGATTCTGATCCCGGCCTTGCTACTGGGCTTTGTTCTATACGCGCCGGGATTCGCCTGGGGAATAGTCCCGGAAGGTATATCGCTTGGCCCGACTCATCCGCCCTCACCCTATGACGGGCTACATCCCTACGTGTTTATGCTGGTTGCGCTGTATGCGGCGTGGGCCATTCTGTTGATCCGCGGGCGAACGCGGCCCTGTTCGATTGGGGCATTCTCGCCAATCTGCTGCACGGCCTGGTAATGATCCCGCAGGCTTTCTTTTTCCCGAATGAGCACGCGCACCTGTGGACGGATATTCCGGTAACCTTCGTGCTGGTCGCCGTGATGTGGATCTGGCATCCCAACCGGGGCCGTGGATAGTCCCGAGGTGCGAGCAGCGAAGGGTCATCTCCATATCCTAAGGAGGTCTACGCCACCTCCGGTACCCGCATCACCGTAAGTGTCTTTGCGGAAGTCGAACGACCCGATTTTACCGCTCAGGGCTATAGCCGTGGGGTGCCGATGGGAGGTGGTCTCACGAGCGCGCCTTGCGGCGCAATAAAATCCCGCCGAAGCATTCGGATATCAAAGAAGCCAATCCACTGGCAGCCATCGAAATAGCCAGACCGCCGCTCTCGTACCGCGCCCGACGTAAGGTTCGGTATCGTAGGTTACTGCTTTACCATCATTAATGCCGTGCCAGAGCAACGACTCTTTGCCGGTGTCACTGGTCACCAATTCGACCTTGAACGCAAACTTATCGATGTTCCGGTCGAATTTCTCTGCAGCAGGACCGGCGATATCAGTCTGCTCAAATACCAGTCCGATTTCAGTATTGAGATACAGCGAGCGCTGGTCGTAGTTGAAAGACCCAACAAACATTTTGGTCTTATCGATGACCATGGATTTCGCGTGGAGACTGGATTTGCTGAGTCCGGGCAGCCATGTAAACACCCTTCTTTCCGTGGTACGCAGGTGCTCGTTCAGTTCATAAAGCTCGACCCCGCAGCGCAGCAGCGGGATCCGATACTTGCTATAGCCGGCGTGCACGGCGACCACGTCGTTTGAGGCGAGAGAATTCGTCAGAATTTTTACACTGACACCCTTCTGAGCCAGTGTGCAAAGCATTTTTACCGTATCGTCACCCGGCACGAAGTAGGGTGAGATGATGATTAACTCTTCAGTCGCATCGACGATAGTGGGCTTTAGCTGTGTAATGAGCAGATCATCATGCCAGCCTTCCTTATCCTGTTCTCTCTTCCACCATACGTCATGGACAATTTTCCCCGGTCCCCAATGAAACTCTGCGCTGCCGCCAGATAACGATTTGGCCAAGGCGCCTTGTTTTACAGCCTGCAGATAGGATTTTGTGTCGGGCTTTTCGAAAAATGCCGGAGAGGAGTCTTTCAGCTGCTGCAGGTCCGCTTCGCTCGCGGCCGGCAACAGCGTCGCTACAGGGTATGCGTAGTCGCTGTTCCAGTAGTCGTCAAAGTTCGATGAGACTTGCTCAACGACCGGCCCTATTGCGAGCACGTCATTGTCCGCAAATGCGAGATCCGGATCGGCGTCAAAATACTCGTCACCAATGTTGCGTCCGCCAATGATCGTAGCCTGGTCGTCGACTGTAAAGGTCTTGGTGTGCATGCGCGCATTAACGTCGTGAAAGCGGGTCACAAACTGCAGGTACTGCGGTTGATGGCGCGAATAAGGAGCAAAAAGGCGGACTTCTATGTTCGGGTGGGCATCCATGGCGATCCAGGTGTCCTGACCATCCTTGCCATACATGTCGTCCACCAGCAGTCGCACGCGGACATTCCGGTCCGCGGCGCTGATCAGCGCGTATACGAGCGACCTGCCGACCGTGTCCTGATGCCACATGTAATACTGCGTATCGATGCTGTGTTGCGCTGTTTCAGCCAGGACGAAACGTGCCGCGAACGCATCGCGACCATGCGGAAGCTCGAGAATCCCGTTTTTGACCGGATTTGCTGTCAATTGGGGCGCAAAAGTCCTGCCAAGTGATGAATCAGCGCCATTGCTGATGACCCGCGAGGCAATGCGGCCACTGTTATCAGGCAGTCCCGCCACTTTATTCAGTATAGACACAAGTATTAATCCTGCTCCGAACGCCAGGCCGATTCCGATGAATAAGCGGACAATCAATTTCATGTTATCACTCGATGCGTCCAGCCCTGCGTCGCCGCGCTATTGTGACAGAGGTTGGACCGTGGATGACCAATGAAGACATTGCTTTTCTTAAGTCCTCGCCAGTCAGAGTCGCGCATTTATCCTGTCGTAGTCAAGCTGTCGCAGGTCGGGCCCATAACATAGGGGTATCTGCTCAGCTTCCCAACCGAACGAAATACCTGCGCGTATAGAAAAAAACACTCAGACCCGAATGCCACTTACTTAAGAGGATTTCACTGAATTTAGTCCCCCCTTCCTAGACGGGAGGGGGTTAGGGGGAGAGTGAAAACTCGAGATTTAGTGGTAATGCTAAACATTTCACCCCCACCCTAGCCCTCCCCCATCAAGCACCCAAAGGGCATAAAGGGGAGGGTATTAAAAACCTTAAGTAAGTGCCATTCCACTCAGACCCTGAAAACCGGTATTTGGCCGAATATCTTGCCCGAACTGTTGGTAAACTGATCAAGGTCAGCTCTTGTATCCATAATAGGGCATGTATAGGGAGGATATCCACTATGCCGTTCGCCAGCAAAGAGATCACGGGGCTTGGCAGTTGGCACGCTGGCCGGGTTGACAGAGTGATGTCAGGTAGAAATTAAGATGCGCGACGCTCGTAACCGGTTTTCTCCGGGACTGAGAACGCTTCAGATAGGGATCTGCCAGCGTAGGGGACGAGGGCAGCCAGGCGAGCGATGAAGTCTAACGGTTCGAGGATGATATGAGTGGTGCCGTCTTAGGTCACGGTGTCTTGAGCGTATAGCGCACATTCCGCTGACTGGTCAGGGCCAGCCGGGCAGTAACTGATCCAATAACTTCCACAGCGCCTCATGTGACGAGAAATATTCCACACGACCCAAAGCAAGGTGCTCGATACGGCCCTCAAAGCGGGTGACCCCTTCCGGAGTATATGGGGACAGACCACGATAGATTTGGCTAAACACCCGCATTCGTGAAAGAGAGGGGAGTATTCATTAATGCGTAAAAGGCTGCTAATTCTATA
>CAMYKK010000191.1 GCA_947258975.1 uncultured Gammaproteobacteria bacterium
TGTCGAGCAGACAACGCGCCAGACGCCCCTCACCGATCGCCACCTTGGCACAGTGCTTCTCCAAGTCATCATCACACTCGTTAGCGAGATAGGTCAGGGCGGCGATGGCACGCTCGAGTTGAGCAGCGGCGTCGTAGAGGGCATATTCGCAACGTCCCGTCAGTTTGTCCTCATGCGCATAGAGACAAGCCAGCACACGACCCTCGCCGGGCGTGACCTTGGCGCAGTACGATTGGAGTTCCTTTTCGCAGCCCTGTGCGACGGATTCAACGATGGATTCCTGAGCGACTGCCGAGTGAGTGATCGCGAAAAACATGGAGCTGCTCAGAACTAGCGCAACAAAACGTTTCATCAAAGTCTCCTAAGGTTGTGGAATGGAATTAGTTGGTGCTTTTCAGCAACCGCGTCAGTGCCCTGCGCGCCGCTGTCATTGCGCTGAAAGGAAAGCGTGATGAAAGTGAACCTTTGCGCGGCGGTTTTACGCCGTTCACTGACAACAGATTCGAGTGCAAGACGCACAATCAGAGCTCACTTTTCTCAATCGCGCCTGAGGCCATCGACTTATGCCAAGGGCGACCCAAGCGTTAGGGCCTACACCTACACCTCTAGGGCGCATCCACCACGACATAAACCACCTTCGTGCCCTCATAGTACGGCCGATAGTAGACGCCACCACAATGGTGATACGTGGTGCCATAGGTCACGACCGTGGTACAGCTGCGCGGCAGCCTCGCGACCCGGGTCCCCACCGCAACCGCCGCGGCGACTGCGCCGACAGAGGGGCGGCGGCGAACGTCGACATCCACGCTGCGATGGCGACCGCCGGCCCAATCAAGTAGATTGAAATTACGAAGGCGAGGGTTTCAATGCGTTTCATCATGGGGTTCCTCCTGTGCCGACCCCGGAGACACCGCGCAGCGGAATAAATCCGATCTCCTCGGCCTTCGGCGGCGGTGAGAACGTGAACAGCGCGTCGTCCAGTTTCGCCGCGGTGTCCCACTTCGAGAACACCGCGGTAAACTGCGGCGCCCCCGTCATCCACTTCGAGGTGATCAGATATTTTCTGGGCAACGGCTTGTCGCCCTTCTCAACCCAGATCTGCCAGTCCACCTCACTGCCCCGAAACGCCAGATGGTGCACTTCCACTCCGCCGACGGTACTGGTGCCGACCACCATCCCGGAATTCACATCCTCCATCAGAACCTGGTAGGCGTCCTGATACACGAGGTCGGACCCCGGTACGAATACCCCGATTTCCTCCTTAGCCAAATCGAGCGCGGTGTTGATGTCGACGGTTTCCGACACCCTCATGTTGGCGTAATAGTTCACTCCCTTGCCATATAACGTCAGTGTCTTGCCGTCAAAATAGAACTCTTGGGCGACATTGTCCCCCTTGCGGTTCACCCGGAACCGGTTCGGCCGTTGGATCGCGATGTCAACGCGAGCGCTCAACTGTATCTGCTGTCCCGATCGTGCCACCGTGTCGATTGTGTTGTCGGCACGAAACGTGAATTTCTCGAGCGAACTCAGATAATCACTCATCTGGCGCAGCACCTGCGCTGCTTCGGGATCTATCGCCGAAGGTTCGTCGGCACATCTGGCAACGTTCGATACGCTTAATGAAACAAGTATCGCTAACAACCCCAGCGAAATATGTCTCATCATCATCTCCTCTGTGCTATCCGGGGGACAGGTTACTTAATTCGTCCCTCGATGTTCCAACAGGCCCTACCGAAGCGCTCTGTAAAAATGAGAATCAAGTAAACTGTCCCCGGAGTTCCCTCAATAATGCTCAAACCCACCTGACAGATCGGGGCGGGAGTTTGATGTCGGTTCCGTTCTTCCGGTTAACCACATCGCAGATCTCAGTGAGCAATTCCTTCATGAAGTAATCACTATTATTGTTCCGGCTACTTCTTCATTTGCTTGCGCCAGTCCTGATCCTGCAGGTTGTACTTCTCCATAAACTCGTCAAGCATCTGTTTCTGCGCGGGCTGCACGATGTTGTCGAGCCGCCCGTCAACAATTGCCTTCGAAAAAACTGGCGGCTGTCCCGGCTGCGGGCCCGGCTGCCTTCCGGTGCCCGGTACCGCCCAGGCTTCGTGGGTCGCCACGGCCATGCGCTCGGTGACCTTGTCCTTGGTGATGTTGTACACCATGAGATCGGTGGTGAGTGACAGCGGGCCGTCGTAGGTCTCGCGGATATTGTCGTAGAGCGAGTAGCGTGTCGCCTCCTCGTTGAAGAAATGATAGGCGACCGCCATCCGTGGTTTCAGCTCACTCATCACCTTGCCGAAGGCCTGTCCGGAGGTATGGAACGCACAGCACGCGCGCCAGGCCAGCTGGGGCGGTTGATTGTAGAGTTTGACGAACAGCTCCGGGCCCATGAACGCCTCGTGGATCAACAGATCCGCATCTTTGGCGTACTTCACGAACCACTTATTGGGGAACGTGTCGCCGCCGATCACGATCTTCATGCCCTTGTAGTAGAGAGCGTAGCTCACCGGTCCGTCACCGGTGTGTATCGCGGGCCACGAACGTATCGTCACCCCGTTTTCCTCGTACACCACTTGGTTCTCGCCCTTGTAGTTGAACTCGGTGGTCTCGATGTTGCCCGGCACCGGGCTGATCTGGAACTTGCGCGTCACGAAGTCCCAGTTGGCGTGTTCGAGGAATTTATCCATGGCCCATTTGGTGCCCATATCCGGCCTCATGCCGCTGGGGCCCCACACCCGCAGGGCGTTGGGCCGCCCCGCGGTCCAGCCGCCTGCCCAGATGGCGTCGATGTCGCCCATATGGTCGGTGTGCAGGTGTGTGAGGAATATCTTGTCCAGGTATTGGTAGGGGATCATCAGCGCCGCCACATTGGCCATGGAGCCGGTACCGATATCGAACAGGAATTTGTCGCCGTTGCCGGTCTCGACCAAGAAGCAGGTCGCTGCCTGACCGTGCCGGGCGGCGGGCATGCCGGATCCGCATACCACCACCCGGATTTCATCTTCTTGCAGTGCTTCAGTACCCGGGTAGTAGACGTAACGATCTGGTGCTACTCCGGCCGGGTCTTTGACCACGCCGCCGGCGGCATAGGCAGAATTCACACCAACCAGCAGAAACATCATCAATAGGTATCCGATTACTCTGTTCATTACACACTCCTCTTTTATAAGCGTGCGTGTTCTCTGGCCTGGTTTTATGCAGGCCTCCCGTCTAGAAACGTCCGCACTTGCTACTAACACACGACTATTACTTCTTCCCCGTCATCTTGCCGTAGAGGTCCGGCGCCGGGCCGAAGAACATGCGAAACCCGATCTCCAACGTCCATTTA
>CAMYKK010000192.1 GCA_947258975.1 uncultured Gammaproteobacteria bacterium
CGTAGCGGCTCCGTTCAACAAAACGCTCCAGACGGACAAAGTCAACCTGTCATACCTTTTGCTGTCGCAAAAGCCAGGCCAGCTTGCTTTTGCCGCTGAGCTAGAACGTTAGATTGCGGTTGCCGTAATGTTGAAAATGAAATCAAACTGTCCGCAATGCGGCCTCGAAGCTAGGACTACGAAACGCCCGTGGGATGAGGTTTTTACAGGTTGGTTTGTGGGAGAGATCTTCGGCGCCATACTTCTTGCACTTCTTATAGCGTTGGGGAATTGGTGGTATTTATTCGCCGTTTTGTTGCTTATCGTTTTAGTATGGGCGGAAGCCAAAAGACCAAAAAAGTATCACTGTAAACCATGTGATCTCATATTCACTTCTCCACCTATTGCAAAGACACAATCTAACAAACGCTTGCAGACCGACGCCGCGAAAGGCGCGCGGCGCGGCTGAAGCGAGACGTTAGCTGCCAATGAAATACTACGTACCGAGATTCGAGCTAGGAGTCCTAAGTAATTCGCAAAGATTGATGGAAGACAAATTCGGTGGTTTACCGTGGGGGATTCCGGCTCGCTTTTGGCCGATTTGCCGCAGTTGCGGTAAATCTATGAGCCTGATCGTCCAACTCAATCACCATGATGAAAGACTAAATTTGGGTCGGAAGGGTCGATGCCTTTTCGTATTCATGTGTTCGAATCCGGATTCATACTGCGAACCCACATGGAACTCATCTGAGGGCTGTAACTCGAGTTTTGTTGTTGAACCCGAAGCGCTCGAAAACAATCTGAGCTTTCCTCCGGATGTTGCCGAACCTGAAACAGCACAAATTCGCAATTGCGAAAACTGCGCCTATGATCAAAGTTGGGTTGCAGATAGAACAATTTGGATTCAAACCGAAGTGCGAATTTCAAAATGGATTCAGATGCATGACGAAATCCCAAAGTCCGACCGCTCCAATTTCACCGACGAGACAAAATATAGTGAAACGAGTGAGGAACTTCTGAAATCTATATATTCCGGCACAAAACTCGGTAGCGTCCCTTCGTGGATACAATCGCCCGAATATAGTGACTGGACGTTTGTTGCTCAGTTTGATGACTATTTTGGTTTCCATACACCATTACCTGAACCGGACGATATTGGTTGCCCTGTTGGACAGGGTGATAGATACAACTACCAACGATTTCTTCCAAAAACTCAGAGATTAGACTCCCCAAGAGAAGTAACTCAAAATGAAAACCGATCCACAAACGATGATCCTAGATGGTTTTGTGAAGGCCCGAACTTTGGCGATGCCGGATCCGGTTACCTTTTTATAAAGTTCGATGGTGAATTATTGCCCAAGAGCGAATTCATTTGGCAGTGCCATTGACCGCTAACAATCGGATGCAGTCTGACCTCGCAAGACGCGCGGTGGTCGCTAACGCTCGCCTATACTACCGCGCTTGGTTGCTCGGCAGCTGATCCGCGACGTTAAGCGGCACGTAACGCATCAAAAAAAGAAGAAACGAAGTGAAATACACGCAGTATTTTCTCGACATCCGAAAACGACCTGATCGAGAGGTCATAAAGGATGAATGGATCCGACACGTTATTGAAAACCCAACCAGGGAAACGATTCAGGCAGATGGGCGTATTCGGCGTTGGGCTCCGATAAACGAGATGGACGACCGTTATCTACGAGTTATACTTCTTCCTGATGGTGAAACAATACATAATGCCTTCTTCGATCGCGGGTTTCAGCCATGAAAATCAAGTACTTCCAAGATACCGACACGCTCTATATTGAATTCCGCTCCGCTGAGGTCGCGGAAACCCGCGATCTGGACGAAAACACTCTGCTTGATCTCGATAAGAAGGGAGATATCTGCGCTATCACCGTCGAACATGCATCTGATCGAGCGGATATCCCACATTTTTCCTTCGAGCAAGTTGCCGCCTAACTATCGCTTGCAGACCGACGCCGCGAAAGACATGCGGCGCGGCTGAAGCGAGACGTTATACGTCAAGATACATCTAAATGAGTCCGACCATATTTCGGGAGCGTGGTTATAGGTTTTTTTTCTTTGCTCGCGAAGAGACGCGGCCTCATGTCCACGTATACTGCACTGATGGAGAAGCGAAATTCTGGTTAGAACCGCAATTGGAACTGGCACGAAATTACCAGCTTTCTAAGGTACAATTAAATGAAGTAGAGACGATTATCGAAGGGCATTATGATGACCTCAAGGCCGCTTGGCACGACTTCTTCAGGGATTGAGATCACGAACATCTCAAGCCATGGTGTCTGGGTGCTGGCTGGCGACAAAGAGTTCTTTATGTCCTATGAGGACTTTCCATGGTTTAAGGACGCACCAATCGGGAAGGTTCTCAACGTTGAAGAGCCCACCCCGGGACATTTCTACTGGCCCGAGCTTGATGTGGATGTTGGGATCGATACCATTGAGCACCCTGGTCGATTTCCCCTTAAAGCTAAGTGACGCATAACAAATCGCTGCACTGGACATTTGGCTTCAGTCACGCTTCTTGCAGAGGCAAGAAGCGTGCCTTTCGCCAAGTTGCCAGTGAGCTCGGACGTTTGGGCGTCAAAAGCCAAGTATGCAGTCAGAACGGATGGGTTCGACTCGGTGATCAATCCGGCTAGTGCGGTGAACTACGTATTTCAATCTTGGGGTCT
>CAMYKK010000193.1 GCA_947258975.1 uncultured Gammaproteobacteria bacterium
AGCCGAGTGCGCGGTCATCGGCGCCGCCGACTCGTTGAAAGGACAATTACCGGTGGGATTGGTGGTGTTGAAGGCCGGTGTCGATCGGCAGGACGCGGATATCGCGCCCGAGCTCGTCAAGCTCATGCGTGAGCAGATCGGTCCGGTCGCCGCGTTCAAACAGGTAGCGGTGGTGCAACGGCTGCCGAAGACCCGTTCGGGTAAGGTCCTGCGCGGAACCATGCGCAAGATTGCAGATGGTGAGGAGTATAAGGCCCCCGCAACCATCGATGATCCTGCGATCCTGGGTGAAATAACCGGCGCCCTGAAAACACTCGGCTATCCGAAATAGGTTTGACACCAAGGCTTCCGCCACGGCGCGCGGCCACCGCGCGCCGTGGCACGAGGTCGGTCCTTGCGCCAAAGGCACGCCCCGCGGTCGGCATTGACTGTCGAACCGCGGACTTAAGAAAAAAACCAGGGTTCACCGTCCCTGGTTCGCCCTGGTCCCATCCTTGGTATAAGCGGCGATCCCTTGCCGCCGGCCTCCAAGCATTGGCCATTTACCTTACATGTCACCGCAACAAATTTCTTCACCCAAATGAGTGATATTGGCCGGCGAGTCGCTTTGACGGACCCTCTCAACTGCTCGAACGGATACCGAATGATACCGGGCGAACCGGCCTGATCACGGGATTATGGCGTGTTCGCAGGCGGTCCGAGTTTGGATGGGTCGACATCGTCGGTCGCACCTAAAAACGGCAGACGGGTAAACTCTCGGATCCGCAACTGCTTGGCGTCCGCCAATTTCCAACCGTTCCGTTCCGCAGTCTCCGGCTTAGGAAATAATAGGGCACCCCGCCTTGTGAGCAGCAGATAACGCTTTGTACCATCCTCTAGAACAACTAGCGCAAGTGACCTTCGCACAGGGCGTACCAAGCCTTTCGCTATCGGCGCGATGGCTTGTGAGATTGTCTTGTATCCTGCATAAACGGGATGCCCGTTAGCATTAAGCGGGTAGATCCGCGTCGATTGCAACGCAGCCTGTTGCAGCGGTTCGACCAAGTCAACGTACGTGACGTTAGTCAGTTCTGTAAAAACACTCGCTAACCGCTTAATATTTACATGCTCCGTCGACACCAGGCGGCTATAGAGTGGATCCGGATCCATTCCTTCGGCGTCAACCTTGCGCTTATACGCGAGTTCTTTGGTGGGGATGATCGTGTAAATAAGTGCGACCCCATGCTCGCTCGCCATGTCGCTGATCTTCCTGCCTACTTTTTCCATGATTGCCCATCCCTCTCTGACGACTGCAAACGCCCCGTCATTGGATTGCAGTCTGTGCTTCGGGGTAAACGTCGTCTTGACGCCATCCGAGAACGCCACCTGCCAGCTCTCCTCGGTAATTTCTGCGGCCGGAGGTCTATCCGATTCATCGAGATCGTGTGCAACTTTGAGCGGTGCCCACTTTTCTACACCGTAAGCGAGCAGGTAAGATTCCATGGGATCATTTCCGGAGTAGAACGCCACTACAAGGACCTGGGGCTTGAAGATCAAGCTCTTGTTGAACATGTCCAGATATTGCACAGCACCCCATCCGCCGGTCGCCATGCTGTAAACCGACGTGTGGCTACCGAGATCGGCCTGTAGTTGGCTGGGCCAACTGTACTCCATGAGCACATTGACCCCGTAGGTCTGACTGTCGCCCAGTACGACGACGTCGGCGATATTCGGTATCCCACGGTTGCGAAAACCGAGCAGATCATGAGGACCTACCGTGAAACCCCGGGGCATAAAGGGTCGCGCACGCACGCGGATAGACGGGTCCTTGAGGAGGAATTCCTCCGAATCCGCCCTGCGGAATATCCCGTCGTAAAACGGGGGAAGCGACTCGCTTACGCGCACGCTTTGCAGATCAATTGGAATTCCCAACAACTGCGGGGCAAACCATCTTACGCTCGCCAGCACAATCACCGATGTGGCTGTGACCACACCCACCAGTAGTATCCATTCTCTCTTCATTCGTGGTTTGCTGCCGAATACAGTGGAGATTACCCAATCACGGCCGGAACGTCACAGACACTCCGGCGTTTCACTCCCCCATTCTAGTCGGGATTAGCTGAAATTGAAGGCAACAGCGCATCAAGCTGCATCGTGCGTTTCACTGATGGAAAACCGGTATACCGCTAGCGACTACGCCGGCTTCGCGCACACAATCCCGCGCCGCGGATCAGCGAGCGTCCTGATCGAATTGCGCTAAGACGGCTTCTCCAGATCCTGTATTACCGCCATGAGGAACCGCGTCGCTTCACCGCCGGTCACCGCGCGGTGATCAAACGTCAATGACAGCGGCAGGATCCTGTGCACCACCGGCTTTCCGTCCACCGCCACCACCGCATCCCGAGCGCGACCCGCTCCCAGGATGGCCACCGTGGGTGGCATGAAGATGGGATCGGCATAACGCCCGCCGAACGTGCCGAAGTTCGACAAAGTGATGGTATACCCCCGGAGCTCTTCGGGCGGCACATCGCGTCGCCGTACCGCGTCCTTCATCGCTTCCAGTCCGCGCCTCAGATCCTCGGCATCACGATTGCCGACATCATGCAAGACCGGGACGAACAATCCTTCTTCGGTGTCCAGCGCGATACCCAGATCGATCTTCTTCAACAC
>CAMYKK010000194.1 GCA_947258975.1 uncultured Gammaproteobacteria bacterium
TTGAGAGACTCTTTAATTACCGACTTGCCGGTTCCCGGCCTGCCCACCACGAGGCAGAGCCCGCCTTGCTGGCAATGGACCTTGAGCGTGTCGTGGATTTCCTGTTGGTGCTGCAGCAGTTCGATTTCGCGCAGCGCGAAGGGATTGTCGGTCAGACCGAAATAGGAACGGATCATGGGGTTGGGTCCTTATAAAAAACAGGGATTGACGACAGAAATGACGAGATGGATGTTTAGATTTTGGGCCAGTTTTGGAGGATGCTATGGTTCTTCCTTGCGCCGTCGGAGCCCGTTGGCAACCGCGTCCAGAAGTCTCGCCTGGCCAATGCGCCGCCCCTTGTCGTAGATGATGACCGGGCCCTGGCGCCCGCGTTCGTAACGCAGTTCAATCTTCTTGCCACGCAGATCGACGGGCGTTTCGTAACGCTTTCCCTGAAAACTAAAGGTGCTGTCTTTTTTGACCGTACGCAGGGCCTCGGCGTAGAACAGCTCGTCGGTGTCTTCCGAGGGGGAAAGGAACCGGATGCGGGATAGGTCCACGCCAAAGCGGTCAATCGGCTTCATACCGAGTGTGGAATGCAGGGTAGCGTTGTATTCGTTTTCGACCCAGTGCGTGAATTGCTTGTTCAGCTTGTCGAGGGAGGAGAGATCGAGGTTGCGCACGAGAAATTGGTCGCGGACGCGGCGGAAGAATCGTTCGATTTTTCCCTTCGCCGCGGCATCGCGGACGGCCGTATGGCGGAGAATGCAGCCCACCCGAGCACATACGAGCGTGATTTCCTGACAGCAATAGATGGAACCGTTATCGACCAGCAACTGCTCGGGTACACCCCGTTTGTAGAACGCCGAGCGGAGCGATTGGATCATTGAATCGGCATTTTCCTTGAGGAAGAATTCTCCGTGGCATAACACACGACTCGCGTCATCGATGAGGGCGATCAGTTTGGCTTGCCGACGCTGGACATGCGGGCCGAACATGGTGTCCGCCTGCCAAAGTTGGTTGGCATATTGCATGCTGAAGGCGAGTCGGCGTTTGTTTTCGCTGACATCATCTTGGAGTAGTTCGTATTCCCGCACGAACCGGCAGAAGGTCGTGAGTGCGATCTGGTCGGCCCGCAAGAGGCCCTTTTCAATGCAAAAGCGGTAAATGGCTGACTTGTTATGTTTCTTCTGACGAAAATGCGGCAAGGCGGTGTTGATTGCTTCCAGCACTTCCTCGGGCGTGACCTTACGGGGCTGCCCCTTATCGGCTCGCAGACGGTTGTCCATCGCGGTGACGCCGTGGTTTTTGTAGCGGTAGTACCAGGTCTGAATGGTCCGCCAAGTGAAGCGGTGTGGCGCGCCTTCCTCGTCGAGAAATGTCATGCGGGCGACGTTATGGATTCTCTGGTGACGCGTTTTTCCTGCGACGACGTCAATCGCGCCGAGCACTTTCATTTTCACGTAGATCGATGGTCGTTTCACGGATCACTCCTTTCCAAGCAGGGACAGAAAATATTTGAGAGTGAGTCTATTCAAGTCTCGATCGCTCGACGCGTCCATCGTCGTGTTGTGTTGTTGGGGGTTTCATGCTCCACCAACCCGCGCGAAGTGCGCTGGAAATTTGGCCAAACCGACGGTCGCGAGGGCCGGGAGACAAGTCCAAACGGCGATGTCAGCGGCTTGTTACGCGCCGGCAGGTCATGCCGCGGAGACCCCCGCAACACAAAAGAGAGCCTGTCACACGAAAAAGGTTTGCAGCGTGACTTGGAAGGCGGCAATGGGCCCCAGAGGATGCCGACTGAAGGCGGCTTCGAGATGAGCGAGTGTGAGTGCAGCCGGTTGCTGAGAGGAAATCTCCGGCGGTTCGCACAAGGGACGTAGCGCGGTGCGGATCGCGCTTTGGGCGTGGTGAAATCGCTTCCAGATGCGATACGGTGCGGAGTCACTCAGTCCGCTTTGCAGCTCCCGAAAAGCCTGGATTTTATTGCCGGTGAGGATGGCTTGTTGGAGAAACGCCCACAAGTTGTCGGCTGTCAGGAAGAGTCGTTTGATCTTATCGGCTATCCAAACGCTGAAGGTTCGTCCGCAGCCGGCCGTCCGTAGGCGATTATTGCAGAAGACGCGCCAAGCGCGGACCGTCTTCTCACGCCGATGTTTTTGGTCATAGCCTCGCGAAAACCCGTGCCGGATCAGCCTGCCCACTTGCTTGCAATGCGGACAAGCCCTTGTTTTCAGCTTGGCGAGCACCGCTGCAACTTCCTCCGCGGAACTACAAATCAGCCGACACACGATTCGCTGCCATGCCTCATGCGCCCCCGAAAAAGCTCCATTATACACAGCCAAAACGCGGAAAATCCCGCCAATCGAAGAAAATTAAGGGCGGGGTATGATGAAAATAACAAGAAAGGCGGGATGCGGGTTGCGGCGGCGGGTTGCCAGGTGCTGGGCTTGCTGAATTATGGGTGTAACAAAAACAAGGAACTTGGACGTCAATTCGGTAAGAAACAGGCCCAAAGTGCGATCAGAGTGCAGTACGTAACACGTATGCGTAACCGTTCTTCGCGCACATTGTCAACGTGGACATATCGCATTGATCGTTTTATCAGGTGGTGTGAGGATCGCGGCGTTGCATGTGGGTGTAACCGACGATCCGCACATTAG
>CAMYKK010000195.1 GCA_947258975.1 uncultured Gammaproteobacteria bacterium
CTCTTGGGAATGGGTTGGTTGGGCATCGGTGCGGTCTTAATGGTGTTATCGCAACACGGACACGCGTACTTCTTGCGGATATGCCGGATCACCCGCACCTGGGCCGGAATAATATCCAGCTGCTCCGTGCTCACCTCGTCGATGACCTGGAGCGTGGCGCCGTCGCCGGGGCAAACGCGCTCGGATTCCGGTAATTCATGCACCACGGCAATGCGCGGCAACTCCGGCGGCAGGGGTTTGCGCCCACCACGTCTTCGGCGGTGTGCTGGCACCGCAATGATGTCGGAATCCGCATCGCCATCATCGTCTTGTTGATCGACGATCGCCTCGGCCCCATTGAACAACCGCATCTGATCGACGGACCATTGCTCACTGCTGGCACCAAACTGGGTGTGCCGCGCCAGCTTGATCTGTTCAACCAGTTGATCGATTAACGAGGATTGACGTTGAATCTTGGCTTGCTGTTCGAGGTGGGTTTGACGCAAGGAAGAAACCAGCGCCTGCAACGTTTGTACGTCGTTCGGCAGCGTCGAAGGTTCCCTATCCATGGGTGCATTATTTTATCAATCCATCGCCATCGACGCGAGAAAAAAAACTTTATAACACCGAACGATAACGCAAAGAACGATGCGGTTTCATGACACTCAAATCATACCCGTCCAACAACCAATTCAGTTGCTGCCCGGTCAACGTGATCACCTCACCGTCCAGATGTAACGGCCATTTGAAACGCTCTTTCTGTAACCGTTTTTGCCACAAGCAAAATCCGTTGCGCTCCCGCCACACCATCTTCAGGATGTCCCGCCTTCGATTGCAGAACACAAACAACTGCAACGAAAACGGATCCAAACACAGCACCGATTCCACCAGCACCACCAAACCGTGGATCGCCTTCCTCATGTCCACCGGATGCCGATACACGTACACCCGCTCTAACGTATTATCGGGACGAATCACCGCAGCCGGCTGGCCAGCTGCAGAATCCGGACCAGAGATTGCTCTGATAACGGTGACGTCCATTCCACCTTCACCCCATTCGATAAATGCACACAACACCCCGCCCGCCGCAACGGTTCCGACTCCATCCGAACCGCCATAAAATCTCGAATCGACGCACTGGATTCCAAAGTCCCTAACTTGATCAACCGCGACTTCCAGTTGTACAGATCCTTTAGCTTCAGTCCCTGCTCCGCCGCGTAGTCCACCAAAGTCATACCGCGATCCTTCGCCGCCTTGACATGCTCCAACCAGTACCGCTGCCGTTCGGTCAGTTCCGCTTCACCCATCGCCGTCGCCTCATGAAAAATTCAACAAGTGGCGACCTTGCACAAATTCCAGTCACCTGAACAGGGTGTGTTTAGTTGAGCGCTTACAAATCTTCTGCGGCAGAGTAACCGAGTTAACAAGAGTACAAGATGAGACGAAAGAGACGTAATCATTCTCCGAGTTTCAAGGCGTAGGTAGCGTTGATGGCGCTCAAAGAGGATCGGATTCCGGTCGGTTTGGCGAGCCAGTACCACGTTGACCCCAACACCAGATCCAGGGATGGAAAAAACAGCGCCTGGACAGTGCTAGAAGCTCTTTGAGAACCGATCCCTGGCAGCCGAGGACACGGAAGGCAAGGTCGGGGAGTCGCCTGCCAAGATCGGTGATTACTCAAGGAACGTGATTACCAGTATTCCCCCGGTAGTTGCAGCAGAACAGCGCCTTTGGCGGTAAACGGCACTGAAAGTAAAGGGTCTGCGGTCGGTCGCGTTGTTGCCGCTGGAATTCTCCAAAAGTGGGATCCAGGGGCCAAGGAAAATTGATGCGAGAAGAGGGCATTCGACCCGCGGGTGGCTCTGCGGATAGCGGACTAGACGTATCTGCGTGGCTGTCACGGGGCACGCAATAATCCCCACTCCAGGTCATTGAATTTCTCTCCTCTTTTGTTTACAGGAGTATTGGAAATGTCGCGTTATGGACTGAAGAAGGAGACCATGCATGCCTCAGGCGTCAGCGGACAGTGCTGGAGGTTGAGATGTTTTGAGAAGAGCGCTGGGCCGGGGCTGAGGGATAATTGCGATCAACGCAGCTAGTACACCAGTGCCGCGCACCAGGCCGCCTGCGGCGTGGTCCCGAGTACAAGTCCCAAGGGGGGATTCTGGTATAGTGGCGTGGCAGAGCGAGATGACTTTGTCTAGAAAAAGTCCTTGGTCGCCTTTTACACAATAGGCGTTGGAAGAAAGAGATAGCGTACTGCGGAGTGCGACAAGCGTCTGTCGCTAGGCTGCCGTTAGTTCTGGTCCCGAATAATCGGGATAATATTCTGCTGCGAGTCGCAGACAATCGGGAGCTGTAATGTGTCCTGTTTCTGTCGTGCGATCGTGTGTTATCGAATTTGGAGAAGCAATAAATTGCAGTGGCTTTAGTTCGGACCACCATAACGCGGCTCGAGAAGTTCTGGCAGGTAGCCCGCTCCCTTTATCTTGTAAATGCGTTGATTCGCCATCATGTGCTTGCGGGCGTGGAGCATAAGCACGTATTGTCCCGGGATCTAGCGACCATTGTGGATGTCGGGGCAAACCGCGGCC
>CAMYKK010000196.1 GCA_947258975.1 uncultured Gammaproteobacteria bacterium
CTGTATGAGGAATAACGCACAACGTAGACAGTACTCCGCTGTACGGACCGGCTGTCTCGCTCCACCATTATCTACGGTGCGTTATGAGAAGTCAGATACCCTGCTCGCATGGGTATTTCTGACATGTGCATTCATAATGTTTCCGAACGTCTGCTTAGCTGACGGCAGCAGTATGGCGATCATTTGTTGAATCACGGTGCTTGACGCTCGGATATTGACTGTCAAAGTCAAATAGATTGGCGACATCAATAGATGTTGTAAGGTGGTTACAGTGTAACCACCCCTATTTCTGGATAATGCTCAGCGCTTTCGTCGTCAGTCTTCTGCCGCGCTGGCATTTGTAACGTTTTGCGTATTTCTACCAATGGGTTCTTGCTGAAGGTAGTGGATCTTTGTACTTGACGTTTGGACACTGCCTATCAAAACAAATCTGAGTTGCTACGTCTAAGAATTTTGTAGGGTGGTTACACTGTAACCACTCCTATTTTGTACGATGCCCAGCGCATTCGTCCTCGGTCCTTTCCCGCGGTGGCATGTGTAGCTTTTTGCGTATTTCTGCCAATGGGTTTTTGCCGGAGGTTGTGGACCTGTTTTCCTGGCGACGCTTCGCTTCTACCAGATTCTCCTCTTGCTGTTGCGCTTGTCTCAGCTGCGCCTGCTCATGCTCGATGCGCTCACCATGCACCTTGATGCCAAGGTTGGGGACGAATTCACCTTTATTCTCAGCGCGGCATAGGTAATGCAGAAATCGCATTTCGTCATAAACAGGGCTCATACCTTTTTGCTCCGAACGAAATCGTCCTTCCAACTCATCAAGGATGGGTTGTCGTACATCCGCCGGAACAGTACTCAAATAACGATCCGCCAACTCGCACTGGTTCTCTGACAACCGCTTCGGATAGATCAGGGGCGGTTCTACCTCACCGCGGTTGTAAATTTTTGGCTCTGTAGTTTCTGTAGTAGTTGTATTTATATAACTACTACAACTACCCGACTTCGATTTTTGAGGGTTCAAAATTTGGTCATGGATTTCGTCCGGCTTTGAATTTTGGTCCTGGTCATCCGAGCCAGTTTCCACGACCCCGTTTCGCAATCGGCTCATCACCTTGGCACTGAATGCAAAATAGCGACGCGGTGAATCCTGCTGGATCGTCTCCACTGCTTGTATTCTTCGTTCAAGCGGATGGCCCTGGGCGCAGACATCGATTCCCTCATGGATGTCTTCGTCGATCGTATCCAACACCCCTTTGGCGACGAGGCGCACCCGAGCATGATGATGCGCGAGCGACTGCCGCAGGAATGTCATGTAGTCGGGATCCAGATGCAGGGCATCCGCCAACGGTAGGGGTTCATCGTGCAGCGCGTAGACGTTGCCACGGAAGCGGCCACTCGCTTCCCGCAGCCGTGCACACAATATCAACCAGCGGGTGGCGCGCAGAATGGCGATGGCCCTAGAGATGGTCGACGTGGACGAAACATTGGTTTTCTTGGCGAGGGTCTCGTAACTGGGAAATGCGGTGTTGGTGCCGGTCTCTCGGGCCTGCAGCATGATGACCATCCACACCAGCTTGTCCACGGGTTCGAGCACGGGGTCTTGCACTACCAACGTGGGGAACGATTGATGCCGGTTGCCCATAAACAGCATGGTATCGGCGTGTGTACTACTCGAATCTCGTTGTGCACGTTCTATGGTCGCCTGTATCAGTGCATCCAGTGCGTAGGTCTGGGATCGGAGTCCTTGGGAACTTTCACCCATCCGAACACACTCGCTCCGAAGGATCGGCGCTGCTTCGACCCGTCAGATCTCCGTATTGATTCCAGCGCTGCGTCAAGTTCCATATGGCCCGCATCGACACACCGGTTTCACGGTGGATGGCAAGATACTCATTTGGTGGGAGCGGATTGCCTTCTTCCCTGCCCGCCCGTTGAATCCAGGTGTTCCAAAGGATGTGCGTGCTCTCTTCATCGGGTTCCGCCGGCCGGCCGACGGAGGGATCCACGGTTAACATGCGGCGCAGTCGCGTGTATTCACGGGAACCCAGACCGAACAGCGTCTGCATCATCTCCAATGGTGCGTCCGCGGCGATCAGCACCTGCTGTAGTTCCTCGGACTCACGCTGCCGACGCAGGTGCTCGATCATCGGCCAGTACACCTCCCGATTGAGGCCGATCTCCAGGCAATGGGCACGCAACGACTCAATACGATAGAGATCAGCGAGATTCATTTCGCGCAGCGCCTCCATTTCGCGTGGGCCGAAGTTCATGTTGCGCAGTGCGGATTGATCCCCTTCAGCGAGACAACGGATCGCGTACATCAGCACCGCGATAGTCAAATCGAATTCTTTGGTCCCGTCCATCATGCCTATTCCCAGAGCCGAATCTGCGAGTCCTGCGCCACGTGGTGAATGCGGCGGTAGGTGTCCATCAGGCTGATAAGATCCTGCCAGTCCTGCTCACCGAGCTGACGCCAGAGCCGATAGCCGGTGTGCCCTGGATCCAGCGTCCAGACGCTATTGAAGAGCAGACCGGCATCTTGAAGAGCAGACCGGCATCCTGGTTCTCGAGCGCCTGGCGCAGGATCGAATCATTGGACAAGGTGGTGACGACGGCGTCCAACGGTGCCACAGTCATCTCTGCACAGGCGGCAAGGTGCCACCACAGCATAGAGACCTGGCCCAGCGTGTCGGCGTCCAATTGATCGGCCAACGACGCATCCGGCACGTCACGGAGGATGAAGCCAAGCCCCTTACCGGACAGCGGTGCAACCAGTTCGCTGATGCCATTGCGTTGCGCGAGACGTGCGGCTAACGTCCAGGCCCGACCCCGCAAGGATTTGAGATCGGTGGGGCCACGTTGGCTGAGCGTGATCGATTGCGTTACTGGCGTTTCAGTCGAATGGGCGGGTGATTCGATTGCGGTGCCCGCCGTTTCTTCTGTGTTCTGCTCAGAGTTGTTTGGCGTTATGTCATATGAGGATTGTTGAGCAACGGACGTCTCACGGTCGGCTAGCGCTTCTGCGCTGTCACCACGGGAGTCACCAGCAGCCTGAATGCCGGCGACACCTTTTTTCTTTACCGGAGAGGCTCTCGAAGAAGCGTCTTCTTCCGCCGTCGGATCAGCAACCTGTTCGCCATCAGATATCGGAATCTCTATCTCGCGTCCAACAAGCTGTACATCCAGTTCGACTCGAATGGCATGGATGCTCACTTCAAGCGCTTCCGCAATCTCGGTCTCGATGGCAGCGCGTAACAGTTCGAGATCCCACTCGGGACCGTCGTATCGTTTACATAAGGCCGCAAACACTACCTCAAAGCTTTCGTCGTCACCCAGGTTGCGGTGCTTCCAGATCACACGCGCGGCCCTGTCCAAGGCACGAATCCGTTCGACCTGCGGTCTTCCCAGACCCGACTGCAGCGCCTGGGGAATAGCCGGGAGCAAGGTGTGAACCGCGTATCCCATCTGAGAGATCAGCCCATGACTTACGCTGTAGCCGCGATCTCTGAGT
>CAMYKK010000197.1 GCA_947258975.1 uncultured Gammaproteobacteria bacterium
CAACAGATCGCCGTGCTCCAGTAGTATTGACCGACTGTCGTCACCGTCGCTAAGGTCAATGATCTCCACCTGCGTATCGTGTTCGATGGGAAAGATAGTCAGGGCTTGTCGTGCGAACGTGTAGAAGAGGGTACCCAGCTCGATGCCCTCGTCTCCAGGCGACCACGACGGTGGGGTGGCGGACCAATCCGCATTTTCATGTGTAATCGTGGAGTCATCGATTACGTGAGCGAAGAGCCGATGGCCGACGAGCAGAGAAGCCTGGGTCGTCGTGGTCACATCGATACGGTCATCACTAAAGCCGGCAACATAGACTGCCTGGATTTCCGGGCCATCGTGCAGAAAGCATGGCGTAACGTCGATGGGTATTGGCGGGAACGCCGCCGTCATATCGGGACAGCTCAAAAGCCCGCCGTCCAGCGTGTACGTGTTCATCGTCCCCGCATCAAAGTTGCGAATGGTTATGGAGGCAGTATTTCCGGGAGTTCGCTGCATGATCGCGATCAGTTCGCTTTGCGTAAAACCGATGAAACGCGATCCCAATTCGCGGCCAAAGAAGGAATCTTCACCGAAGTCCGCGGGTAGGAAAGATCCCCACGAGTTATCCAGCGTTTCCTCAACCACGGATCCCGTCCACACAGTGACCGGCTTGATCTCGCCTTGCCCATCCGTGCTTTCCGTTAGTATCCGAACTTGTATTTCATCCTGTGGCCCACCCAGGCCACCGGTACAGCGAAAAATCGCACCCCGGTCCGGTAATACGAACGGATTGGCCGGGGCCTCGGTACGATTGCCGGTGGCAGACTCGATGTAACAAGGTCCACCGGATACGCGTATGTCCGGCGTAATGTTACCAGGTAGCCCGATGGTCGTATTCAAATTGAGATCGAGTAAGGTAACGCGCGTATTGGACCGTTGTGCGACAATGCGGAGTTCACCAGACCAGAAGGTAGGGTAGTCCGTGCCCGGAGCCGTAATCTCCGCCCAGGTGGCAGTTGGCAGTAAGCAAAAAAATAAAAACGTGGCAGCGGTAGCCCGGCAGTACCTAACGCATACATGAAACATATTCCCGTCCTCTTCAGGTTCATCTTTAATAGTTGGTCGACGAGTATGCAGTAGATCGCACGCGCAATCCGCTGTCTAAAAAGAAAACCGCGACACCCTCATTCAGGGTGCCACTATTGGCCTGAAAAGAACAGACAGTTATATGAACCGTAACAATTCGTTACAATTTTTGATTTCAGCAAGGACAGACCACGGTTTGTTCAAACGAAGCGAACTTCCGAGTGGGGGAGGATGAAAAACACACACTAGGGACAGATGTGTCGTCAAACGGTCAATCAGAGCACGAATGCAGGATTGAGGTCATGCGCTCTAGATCGAGTTGCCCTCGGCACCCGATAGAGAGGTGCCGAGGGCTCAACAGTGTGTTACACGATATTTCTCGGAGCCCACGAAAAGCTGCGGAACTCCTTCTTGTATTTCGATTCGCCCATCTTCTTGATACGGGCCACGCCCATCTTGTAATTGTAATTGCCGCTGATCCAATCCACGACCCGCGCCTGTAGCGCGTTGGCGCATGTCGAGCATGTTGCCGTACAGCACACCTTTTTTGACTGCTGGGGGATGGCCGCAATACAGACTGGGCGGCCTAACGTCGTGGTGCTCGACATCCGTATGCCCGGGCACAGCGGGCTAGAGGGCCTTTCTGAGTTCAAGAAGGCTTTTCCAGAGTTACCAGTCATCATGATTACCGCCTATCACGATATGCAGAGCACGATTCGAGCGATGCAACGTGGTGCAGATGATTATATCCACAAACCCATTGATATCGACGAGTTGGATGCTGCGGTCGAGCGCGCACTGTTACGTGGGAAGACTGGAAACGAAGACATGCTGTTAGCGCATGAGGGGCGCAGCGATCCGACGACTATGGTAGGCCGCAGCCGGGCGATGAAAGAGATTTTCAAGACCATCGGATTGGTAGCTCCGAAGCCGGTAACTGTGCTGATTACCGGGGAAAGCGGGACTGGTAAGGAACTGGTGGCACGGGCCATTCATCGCTCTGGGGCGCATCCTGATGGGCCATTCATTGCCGTCAACTGTGCCACCTTAGTGGAAACGCTGCTCGAGTCCGATTTGTTTGGACATAAAAAGGGAGCATTCACCGGCGCGGTGACTCGCCAGCCCGGCAAGTTTGCCTTGACCAAAGGTGGCACAATCTTTCTGGATGAGGTTAGCGAACTATCTCCCTCTATCCAAGCCAAGCTACTTCGGGTGTTACAGGAAAGGGAATACGTCCCCGTCGGTGGTAGTCAGATACAGGCGACCGATGTACGGGTGATCGCAGCGACTAACGCGGATCTCACAGAACGCGTACAACAGAATAAGTTTCGAGAGGATCTTTTCTACCGACTGCAAGCGGTCACTATTTATATGCCGCCTTTACGCGAGCGACTAGAGGATCTGCCCGATCTGGTCCAGGCTCTACTCGTGCGGATCAATCAAGACATGCATCGTAAA
>CAMYKK010000198.1 GCA_947258975.1 uncultured Gammaproteobacteria bacterium
GGATCGCTGTCGGATACCGGTCCGCCCAGGGCGTGCTCCCTCAGGAACCAATCCTCCTGGCAATCGAGCCGGCGTACCGCGACCAGCGCCTGTCCGGAATCCAACGCTTGCACGTCACCCAACAGCGGAAAAGATTGCCCGGAGCGGTTGGAAGGCCGCCGGGTCCCGCCATGGTTGTGGGATCGCCGCAAAAACGCCTGCATGACCTGGTGTTGGAGATCCAGAAAATTCTCCATGTTCTTGGTGTACTCGCGCATGGACGTGGCCGCCGCGGCGGTATCGCGGATTGCGGCGACTTTCGTTGGAGACTTCTGGGCAACGCTATTTGTCACCGGCGAGGGCGATAACGGCGGAGGGGATCGCCGCGGTGGTGAGGTTCGGGACGGCGAATTCGCGGCTTCCGGCTCAGGCTGACCCGACGCCGGCGGCCGCGGTGCCACCTGCAAGGATGGCACTCCCAAGGCCAGTTTCGTTGGCGCGTGGCCGCGTGGTTTAGCGGCATTGTCCTGGGCGGATTTCCCCAGAGGTACGCGATGCACATCCCGGCGTGCGTAGAGGTAATCCAGATTTATCGCGATACCCTGTGCGGCGAGCATGCCCAGCATGTGGTTGAGCTGCGTAATGCCGGGGCGACGTGCAACGTTGGACGTGATGGCGAGATGGGGTACGCCGCGCAGGATGTCGTCGACAAACGCGGTGAGATTTCCTCGCGGTCCCGCCTCGACGAACACCCGCACGCCATCGGCATACATTTTGTCGATCGTGTCACGAAATTTCACTGGACGAATCCAATGTTCGACAAACAGTTTTTTGATCGCCGAGATGTCGTTTGGGTATTGCGCCACCGATGTACAGGAGTAAACCGGTACCGATGGGGCCGCTAACGGTAATTGCGAGTAGAATCGCTCGCACCACCCCTCGGCAAACGGCTCAAATATTGATGTGTGATAAGGTCGGTCGAATGGTAGAAGTTCATAAATAATCCCCTGGTCACGCAACAATTTTACAGCTTGCTCTACTTGTGGTTTTGCCCCCACCAACACGCTTTGATGAGGACAGTTATCCATAGCTACATGGATGTCCCCACCCACTTGATCAATAATTGACTTGAGATGAGCCGAGTCGCTCGCGACCGCTACTAATGCTGCCGCGGGTATTTTGAGTTCTGCAGCCAACTGCTCATGCACGTTATTCCAGGTAAGAATCGTTTGGATAAAGTCTTGGTCGTCGTGTAGTTGAATAATGCCCGACGCGAACATCGCAGAATAATCGCCGGTGCTGTGACCGACAATGACATCCGGACGTATTTCCAGACAATTCAGGAGCGTCCACATAGCCCAATTGCCGATCAACACCGCCTCCACCGCGCCATCCATTTGCCATAGCCGCTTCTCTTGATCGCGCTCCGCCTCGGAGAAAGCGGCGCGCGGAAAGATAAAATCGCTGGGCAGGAAATCTCTTGGATGATCGATGAATGCCCGGTCCGCAAGATCAAAACATCCCCGAACTTCCGGGAAGTGCAGACACAAATCGTGGAGCATGTGTGTATACTGCGCCCCTTCCCCCGGAAACATGAACGCCAGTTTCCCCTCCCGAATTATCGGTCGTTCGAAGAAAAAGATACCCCGGTTGTCCTTGATCTGCCGGCATTCGGGGTCGGACAATCGCTTCACCGCATGTTGTAGCTTATCCACCAGATCGGCGATTGACGCGGCCACGATCGACAAGCGATACGGCATCTCTCCGAGTTGGCTACTCAAGCTGTATGCGACATCTCTGATTTGCACGGATTCGGTTGCGCTCTCGAGGTAGCCGCCGAGACTTTCCGCATTGTTGATCAGAGCCTGCCGGGTTCGGGCTTCCAGGATGCACACCTCGTTAGCCCACTGAAGTAAGTTACGCTGTTCATGTGCTGCCTGTTCCGGATACTCTTCCAATACAACGTGTGCATTCACCCCGCCAAATCCGAACGAGTTGACCCCGGCACGACGCGGTACATCGGGTGACCCGTTTATCCACGGGCGTGTATTCGTGTTGATATAGAACGGTGTCTTTTCGAGTTCGAGTGCGGGGTCCGGTGTCGCGCAGTGGAGCGTGGGGGGCAAGATTTTATGATACAGGGCGAAAGCGGTCTTGATCAGTCCGGCCATGCCGGCTGCCGGCATGGTGTGGCCAATCATGGACTTTACCGAGCCCAGCGCGCATCGCGGCAACGCACCTTTGCGTTCTCCGAAGACCCGCCGCAGCGCCTGGATCTCGATGGCATCGCCCACCGGGGTCGCCGTGCCATGCGCCTCGATGAGACCGACATCACCGGGAGAGATACCGGCCATTTCGTAGGCCCGGCGCAGCGCCAATTCTTCTCCTTCCAGGCGCGGCGCCATGACGTGCACGGCGCGCCCGTCACTGGATGTTCCCACTCCTTTGATGACCGCATAA
>CAMYKK010000199.1 GCA_947258975.1 uncultured Gammaproteobacteria bacterium
AGTACCGGCGATCTAGTGATCCCGTTGGGAACTCCCACGCCCTTTTCGAACTCCGCCACGATGACGGTTCGTTCTGCCGGTATCCGCAGCGGAAGCTAATGCATATCGCAGGAATGGTGCGACACCTTGCAGTTGAGGTAATGAAACAAAGTCCGCCAAGCGATGTGGGCGACGTCACTAAATGGCTTGACTCCTTTGTAGCTGGCCACGCTCGTGGCAATCCGAAGCACCGCCAGTTTTCTTATCTGCCGTTGCCGTCAATCGGGCACGAACATGCGGATCAGGCGGTGCGGCGGGTCATGATTACCGCACCCGTGGGGGACGATGCCTGGCTGGAATACCTGGCGCTGCGGCTGGCGGGACAACGACTCAAGCCGGACCCGAAGTCGGATGACCCGTTCGGCGAGAAAGGCCCGCCTACGCTTGTTCGGATATATCGCGACAAGGTGGCGCGGTGTTACACGGCGGCAGCGAACCACTGGGCCAGCGTGACGCCGGTTATCCTGCCGGGACACACCGATCGTAAACGCAACAAGACCATCAAGCTGATCGAACGAGCGCTGCGGGAAGCTGGCATCGAACAGCCTTGCACCTACGAGTGGAGTCCTGTTTCGCGATTTCGCAAGTCTCTGTCGGCACACAAATGCGATCGCGACGGTAAACCGATCTACTTGAAACCGACATATCTGCGACAGCTGACAGCGGTCCACTTGGAACTAACGTTCAAGGAGCAGTTCGAAGTGCCCGGGCCGCTGGTCCTCGGCGCCGGCCGTCATTGTGGCTTTGGGCTCATGGCTTCCGGCACTTAACGCCTGTTGCTCTTCTTGCATCTCGGTGAGCCGCAATTATACTTGAATTACGGATTTTGCTCCATGGATGGTCGTCCTTTACCGCACACCCGAGACGACCATGCGAAACACTTATCTCGTCTGTTATGACATCCGCAACGACAAGCGGCTCCGCAAAGTTTACAAGACGATGCGGGATTTCGGCGATCACTTGCAGTACTCGATTTTCGAGTGCCAGTTCACGCCGATTGACCTGGCAAAGTGTCGGCACACGCTCTCAGAGATCGTCAAGCACAACGAAGACCAGGTGCTGTTTGTCGACCTGGGACCGACGGAGGGCCGCGGCGAGCGGGTGATCTCCGCACTGGGGCAGCCCTACTCGCCCATCGGCGCGCCGTGCATTGTCGTATAGCCACCATCCTGAGAACCGATTTCCACTGACTTCTGCGCAGGGACGCCACTACTACGAGGTGCCTAATGGCTCAAGTCTCTGACGTGCCCGATTATTTGCCGGCGCGAATGCTCAACGAGTTTGTTTACTGTCCCCGGCTATTCTATTACATGTGGGTAGAAAATGTGTTTGCCCACAATCGCGAGACGACCGAGGGCGCGCTGCGGCACGCCAAGATCGACGGTCGCGAGGATGCACTGGTCCCAGCAGCCGAACTGACCGAAGAAGACAAACTCCATTCACGTAGTGTTACGTGTTACCGACCGAATTGTAATCGCATTTTTTGCCGAATTATGGGTGTATGGATTTAGGGGTCCTTTCTGGGGTTTTTGCCGAATTGTTGAGAATTCTAGAGAAGGTAGCCGCGGCATTTCGCATCTGACAGGGGGTGCGCATTCCCGGTCAGTTTCTCAAAATGCGATCGTTCTTACCAAACGATCGCCCACAAAACGGATTATTTCAATCTCAGCCTGCTTACCTGGGTTCAGCTTTTGGACGGCAGCGACGTTCTTGGTGTTGTCGTAGCCATTGCTCCAGCAGGTCGACGGCCGGTAGGAAGTCGTATCCGAGGGCGATCAAGAGGTCAATATTGTTCCAATTTTGGCCGCAGCAGAAGCAGTGAGCCAGATTGTTGCGGGGATTCACTGTCGCACGGAGTTCTTGGCACGTGGGACAGAGAAAGCGGAAGTAGCCTTCGATCTCCTTCGCGATGGGCCCGTGTTCGCCGAGCCGGTCAATCGCAATCTGCATCGGCAGTTCATTGCGAATGGCTCGCAGTAACTCACGTGTGATCATCTTTTCAGCCTTTGTGTGAGGGTTCTCTGGTGAGTGGGACGTTAGAAGTCAGTGAGGTCGACTTCCTTTTGCCAGTGGGGCTGGAGGAGAACCCGGTTGACCTGATCGATATCGATGGTTCTCCCCGCGGAGGCTCGGACGGTTTCGAGCATGGCGGACAGACACAGGTTGCGGCATTTGCGTAAGACGCCGTCGGCGGAACGAATAATCAGTTCGGTGGCGGCTTCGGTAAAGGTGTTGTGAGCCAATCCGATGCGGTCGAGCTCGCGATGGATATAACCG
>CAMYKK010000200.1 GCA_947258975.1 uncultured Gammaproteobacteria bacterium
ACGCCTTGAAAAGGTACGTCGGCAGCGCAAACATCGATAACGCCGGCGGCGCCCGCACCGGACACGGAAGAATCCATAACGGACCACTTTCGATGGGCTATCAACGCTTTGAATGCAAGCTTGGTTCGGACATGACGGGTTGATCATCGGGCGCACTCCTGGATTCGGTACATGCTAAACTGTACCTAACTCCCTGAGTGCACATGGGTTTTACCGGCATCTGCAACAGTGTATGAACGAAGCACCACAACGATCCTCTATTTGAGTATCACCGGTGGCAGGCGAACCTGCGCGTCCTTGAGGTTGACGTAATCAAGACAGTCCCCGATGTTCCAGTATCTCACCCGTTTGTTGAACGCTTAATTGGGACCGTTCGCAGAGAATTTCTCGACTACATTCTATTTTGGAATTCAGTTGATCTGGAGAGGAAACTCAACGAGTTTAAGGACTATTACAACCACGAACGTGTTCACGCTTCGCTTGACGGAGATACGCCAGCGGAAGTAGCTGGCGAATCCATAATACCACGCGCGAAGATCGATGATTTCCGATGGCAGACGCACTGCCGTGGGTTGGTCCAGCTTCCAATCGCCGCATGATCGCTAATTCGACACCCACATGTGCGAATCACAAAAATCGGTGGACCACTACAGAATTCGCCATGCACACGCAAGCTTTAGGGATATTCTTGCTTGTAGTGCCGCACTTCGAGGATATGAACTTCGTCGCCATGTACTTCATACACGAAAAAAAACGGTAGTTGGCCATGAAGAAGTTCCCTTGTCCCTAACTCCCGACCTTCCCTACCCAGGTACGGATTGGCTGTTAGCAATTCGGGAAATTGTTCCAGTCGATCTTGAACAGACAGAGCGTTTTGTGGGCTGTCTTGAAAAATATAATCAACTATCGCAAAAAGTTGTTGCCGTGCTTCTGGCGACCATACGACATTCACGTTTTTGCAGACATTTTTTTATCTAGATGGTCTCGTAGTTCTTGCATGACTTGGCCATGAGGTATCCCCTTCCCTTCCGCAATAGATCGCCTCGCTTGCTCTATTCGTAGACGATATTGCTCGTACTCTGGCCCTGTACGAAAGTGATCGACCAAACTGTCAAGGAGGGCCTGAGGATCGCCGTCGCCCTGTTCCGCGTATTCAACTAAGACGTGCTGTTGTTCTGGTTTCAGTTGTGGTGCTTTAGTTGCCATGATCACGGGTGGAAAATATATGCTGGTTCAATTATACGCGTTTAAAGATATCGGTGGCGAATTGCTGCTCGAGTGGTCAAAAAACCCATCCGTATTGAGGTATCCGTTTATCCGACAAAAGATCGCGCTTAAAATCACGCCTTGATGAAGATACCCTAAGTTGTGGAGAGAAGCTTATGGATTGGATGCGGATACTGGCCTATATCACCGGGACCGTGGACCAGGAACTCCTTTTGCGTAATGAGTATCTTGTTGCCGAAAACCGGATCCTCAAAGATCAACTCAAGACCCCGTTGCGGCTCACTGACGCGGAGAGGATTACCCTTGCTGAAATCGCACACCGCCTTGGTCGTAAAGCCCTCGAGGATATAGCCAAAACCGCAAAACCCGATACCATTATGGGTTGGTACCGAAAGCTGATCGCCTGCAAATTCGATGGGTCCAAGGCTCGTCGTTATCCAGGCCGTCCACGCATTGAGCCGGAACTCGAAGCCCTGGTTGTACGGATGGCCAAAGAGAATATCGACTGGGGTTACGATCGAATCGTCGGTGCCCTGGCCAATCTGGGCTATACCCTGTCGGACGAGACGGTGGGAAACATCCTGCGGCGCAATGGTATCCCGCCGGCATCGGCACGAAAGCACACTACGACCTGGAAAGGCTTCATCCGTGCGCATATGGACGTTCTCGCCGGGACTGACTTTTTTACAGTGGAGGTACTGACGCTGCGCGGGTTGGTCACATATTATGTGCTGTTCTTTATCCATCTAGAGTGCCGTCGCGTTGAGGTTTCCGGTATCACACCGCACCCGAATGAGCGGTGGATGAAACAAATCGCCAGAAACGTGACCATGGACGAATGGGGGTTTGTCGGTAATTGTAGCTATCTTATCCATGACCGCGATTCGAAATTCACGGACTCCTTTCGCGCCATCGTCAGATCTGGCCAGGTAGAGCCATTGAAGCTTCCAGCCCGGAGCCCGAATTTAAATGCGTTTGCGGAGCGCTGGGTAAAATCGGTGAAAGAGGAGTGTCTGTCAAAGCTTATTCTCTTCGGTGAGGCTTCGCTGCGGCGGGCGCTTCGTGAATCGTGAATACGTGACGCATTTTCATCAAGAACGAAATCATCAAGGCAAGGGCAACGTATTATTATTTCCCACGGCCACCAAACCGGTGAATAATGTTAACGGATCAGTCGGCTGTAAAGAACGCTTGGGTGGGTTGCTGAAATATTATCATCGGGAAGCTGCATGATACCTACCCGGTTGCGAAAGTTCTGAACCTGCCTTACGGAGATTATGGCCGACCTGTTTCCTACAGATCCCAAGCGCATCCGCGAGCGAATTCGCCGATACGAACGCGCCCTGAAGAGAGAATTAGAAGTGGGATATGGTGGAGACGGCTACGGGAAGCGGTATTTGCTGGGTCCGCTATACATGTTGATGGGCGATGTCGAGGGCGCCCTAGCCTCATTCGACTGGTATGAAGACGCCTACCCCGGCGACGGCGGAGATCCATACCAATATCTGACCTGGGCACTGGCACTATTTCGCGGGGGTCGCAGGCAAGAAGCGTTCAACAAGCTGTACCAAACAATGCTCGAGAGCAATCCCCAGCCACTTGATATATGGCACGGTAGCAACCTCGAATGGATTGAGTACGCACTTGAGGTACCACAAGAATTGCTGAATCTATGGGACGACAACGCTCTACAGTGGGCCCGAGAAGTTTCGGAGCACCCACTCGTCGTCGAAAAGGTTGGACGTTATGTCGCCATCCATCGGGAGTTGAAAAGCGAACGACCTGGCCCGCGGCGATCTGCCTTGGTGCACGATTCTTACGCTTTGAAGACGGCCCTAATTCCGTAACACTGACGGTGCACTGATGACCGAAAAAGTAGCTGCATGAGTTTTTTGACCACAAGGCCATTCACAACGCCAGTGCCACACCGAAACACCTCATCTGCGATAAGGGCCAACAGTTCTGGTGCGATGCGTTTAAACATTGGTGTGACTGGCATAATATCAAACCTCGGTTAGGTGCCGTTGGCCACCATGGGAGTATCGCAATGATCGAACGATTCATCCTGAGTTTGAAGAATGAATGCACGCGTGTCATTTTTGCGTCACCTCACAAGGACGCGTTCCGCCAGGAGCTTACGCTTTTTTCGCAATGGTACAACCAAGGATGCTCTCACTCAGCGCTCGATGGCAAGACGCCTCAGGAGGTGTATCATGGACTTTCGCCAGCATGTCAACGTCCACGATTTGAGCCGCGCGTGAGATGGCCGCGGACTGCGCGGTGCGCCTCTCCGCAGGCGCCAGTCGCGAGTTCCTGCAGCGCTCGCATTCGCTTTGAGGTGCGCTATCATTGGGGTCGGGCGCACCTGCCGATTGTCGCATTGAGACGCGCGGCGTAGCCGAAGCATTTCGGCATATCTCGGCATCGGCGGCTGCAGTGTCTGCACTGCGAAGATGCCGACTAACACAGACAAAGTCCGGTCAATTACCGTGCAAGTATGGTAGCAAACTTTCGCTGGACCAGGACACCGTTCTACGATTCTGGGTCACTATAAGGGAGACATCACCACGCATTACAGCGTGGCAGAAGTTGGGTATCTGCTCAAACAGGTAGAGAGGCTTGTGGATTTCGTCCATAAACCGAGTTTCTACTTGGTTAGGAAAGTCGGGTAAGGGCCAAATAAGGGCCAGTTGGTATGGATCGCTTCTTTGTGTTCGCTAAGTTGTTGAAAACATGGCGCGCCCGGACGGATTCGAACCGCCGACCACCTGGTTCGTAGCCAGGTACTCTATCCAACTGAGCTACGGGCGCATTCCATATTTTTGAATAAAAAAGTTGGCGGAGAGAGAGGGATTCGAACCCTCGATGGGCGTTTTATACCCATACTCCCTTAGCAGGGGAGCGCCTTCAGCCGCTCGGCCATCTCTCCTTTTATACCCATACTCCCTTAGCAGGGGAGCGCCTTCAGCCGCTCGGCCATCTCTCCGTGTACTCGAGATGCTTGTTATTCCGCGTTATCGACCACCGCCGCGGGGGGAGAATCGTTCGCTCGCTCTTCCTGCTTGATCCTTTCGTAAATCTCCTCTCTGTGAACCGGGATATCCTTCGGGGCGTTGATTCCGATCCGTACTTGGTTTCCCTTGATGCCAAGCACCGTGACTTGAACTTCGTCTCCGATATTAAGGGTTTCCCCGATGCGGCGGGTCAAAATGAGCATCTCTACTTGTCTCCTAGTCCTATAAAGCCATCAATTAAACGGGATCTTCCCGCGCGGTCCAAGCGAACGAATTATACAACACCGATGTTTCCACGCACGTCAAATATTAACGTCAATCTGCGCCGCTTGAAACATCGATTGCCGGACTACCGGTACGTCGATTCACGCGCTGTCCAGGCCGAATGCCTTGTGCAGCGTGCGGACCGCAAGTTCCATATATTTGTCTTCCACAACTACCGAGATCTTGATTTCC
>CAMYKK010000201.1 GCA_947258975.1 uncultured Gammaproteobacteria bacterium
AGGCCGTTATCTCCTTTGACTTAACTTGTTGATTGCACAACTGTTATGCCATGGAATACGGCCTTATTCAATTCATTCGGTGAGAAATCCGGGCTAGCGGGTTACCGCGCCAGCCCTCGACCCTACCGGACGCTGTCAGTAGGTTCATTTTCGACATCCACAATGTGTCCATTTTCCTCGGCCAAAAATAGGCCCTCTTTATCCCAGACTTAACTCACCAGATTATAATGATCTGCTCCGAAATAGTGTAACTAAGCATAGGCAATATCCCTCAAATCGGTAAGGTTCGACAGCACCGATCTAGCACCTGACCCAATTGTTTTCCGGCCGACCTCTTTGTTCAACGGATCGGCGACGAACCTGCGGCCACAAGTTCTTTCAAGACCGTGAGATCCTCATTTAACTGCTCGATCGTTTTCTGCTGTCTCTTTACAACTTCGTTCACATAGACAACCATTTTCTTGTACTTGATACCGTCTGGCCTTCCTTCATTGTCATAGATGACAAGGTTTCTAAGCCCCGCGTCGTGGAGATCCTCAGCAATGTAACCAAAATTCATAGCTCTAGGCGGACCGTAGCCATTTCGCATCTTATAGCGCATCGGCTTAACAGCCAGAATCTTCGAGAAGTCCTCGTCGAAAGCCTCAATGTCTCTTTTGTAGCGGCGCGACGATCCCTCGCGAGAAATGATTTTCTTGTCGGGACTAAAGGCTACGCCATTCGCAAATCCCGCGCCCCAAGTTAGATCGTGGGCGTTTGGCCCATCCCATACCGGGACGTGGGCAACCCGAAGGTCTCCCTGCACATCCAGTTTAGGCTTGAGAGGCGGGCCAGCATTGTAATTCACGACCGTGGGCGCACCACCAATGCCAACTCTTCCGTCTGAAGAAATCACAACATCTGCCCACTTACCCACTTTTCCAAATGCAAGATTTCCAGCACCGTTAACACTTCCAAGGCCCGTTGTATAGATGAAGTAGTTTTTCCCGCCTGAGCCCGTATTTTTCAATTGTAGTCCGGCATCGGCCGCACTGGTTGTTACGCGGACTCCCCCATCTTGTGTTTTCCCTGCGGCGACATCGAGTCTTAACTTGGGGGACAAGGTACCGATCCCGACGTTACCGCTTGGATTGAGACTCATTATATTGCCTGTTCCCGCAGCAAAGAAGTTCATGTGATTTGCGCCCAAGCCACCTCCAACCGCGATATCCCAGTGAGGCATCTGGCCGAGGCCGCGCGCTGAGAAGCGTAGCCGCGAGTAATCGCCGGGATTTGTGGACTCCAAGTGGAGTTGTGGCGTCTCGAAGCCCTTGTCCGACGAGATGTGTAAAAATGCCTTGGGTATGTCTGCACCAATCCCAACCTTACAAACCTTTTTGTTGGTGTGAAGTTTCCACCATCCGCTGTTCCAGGCGCATTTTGATGCTGCCCCCAACCCTGCACTCACAGGGCCAGGATTGTCGCTCATACTGTCTTCAGTACTTCCCTCGCTTGTTGCAAAGGTGGTCTGGGATACGGTCAACATTCCCATAATCAATACGCTCTTGAATGAAATTTTTTCCGCTTTTCGCATGTTGACTACCTCCATATTTGAGAGTAAGTGGAGCGGTATCGAGTTGTGATACGGGTAGGACTTGTGGTGTTCGCTACCGTTCCCTCCCTGGCACGGCGTTCCGGCCAGTCTTTAATACTCTACCGCCGGGGTCTTTGTTGCGTCTGTGAAGCACTTCACATCCACCATGTGAAGAATTACCTTTTACCGTGATCCTGGCAGCATATGGCGCCCTGGGTCGGGCTACCCCAAACAGTCGCCAGGGTTGTATCGGTCGATCGGAATACCGGCCACGGGAACAGACACCCGCTGACTTGGAAAGTGCCAGCGGACTCCCGTTGCCTGGCAGTCAGAATCGTACTAGAAAACAGTACGCTTAGAAGAAACCCTCATTGGGACTGCCCCTACGCGCATCGCGTTCACATTCACCTCCATGCAAGAAAAGTCGATATCCGAAAGGCGGCGGAGAGCCACATCTAAAGAGATTACGTCGAAAGCTGGTCTTCAGAGAAATCTTTAGAGTTGTATGCGTCAGCTATATTCAATTTGATGTTGGCGGCACTATTGGAAATGAATGTGATACGTAATAAGGTCATCGAGCGCGACGCATGGACGCACGCAGCTCATGGCCATCGTTGAACGGAGCCGCTACGCGGCGGAAAAAAACGAAATTCATGTATAAACATCCTTGCCCAATTTCGGGCTTTACTAGAAAGGAGTTTATACGATGAAT
>CAMYKK010000202.1 GCA_947258975.1 uncultured Gammaproteobacteria bacterium
ATCCAATAGTCCTTGAATTCTTCACGAGTCACATCAGGATGTCGCGTCAAACACATAACGAACTTAATCATCTCTTTTTTAATCCTCTACTGATGGAATCTTGGTGTGTGGCTAACGTCTCGCTTCAGCCGCGCCGCATGTCTTTTGCGGCGTCGGTCTGCAAGCGATTGTTATATGATTCCGCATCGATCGACTCAAGTTCATAAAGCGTCTCAGGAGCTATATCGGCCCCATTCGGCCAAACGACGGTTCCACAGATTTCATCCAACCGCCCTTTCGCGAAAAATTCCGAATCTCGCAGAGGCTCAAAAATGGGGCCCTTCAATAGGCTCTCAACACTTACTGTCTTTTCAACGCCATCTCGAAAACGAACGTGTATCTTGAAATCGTCGCGCATTTCGGCACGGGTTACTCTTACAATATCGTCACTACCCATAGACCTATCACTCCAGCGGCGCTATCGGCTCTAAAGGCAAACCATCACGAGCAAGACTCCAGTCTTTCAGTAGCTCCGCTCTATGTATTTCTAGCCACTCTAGCACCAATCTCTCAGCGCGGCGAGGAACCGCACCCTTCAGAATTTCTCCCGTTTCAATTTCCACCAGGATCTCATATTCACCGTAGATCGCATGAAAATGAGCAGGGAAGTGATCGTGAAAATACATATAAATGAAAATACCGTAAAACTCTGAAATCCTTGGCACACTACCTCCTGTTCGTAAAAATGTTTCAAGTCATATAACGTTCTAGCTCAGCGACAAAGGCAAGCTGGCGCGGCCTTTGCGAAAGCAAAGGGCATGACAGATTGACTTTGTCCGTCTGGAGCGCTTTGTTAGGCAGCTTCAAACTCCACCTTCTGAACATCGGAGAGATCCGCTGACTTTTTCGCCTGCCAAAGGTCATAGTTGTGCTGCATCGCCAACCAGCTCTCAGGAGAGCGCCCCAATGCCTTCGATAATCGTAGCGCCATCTCTGGACTTACACCGCTACGCATACTGATGATGCGCGTCAGTGTCGAGGGCGCAACGCTCAAGCTCTCGGCCAGCGACCGAATACTGATATCGAACGGCTCAATATAGGTGGCACGAATAAACTCTCCGGGATGCGGGGGATTGTGCATAGCCATCAGTGATAGTCCTCGTAATCGATGATGTGAACGTCGCCTTCCCGAAACTCGAAGGTGAGTCGCCAATTGCCACTCACCCAGATCGACCAGCGCTGCTTCTGACGCCCTTTGAGCCTATGTAGCCGATAGCCCGGAATGTCTAGATCATCCACACTTTGGGCGGTATCCAGAGCTGCGAGCTGCAATCGCAGCCGTGGCGCGTGCTTGGTTTGAATCCCTGACTTTGAGCCAGTTTCGTAGAAGCGCTTCAGTCCCTTGTGCCGGAACGACTTGATCACGCGCTAAGTATAGCGCGTTGCGCATCGCGCAACAAGCTGCGAAAGCAAAAGACATGACAGATTGACTTTGTCCGACTGGAGCGCTTTGTTAGAACTCGATTATTCATCGTTTACCATAGACCAAACAACAGAAAATATTCCCAAAATCAGCGCACCAAGACCGAAGGCTTGGTGCAGCACTGTCGGGAAGAATAACCCCCACAAACTTCCTTGCCAGTTTTCCCAATTGGCGTGTACGAATGGCCATGCGATTCTTAAGTAAACCGCGAGCGCCACAAATGCAACTACTCCAAAGACCAGCGGTGCTGTTGCCAAGCGTTGCCAGAGACTTCGTTCTCTCCCAGAATTCTCTTTCATTCACAGTTCGAAATGGACGGGACCGAGTTCTAACGATATAGCTCAGCGGCAAAGGCAAGCTGGCGTGGCTTTTGCGACAGCAAAAGACATGACAGGTTGACTTTGTCCGACTGGAGCGCTTTGTTATGTTTCGAGTTTGTCATTGATGCGAACTAAATAAAAAATCCCGACTGCGATTAGACCGAATAACAGTCCAAAACTCATCCAAATCGATTTACTTAACTCGTACTTCCTAGCAAGTTGCCACAGCCAAATTGCCGCCGCGACGTTATGAATTGATATAACTAGTAGGGAAACGGTTTCCCAATTTTTTTCGACATAATAAGGAATTTGTCCACTGCCATATGTATATGCTAGATAGATGTCCCGAACAATTGGAAATGTATAAGCAAGGACAGCCAGTACTACGAGTAGAAGTATGTACTTCTGAATATTCTTCACGAACCTATTTCCGGAACATAACGGCTAAGCTGACCCGCGCCCTGCAGAGTGTCCGCGAATCACCGCTTAACTTTCCGGCGTCGGGTCGAGCGCTTTGTTAGGCGGGCGTTGCACGCTAGCTCTCATCTGAAGTTGTCTCATTGCGAAGCCACTCTTCGCAGTAGGTCACCGCCTCTTCAAACGTAGTAAGACTCGTCTCGGAGACAGGTTCGTCCGCGCCATCCGGTCCTCTCCAAAGCTCCAACTCCAACGCGCCCTCAGTTTGCCGAAGCTCGAGCGAGTGAAATCTCTTCATGCCAACTGCGAACAGGTACGGTACCGACTCGTCATCCCGAACCGAGACGTGCGAACAAAGCTGCTGTAAGCGCTTGGCGATGACAACTAATGTGGTCCTGTCGTCGGTCATATGCCGCCTAACGTTCGAGCTAACCGGCGCGCCCGCTGTTTCGCGCGTCCGAGTTGAGCGACTTGTTAGACTGATTTGTTTGTGCTTCTCCTAGTTTGTCCCTGAAGGTAACAAGAGAACCCTTCTCCTCCAATACTTGTATATCCTTGAATTTCCCATTTGGCCTACCATTGATATTCAGTTCAATTTCCATGTCCTCGCAGAAAATTAATCTGTACGCATTCTTTTCAGGTTGACATTCATTGAACGTAAATTCTTCAATATCTGCTTTATCCACGACATTTATGGATTCGACGTTCTTTATAGTTAGAGACGCTTCGGCCATCGGAAAGATATGTTTAGTTAAGAATATGAATTTGCGCTTACTTGTCATAAGAGTCGGATCTTCGAAGAATTCCCTTTTGAACGTACCTTTCCATATTCTTGCCTTTGAATCATACGTTGACTTCGTTAGGTCGAATTTAGAGTCATGCAGCAGGTCACAGGCGTCCAGTAGCGTCTTTTCATCAACTATTTGGATGCTTACGAGATTCGATGTCATTATTTCAGTCTAACGATTTAGCTCAGCGGCAAGGGCAAGCTGGCGTGGCTTTTGCGAAAGCAAAAGGCATGACAGATTGGCTTTGTCCGACTGGAGCGCTTTGTTAGGCGGCAACTTGCTCGAAGGAAAAATGTGGGATGTCTGCTCGATCAGATGCATGTTCGACGGTGATAGCGCAGATATCGCCCTTGTTGTCGAGATCAAGCAACGTATTTTCGTCCAAGTCGCGGGTTTCCGCGACTTCAGCGGACCGGAATTCAATATAGAGCGTATCGGTATCTTGGAAGTACTTGATTTTCATGACTCAAACCCACGATCGAAGAAGGCATTATGTATCGTTTCACCGTCAGGAAGAAG
>CAMYKK010000203.1 GCA_947258975.1 uncultured Gammaproteobacteria bacterium
ACATAGATCACCGGTTTATCTGGGAAATGGGATTCAGCCCAATGGAGACCATCGACACCTACACCGATATCCCCGGCTAACACAATGACATCGGCGTCAACTACCGGCGGCTCGAATTCAGCAAATTCAATATGCAGATCGTTCAAGATATGGAGTTTCATTCCCTGACTTTAACCTATCCATGTACGGGACGGCGTCATGAGTTTGCAACGGAACAGTGAAACGAGAAGACGCAGCGAACCCAATAGGAAACGAGTTGGGCTATTTGGGACGCAGGTTGTTCATGCTTGCGCTTCCGAAAGACTGAGGAACAAAAGTCTCCCAAGCCCGGTATCCGCGAGTTCTTATGCAAAGCATTTGAAGTCTATTCTCTTTATCTTCGTTGCCGTCTGGGATAAAACAATCGTTACTTCAATACAAGTGACAGTATTTTTTTCCATATGGGTATTTGCGTCGAAATCGCTCAATTCGTTGCAAACCTATTCCGGAGACATAGCGGCATCCTAAAAACCAAAGAGATTGTGTTCGCAGGGGTCGTCCATTTATTTGGATTGTCCACGTTACGTGGACAGGAATGAATTATGGACGTATTTTCACAGGCGTTGTGATTTATGCCCGTGTGGTTAAAGACTTATATTCATTGTGATATCAGTTTAACCGACGCAAAGCCACGTTTAGTATCGTGCCCTATTCAAGAACTTTCAGAGTGCTGTTTTAAGGTGGCCAGGGACAGAATCGAACTGCCGACACGGGGATTTTCAGTCACTCATGTCGTGTTCAGGTCCCAGGTTTTTCAATCACTTACCGGGGCGCTCTTTGCTTGCTGTGCACGACCATGTACGACTGTGCACAACTGATTCACGCAAAATTAACGCAAACGTTTCACCAGGTTCCGAACACCGGTCGCAGGGTATCGGTGTCGGCTTCGCAGGAGTGCGAGAGGGCGGCGGCGGTTGTTACGCCGCGTGTTCAACTTCGTTAGCGATCTTTTGACCCATCTCTTGTTCGGCAACGGTGAGATCGTAGCGCGTCTGCAGGTTCATCCAAAACTGCGCGCTGTTGCCAAAATAGCGGGACAGACGCAACGCTGTTTCGGGCGTTATGGCGCGGGTGCCGTTCAAAATAGAGGTGATCCGTCCCGAGGGGACACGGAGCGCCAACGCCAGCTTGTTAGCGGACAATTCTCGCACAGCCAACTCTCGCCTCAAGATCCGGCCAGGATGTACAGCTAGCATAATCATCTACCCTTTATGATAGTCAACGATTTCCACGTCATGAGCGTCTCCTTGCCTGAATTGGAAACAGATTCGCCAAGGCCCATTTACCGTCATGGCCCATTGTCCCTTTCGGTCCCCCTTGAGTTTGTGCAACCCAACACTCTGTAAGGGACTTAGATCTTTCAAAGACGTCGCCGCATCCAGTGCGGCCAACAAATCCTGAGCCGCCTCAGTGTCCAGACCACGAAACCGTGAACCCTTGCCTTGTTCGAAAAATCTCCGGGAGGCGGAATTCGCCCAGGATTTGATCATTTGACTATTATACTACGTTATACGTACTACACAACGCGTATAAAACAATTAATATGGTGCTCCGCCACGTTGAGCGTTTAGAAACGCCCAAAAGCGGGCAAGTTAGGAACACATGGCACGTCTGCAGATTCATCCAAAACTGTGCGCTGTGGCCAAAATAGCGAGACAAACGTAACGCTATTTCGGACGTTATGGCGCGTTTGCCATTAAGAATCGAGGTGATCGTTCCACGAGGCACATGCAGTGCCAATGCAAGATGGTTAGCGGACAACTTGCGAGCCGCAAGGTCACATTTCAAGATGCGGGCAGGATGTACAGCTAACACGATCATCTACCCTTTGTTGACAGTCGACGATTTCCACGTGATTGGACAAGGACGCTGCGCGGATTTGGCCTGGGAAAACGCCTTGTAAGATCCAAAGAAAAGGGGCGAGTGTACCAATTTATCCCCAAATGGCGAGTGGGTGCCCGGTACGATTGGTTAACTGCGGATAATGACATCAGTAACAACTCGTCTGGGGAGTTCGATATTCTGGCCCAAGATAGCGACGATCCTAAGCGGTACAGTCTGATGGTGGATTGGTCGAACAGCGAGTTTGCACGGTCACGTTTACAGTACAACCGCGACGAGTCGCGTCCAGACGGCGAGACGGACGACCAGTTATTCCTCCAGTATATCCATAGCATCGGGTCGCACCCCGCCCACGAGTTCTAGGAGGACGTGGCAATGCGAACAATCGCAGCTTTGATACTCTGCGTGTGCACGGCTATTGCAAGCGAGCCGAGTTTGGCCGCACTCAGGGTGTTCGCCTGTGAGCCGGAATGGGGTGCGCTATCGAGTGAATTGGGTGGAGAGCGTGTCGATGTCTATACCGCTACCACCGCGCTACAAGACACGCATCTCATTCAAGCTCGGCCCAGTCTGATCGCACGCGTCCGTCGCGCAGATCTTGTCGTCTGCACCGGAGCCGAGTTGGAGATGGCTTGGTTGCCGGTCTTGCTGAGGCGTGGAAACAATCCCAAGGTGCAACCTGGGACGCCGGGATTCTTTGAGGCTTATGCCTACGTTGAGATGCTGGAAATCCCTGCTCAGGTGGACCGTGCCGAGGGCGACGTTCATGCTCTGGGCAACCCTCATATACAGACGGATCCTAGAAACATCCTCAAAGTGGCGGAAGCCTTAAGCAAGCGTCTGATCACCATCGATCCGGCCGATGCCGAGTATTTCAAAGGACGATACGAGGCATTCAAGAATCGATGGACAGAATCTATTCTTCGTTGGGAAAAGATGGGCCAGCGGCTACGGGGAGTAAGGGTGATAAGCGACCATAAGGCATGGCCTTATCTATATGGGTGGCTAGCCCGGATATTGCGCCAAGGATCGCGGAAGCTGGCGAAGAGATCGGACGTCTGAACGCCGCGCTGGAGCGAAACCCATAGCTAGCTATGGGTTGATAAGCACTCTAACGAATTAGCTATATCAATCATATTGTTGACGCTGAATTTCGCCGCCTTGGTGCAATATTCGGGCTAGGTCTTGAGGAGGTCACTACTTTGGAACCGAAACCGGGGATTCCGCCGAGCGCTGCGCATCTTGCGCGAGTTCTTGGTGTAGTAAAGACCGAGAAGGCGCGCGTGATTGTGAGGGCCGCCTATCAGGACGCGCGACCGGCGGAATGGCTGGCTTCCAAATCCGGATTACCCATCGTTGAGTTACCGTTTACGGTGGGAGGTATACCCGGTGCGGACGATTTGTTTGGCCTATTTGACGTGACCGTGCAGCGACTCGTTGATGCAGCGCAATGACGGTGGAGATCGATTGGTCTTTGCTGGGACCGCCCTTAGCCGCCGGATTCTTGATTGTGGTGACCCACGTCGCGTTGGGCCGTGAGGTTTTAAGGCGCGGTATCATCTTTATCGATCTGACCATCGCACAAGTCGCAGCGCTCGGGGTGATAGTGGCTGGGTCGCTAGGCTTGGGGGAGATATTTTGGGGCGTCCAAACGCTCGCTGTGAGTGCGGCTCTAGTGGTGGCGGCTTTGCTTTCCTGGACCGAACGACGTTGGCCGCATCTGCAGGAAGCCTTTATCGGCAGTTTGTATGTGATCTCGGCGAGCGTGGCTCTACTTTTGTTGGCCAACGATCCCCACGGAGCGGAGGCATTCAATACACTGCTTTCCGGACAGTTGCTTTGGGTAACGTATAAACAAATCATACCAGTCTCGCTGCTATATACCGGTATCCTGATCGCATGGTGGCTTTGGGGCGATCGGCTGAAGAGTCTGTTTTATTTCTTGTTCGCGTTGCTGGTCACCGCTTCGGTGCAATTGGTCGGCGTGTTTCTGGTTTTTGCGACCTTAATCCTACCTGCGCTTGGCATTTGTCGGACAACCAGAGGCGGCGCCGTGTTCGTGGGTTACGGTGTGGGCGCTATTTCCTACATTGCAGGATTATGGCATTCGTTCGCGTTTGATATACCGGCAGGTCCGATGGTAGTTTGCTTGCTGGCCTTTTTTTCGGTTGTGGTGTTCTTTCTATTTACACCGGGCGAATCCGGTGATTCCGCTCCTTCTTAACCCACGCCGACCGTTTGCCGTGCACGATTCCGGCCATTGTCTCTCTAGCGATAATGATGATTTGCAAACGAAGCATGTAGTTTTCACTTTTTAGTCCAACGAAATATTTCTGATCGGTGCGAAAACAGTAAATGTACTCACAACCGGATAAGTCCCAACCGGTGAAATCAATTACGAACGTCCGGATACAAAGTATAACGGCCACTCAGAGAGCAAAGTTGTAATATTACACAATGGTGGAAGTTGGCCGATGGGATCCGATGGCCTCAAATGAGAGAACAGAACCGTTCCGTGCATTTGGCAACTGACTGACGAATACACACAGTGTGAGTGTCTATAGCCTGTTGCGAAAGTCCGGTAATCTCTAGGCATGA
>CAMYKK010000204.1 GCA_947258975.1 uncultured Gammaproteobacteria bacterium
CGCACTGACGGCGTTGGGCATTGCCATTGGCGTTGCGGCCGTCGTGCTGCTCACCTCCATGGGCGAGGGCCTGCATCAATATCTGTTCACCCAGTTCACCCAGTTCGGCACCACTCTGGTGGGCATCAATCCGGGCAAGGCCACCACCTTCGGCGTCTCACCCGGCGTGTTCGGCAGCGTGCGGCCATTGTCCATCGAAGATGCGGAAGCCCTGCGCCGGGTGCCCTACGCGACCGCTTCGGTGCCCATGGTTCAGGGCGATGCTGCCGTGGAAGGCGGCGGCCGCGAGCGGCGCACGTCTGTCTACGGCGTCGGTCATGAATTCGACACTGCGTTCAAGTTTAACGTGGCCATCGGTAAGTTCCTGCCGCCGGATGATCCGCGGGCGGCCCGGGCCTTCGCGGTCCTGGGGGCAAAAGTGCGCGACGAACTGTTCGGCGACGGCAACCCGTTGGGCGAACGGATACGCATCGGCGGCGACCGCTATCGGGTAGTCGGCGTGATGGAGTCCAAGGGCAATATGCTGGGGATTGACCTGGACGATGCGGTCTATGTTCCGGCGGGCAAAGGGCTGGAGCTGTTCAACCGGGAAGGCCTGTTTGAAATCGATCTGATCTATGAGGACGGCGCGCCCTTGGAAGAGGTGGTGGCCGCCATCCGCCGCATGCTCATCGCCCGCCACGGCGGCGAGGATTTCACCATCACCACCCAGCAACCCGCCCAGCAGAGCCAGGGTCGCCGCCTCCACCAGAAATAAGGTCACGATCTGGTTACGGCGCGCGCCCAATGCCTTGTACAGGCCAATTTCCGCCGTGCGCTGACTGACCGCGACGAGCATGACGTTCATAATCAAAATACCCGCCACTGCCAGACTAATGGCAGCGATACCCGCCACGGTAAAGGTGAGCGCGGTGAAAATACGATCGAAGGTCGCCAGCACGGCGTCCTGCGTAACGACGGTAATATCTTCTTCACCTTGGTGACGCGTACGCACAATATTGAGTATGTCGTTTTTCGCCTTTGGCATGGCATCACGGCTTTTTGCCTCCACCAGTATTCGGAACAGCGACGGGTTATTGAAAATCGTCTGTGCCGAGGCCACCGGGATCAGCAGCAGCTCTTCGGTATCCATGCCAATGGACTGTCCCGATGAACCCAGTATGCCGATGACGCGAAAACGGTAATCACCGATGCGTAACCATTTCCCCAGCGAGGGGTGCACGCCGAACAGTTCCTTACGTACTTTTTCGCCTATCACGCACACGGGTTCAGCATGATCCCAATCCCCTTTGGTAAGGAAACGACCTCTTGCGATGCTCCAGCGGCGGATACTCAGGAAATCGGCATTGGTACCGAGGATCACCGTGTCACGCTCCTTACCACCCCAGGAAACCGCTGAGGTGCCCACGCTAATGGGTGCAATACGGTGTATATATCGGCTTTGCAATAGGCGCCGTGCATCATCCAACGTCAGGTCGCGTGGGGTTTCGCCCATCAAGGTGGTGGGGGATGTACCGGTAGTTTCCGAACGACCGGGAAACACAATCAGTAGATGTGTCCCCAGCGAGGAGAATTGATTGGCGACGTAACGGCGCGCCCCTTCCCCCAGTGAGGTTAACACCACGACCGCCGCTACGCCGATGGACATGGCAAGCAGCATTAAAATCGTCCGCGTTCGATAACCAAGCAATGCAATCAGGGCAAACTGAAAGATATCGTTAATCCGCATCGCGGCTTGTCTGAGGTGCGGTTGACACGTCGGATTCGATTTTGCCGTCAACAATGTGAATCTGACGGCGTGCACGAGACGCGATTTTCTGATCATGCGTGACGACAATAAGTGTAATTTGTTGCTGGTTCAAAGCTTCGAGTATACGGATGACTTCCGTGCCGGAGTGGGTGTCCAGATTGCCGGTGGGCTCGTCGGCCAGCAGTAACGATGGTCTCATGATGGTTGCGCGGGCGATCGCCACGCGTTGTCGTTGTCCCCCGGACAGCTGATCGGGTCGGTGATCGGCACGATCGGTCAGACCGATATCCTGTAACGCGGCGTTGACGCTTTGTTTACGTTCGTCAATCGTGACGCCGGCCAGGGTCATGGGTAGCTCGACATTCTCCGCCGCCGTGAGCCTCGGTACCAAATGGAA
>CAMYKK010000205.1 GCA_947258975.1 uncultured Gammaproteobacteria bacterium
GAGGAGATCAAGACTTGGATCTTCCTGATGACCTTGTGCTGGAGCCGTCACCAGTACGCCGAGGTCGTCCTCAACCAGAACGTCGATACGTGGCTCGCCTGCCACCGCCATGCGTTTGAATGGTTTCACGGCGTGGTCAGTAAGGTCACCATTGATAATCCCAAATGTGCCATCACCCGCGCCTGTTACCGCGACCCGGAAGTGCAACGGGCCTATGGCGAGTACGCCGAAGGCTACGGCTTCAAGATCGATGCGTGCCCGCCCCGGGAGCCAAAAAAAAGGGGCGCGTGGAATCGGGAATCAAATATATAAAAAGAAACTTCCTGCCGCTGCGCGACTTCCGCGATATCACCGACGCCAACCGCCAGTTGCAGCAATGGATTGTGGAGGAAGCCGGCAACCGCGTCCACGGCTCCACGTATGAACAACCCCTATCGCGATTCGCAACGGAAAAGGATTATTTGCAGCCGTTACCGGATTGCCCACCGGAACCGGCCACCTGGGCGCGGGTGAAAGTCCATCGCGACGCCCATGTGCAGTTCGAGAAATGCCTGTATTCCGCTCCATTTCGATTGATGAAACAGACGCTCTGGCTCAAGGCCACGCCGGCGACGGTGCGCATCTACCGCGATCACGAACTGGTCGCCACCCATCCGCGGCTGTTCAAACCCGGCAGCCGGTCGACCATCGACGACCATCTGCCCCCGCAGGCTCTGGCCTATAAGATGCGCGACCCGCAGTGGTGTCTCAAACAGGCCAAAGGCATCGGGTCCGCCTGTCACGCCCTGGTCCAGCGTTTGTTCGCGGATAAGGTCATGGAAAACCTGCGGGCGGTACAGGGCATCGTCGGACTCAAACAAAAGTACGGCGCGCTCCGCCTCGAGGCCGCGTGCCAACGCGCCCTGGACTTCGACAACCCCCGCTATGGCACCGTTAAGACCATTCTCAGCAAAGGCTTGGATGGATTACCCACACCCGAACAGGCCTTCGATTCCCTGGCAGACAGCTACACCGGCAATGGTCGCTTCTGCCGTCCGACCCACACCTTACTGAAACACTAACCCAACAGGAGATATCCCTATGAACCCGATGCCAGAACTGGCCCCCATGCTCAAACAACTCAGATTGTCCGGCATCCTCGATTCCCTCGAGGACCGCAACAAACAGGCCATCGGTAAAAAGATGTCCTATACCGAGTTCCTGTCCTTGCTCATCTCCGACGAAGTCGCCCGGCGCGAGCAGAAAAAGTTCTCGCTGAGGCTGCGCCGCGCCGCATTCCGATCCCACAAAACCCTCGATCAATTCGACTTCTCGTTCAATCCCAACATCAACGCCCCACTCATTCAGGAGTTGATCACCGGGCGCTTTATCGACGAGAAAGTCGCGGTGCTTATCGTCGGCCCCTGCGGCACCGGGAAAAGCCACATCGCCCAGGCCATCGGCCACGCCGCTGTGCGCCAGGGACATGATGTGTTGTTTACGTCACAATCGCAGCTGTTGGGAAACCTACATGCGGCCCGCGCCACCGACACCTATGAGCGTCGTTTCCAGTCCTTGGTGCGCATCCCCCTGCTCATTATCGACGACTTCGGTCTCAAGCCGCTGCGTCCGCCCCACGACGAAGACTTCCATGACTTGGTCGCTGAACGTTATGAACGCGGCGCCACCGTGCTCACCAGTAACTTGGACTTCGCCGAATGGGGCGATGCATTTCCCAATCAGTTGCTCGGCGCCGCGACCCTGGACCGGCTGCGTCATGGCGCATATCGCGTGGTGCTCGATGGCAAAAGCTATCGTTCCCCGCGGCCCATGGACTCTCGGATTGATTCCAAGACTAAAGTCGGAAAATAATCACACCGTTCGAGCCTGAAAATGACAATTCAAAGTGGCTCCATTAACCCGAAAACGGGTGGCTCCATTAGGGTGAAAAATGACAATTTCTTTTGCACCACGATTTGTCCGCGTTCATCGACGCCGCAGACAAAAAACGTGTTCTTTGCTATATCTAAACCGATGCGTGTAATCTTCATTTTCGGATCTCCCCGCTCGTCGCTTGGAATGATTGGCAATTCCATTCTGGCACATCGATGCCGTAGAGCCGGGGAGGTCCATGTCATTCGTTAGGC
>CAMYKK010000206.1 GCA_947258975.1 uncultured Gammaproteobacteria bacterium
TTTAGCGTATAGGTAGGCATTTAGCCCACCCTGCAGACCAATCGGATCAGAGGTGATGTATCTCCCGGTCTTGGGGTCGTAGTAGCGGTTCCAGTTGTAAAAGACTCGACCCGACGCGGCTCATCATACGAACAGCCGTTTTCCCCAGATGCGTCAATACGTTAGCAACGTTTAACCCCGATAGTCGCCCTCCTTTTAAATAAAATCGCCTAGACGCGGTTTGCAGACCCAAACGTTACAACATTGAGTGTATCCACCCCAATTCCGCTTGGCGAATAATGTTGGCCTCTGGCTGGCGATTATTATTTCTTCCGGCAAATTCTATTGTCGCTGACCAGGACTCCCAACGATATCTCTGTCAGCTATGGTGTCAAAACCGACGCGTTGTTTGTCCTCACTATCGCTTGGCTCTTACTCTCACCTCGTGCCGTTTCAACAATCTTAATGGACCAGCGATCGCGATCTTATTCCACATGTCTCGCAACTTAAGGCAGATATCACGTGATTTATGCGCCTCCGCTAGCAACGCGATGGACTCTTCTAATGCACCAACAATCTTTTCGTAAGGGCAATCTCCTATTCGCCCCTCGTGCTGGCATTCAAACACCCAACCTCTTTTGGATCGTTGACGCACGTCGATCCACAGCCACCGATCATCCCATAGAGATAGCCGAATCGTAGGCGGTTGAGCACCCCACAATGTGAAATCAACATTAAATCTCTCATAAACTACGTTGTCACCTTCTTCGAATTCCTTTGAAAGCTCATACGTCTTAACTTTATGCTTCATGGCTTTACTTCGCTTCATGAAGCTTTTCATAAATCCTTGCAGATAAGGTGATTCCAACGCTAATTGGTCGATCTTATGCGACATGTCATTCCTATCTGCGGCCACTCGGTATATTGAAACCATCTGTGTGTGGACTTGTCGTATCGCCTCTCTTTCTCCGACCTGGTTGTACCCCTGGCCTCACCCCTCTTGGTCCTCTATTGGCATTCTCTCGATCTCTAAATCCTTCTCCACTCGGTTTTTGTCCTGTTCCTTGCCGACCTTTAGCCTCACGTTTTTTACGACGCCGTTCCCGCTGTTCATCTATGCGACTCTGATCGCCCGGACTTCTTGCTCCACCGTGCGGGCCTGTATTACTTTGCTTAAAAATAGGTCCGCATGGATCATCGGATCCACATGAGCCATCACCTAGCGGACTTGGATATAGAAGAGCAGCTGCCCCCGCAATGCAAGCCGCAGCTGTTGCAGATGCCGCTCCTCCTAACGCCTCACCACAAGAGACTGGATTCGCCGCACACCATTCAAGCGCCCCAACAGCCTGTAGTCCGTCCGGGTCAATCCAATACAACGGATTGTTATAAACGTACGAATAGGTATTGAGACCGCTTTCTAGTCCAATCGGATCGGAGGTGATGTATCTGCCGGTTTTGGGGTCGTAGTAGCGGTTCCAGTTGTAAAAGACTCGACCCGATAGCCGTTTTCCCCAGATGCCTCAATCTGTTAGCAACGCTTTGCCCCGATATTCGCCCTCCTTATTAATAAAATCGCCTAGACGCGGTTTTGCAAAATGTGGCAACGCAAGACTCATCGTTCATAGTAGTCGATCATTTCTCTTTTCCGGCGGTAGCCTCTCTTTCGATATCTGCTTTGCTGATCTTTCCAGCTGATTTGATATAGATCATGAAGTCATCTCGCACATGCTGGCAATCGGCCAGCGCTTCATTGTAACGTCCTTCCCTCAAGTGTGCCGTAGCTCGGAAAAAATAAGTGCTCTCATCGTGATAGTTGTCATTGTTTTTGCCCAAAGCAAGCGCCTTGGTTAGATCCTCGATAGCTTGCTTTGCATTTCCGCTATCTAAGTACCACCACCCTCTGAAGAAGTAGTGACTTGGATCGTCTGGTTCTTTTGCGATGACGTCCGTTATATCGGCGATTGCACGATCGATATCTCCCTTTCGCGCGTAAATTGCCGCTCGTGTTCTCTTGCCATTAGGAAACGAAGGATGCGCTTGAATAACGGCATCGCACAACGCCAGGGCCTTTTCGTAATCATCCTTTCTTGCCCAGGAGTAAGCTTCGTCAAGTTTCTTCTCAATTTCTTCCACGTTTGAAGACCCCTCTATTCGATACGGGTGCCACCACAGCGCTGACTCACTAGACCTCTCGCACAATCAAATTCATTAGTGTGGCCTCCGGTAACGCCGCGCGCACCACCTCGCTTCATCTCTTTTGCGCACATTTCAAAGGCATCTCTCCATTCTTTGACACAGTCATCATCATCACCATCATCTGAACATTGTTCTGGCTGCGTAGGTCGATCATCTACAGCAGAATCAGGGGGATTACCATCAGTCAAATCATCTAAAACTGAGGATGCAGCTCCAATACCACCGGCAGTCAATGCCCTTGAACCAAAGTGACGAATCAGAGCCCCGCCAATAGTTCTCACACCAGCTCCGACAGCGCCAACACATGCAGGGTTTGCGGCGCAAGCCGCAACTGCCGGAACTAACTGACCATCAGGATCTGCGTACCGGGTCGGGTTTGCTAACGCATATAGATAAGTATTTGGCCCACCCAACAACCCGATTGGATCTGACGTGATATACCGCCCCGTTTTCGGGTCGTAGTAGCGGTTCCAGTTGTAAAAGACTCGACCCGACGCGGCCCGTCGTACCAATAGCCGTTTTCCCAGACGCCTCAATCTGTTAGCAACGCTTCGTCTCGATAGTCGTCCTCCTTTCTAAAAAAATCGCTTAAATGCGGTTTTCAGTTTACACCGTTCGTCACCAAGAGTAGACCAACGGAACAATGATCAGTTGTCTGAGGGACAAGAATGGAGCGGGTAAACGCGGGCCGACGCCGAAGCTGCAGCGGCAAATCGAACGCTTAAGCCGCCTGCCCAAGGCGAAACAGCGGGTGGTGATGGAAATGTTGGAGGGCGTGTTGAGTCAGGCAGGACGGTGAGAAATTCACTAAGCGGGGCCAGGAAGAAGCGCCGCTCAGAACCATCAATACCTTCGTTTCGCAGGCAGGTGTCAGTTCTCACCCATATAGAGCCATTCCGTTTTCACCCAATGGAGCCATTAGGTTTTCGCCTAATGGAGCCATTTCGTTTTCACCTAATGGAGCCACTTTGTTTTCACCTTAATGGAGCCACCTGAGGTGGCGATTAAGTTGGCGTAGTCGTTTTCAAGCTCGAACCATTGATATGACCGGATACCCTCGCGGATTTCACCGCGGGAGGTATCCATGGCTAACAAGAGGTTCGAGATGTTTGAGTATCGTAATATTGTGGTGCGTATGCGCCAGGGGGATTCCGACCGGGCGCTGGCGAAAGCC
>CAMYKK010000207.1 GCA_947258975.1 uncultured Gammaproteobacteria bacterium
AAGCGTTGCACGACAGCGACGGAATCGCTCGGCACAGTGTAATAGGCCGTCCATGCGAGCAGGCCGGCCACAACGAGGACGGTAACGACGATTACGCCGGTCGGACCGCCACTCGGCAGCATCTGCTTGAGCCAATCCCGCCCCTGTCGGACCAGATCCTCGATGTCGGGGGGTTTGGTCCCGCTACCCCAGGCGCCGCCCCGAGGGCTGTTAACGTTGTGCGATGGCATTCGGATGCCCTCCTCTTTTATGCACGCTTCAGTTCATACTCAGTGTCTTTCTCAGTGTCTTTGCATGACGCTGATCTGGCCCAACGCGCACAACGCAATCTCGCTCTTGCGCGCGGCGGGGCGGTTGTCTACTCTGGACGAACTAACATTCCTTCGTTTACGCCTCGTTCTATGGCTTGACGGTCGGCCGCTTCCCTGCATGATTCCGTCGTCCCTTTCAGGGATTTTTCACTGGCATCCCCGCAGGCCGGGATCTTTGCGGGCACCTGGTCGCAATTCAGGGCCACGTCGCGTTCATGCGGATCGATTGTCAGCGTCTGCGTAACGCCCGGGCGACCTCAGGGCCACGTCGCGTTCATGCGGATCGATTGTCAGCGTCTGCGTAACGCCCGGGCGACCTGGCTTTGGATGAAGGTCAATCCGAGTCGCTACCCTCCGGTAAGTAGACAAGGAAATGGCTTCATCGAACCTCCCAAGGGCGAACGGCCTCCTGAAGGTCGCGGTCTTCTTGCTTGTGTGTATCGTCATCGAATGCCTTCTGGTTGGCGGCCTTCCCGCCCATTGAGTTGCCACTCACGGATATAGTGGTGTCCGTTTCGATACTCTCCTCCTCTCTCTAAATATCCTTCCGTGCGCCGGCGTACACAGCGCGGGACAATGGTGGCTGAGGAGACAGCGGCCAATGTGGACCTTCGTTAAACCTAGAAAGCGCAAAAAGAAGCTGGTGCACGCTTGATCCGTCTCCACGCCGAACGTGCCAGGTGGCTACACTCTATTTCAATACTTTCAAAGCAGAGTGCAGCTATCCTGTCGCTTGCGGTAAGGCTGGTTACAGTCCCAGCCATGTCCGGAATAATTGAGGTGAGCTTTGCTTGATACCCACGATCGCAATTCCATCTGTCGCCGGAGAAGTGCAAATAGGCATACTTAGGTACCTTGATGGCAACGCAGGCCTCATCGACCTCCCGATAACCTCGACCGCACTCCCAACCGCTTCCGAAAGACGTATTCGTCAGATATGCGCTTGCAGGCACCTTGATAGCGACGCAGGCATCGTTGACCTCTCGATACCCGCGATCACATCTCCAACTATCGCCGGAGGAGCCTAAATAAGCATTCGCAGGGACCTTGACGGCAGTGCAGGCCTCATCGACCTCTCGATAACCTCGACCGCACTCCCAACCGCGTCCGTAGGACGTATTTGCCAGGTATGCATTGGCAGGCACCTTAATAGCGACACAGGCTTCGTCCACCGCTCGATACCCCTTATCGCATCGCCATCCGCTCCCATAGCTCTTAGCATGTGCATTCTCGGGCATATCGCCAGTACCGCCCTGGGCGAACACAAGGCCGGGCACAGCTGCCAGAAGCGCCCAAAGAATTAAAGAGTGAGCGGAAATGTCACGTGGTCGTCGCATTTTACTCATAGGTCATTCCTTCTCGTTGCTGCAGAACGAGCTGCGCCGCGTTCTTTCCCGGCGGAATGGAACACGCGGTTTGCCGTTTGCTACCGTCAGCTATACCAGACGCAGCTGGCGCCTGACCATATTCGATGAGGGGGGGAGTAAAGACGAAGACTTAGAACTATATCTTTACGGGCTGTTTGCTTCCGCAGCCGCTCTTGTGAGCCAGCCCGATCATGGAATACAAATCACTATACGCCTGCTTTGGTGAAATAGATAGCGTGGTTGCTCCCGACCACAACGCCTCTTTTATGGGCTCAAGCACGCTGACAAAGGATGTTTTGGCTTACGAACGACTCAACTCCGCGCCCGGTTCAAGAGGAAGTGCTGATCCGCCCTCCCAGCAAGGCTTACGCTTCAACTCGGTTAGCTATACACCCACATCGACCCCCCACAGGCCCCATGAACGAACCGGTTATTAACACCGCTGATTCAGGCAATCTCGCCACCGCCACAGCAATGTGATTGACTCTCACAATTCCCGTCTGGTCAAAAAATTCCAACCTGCTGAAGCATCACAGTTTGCGCCTGGCAGGGTAACGTGACCATGGATGAATGGGGGGTTCTCGGTAGCTGCCGGTATGTCATCCATGACCGTGACGCCAAATACCGTCGGTCATTTCGGAAAATCATCGAATCCGCTGATGTCAAAACGCTGCCGCTCCCCGCACGCAACCCGAATTTGAATGCGTTTGCGGAGCGCTGGGTGAAATCGGTTAAGGACGAATGTTTATCGAAGAAGTTGATTCTGTTTGGCGAAACATCGTTAAGACGTGCACTCCGTGAGAACCGCGTCCATTACCATGGCGAACGGAATCATCAAGGTAAAAATATCATACTGTTAATTCCAGCCGCGACGAAAGCAATGAATCATGTTGACGGATCAGTCGGATGTAAAGAACGCTTAGGTGGGCTGCTAAAATATTACTACCGTGAGGCCGCATGAGTTTTTTGACGATACGGGGCATAATGCATTACGTCATTCGTCAACTGGCAGCGTATACTGAAGCAGTCATTCGATGAATTGATAATGCGCGTCGCAAATACAATCTCGAACTCGCGGAAGACGCGAGGCAATTATGCCTCTAGCGAGTGCTCCAGAGAGGAAGTGATCATGCTAGTAACCTTTTCCTGTACGGCCTACTCGGACATAACGATGTTCGGCGACGTGGCGGTTCGACTTCTTACTCTGA
>CAMYKK010000208.1 GCA_947258975.1 uncultured Gammaproteobacteria bacterium
TCCGAAACGAAGCCTAGATCGGCTAGCTGGGGTACAGCCAGAGTCCAGCCCTACTTACGTGGATAGCCGGGATTTCTAAGACAACAAAATCTGGGATTTGCTTATGGTTTGTTCAGTGAACCGAACCTTCTGTGACCAGGTTGACTAGACTTCTTACATCTTGTTTTCGAAATCTCTTTTTGACTAACTCCATCACTTTTTCCTTTCCTTCTTTTTCTATCATGCTCTTCAATATCTCAGTATTGCCCAAGCCGGAAGTAAATCCTTCGGCAAATTGTTCCAGTTCTTCCTCTGTGTAAGGCGTTTTCGGTCATTTGAAGAGTCCAACCACGGTGGTTCCCAACCATCGGAGTATTCATCAAGGTTCTTATCTGTTTTCTTCTTCATCGTGATATACGCTTGCCTAACAGCTCAATTAATCGGTCGCACGGTCCGCATTTCAATACCGTTTTTGCCACCCTTATTATCCTGGAAAGTATCTTGGCAGCGATGGCTTGCATGTTAGTTAAGCTTCCCATCAAGGATATACGGGAATTGGCCGAGAATACCAGTACGTTTCCGTCGAAATCTGATACAAACACTCAAATCTCGACGGTCCGCAATGAACCTGTTAAATGCCAGATGGTTTTTGAGATTGGAGAATGTAATTCGTTGAGCCGCACAGGCGGCAACCGGCCAGCTCCGGACCTTCGAGATTTATAAAGCGGCCGTTCGCCTCAACGGTTCCCAGCTAAGGTGGGTGGCCTCCGCGTTCCTCGCGGTCCAGGTCGCACCACTCAACTTTATGCGCTTCAGCTGCAGCCAGTTGTTGTGCCGCCTTTCGCGACGTCCGAACTTACCGCCGCACCCAATACAGTCTGGTACAAAACTTGTTCGCTCTCAAGAATCATCTCCACCGAAAGCGCAAACCCCTTCTTCGGAGATCCTTCGCGGGTCCATGCAAAACTCCGCCACAATACGAGCGATGCCGGACCGACGGTGATGCCCTTGGTACGACCGATTAGATCTTGCGCGTACGTCACGAGTGAGAGATCTTCCCTCAAATCGATATCATTGGTTATCGCGTCGACTCCGTTGTACGAAAGCGAAAGATTTTGGTCCGATAGAATCGTGCGAACAACAGTAGCTTTCATTTTACGCGCGCGCCGCTTGTCCACAGGAGTCGGCTTCTTAGTTTTCAGATTTGGGGCATCTACCAACCAGCTACACATTGGGCAGAAACAATGTGCGTCGGGCGAGTATAGCTGTTTTCCCGGGTCCCGCATCAAATCGAATGAGTTCTGCAAGTACGTAGAAAATAGGGCGCTGAAATCTGCGAGCTGGCTTCGATCAGGCCGAGCGCGTAGCGGGATATCATTGTAGTGACGACTAATCCACTTCTCGGCAGCCTCCGGTAGCGTAGCGTAGTCATGTGCAGTATCGAATACGATGAACCCTCGCGTGACGGCGTCAGCCATCCACCTCAGAAGCTCGTAGCTTCGCTGATGCAGGTCAACGGCGACGGAAATTTGTTTTCGATTTAGCATTGATCATCAACTAGGAAGTACAAATTATCACCACGGGTTAATAACGCGGCGCGCCAGTTAGATAAACGAGAACTTACGTCTCGTTATCAGTTTTTAAATGCCAGGAGTTCAATTCTTGAGAACTTCTGCCAGTAAAACCACGCAAGCACGGTGCCAGCAACGATAACGCCCCAAAACCAGATAAAGGGTACCGTTAATGCGAGCCCGTGTATCAACCATGCAGGTATTTCGGCTCGTCATAGTTTTTTATTTCCAGTTCTTGGGCACATTGGGCACAACGAAAACGCCTCCTGATAGTTATAAGGTTGGGTCGGGCGTGGCAGTTTGGACAATGTGCCGACATTACATTTAACAGTTAGATAAACGAGATCTCACGTCTCGTTATCAATTTTTATACGCCACTATTACCCAAGAATGTGATACTTTGCGCAAGATCATAGTCTTTCGTTTCGAGAGCCAAAATAAATTTTCGTAATTCTCCATTTTGCATATCCGCATATTCAGCATCTTTTTCTCGAATGTCGGAATCTGAAATGTAATGCCAAAAGTATTGAAACCTATCGAGTCCCTGAAATGAAAGTTTGACTTCCTCAAGACTACATTTCCCAGATTCATACCTTCGAAGCTGTTCGACGAAATTGTCTAGTTCTTTCATTGCTCTAGCGTATAGCCGATTGAGCTAACCGACAGCCCGTAAGCTGGACCGTCTTTTCACTACGCAAAAAGCGGTACAGGTAGGGCTGTCCGTGTTGAGCCATCTGATGACTCAGCCCAACCGCTCAAATCCGTTCGACAAGAGGTGTGATTCAAGGGCCTTGCGACAATTCTTTGTCGGGCCGCCGTCATCCCATAAGACCAAAGCTAAAAGGTCTCTCACAAAGACTACGTTTTCGCGTCGGGCCGTACTGATCGCTTTGTACATTGAGGTTTCATTCGCAAATCGAAGACCCCAGATACCGATTTCGTATGAATCGGTGTCTTGTATATAA
>CAMYKK010000209.1 GCA_947258975.1 uncultured Gammaproteobacteria bacterium
TGCAAAAGCCTCCTGCGTGCTTAAGTATTTGTCAGAAAACACTATTTTCGCACAATCGAGGCTTTTGCTTTACCTGTTCATGAATAATCCGGGCTAGGGCCCTACAGAGGGGTGCATAGCGGTGAGACATGGCATCGATGGACGTTTGGATTGCCTCATAGATTCGTACCCCTATGCTCCCCTGAAATTGGGCCTTGGCATCCGGTTTGACGAATTCGAGCAGGTAGAAACAGATTGGCTCGCCTTTGCGATATGCCCGTTTATGCCATTCACCATCGAACGGACAGATGGGTGAGGAACAGTTGTCGAATCTCGGGCATTCGCGCATGTTCTTTGCATTCATCATGACCTCCTCACCGACCTAGGTAGACATACGTAATACTGATCCGGGCGTGTCCGAGCTCTTCGGCAATCTGCTGTCGGGCCTGGACATCCAGCTCGCGTTGGTCACCGATCAGCTTATCTCTGGACGGACCGCCTTGTATCGGTGACTTCCAGCCGGTCAGTTCGTAGTAACGGGTTTGTGCATAGGCATGCCGCAGACCGTGTGTTTTCGAGAGCCCCGCTTTTCGGGTTTCGTGTTCCCAGGTGTGCAAGTGTTGTTTGTAGCTCTTGTGCGGCGGGATCATGGATCCATTTCCGGCAAGCCGTTTGGCTTCTTCCAGGACACGGCGCTGGTAGGCAGTGCGGATTGGGATCTCTCGAGGTCTGCCGCCCTTGGTCCAGCTGCCCTTGAGTACCAGCTTGGTCCCCCGATCCGCCCACCTGGGCTGGATCTTCATCGCTTCTGATCTTCGCAAACCAAAAGCCGCCTGAAGTTTGAAGCCGACCCGGGTATACGGGTCGCTCACCTTTCCTGTGACGGAGACAAAGAGCCTCTGCGCTCGGTTGACACTGGACTGAGATCGTCCGTTGAGCCCAAATCGAGCGTTACTGTCATAACCCAGATTCGGCTTGTTGATCTTCTGGCCCAGCCAGCGGATCACGGACAGCCGGTTCATGATGGTGGCGTGACTCAGGCCTTGTCGCTTCCAACTATCCACGGCCCGGCTGACGTGCCGATTACCGATACCCCGTAGCCGAAGACCCCGAAAGCCCAAGCCATCGATGTCCTTGGCAAATCGAAACGCCATCATCTTGCGTTGATACTGCGTGGTGCGCGAGCCATCCCGGTTCACGCGTAACAGCTTTTGTATATCCCATTGAAGGGGTGTCATAACCCGTCCTCCAATCTTCTCGTTCAATCTTCCCCGCCGTCTCCAGCGGGCCTTGTCGTTTGCGTGTCTCAAAACGGTGAGTGTGAATCCGCGGTCCACGACCCCTTGCGGAATCGAGTCCCCCTCAAACAGCGAGGCGAGGCGGATGCTTAACGTCGGTCACGCAAAGTCCCGACGGCGCCTAATGAGGCGACGGCAAGTAATCCAAAACCGATACGACTTGCCGGGTGTGCAGGCGGATGGGTCTGCCAAACCATCTGATCCCGGACGAAGCTTCGATCCAGAATCTAAATGTCTCCCGACCCGAACGGGCACGTCCGCTCGACGTCGGATCTCGACAGGTGAAGTGCATGAGCGCAGCTCAATCCGCGCAATACCACTCCACTTAATGGGAGAAGATGCTGAAGGGCTCCTAAGTCCCAACAACTTAATGGAGGAAATCCGGCGCGAGTTCTTTTGAACTCTAGGCCCCCTTTCAGCCAGCATCGAACGGCAGGAAAATCGTTCGTACCATCGCCACATTCGCTAAGCGTTTGCGGCGATGGGCTGAATTTAATCCTTTCAAGCGTGACGAACAATAGAGATACGGTTCATCCAATTTTGACGATATAACCTCCGCAACAGCAGTTCATATTTTCGTATCATTACTCCGTCACTAAATAATAGCGGTCCCTGCGCCGCGCATAAGCGCATAGCGCTTCACGCGGCACATCGCTCTTCAGAGCGCGTCACTACTGACTGATGTCCGCAGTGACGCGCGAAGAATTCCGCCAAAATATGCGGTGTAGGTCTCTGATCGGCCAGCTCCGGTCATTCGCGGCAGGTTTTCGGAACTACAGCTCAAATACTCTCTGCGGACATTCGGGTACCAATAATGAGCCGCTGCTATCAACTGTATATTTTGCCTAGTTAGAGTCTACTCAGAAAGTATAACTCGTTGATATTATTATGATAAATAGCTGTTTTGAGGTATAATGGTGCACGAAAAATAAGCCCAACCTCACAGAAA
>CAMYKK010000210.1 GCA_947258975.1 uncultured Gammaproteobacteria bacterium
AATTTCGCCCAGGCTCAGCCGCGCCCGGGTACGCACCGCGTAGCACAACTCGCCCTCCCAGGTCGACGGCCCAAACCAGGTGTCCGATGGGCGTTGATGAGGCACATCGAGCAACACCACGTCCGGATTGGCCGTGCTGGCGACGATCCATGCCGGGGAGCTGACGAAGATGGTGACTTTTACGCCGGGCGACAAATGGACTGCCGTCACCGGGCTGCTCACCACGGGACGGTCCGCCAGCGCGGGCCGCAGTTCCAAATTAGAATCCGTTTTCTTGAACAAATGACGCCGCACCGCCACGCCGTTGTCGAGGCGGTTGCCGGGCAGGTCCACCGACCAGCCGTTGTGGTCGTCCTCCAGCAGTGGAGTCTCCATGTGTTGGACTTGCCATTCGGTGGCGAGTCTGGTGATCGCCAGCGAGGATGCGCCCACGTGCCACAAACCGGTCTGGTCCAAGGTGAACCGGTACTGTCCCCACCAGTGGTCGTACGATGTTTTTGGCTGTTGTTTCGATGCCATTAGGTCTTCGTGATTACTTGCTGTTAGAAGTGTGTGTTATCACATTCCGCGCAACGAGAAAAGGGTGGGTCTATACAAGGAACCGGCCAGGCTTCGATTGTCCCCAGGTGTGTGGTCCACTGACACCACTCATCAACAAACTGGACAAATGAGGCTATGATTGACGCTGCCAAATTGGGGTGTTACTCGGACAATACGCTAGCCCAAACTCGGAGGGAAATTGGGTAGAAATAGCAGGCTTGGTGACAGGCTTTCTCTACGCGTTCTCGGCCGGATTGTGGCCGAAGCAAACGCCGCCTCGGATCTGGACGAGATGCTTCATGTCATGGTTGAGCGCATTCACCAGGCGATGGGCGTGGACGTCTGCTCGATCTATCTCACCGATTCTCAAAGCGGACGTCACACCTTGGGCGCCACGGTGGGTCTGCGCAAAGAAGCAATTGATCGACTGGTGTTGAAACCCAAAGAGGGCCTGATTGGATTGGTGGCGTCGATTGGGAATTCTGTCGCTGCAACACCGGCGCACGCGCCGGTTCAGTGAACAGGATGTCTCCTTCGCCGTCACGCTGGCAACGCAGTTGGCGAGCCACATCGCATTCGCGAAACTGACCAAAGACGTCGTAACACCTTCCGCTCATCAGAAAAATGAACAATGGCTCGATGGGGTTGCCGCGGCGCCCGGCGTCGGCATTGGAACCGCGGTGGTTTTGCACGAAATGACCGAGTTGCGCGCGATCCCGGATCGCGACGCCGCAGACGCGGCGGTGGAGAAGTCAGCCTTCTTACGCGCCGTTTCGGCGGTAACAAACGATCTGCAGGAACTGTCGGAGTCGCAAGACGCGCTGGCGCCGCAACAGCGTGAATTACTGGAGGCCTACACGATGATGTTGACGAGCAACGAGCTCGTCGATGCGACAATAAGAATTATCGAAGGCGGCATCTGGGCTCCGGCTGCATTGCGATCGTCGGTAGAGGCCCTCGCACAGCGTTTCGATGCCATGCAGGATTCGTATTTGCGTGAACGGGGCCGTGACATCAGAGATCTCGGCCGGCGGGTAATGGACAAGCTGCTGGATATCGAGGGTGATTCGGTCGCCTTTCCCCGGGACACGATCCTCATAGGCAATGATTTGAGCGCCATCGATCTGATGAAGGTCCCCAGGGATCGGCTGCGGGGGGTGGTGTCGGAGCGGGGATCGGCGTTTTCTCACCTGGCGATAGTCGCGCGGGCCCTGGGTGTCCCGGCGGTAACCGGCCTGGGGGAGCTGCCCTTGATGCAACTCGATCGCAGGGAGATCATCGCCGATGGCTACCGTGGCCGTTTGTATGTGAATCCCAATGTAACCATGCGCAGGGAATTTCGCAGACTCGCACGCGAAGAGCAGGAGTTGCAAAATTTTCTCGAAGGCTTCCGGGATAAGCCGGCGATTTCACCGGACGGTGAACATGTCGCAGTAATGGTAAATGCGGGATTACCCGAGGATTTACCTCTTGCCCTCAACGCCGGTGCGGAAGGGGTCGGGCTTTATCGCACTGAATTGTTATTCATGACCCAGGACCGGTTTCCAACGGAACAGCAGCAGGTCGTATTGTACCGGCGTGTACTGGAGGCGTTTCACCCCCGCCCGGTGACGTTTCGTACGTTGGATATCGGCGGGGATAAGCCGTTGCCTTATTTCCCTATCGCCGAACCCAATCCGTTTCTGGGTTGGCGGGGCATCCGTATTTGTTTGGAGCATCCGGAGATATTCGATACGCAGCTGCGCGCGATATTGCGCGCCGGTGAGGGGTTTGCGCCTTCAAGGATAATGATACCGATGATCAGCGGCGTCGACGAATTGTTGTCGGCATTGGCTCACATAGACAAGGTGCATGCGGAACTCCGTGCCGAGGGCCTG
>CAMYKK010000211.1 GCA_947258975.1 uncultured Gammaproteobacteria bacterium
ATTTGCAGAAGACCAGAAAATCGTCCGCGTAGCGGACGAATTTGAACCCATGCGCCTCTAAACGCCAGTCGAGATGGTTGAGGACAATGTTAGCGATCAACGGCGAAACGACTCCCCGAACGCAAAAGGTAACTTGGCAATTTGGTGCTTCCTGAAGGGCCAGCAGGCGTATCGGAGCGCGTCACAGGGATGGAATGGCGAATCTTGATCGTATCTTCGTCCACGAGTACTTCCTTGACAACAAGGCGCACTATTTTTTGCCGTTCGGTGACATCTAAGGTCGCCGCCGATGTGCGTAATCGCGACAGAAAACCTTCGATGTTCTCTGCGACACGCAGAAAAGCCTGATGTTCCACCTCAGCGGCCTCCAAGCGGCTGAGTTGTAATTCGAGTGCCGCTGCTCTTTTGCGTAATTCGGGCAAGCGCTGGCGTAGTTCATCAAGGTGCAGCAGACCCTCTTGATAGGCGTCCAGTAGTTTTTCAATGCTCTTGTCAATACGGGCCTGCTCGTTGCAAAGCGCTGTTTTGCGCCGTTGCGTGGGACTGGTGAATCAGTTCCGGGCTCTCCAGCAGCTGCACAATTTGCTCCCACACCCGCTCATCGAGATAATCTTGACGAATGGGACGATTGTGGCACAGCGGCGCGTTCAAGTGTCGATAGTTGTCTGAACCCAGACAGCGGTAGTAATGTATCGTCCTCTTGGAAGTACGCGTCGAGGTGCGGTAATAAGCATAGCCGCACTGATTGCACACAAGCATCCCCTGAAGCAAGCTCGGCTCAATGGTTCGCCGCGGGGAGAGCGCCTTGTTCTGGGTCAATCGCTCCTGGGCTTGGGCAAAGCTTGCCTCATCGATGATGGCCGGTACGGCAATCTCAATCCACTGCTCGCGTGGGCGTTCACGATTGGCGCTATCGCGAGGTGAATGACCACCGCGTTGGCGCAGAGGGCGAGTGGTTTTTTGGCGTTCGGCCTGTTCTGTTTTGCCATAACAGGCCGTGCCCTGATAGGCGGGATTACGTAACATCGCCCAAACGGTAGAACGATGCCAGCGCGAAGCCCCTCGGCGTGTGGGAATGCCCTGATCATTAAGCCAGCGGGCGATGGCCTCGATGCTTAGATGCTCTTCGGTGTAGCGGCGAAAGACGCTGCGCACGATGTCGGCTTCACTTTCAATAACTTGGTAGTACGCTGCTGCGGTTGGCGTCTTTTTGATGTAACGGTAACCGTAGGGGGCACCGGAGAGCACGTTGATCGAACCCTGTTTGGCGCGATGCTTTTTCCCGCGCCGTGAACGTTCAGCAATTTGCGCACGTTCGTATTCGGCAATCATGCCCTGAAATTGCACCAGCAGCTGCTCTTCGGGTGTGCTTGCTTGCACCGAGTTGATAAACACCACCTCAACGCCATGGCGCGCAAACTCTTCGATCAACAATACTTGGTAGGCATATTTGCGACTCAAGCGATCCGGTGCATACACCAATACCACTTCGATTTGACCTGCTGCGGCCAAATCACGTAGGCGCTCAAGCCCAGGTCGCACGAGAGAGGCACCGCTATAGCCTTCGTCCTGAAAAATCCATTCTGGCGGAACTGTATAGTGTTCCTCTTTCGCATGGTCCAGTAACGCAGCGATTTGACTAGCGATGGTGTGTTCTTCTTTTTGCCGTTCCGAGGACACTCGGGCGTAGATGGCGGCTATCCTCATGACTTACCTCCTCTGAGTGTTGCTGTGGTCTACCACCTCGCTCAATGTCTGACCGCTGTGGGCAGCGTGGTCGTGAACATCGCCGATAAGCCCCCGCGGCAGCTTGACGGTGAAGGGTGCTTTTTCTTCCGGAATCGGAACCGGTTTCCGCGCCCGCTGCGCAGCCTGGATATAGCGGTACGCTTGGCGCGTAGAGACGGCGTATTCTGCCACTAAAACACGAGCCACCGTCGCGAGTGAACCGTGCTTTTGAATCAATGCCATGGCTGTATTGATGCGTCGCACATGTTCGGGGTTCGAGGATTTCGCCATACGTCATATCAATATAACTCCTTATGACATATTGTCAAGTCCCGCGCTTGCCATTGCGATAACTTACGACCCGTTCAAACTCAAAGTTACCTTTTGTGTCCATGGAGTCACGATACCTCCTTGTGGCGTCCCTTTACGTGTTGGCCTAACCATGCCATCTTCCATTACACCGGCCTGAAGAAACTTGCGGATAAGAGCGAGGATGTTTCCGTCGGAGATCTCGCGGCTGATCAGATCCATGATCAATTGATGCGGGATGTTATCAAAGAACGCTTTGATATCGGCATCCAGCACGTATCGATATCCCTCGCTGCGATACTTAACGACCAACTCCATGGCCGTATGGCAGCTCCGCTTTGTCCTGAATCCATGCGAATGGTCATGGAACAGAGGATCGAAAATAGGATTGATCAGAGATCGGACGACCTCCTGAGCAATCCGGCACCGAACAGCGGGAATCCCCAAGGGGCGCAACCTGCCCGGACCCTTGGGAATAAGCACCCGCTTGAGCGGAAACGGTTCATACTCGCCAGGGTTCAACTCAGCCATCAGAGCGGTAAGATTGTCCGATAAATTGGACTCGAACATCTTGATAGACTGTTTGTCAATGCCTGCCGCCCCACGATTACGCTTAACCGCCTTAAAGGCTTTATGCATAACCGCAGGGGTGATCCGTCCCGTCAGAGAATGGTGTCGAATCTTCTTTTTGACGACTTCAAGCATATGCAAGTGGTTCTCTGTGTTGATACAAATCGAAGCTCTGGAATCTCACTACATAGAGACCGTTCTTAGCTCACACAGGGCCTTCCCGGAAAAGGAGGGGAGGACCTACTGCGGTCGATACCCGTGGGCTAACTTGTCCCGTGCCATGGGATTCTTCCAACTCTCTCACTACAGGTGTGACCTTTTGACAGTCACCCCGACTGTCTCCTCCGGTCACGCTGTGATCCCTGAAGAGCAAGGGCGGAGAAGATACCCCGTGCTCATCCATCGCCTAACCAC
>CAMYKK010000212.1 GCA_947258975.1 uncultured Gammaproteobacteria bacterium
GCTACTAATGCCGCAATGACCGAAAATGTATCGCCATTGCAACGCGGGAAGTGTTTATTATTAAGACAACACAAGGGAAATGCACTGTATACGTCCTACACAGGGTCAAACAACACAAAGAACCATCGATCGTGACGCTTCGGATGGGCATCGGTGCGGTTATTGTGAACATAACGTTTTGCAAACAAAGACCAAGTTTCCAGTCAACAACAATTCTAAGGAAGCTCTGAATAATCGATCAAAGAAACCGGATTTGTCATAAATTCCATTCGAAATTGAAAAAAGTGCGCTCGAAAGTTGCGATATGTGGTCGAAGTTTTCGCGAATCACCCGGTTATTGGGTTATTCGGCAAACTTTGGGCGCACTACGCCTGTGACCGCCGTAACAATTTGTTCCTGGCCAGCATCAGATTGATTAAGGCACAGGCCGCAAACACATGATGGGCATTCTTATCCAGACCCCGATAGCGCACCTTGGTGTAACCCAACTGCCGCTTCATGACATGAAACACGTGTTCCACTTTGGCCCGGACCTGGGTTTTGGTCCGATTACGTTGACGTTCTTGGTCGGTCAGGGTCCGATAACGGCTACCCTTTTTATTGGTAAAGTCTTTGGCCTTCGGAGCGTGTTCCCGCAACACTTCGGCCTGGCCGCTGTAGGCCGCATCCCCCCATACCCGCGTCTCCTCACCGTGGAGCAAATCCTCCAACACCTGGGAGTCGTGGACGTTGGCGGGAGTCACCGCCGCCGAGTGAATCAGCTTGGTGCGGCTGTCGACCCCGATATGCGCTTTCATGCCAAAGTACCACTGATTGCCTTTCTTTGTCTGATGCATGTCCGGATCGCGTTGTTTCTCCAGGTTGCGCTTTTCCATCAAGTGGCGAAACTTACAGATCGTCGTCTCGTCCGGCACTGGTTCCCGGCCCACGTCAATTCCCGCAAACCGGCGCAGCGATTCCATGTCGTACAGCGCTTCTTCCGCACCCGGGTCCGAGAGATTGAACCAGTGCTGCATAAAGTAGATGCGCAGCATCCGTTCTACACCAATGGGTCGGCGTCCCGCGCCCTGGGGTTCGGATAATGGGGTGCGATGATCGCCGTCAATTCCTTCCACGGAATAATGGTTTCCATCTCAGCGAGAAACTGCTCTTTGCGGGTGCGTTTGTGATACTTCTTGAAACTGCCGTCAACAAAACTCGTTTGGCGCATTCGAAACTTTTCCTTTTCGGTCGTTTTACTTACAACCGAATTATCGCAGAATATCAGAATTAATCAGAGCTTCCCTAGATCACAGTACTATGAAATCACCGTCACTCACGCGATCTTCGGCTCACCAACACCATCTTCCCTCCCTTGGCGACCCGATACACACCGTCGCCCCATCGTACCTTCCTGTTGAACCACGACAGTACGAAACTCAACACCGCAACTAAATCACCGATCACAAAGCTCCAGGGAATGCGAAACCGTCCTTCTGCGATGGTATTGAGCCATCCGAGATAGATGGCACGAACCACAAATATTAGCAGCGCGGCGACCTGATACGTGACGTTACCGAGAAATAGAAAGAGATAGCCGTAATTGATCGCATACCACAGCAACACGGACGGTAACCCCCGCGGGTTCATGGTAATGCCCACCAGATGGCTGCGCTGCAACTTACTGTACAACTCGGTAAATCGCATCGTTCCCGTAGGCGAAAATACTTCGGGACCTAAGCCAATGGCCAGCTCCTTTTCTTTCGCCGCCCTCCCCATGGCAAAGTCCTCGGCGAGGATATCGCGGAACTGCTGCAATCCTCCTATCCGCTCCAAAGCCTCTTTTTTGACTAAAATCGTTCCGCCCGCCAGACCATGGGGATCATGGCGAATTATCGAGGGACCGACGACCTGGGTCAGGATCTGGTTCCAGGTAAAAGAAAAAATATCCGCCAATGTTTCGTACTCCGATTTTTCTAAGCCGTGGACCAAGTTGGACATCTTGCCTGAGAAGCCCACCCTTACCGGATTCACGATCACCTCAAACGTGAATTCCGATTTCAATTGCTCGAGAATCGCAAGCGCGGGATCTTTGGAATCCTGCAGCGAAAAGATGAACTGGATCTGCTCCGGATACTCCTGTTCCAGCCAGGAGCGAAAGGCGCGCTCGGTGTTGGCGTCCGCCCCGAATACGGGCTTGATCACCGTAAGCGATGGGTACTGCGAGACCTGCGAAGAAAGCCGATCCACGTACACCTTCGCCTTGCGCCCGATCACGTCAAGCACGCAATAGGACGCAGTGCAAACAAGCGCAAACAGCGACCCAAATATAATTGCGAAATCCATCACACGTATGCAAGTACGACGCGAGCCTTTCACATCGCCGGTATTTTAGTATCGAGCGTATTATCACTCAAAAACACTGCTGCTCCCTCACGGTCGGCAAGAGCGAATTCCACCGATGGAGACCCGCTTCGACATTTACGCACCCTGGAAACGTCCAATACGAGATTGCGAACCTAGAATATTGCACCAACGCGGCGAAAAGTGGAGCTAAAACCTCGTTCGATGCAACTAATTCATTCAATGTCTCGTGTGACACTTTATGTCTGGGCACGCGCCTATACTGGTGGTGGCTCGGTCTCGAACGTTCGGACTTGCGCTTTACTTCGAAGAAACTAGGCATCTGAATTGAATGGGAAACCGTTT
>CAMYKK010000213.1 GCA_947258975.1 uncultured Gammaproteobacteria bacterium
CCCTGGCGGCCACCCAAACTCCCCCATCTGCGGCCACCTGAAAATCCCCCATCTGTGAGGTGATGTAGCGGCGCCAACCTGGTCGCCGTGTTATACGACAGCGGGACGTTTACGCTGCTCCCTTTTTATCGGGAGCGAGGAGTTGAACGTCTTGAAGTCGCATCTGCGTATTACGATACAGACCCTGCTGGCGCGGGGTGAGAGCCAGCACGAGATTCATCGCCGGACGGGCGTCGATCGCAAGACGATCCGGCGCTACGCGAGGTTGTCAAATTCCCCCATGGCCACCGGCTCGGCGGACGCGGACGGGCAAAATCCCCCACCCCGGCCACCGGTGCCGGAAACCGGACAGGCCCGCTCGGCCTGCGAGCCCCATCGTGAGTGGATCGAGGCGCAGGTGGCGCTGGGGCGCAACGCCGTGGCGATCTATCAGGATCTCGTTGAGCAGTTCGCCTTCGCGCACCAGTACAACTCGGTCAAGCGCTTCGTCCGGCGGCTGAAGGTACGGGATCCAGAGCGTTTCGATGTGCTCGAGAGCGAACCGGGTGAAGAGGCGCAGGTGGACTGGGGGCGCGGCGCGCCGACGCGGAGGAACAACGGCTATCGCCGGCCGTATCTTTTCGTCATGACGCTGAAGTACTCGGGCAAGAGCTTTCGCAAGGTGGTGTGGAAGGCGGACCAACGGACCTGGGCGCGGCTGCATGAGGAGGCGTTCCGGAGCTTCGGTGGCGCGGTGTCGTATTGCGTGCTCGACAACCTGAAGACCGGCGTGATCCACCCCGACCTCTACGATCCGGAACTCAACCCGCTGTATGCCGCGCTACTCGCCCACTATGGTGTCGTCGCCGATCCGTGCCGGGTTGCGGACCCAAACCGCAAGGGCACCGTCGAAAACGCCATCCAGCATACCCAGGGCACGGCACTGAAGGGCCGCCGCTTGCGCGCTGGGAAGCACGCTGGGCGGCACCGCGCATCCATGGGCGCAAGAAGCGCCAGGTGCTGGCGTTGTTCGCCGAGGAGCGGCCGTACCTGAAACCGTTGCCAGTCGAATCGTTTCGCTTCTTCAGACAAGTCACGCGCACCGTCGACGATGCCGGCCTCGTGCAAGTCGACTGCGCGTACTACGCCGCGCTGCCGGCGCCGCTGCACCAGCCGGTCACCGTCCGCGTCTATGAACGCGAGATCGAGATCCTCGACGATCAAGGCCAGGTGCTTCGTCGGCACCAGAAAGCCTCCCGCAAGGGCCAGTACGTGCTGCCCGACGCCGATCGGCTGTTCAACCCCTCACGCGAGACCGCAAAGCTGCTCGCCAAGGCGGCCAAGATCGGACCCGCGGCCAGCGCGCTCGCCTACGAGATCTTCGCCCACCAAGGCCGGCCCGGGCATCGCGCCCTGTACGGGCTGGTCAACCTGGTGCGCCGCTATGCGCGCCTCGACATCGAGGCGGCTTGTGTCAGTGTGCTCGAGCAAGCGGCACCCTCCTACCGCGTGCTCAAGCGCTTGCTCGAGCAGCGTGCTGCCGCGCGTGCGGCGGATACCTCTGAGGCACCCATGACGCTGGCACAGTCCGGGGATGAGATCCGCAGCCTCGAGACCTATCAAACCTTCTTCGAGCAGCACGCCCAAGGTGCGGCTCACCCTCCATCCTCTACACAAACCGAAAGGAACGATGACCATGACAATGACTCTCCCTGAACTGGAACGCGCTCTACGCGCCTTGCGTCTGTCCGGTATGACCGCCACCCTCGAAGCCCGGGCGCTCCAGGTCGCCCATCACGAGATGGACTTCATCGAAGCGTTCTCGGGCCTCGTCCGCTTGCTCGAGCGCCGCTTCTCACAGTCCGGACTGCCCGAACGCAAAGACCTCAAAGACTTCGACTGGCACTACAACCCGCGTCTGCCCAAGCGCGACATCCTCGAATTCGCCACCCTGAAATTCATCGACGCTCACGAAGGCGCTCTGTTCATCGGACCGCCCGGCCTCGGCAAGAGTCACATCGCCAAGGCGCTCGCCCAGCTCGCCGTCTCCCGCGGCTACAAAGTCCTCTACCGTGAAGCCCATCAGCTCATCGACGATATCCATGAGGCGCGCGAACTCGGCGAACTACGCAAGTATCGCCAACAACTCAGCAACGCCGAGCTGCTCGTCATCGACGACCTGTTCCTGCGCAAGCTGCCCAGCACCGCCGGCGAAGAGCTCGCCGACGTCATCATGAGTCGCTACGAAAAACACTCCATGATCATCACCTCGAACCGGCCCGTGGACGATTGGGGCAAACTCCTCGGCGATGTTGTCGTCGTGACTCCCTTACTCGATCGCCTCATGCATCATGCCCATCTGCTGAAGTTCGAAGGTAAAAGCTGGCGCCTGAAAGAAGCGGCAACTCGGGTTGCTAAGCGCTCGAAAACCGTGTAACTATCCCCGCGTCCCGCTGACCTACGATGGGGGAAGTTGACCCCTACGATGGGGGAAGTTGACCTGGCCACAGGTGGGGGAGTTTGATGTGGCCGCCAGGGGCCGATGGAGCCACTTCCAAAATTTCTTTGGCAATCCAAAAAACGGGTCCGTCTTTGCTAGACCATTAGCATCGACGAATGCCAATGGATTGGCATTAACGTAAACATAGCTATTTAATCCCCCATCCAACCCAATCGGATCCGAGGTGATGTATCTACCGGTCTTCGGGTCGTAGTATCTATTCCAGTTGTAAAAGACTCGACCCGATGCGAATCTACTTTAACAAAGCCGTTTTCCCTAGACACCTCAATTGGTTAGCCGCGCGCTACCGCGACATTTGCCCTCCAGATCGACTTTTTCGCCTAGATGCGGTTTTGATAGTGTAAAGAAGTAATTAAACACGCTGCCCCCTTTATTCCATAGGGGCACTGACCTCACTTGTTTTTCTGTTTTCAATAAAACCTAAATAGAAGGTACCTGCTAAAGGAGGAAAAATAACAATTAAATATGTAAGTAGATAAGTGCCTGCAAACTTCCCAAATGCCTCACTAAAAATCTTATCAGTGGGGAAATCGTAAAAATAAAGTATGACAGTGAGCAAAAAAACTAACTTCCACACTAAAGCAGGAAAAAAGCTTCGGTTAATAAGAATACCTATCAATGCTAGTAGGCCCAATTTCATTAAAAGCCACTGAGACCAATAACTAACGATCTCCCAAGAACTATATTTCGCATGGAAGTCAAAGCCAAACGATTTGATTTCAATGAAAACATTGAATGCTATGTAGATTATGATCAACGCTTTTAGTGCGCGCACTGGCAAGCCTACTCACATTTTGGTTCACATACGCGAATGGATCTAAGAATGCAAAGCCACGATCCAGCCTGACGAAATATATCGTCTTTGGATTCACCTCTTGGTGTCTCCGGATGGTTATCTCTCCAATACTTATAACATTCGGTATACACATCCCAGTCGATACACCAGGGAGGCAAACCATAACCCGGTATACCGCCCCGCCGTCTGTCAG
>CAMYKK010000214.1 GCA_947258975.1 uncultured Gammaproteobacteria bacterium
ACCGGGAAATAATGCCGCAAGTTCGGGCCTGAAAATGACAACTTATAGTGGCTCCATTAACCCGAAAACGGGTGGCTCCATTAGGGTGATAAATGACAGGCCCGGGAGTTGGTGGAGCTGGGCCACGACGCCCGGATTATCGATCCGCGCTTCGTCGCGCCCTATCGCCACAGCGGGCGTTCGGGGAAGAACGACCGCAATGACGCGCAGGCGATCTGCGAGGCGGTGAGCCGGCCGACGATGCGCTTTGTGCCCATCAAAAACCCCCAACAGCAAGCGGTCCTGACGATTCACCGTGTCCGCTCGGGCTATGTCGTTGAACATACCCGGGTGGCCAATCAGTTTCGCGGATTGTTGGCCGAGTTTGGGATCGTCGTTCCCAAGGGTGTGGCCACCTTAAAACACCGTTGGCTGCAGATCCGGACCCAGCATGCCGAGCAGATTCCGCCGCTCGCCCTGGAAGAATTCGATGGCTTGTATCGCCGTCTATTGGGTCTACACCAAACGATCCTCGCCTATGACCGCAAGATGCGCTTAGGACGCATCAGTAAACGCGGCGATCCGTACCTGCGTACCCTTCTGATCCATGGCGCCAGAACCGGGTTGATGCACACGCCCAATCAACAGGACCGAAAAAGCCTGTGGGCGGAACAGCTCAAACACGACAAACCCTGGAATAAGGTCGCCGTCGCCCTGGCCAATAAACACGCGCGCATCGCCTGGGCGATGTTGGCGAACAATACATCCTATCAACCTACCTGAGTCTGCTCGATGGAGATGAAAACGGTTAGACCGTCACACGGGGAACCTGGTGAGCTTGAGCGTTCCTACAAACTGGCTAACGAATGAGGCCCGTGTGCGCGGCTTGTCATCTTGGCCCGGGGATAGAACCCCATCTAACAGGCCGAATATAGATTCGCAGTCTACCGATTACCCATCACCATCAGCGACCGGATAACAGCTGCAGCGCTTTGTTATACGGATGCTTGCTGGTAAAGATATTCAGGAGCGAGATCCGCTCCAGTCGGCCACACCACCGTACGTAAATCAGTATCGACACGAAACTGCTTGAACAATTCCTTATCGCGTAACGGTTCAAAGACCTCCCCCCATAATTCCTCTTCAAGATCGATATCGCCTTCCGTACCGTCGTCAAAGGACAATCTAATTCGATAGTCACCTAAGTATTCCGCGTTTCTCAATCTTGGAATCATAAAATCACTCCAGGGGTTCATTTCTATTGAGTGGTTTTCGTTGTCTCGCTAAATCCCAATCGCCCATCAGCTCATCACTATGTAATGCAAGCCACTCCAATACTAACCTCTCCGCGCGGCGTGGAAATTTGCCCCACAATATTGAACCATTCTCTATATTCACGCCGATTTCATAGTCACCGAAAGTCGCGTGAAAATGTGCCGGAGCATGATCATTGTAGTACATGGCAATTACAATTCCTAAGAACCGACTTATCTCCGGCATCTACGTTCTTCCGTTTCCGTATAACGATTTAGCTCAGCGACAAAGACATGACAGGTCGACCTTGTCCGTCTGGAGCGCTTTGTTATGTTTCACTTCACAGGAGGCACACCCAAATCTCGGCAGATCTTGTTCGCAAGTAAATCACGAATTTCGGTGTGTCGCGGAATAGCAGATCTTCGATTTTGTGCGGGATTTTGCCACCAAGAGTTTCGCCCTCCCTCCCGAAGCATCTCACATCCGTTCTCGCGGAGATGCTTCAGCAATTTGCTGCGTTTCATACAGCAATCGGTTCTTCAGAAAAATGCTGTGCGTCAATTGCTTCTTGACGGTTAAATTCCAGGGCTTCTCGTAACACGTCTTTCAAACTTTCCATTAGCTTCTCCTTGGAACGTTCCTGGCAATTAACACCAGGAATCTCCTCTATCCAGCCGACCCACCAGTCGCCGTCCTCTTTAATCACAGCTGTATATTCGGCATTCATAAGAAAAGTTTACACTCTTTCGAGATTCACTTCATTGAAACATAACGTTTAAGCTAACCGGCAACCCGCAAGCTGGACCGCCTTTTTGCTCCGCAAAAAGCGGGACAGATAAGGGTTGTCCGCGTTGCGCGCATAGTTAGATGCCGGACGTAAAAAGCGTATCCACATTAATCTCGGAATCTTCACAAGCTGAGAACAACTTGCCGCCTTTAGCGATGAAATCCTCCAGAAGTTCTCGGGCCAATTTAAGCGCAAGCATGAATGACTGAAAGGAATCTATCCCATGTTGATCGTGCAATGAAGTATAAAGACCATCCAGCTCGACGGCACAGGCCCACTCCTCGTCCGTGACAGGATACGGTTTACCAACGCGTAAATTGATAGGAAATCTATCTCCAGTATCTTTAACGCCACCCAATGCCCGTTCGACAATTACTTCCTTCATTTTCTCGCGTGGCATCTAACGATTTAGCTCAGCGGCAAAGGCAAGCTGGCGGGACTTTTGCGAATGCAAAAGGCATGACAGATTGACTTTGTCCGCCTGCAGCGCTTTGTTAGGCTAGCCCCCGGTTGCGGCTGCCCTGAGTCATCTTTGGCATATCTTCGAAATTGCGCGATCTTGCCCTTGAATAGATTGAGATGCGCAGTTCGAACGTTCTCCGCCGCTGCACGAACCTTATCATCAGGAAATTGTTTTCGGAGCGCATGTTTTAGTTCTTCCTCACGCTTCTCGAGAATATCTTGCTTTTTAAATGGCTGAGATCTGGGTGGATGTGATGGCATACCATGACGCCTAACGAGGCTGTAGAAAAACCGCTTTAAGAAAGCACATTTTTACAACCACTCCAAAATGATTCATTGAAAACACTGCGCTGCTATTTTGATGACCGA